>DATKFH010000041.1:0-254517 GCA_035511455.1 Candidatus Sulfotelmatobacter sp. | reverse complement strand
TGCCGCTCAACACGACGGAAGTTCTCCTCTTTCTCTTCCTTCTCGATCTTGCGCTCGCCATGGACGGTCAGGGTGGTGTTCTCGATGCGGACATCAATGTCTTTTTCGTCGATGCCCGGAACCTCAAGCTTCAGAGTAATGTTGTGCTCGTCTTCGTAGATGTCCACCGGCGGTGCGAAGCTGGTGGTCGTCAAGGCTTCTTCCGGGCCTTCGGCGCCATACGACTCACGGAAAAGACGGTTCATGCGGTTCATGCGGTCTTGCTGGGTGGAGAACTCGCGAAAAGGTTCCCAGCGGGTCAATAGAGTCATAACGCAGTTCCTCCTTCAGAGGGAAACTAAGGGGGAGAACTTCAGATGGGCTGACTTAGTTCAGAGAACCTGAAAGAGTAAGAAGAGGTACCTTGCTCAACTACGATCGTAGGCTTCTGCGCACCCGATGTCAAACTGCGCCACCATACGCTCTCCAACTACCTTGACCTGTGGCAACCGGCACTAGCTTTGTGGTTTCCCGTTGTGGCCGGGACCTTTGCTGGTGCCTTGCCCCTTGCCATCGTTATTGCCGTACAGCGCCGAGATGAAGTACGCGTTTGTTCTAATCCGGCTGATCTGCTCATAGATATATTGGCGCAGGTCGGCTACGTCGACGATGCGGCTCCCATTATTGAGGTGCGCATAAGTCAAGTCTTCTCTTAGACCTTCGAGCACCGATATCGCGAGTTGCCTCTCGTTCATGTACATAGCAGGTTCCGCGGCGAGCAACCGCTGACCCTTTTACGGTACTTGGTTCATTTACATTAAACTGTTCACTCTTGACCACTTCCGAGAGTAATTCAGGCAAACAGTCGTAGAACTGGAAGGTGCTACAACTTATGGGTTTGCGCGGCCGGGGTCGCCTGACCTTTGCCAGCGACTATATGCCCTTGTAAGGCTCATAAGGGGGCTCAGGCGGCGCTGCTTTCTCGGAGTAAGGCTTATATGAAGCGTCATGCAACCCTTTCTGGGCATAGGGCTCATAGATAGGCTCAAGCAGCGGTGGCTGTTGGGCGCGCTCCGGCACAGCCGGCGGTCCTGGATACGTCCGCGGCGGTTCGGGGGATTTGCTTGTGTCCGTGGCCAATTGCTTAAGCATGCGATCGCTCCTTGGAAAAGGTCGGGGAAGGCACGCGGCGATCATACGAAAAAGTGCCGCCACAGCTTGCAACGCTGGCCCTGCCCTTTGCTAGAGAGATGATGCGCCTCGCGGGGGATTGCGCGATGGTCACAATTGACCATTTTGTTGGCGAACAACCGTGCATTGTATAAGGCATGAAAATCACACAGAAGGAAGCGCTGGCGGTTCGTTGCCCCACATGCGGTGCGAAGCCGGGCGAAAAGTGCGAGGTCAGCACCGGCCTACCCCGAACAGAACCGCATCGCGACCGCCGTTTGGCGGCCCTAGAAAAGTGACCCGAACGAAGATTTTCAGGCGACTGCGGGCTGCGCGTGCGATGAAGCGAGTCGGGCGAAGTTCTCGTTTATTATTGCCGCCGCCGCTGCGTTTTCCTCTACCGTAGGTGTAGAAATCTGGAGCAGTCCCTGCCGGCCGAGGTTCGGGGGGAGCACGAACGAGTTTTGGTGTTGCATCACAAATTCCAAAATGTGAGCTAATTCTTCGGATTCGTATCCATTATCGAAGCGGACACCGGTGTTGTGGAATGTGGAAGGCGACATCCAATACTCACAAGCCAGAAGCCAACGGCCTCGGGTGAGAGATGACCAGATCTTCAGATAGTCCAAAGTTCCGCCTGCGGCAAAGCCGTATTCAATATGAATCAAGCCAGTTTGGGCGCCACGGGTCAAAGCCGTCCAGCTTGAAATCACGGCAGACTCGAGAACGTGGTCGAAACTCCGATCGGTTTTCATAGCAACTCTCTGCCACGCACTGGATCAGTCGTTGAAGCTACCGACAGCCTGGATTTCGGGTTCAGTAGCTCCAGAGAGAAGAAGAATAGTAGTGTCGCGAAGGCGCTCGCTATCCCGAAGTTATAGTTGGAGAATGGGACAGCAAAAACGGGATTAAAAGCACAAGCAACCACAAGAAATAGGGCCATCCAAACATACCGACGCATGGTTGCGGCTTGCGCGAGAACGAAAATGGATGCGGTCACAACCACAAACTGCAAGAAGAGTGCATACCCCCCCGTCGAGTGCAGGAAGGCGCCTATAATCAAGGCTGCAATTGCACCCCATTTTATGGTCTTGGCAAACATCGATCTTCGTCCTTTCCGAATTCCATCTGTGTCCATCAACCTCTGGCCCATTCCGCGTCGTGCTGAGACGTCTGCCGTGCTTCGGTGCTATCCAGATAGCAACTCTGTTGCATATGCCGCGAGTGGGCAGAAACGGTCACGTACGGGACGCCGAGGAAACGCCTGGCAGCTATTTCAGTTACCTCCAGGCCATTGAACTGTTGCTGCTTAACCTTCTCTAGAATCCGCTTCAAGGCTTTCTGGATCTTCGCGGCTCCGAGCGAGCCAAAGAACATCACCTTAACCTCCGCCGCCATAAAAAAGAAATTCCACCCGGCAGCATGGATCTTACGATCGAGGGCGAAGCCATCCAGAACCTTAAGCAGACTCCATTCTCCCGAGCAGGGCTCACTCTCCAGCCCAAGAAGTTGCCTCATCCCGGGCCATTCCTTCATCAGAATCGTGCCGACTTGAATAGTTGGTGGCATGGCTCCCCTAACCAGTAGTGGCGTGTTTGTCCGCCTGTTCTATTGTGAGACCGGAGGCGTAGCAAAACTGATCAAAAGTGATCAGTCTTGCTAGAACTTGGCGGGCAAGGGCGAGACTTCACGGAATGAGACCGTGCGAGGCTCGTGAGTCGGATCCCGTCGGGGAGACTATACTGGGAGGAGATGAGACCCAAGTTGGCAGCCAATAAAAACGGCGGATTCGACCCCAGCACCTTCCTGGCGACCATTGGGGATGGCCGGAAGATTCTGACCGTACCGAAGAAGCAGCTGATCTTTGCGCAAGGAGACGGAGCAGACGCAGTTTTTTATGTCCAAAAAGGCAAAGTGAGACTCACTGTCGTATCCAAGGTCGGCAAGGAAGCGACGATTGCGATCGTGAGCGAAGGGAATTTCTTCGGAGAAGGCTCATTGGCAGGTCAACTCCGGCGAATGGGCTCCGCGGCAGCGATGACCGATTGCGAGATTCTGCGGGTGGAGAAAGAGGCGATGATGGATGCGCTTCATCGCGAACCCGCGCTTTCTGAAATGTTCGTGGCGTATTTACTGGGGCGGAATATCCGTTACGAAGAGGATCTTGTAGACCAACTGTTCAACTCCAGCGAAAAACGCCTGGCCCGCGTGTTGCTCTTGCTCGCTCATTTTGGCAAAGACGGCATCCCTGAAACCGTAGTCCCCAAGATCAGCCAGGAAACACTGGCGGAGATGGTTGGAACCACGCGCTCGCGGGTCAGCTTCTTCATGAACCGGTTCAGGAAGCTGGGCTTCATTCACTACGCGGGGGGATCCGAAGGCGCGCTGCAGGTCCACAGTTCGCTGCTCAATGTCGTTCTCCACGACTAGAGTCGAAAAAGTAAAAGGGCATCCTAGAAACTCAGGATGCCTGACGACGCAGAAAAGGCCGGAGGAGTCCGGCCTTAAAGTTCATGCGTGTGAATTGAGGAAGTGACTCGGTCGTGAGGGTCCGAATGGTCGTTCTTGCACCACTAACCCTTGACCGAGCGTCCAATGTTCTAATTGGGGCAACGGTACATCGTTCTCTGTTTGAATGTCTGTTCCTTTTTATACACTTTCGTAAATTGCCGCACATTCACTGCTCAGCGCACTTCTGCACGATTGAGTCCTTCCACAAAAGCTGTGGTCAGATGCGAAGCCTGGATTGCATCAACTGGGGCCCATTCCATCGGCTGCAGATGCCGAGCGCGCGCAGGCGCGGTCGCTGCGCTTTGCAGGTGGCCGCATCCGAGGCAGATCGCGCCCACTTGTCGGATGTCGGTTTCTTTCGATATTTCATTCTCGCGAACCGCCAGCGAGCCAGCGACGACCGGGCCGGCGCAAGTATCGCAAGGGTAGGCGGAGAGGTGAAGGTACTGTTTTCTCATTGAGGTGCTCCTGACGGTAAAGGACTACGAACAGCTTTCAGCGTCGTGCTGGACTTCAGGCTGGTTTGAACGATTTGCCACATTCCAGGCAACGTGTCTCGTGGCGCGGCGTGATGAGTCCACAAGAGGGACACATCCGCTGCGAGGCGAAGTCGCCATCGTGGGGTTCCATCTTCAGGAATTTCCTCAAGGAAGCAGCGAGGAAGGCGCGCAGGCTACGCATGCGCGGAAGAAATGGATGCGATATGGATGTCATGGACAAGACTCACCATTCTCTGACCAGTCCAAAGGTGTCACATAGCGGGCCACGATTCTGAGCAAAATTGCTCGCTCTGAGCGGAATGCGCGTTGCCGAATCGAATCGCGGGTACCAGCATTCCCGACCGAAGTGAGCAATTCAGACCAGCTATTGCTTTCTGCCTGAGCGATCATGATTCCAGAGACGAGCAATTCTTCTCTCTCTTTCAGGTCCTCTGAACTAAGTCAGCTATCTGAATCTCTCTCCTCTTAGTTCTGCGGCTCCTAATGGAGAACTTTCATGAAAAAAACAATGTCACTGTTGTTGACGAGCGTCTTGGGCATGGTTGGAACATACGCGTGGGCGGGTTCGGCACGCGAAGACTCGGTGGACCGCCTGCAACGATCCGTAACAGTTCTGCAGGCGATTATGTCCACTCCCGACAAAGGCATCCCGGAAGAAGTACTGAGCAAAGCAAAATGCATTCTGGTCGTGCCAGACCTCATTAAAGGTGGCTTCATCTTTGGTGGCAAGCACGGACGCGGCGTTGCCACTTGCCGTAGCGCCGCAGGCTGGAGCGCCCCCGCATTCGTCTCCATTGGCGGAGGAAGCTGGGGATTGCAGATCGGCGTCGAAGACGTAGACCTGGTCATGCTGGTCATGAACGACCAAGGCTTCCAGCATCTGCTCTCCAGCAAGTTTGAGCTGACGGGTGAAGGATCAGTCGCAGCCGGTCCGGTTGGCCGTCATGCGTCCGCGGGAACGGACTGGAAGATGAACACTGAGATGCTGACCTACTCGCGCTCGAAGGGCGTGTTCGCAGGCCTGACGCTGGAAGGTGCAGTCGTGGAGCAGGACAACGACTCCACTCATGCCATCTACGGCAAGCACATGATGTTCCGCAGCATCCTCTCGGGAAAAGCAGCAACTCCGGCAAGTGCAAACGCATTCATCAAGGCTGTGTCCGAGGCCGGCCAACAGGCCAAGATTGCCGAAGCAAAAGAAGACAGCAAGTAATCGCATCAGGAAGATGACGGTGGTTTTTTCGCTGGCCGGAGCCGCGCACCGGTTCCGGTTGGCGCAACAAAGCTTTACGACGGTCTCTTTTTTGCCGACGTATTCCAAATCGTCCAGAAGGTGGAGAATATGAAAACTAGTTTCCGGAAATGTCTTTGGGTACAAGTAGCATTTCTTAGTCTCTGGCCGATTCTGGCCGTTGCTCAGTCCTCAGACCTGGCGCAGAATCTGGATGCCTGCAAGGCTGGCAGGGAGTCCTGTGATCAGTCCAAGTTGAGCCCTGCACAGATGGCTGACGTGGCGCTCGCCAGTCATGGGCGTAATGTTGCGAACTGCAGGAATGGCTACGATTCTTGTGATCGTTCAAAACTCAGTGAACCGGAAACAATTGCATTGGCCCTGGCCGATCACCGGCGGAACGTGTCCGACTGCAACGACGGCATGCAGTCCTGCGACCACTCCAAACTTACCCTATCTGAAGCCCGAGAGATGGCCGCAGCGGAGCACCAGCGCAATCTCGCCGCCTGTACGGATGGCACGGGAGCTTGCGATCGTTCCAAACTGACTCCGGCGGAAACCGGGGAGGTGAACATCGCCAGACGCCAGATCAATGCATCCGACTGTCAGGGTGGCTCGGGGACATGCGATCAGACTCAACTAACTCCTATGCAAACCAGGGACGCGGCCGCTGCCGAACTCCAGCGCAACGCACAGAATTGTGAGAACGGCTGGGACGAGTGCGACCACTCTAAACTGACTGCGCCGCAAGCGAAACAAACCGCCTATTCAGAACACCGGCGCAACTTGGCGGCGTGCAGGGACGGGCAGGAAACCTGTGACTACACAAAACTGACGGCACCGGAAGCCAAGACACTGGCCAACGCCGAACACAAGCGGAATTACGCGGCGTGCCTAAAAGGGTACGGCTATTGCGATCTTTCTCGCCTTACTGAGGAGGAGAGCCGTTCCATTCAACCCGAGGTCCACTAAGCCCGCGATCCACAGTCGCAGGTTCATCGCTCGTGCCCGTGAGCCCGTGCAGGTGCTAGTCTGACGTCACCGATGCGGAACCGCGACATCCAGGCGGCTTGGAAGTATCACGATGACACGAAGCACTCCTACTGGAGTATCCGTAACCATCCTCACTTCCTCGATTGGGCGAACCGGCCTCAGCCCTTCAAGATCTATCCAAACATAGAGCCGCTTCCGCTGCCGCGGGAAGTGCCGCAAACAGGAGCGGCAGCGCTCTCCGCAATCTCAGAGCTATTGCCCTCATCGCGAGCCAATTCGGTTCCTGACCTTCAGGATCTGGCACGCATACTCTATTTTTCGGCGGGGATTACCAAACAGCGCAAATCTCCAGGCGGAGAAATCTACTTTCGCGCCGCGGCCTGCACCGGAGCTCTGTATGAGATCGAGCTGTACGTCGTGACGGGCGATCTCCCGAGCTTGGATGCTGGTGTGTATCACTTCAATCCGGCGGATGTATCGCTGCGGCTTCTGCGAAAGGGTGACTTCCGCGGAAACCTGGCTCAGGCGAGTGCGAGCGAACCAGCGGTGGCGGGTGCGCCCGTGACCATCATCTGCACCGGAACGTACTGGCGGAACGCCTGGAAGTACCAGGCGCGCACCTATCGCCATTTCGGTTGGGATAGCGGCACACTGCTGGCAAATCTGCTGGCCGTTTCTGCGGCTTCGGGGCTGCCCGCCAAAATCGTGCTCGGGTTCGTGGACGCCGAGGCGAACCGCCTGCTTGATCTCGATACCCGGCGTGAGGTTTCATTGTGCCTCGTACCGATCGGGCACAGATCGGAGAGTTCGCTGCCAACCCCGCGAGAATCTCCGGTGCTCGGCCTGGAGACGATCCCACTTTCGCAGCGCGAGGTCGAATATCCGGCCATGCTTGAGATGCACGATGCGTCTTCACTTGGGTCCGAAGAGGAAGTGGCTCAGTGGCGCCGGAAGCAAACGGTCCTTGCACCTTCCGCTCCAGCGGGCGAGGGAGTTCAACTGCAGCGCCTGCCGGAAGAAGAACAACCGGAGGACACCATCGAGCAGGTGATCCTGCGTCGCGGTTCTACCCGAGTATTCGATAAGACGGTATCCATTACATTGGCACAGCTCTCGACCATTCTTGACTGCGCCACGCGCGGTCTTCCAGCCGACTTCCTTGAGCCTCCCGGCACCCAACTCAACGATCTCTACCTGATCGTGCATTCAGTGCTGGGGCTCAAGCAGGGGGCATACGTCTTCGGACGTGAGCGGAACGCTCTGGAGCTTTTGAAGGAAGGGGAATTCCGCGTCGAGGCCCATCATCTTGGCCTGGAGCAGCAATTGCCAGCCGACGCGTGCGTGGACATCTTCTTTCTCGCCGATTTGACACGCATTCTGGAACAATTCGGGAATCGCGGCTACCGGGCTATCCAGTTGGAGGCTGGCGCCATTGGCGGCAGAATGTACCTGGCCACGTATGCCCAGCGGCTGGGCGCGACTGGGCTGACTTTCTTCGACGATGACGTGACTAACTTTTTTTCGCCGCGAGCAAAAGGCAAAAGTGTCATCTTCCTGCTCGCGATTGGCAAGCCGCTGAAAAGCGCGCGCTGACGCGGGAAATGGCTGCACTCGGCATTCCGATCCAGCGACCATGGGATCACTTCCGAATCGTCGGCCAGCCACGACGAGGCAGTCTTTATCCCCGTCGAATATCGCGCTCGCGCAGCCAGGTGAACATCGCCGGCGTCAAAATCAACAGGTGCAAAAGCGAAGACACCCTGCCGGCCTAGGGCTCCCCTGGTCGCCTAAAATGTATGTAATTTCCTTCGATCTGCAGCGTACTGGCTTATGGACGCCAAAAGGAACATGGCGAAAGCGCCGCAGCCCCGCGAGGGCGAAACCAGGCTGATGGAGGGCCTCGATTTGGAGAGCGTGCTCGAGCGCGCCCAAGGCCACGATGCCGAGGCCCTGGGGGAAATCCATCACCGCTATGTCCGGCGTGTATTCGGCTTGTGCCGTTACATGCTGGACTCACGGGAGAACGCAGAAGATGCCACCAGCGAAGTCTTTCTCAAGCTTCATCGCTCAATTGAGAGCTATGACGGTTCGATACCGTTCCCCAGATGGCTCCTGCGGGTGGCTGGCAACCAATGCATTGACGTTTTGCGGCGTCGTCGACGTGAACGGCAGGTGATTGTGGAAGTTGAAGACGGAGCTGCGGTCATCGAGGCAACCAGTTCGGAGCCGTCGCCGCTGGGCACTGTCATCAGGATGGCGGAGAGGGCGCAGCTGCAGGCTGTCATCGGACGCCTACCGGAGAACTTCCGCGTGCCGCTGGTCCTGCGCTATTACAGCGAGTTGAGCTATGACGAGATCGGACAGCAGTTGGGCCTCGAGAGGAACCATGTGGCGGCGCTGATATTTCGTGCCAAGCAGGAACTGCGCCGGAAACTGGCCCACGGGAGCTAGTGATCATGGAATGTTATTCGGAGCAGACCTGCGCCATCTTCGTGGACGACGAACTGCCGTTCGATGAGGCACGGCAGCTGCGAGACCACCTAGCCGGGTGCCAGCGCTGCCGGGAGCTAGTGGACGCATTGCGCGCTGAGAGCCGAGTTCTGAGCGAAAGCCTGCGCGAACTCCCAGAAGAAGCGGCCAGCCCCGAGGCCTTCTACCGTTCGCGCTTGTCCTGGGCCTGGGGTGACCTGGCGGCGATGGCTGCGGTGCTGGCGCTAGGTTCGATCGTTCTCGTGTCGATCGATGAGCTGAAAATTCCGGAAGCACTGGAATGGTTCAATCCCTTCAGCCTAAGCGGCCTCACAAACCTGATGTTTAGCCTTTCCGACTACTTTGCAGACGGAGGTACTGGCATGCTGACCGAATATGCTGCTGTCGTTGGGGCTCTGTTTTTGCTATCGCTGTTGGGCGGAAGTGTACTGCTGCTGGCACGCCGAGGGCGGCTAGCCAAACCTGGCTCGCGTCTGCTGATCGTGCTGCTTATGTTGTCGTTGCCCAGCTTTGCTCTGGAGCGGCGCCACGGGGATTTCGTCACGGTACCGACAAGCGAGACTGTGGACGACACCCTTATGGCCGCCGCCAACACTGTGCGCGTGGAAGGCGTGATCAATGGGGACTTGCTGGCTTTTGGCGGGATCGTGGAAGTACGCGGCACCGTCAAGGGCGACTTGGTGAGTTTTGCCAAGAGAACTGTTGTGAGCGGACGAGTAGAAGGCAGCGTTTACAACTTTTCGCGATCGCTCGACCTGGACGGGCAATTGGGTCACAGCGTCTACGGCTTTACGCAGTCCTTGCGTATGGATGACCGGGGCCACGTGGGCGACGGTATCGTGGTTGCCGCCGGCGACGTCAGCCTTGAAGGCGAGGTGAAACGCGGCGTCGACCTGCTCCTCTCTGGCAACGCCGATGTGAGCGGCAGCATCGGCAGAGAGCTGAACACGGCCGGAGGTAGCCTCACCCTGACGAACACAGCCCGGGTCGGCGGCGACCTGAGCGCTCGCGTGCGCCAGCAGAACGAGGTGCAAATCGCCGACGGTGCGACCATTGCGGGCAAACGTGACATCCAGCTGCAGGTGAGGAAGAACCAATTCACGCGCCCCAGATTCTACTTCCACCAAGCTCTCTGGATCGCTGCCGCCATGCTGGTGGGATGGCTGGGCCTGGTTCTGTTTCCCGGCTTCTTCCGGGCCACGACCCAGGCGGTGGGCTCAGGCTGGCTAGCCCTCGGGCTGGGGGTTGGGATTCTGGCGGGAGTGCCGGTAGCCATGGTCGTGGCAGCCATCACACTGATTGGCATCCCGATCTCGCTAATGTTGTTCGCGGTATATCTGGCTGCGCTCTACCTGGCGAAGGTTTGGGTTGGAGCCTTCCTGGGTCGGGTACTTCTGAAACCCTCGGGAGCCACGAAAGGCGATTGGTTGCTGGGACTGCTGGTGGGCCTGTTGATCCTCACTATCGTTGGGTTCATACCGTATCTTGGCGGGCTGGTCCGATTCGGTGTGGTTTGCCTGGGCTTGGGAGCTTTTGCCGGGCAGCTTTATCGGGCTTCAAGACCGGTAATCACGGCCTGAAGAGGCCTGCTGAATCTCAACTTGTGAAATGCCTCGTTTCGACGGTTAGGGACCGTCGCAAGTCTGTCCGCTCCTTCAGGTCACGCCAGCTGGGGTCTCGCTCGTTCGAATCAATGAATCCCGAGAGTGTTCAGAATTGCTCAGACGCCGGATCGGTACGGTTGGTAACGTGACCCCAAATGGAGAGTGTCCTCCCTCGTTTGCTCGTCCTAGGTCTGGCCGTCGCTGTAACTGGCAGTGCCCAGGACTCTGCGGGCTGGCATGATCCATCCAGGCACCGAGTGCCATTCGTTACGGTGGAAGCCGGGGGTCCGGTCCGAGGTGTTCGATTGGGGCGGATCGGGATGACCGATTGTGCTGGCTGGACGCGGTCGACCTTTGGGGCGCGGACCATTTCGTATTCCTCTCCAATGAGGCGGACGTGATGCGCGAATCGCGAACCTTTCTGGCAACTTTGCGTTGAATTGCGGGGCATTGCTCTTCACTTCCCTAAAGGAGAGGTTTCCGTGAGCGTCAATCCCATACCGGCAGGGTTTCACACCCTTGTGCCGAACATCATCGTTAAGAACGTCGATGCAGCGGTATCGTTCTACAGACGAGCGTTTGGCGCTGAAGAAATCCTGCGTCTATCCCTGCCCGCTGGAAAAGTGGTGCACTGCGAATTGAAGTTGGGCGATTCTCGCTTGAATTTGGGTGAATCCATGGAAGGGTGGCCGGAACACACCTTGCTTGTCCAGATTTTTGTCGCGGACTCGGATGCGGTTTTCGCACAGGCCGTGAATGCAGGTGCCGAAGTGTTGAGCCCCATGACCGATATGTTTTTCGGTTCACGGGAAGGGCGCGTCCTCGATCCATTCGGTAGCACATGGACGATTTCGACGCATAAGGAAAACGTTTCGGTCGAAGAAATGCAGCGACGTCTCAACGCACTCGCTGCCTGACAGACAAGGTTGAGGGTAGCGACTCGGAATCGAACGAGTTGGAGCGCGACAAGAAGAATGGAAAACTCACGATTGAGGAGCTAGTCCTCAGTTTGAGACCAGCCCACTAGCCTCGCTGGCGGTGATTTTGTGCGCCTCTTTCTTCCGCGTCCAGGAAACTGTTATCGTGTTCGGCGGCAGTGTGGTCGCATCGCCATAGATCGCTCATTGAGGTCAGCCGTTTCTCAATGAGTCCAATGGCAATTTGTCGACAGCTCCTATGTTCTTCGTTGCTGCCGCGGCTTATCGCGAAGAAAACTCGATGAACCCAATGGCCCTTGAGCAGAGAGGTGCGACAACGAGTAAGCTAACCCACATCGCTGCCGGCAAAGCGCCGAACTTCTTCGGCTTTACCCATGCCGGAGAGGAACGCAAGCGCTCTGCACACGAGCAGCAAAATAAGAGAGAACGATTCCACGCTGGCAGGTTCAACGATCATAGTGTGATTATGCGCCTAAGCTGTCGCAAACCGTTTACGCTAATCGTACGGCTTGGACTATGGCCGGATGGCGCAAGTCCCCCGCTTTCGACGCTACTGGACCCCGCTCAGCTTCTGGTAGAGCCACATCGCGACGAGCACCATCAGGAATACCGCAGACCCGATGCTGAACACGCGCACCGGGATGGTTAGCCGGTTCACCTTGGCCAATAGTTCCGTCTGCTCATCGTGCATGTGCGAACTGGCGTCATCCAGAAACAACTGGTCATCCCTGCGCATGGTGAGTGTGCTGTTGTAGATCAGGAGGACGATCAGAGCAATTGCGAAAACTCCGAAGATAACCGCCACGAAAGTCATCATTACAAGCCACCTCCGTCCGATTTCAGCCCAAGTTGTAGGCGGCCTTCCCGCCCGAACGTAAATAACGAAAGGCCCCTTAACAGTGTGTAGGTGCTGCGAACTGATTACTGGTCAGTTTTGACCAAATTGGCCTTTCGGTCTAAGAAAGCCGTGCGGTTGGAGATAGTGAACGGTTGACGAAATCGCATAATTAAGAGAGCGCCCCTTTTGGAGTAGGTTGTCATCGTTGGCGGTGAGTGCGACGGCGATTTTGCAAACAGCAGCGACACGAGAGCTGGCGTCCACCCAAATGTTCTAGAATGAAAACGCACATATATCGCGCAGAGGTGGATCGGTTCATCCGTGAAGCTCGGCATAGATTTTGGTACAACTCGCGTCGTGGTCGCAGCCGCGGATCGTGGTAACTATCCGCTTGTCAACTTCGAAACACCAGACGGTCACGTGCGCGACTGGTTTCCGCCATTGATTGCCGTGCGAGGCGGCGTGCTCGCTTATGGGTGGGAAGCGTGGCGGGCGCAAGGGCAACCAGGTTGGGCCGTGTCCCGGTCTCTTAAGCGCGTTTTGAGAGATGCCGGGCCGGAAACCCGGTTCGAAATCGGTGGACAGTCTTTCGAGATCAGACAACTGATGCGGGAACTGATGGAGGCTTTGCGGGATCAACTGCGTGAGCATTCCACGTTATCCGGCGGCGCGACCGGGCCAATGGAAGTGATGTTGGGAGTGCCGGCGAATGCGAATAGCAATCAGCGCTTTTTGACCGCGGAAGCGGCGCGGGACGCGGGGTTTGAAGTTCTGGGTTTGTTGAACGAGCCCTCGGCGGCTGCGGTCGAGTTCGCCCACCGGGAGCGGGCCGACAAGAAGACCCTTTCGGAAGGCTGGCTCATGGTCTATGACCTGGGTGGCGGAACCTTTGACGCTTCGCTCATCGAACTGGGCGACGACATGCACTCCATCGTCGCCTCGGACGGGATTCCCACTGTAGGTGGTGATGACTTTGACGAGATCCTGGCGGAACTCGCGCTGGAGGCGGCTGGGGTCACTTCCGAGGAACGGGAGGAGCTCTCCGCTTCGGAATGGTTCACTCTTCTGGAGGAGTGCCGCGAGAAAAAGGAAGCGCTCAATCCCAATACGCGCAAGGTGAGCGTCGACCTCGAACGTGTGCGCAACAACTGGCACGAGGTTTCTATCTCGGCGAGCGAGTTCTATGAGCGGTGCAGGCCGCTGATCGAATCGACGCGCGAAGTGGTCAACGGACTACTGGCCCAGCATCCGGAACGACCCATCGACACGCTCTACGTGACCGGCGGTGGCTCCGAACTTCCGCCGGTAGCTCGAATCCTTCGGGAAGAGTTCGGAAGGCGGGTGCGTCGCTCGGCGTATATGCGGTCCGCGACCGCCATTGGATTGGTCATCCGGGCAGACACACAATCCGGTTTCGTTCTTCGCGACCAGTTCATGCGGAATTTCGGGCTCTGGCGCGAGACCGACGACGGACGCAGCGTTGTGTTCGATCTTGTTTTCCCCCGAGGCACGTCGTTGCCGGGGCCCAGACAGCCGTCGCTGCGGAGCGTGCGTTCGTACCATCCCGCCCACAATGTCGGGCATTTCCGCTATCTGGAGTGCGCACGGCTGGCAGGCGATGGGCGTCCGGTCGGGGAAATCACCGACTGGGATGACATTCGCTTCCCGTTCGATCCGATGTTGCAGGATCGGGCGGACCTGGCGTCGGTGCCGGTGGTCCGCACGCTGGGAACGAACGGTTTTGTGATTGAAGAAACCTATACCTGTGACAGCAGCGGAGTTCTGGCGGTGAAAATTTCCAACAAATCCACGGGCTACGAGAAGACATTTCGCCTTGGGCGCTGGTCAGCGAAGCCGACAAGAACGTCGGGGCGCACGAGAGCGCAGCGGGCTTAGACGCAGATTCGCGAACATCACCACTTACGATCCGGTGTAGAGCTGGAAGGGGGCCCAGTAGAAGGGCTTGCGGAAGGCGTTGCCGGAGCGGAGCAAGGACAGTTTGGCTTGGCGCAGAGCGGAGTCGGGGCGCATGCCTTTTTTCAATCCACGGTAGAGTTCATCCATGAGCTGGGGAGTGGAGGCGTCACTGACCTCCCATAGAGCTCCGATCACGTTGTGGGCTCCGGCGCGGAGAAATGCCCAGGAGAGTCCGACCAGGCCCTCGCCCGAGTAGGCGCGTGCGCCGGCTCCGTAGCAGGTGGAGATCGTGACCAGTTCGGCGCGCAGAGGCTGATGAATGATGTCGCGGGCGTAGAGCTTGAAGGAATCGTCTCTGCCGGCGTCAGCCAGGGAGAGGACGATGGCGGAATCGAGCGGGCTGGTGCGGCTGGCGGTTCCGTGGGCGACGAAGTGGACGTAGGAGAACTGGCCGGGCTTGCTCGCGAGATACGCCGCTGGAGTGGCTTGATCGCGGGCGAATGTCTCCTGCTGCGTGGGGGAGAAATGTTTTTCGATGCTCTCCATTTCCGCAGCGGCTTTTCGCAGCTCGGGGTAGTCCGGATTCGGCGAGACGGCGTTGCCCAGCAGGAGCAGGTTGCCGGTGCTCTTGCTGGCCGCGCGCGGGATTCCCAGCAGGCGTAGCGAATTGGCGTCGGCGATGGTGACGTCTTCGATCCAGTAGTGTGGGGTGGGGTCGGAAACCAGAAGGGTTTCGAAATTGAGCGTATTCAGGCTGCCGTCGGGGATGATGAAGACCTGCGCATTTTTTGCCAGCAAGGGCTGCGCCGGAGCCACCAGAGTGCGGTAGAGTGCGCGGCCATCGGCATCGGTGATCTGCAGGAATTCCCGTTGCTCGGCGAGAGCTTTGCGATAGCGCTGGACTGTGGGATCGATCTCGGATTTCGGAGGCAGAGTGAACAGGCTCGTCTTCTGCGCGGTGATCGCCCATAAGTAGGATTGCTTCTCGCCGAGCCAGTAAAAAAGAATCGTGCCGCCGGCCTTACGGGCGATGGCCTGAGCGTTGGGCGGATCTGGTTTGAATGACGTGCCTTTCTGCAATAATCCTAGGCCCTCGGCCAAGGCTCGGCCGCGGCTGTATTCGGCGACCTGCAGAGCTTCGGCCGTCTTGCCTTGGGTTACAAGGAAGTGGATGTAGTCGTCGTAGATGCTGGAGGCGTTGGCGGGGAAGGGAAGCGACGATTCCTCATGCTGCAGGGAGGAGCGCGCGGTTTCGAAGGTGCTGAGTGCGGCGTGGTATTCGTGATCGGCCGAGTCTGAATTATTTTCGTCTTCGTAGAGTTGGGCCAGGGAGTGTTCGGCTTCCCACTTCAAGAAGACGTGGCTCTTGGGGTCCTGCTCAATCTCGCGAAATGTCTTTTCAGCTTGGGCGGGGTCGTGCTGGCGGGCGGCGACGTGGCCCTTGACCAGCATGGGGTAGAGAATGTCGAGGCGATTGCCATCAGCTGGGACCAACGCAATCGTACGGTCGGCCCAGTCGCGCGCTTCGTCGAGTTTGTCGGTTCGTTCAGAAACGAGCGCCAGGGACATCATTGCGTCGAGGGTGTCTCCCTTGCTGTTGATACTCTGTGCGAGATCAAGCGCTTGCTGGTAAGACCGACGCGCTGCGGCGTAATCACGCGCATCGAGATAGACGTAACCGGCGGTTGTGAGCCATTTCACTTCATCCGTGACGGCGCCGATCTGGCTGGCGCGGTTTTTGGCTTCAAGTAACAGCCCAAGCGCCTTCTCGTGTTCTCCAAGCCGATAGTATGCCCAGCCCTGATTGCCCAGAGCGACTTGGCTGATTGCGGTAGCGTCGACCACGTTAGACTGACGATAGGCACCGTTGGACCAGTCAAGCGCCTCATCGAAGTGTTCCCGCAGCAGCGCCGCCCAGCTGAGACTTAGGAGGGCGCTTGCTTCTCCGTATGCATTGCTGCGTGTTCTAGCTCGGGTAAGGGCCCGCTCGAATGCAAGTTGTGCCTGACTATAACGGCCTCGCTCCATCTCTAGCTCCCCGCGCGCAAGGTCGACATCGACGCAAGGCGGATAGTTGGAAACTGAACATAGTTGGTCGGCCTCTGATAGCTTTCGCTCGGCCTCTGGAAAACGGTGCAGGTCTGCATAAGCCAAACCCTCAAGTCGTTCCTTTCGCACAGCCAGTTCATCAGAGGGCGGCGGCGCTGTTTCAGAGGCCAACAGGGCGAGCACTCGGTCGTTCATCCCTCGCCATGCCAAAGCATCTGCCTGCAGTAGTTTGAATTTCCAAGCCCACTCGACGCTTTGATTGTGGAACTGTCCGTAGCCCCTATTTGCCTCCTTCTCGGCCGCGGCGACGTCGCCGTGCCGGAAGGTCTGCGTCGCATGGTCGAGCGCAGCTTGGGGGTCCGCCCGATGACCACAGGCTGGCAAGAGTGTAAGGGCGAGAACGAGCGGGATGAATCGTCGAACCGTCGCTGGGGCGCGATTAGGCGATTCACTCCTCTGCGCGGATCCGAGGAGCGGTAGAGCAGAGCAGTTCGCGTACTGCATTAGTGTCGGTTTCTTGGCTAACCATTTCCTGCTACTTGGTCCCGCCGCCTCCCTTGCTACCGCCGCCGTTTACCACACAGACGCCCGCGCTTCCCGTTCCCGCCGCAATGCAGCCCATTTCTACCCGGATCATCGTCAGGTGAAAGGTATTGTGGTTCACCGTGAGTTCGGCGAGGAAGATCGTTCCAAAATCCGGGATGTGGATTATGTGTCTGTGCTTTCCTGCCACAAGTTCCTGCACGTCGCGGTCAGCGGTGGCATTCTCCTCTTTGATGATCGGCTCGATTAGTACGTCTTCGACGAGCGAGAGCGTGATGCCGTCGGATTTGCCGATCTCGTCTGTTGTGTCATCTTCGTCCACTCGGCGAGCGTCGGCGACAGCGCCCAGAATTGCGTCATACTCCGGGGCGCCCCAATAATACTTCTTCATGAGGGAATCCTGATCGCGTGCCGGAGCAAGCTTTTTCTCTTTTTCCCCCGCGAAGCGTTTCAGCCAGTCGGGCAGTTTCTTGCATTGCTCCTTAACCGCAGTCGTTAGAGGAGTGTTTTCCGCGACGTACAGCTGGTCTTCCTTCGGCTTTGGGTCAGCCAGTTTCAGGTTCAAGATCGGTAACACTTTATGGCGAGCGATCTTGAGATTTTCGAAGTGGGTGCCAAGGAACGTGACGTCGGGCACGTACTGGCCGGGAATGTGTGTGGTCGAGATTTGGGCCACCACGCGGTCGGCGGTGACCACGTTGAGGATGTTCAGGTTTTCGACCACCGAGGTGGCCAGGGTCACGGAGTTTTTCTCGTCTTTCGAGCTCTTGTGTCCTGACACCTGGGTGTGGGCGGCGGTGTAAGAAAAAACACCCTCCAGGCGATAGTTCTTCGCATGCTGCGAGAAGTAGTTACGCTGGCCCGCGCCATTCGACAGCTCTTCGAGAGTGCCCGCTAACTTTACGAAGGCTTGCGGCCTGACTTCTGCATCGACTGGGAATCTTACTTTGCCCTTCAGGGCGTGGGCTTCGGCATGGAAATAATGGGGTTTGTCGTTTGCCATGTGGTTGGCTCCGTTCGGTTAAGCTCAAAATTCTGAATTGCAACAGCTTGGTTGACATCCCAATGGCGGCCGCACCCTGCTACCGCGCTCAGAGTGGGGTTTGCCGCTGCGGCCAGACCCTTCCGTTCTGGCCCACTGGGCGGGACAAGACCGCGTGAGAGCCTGTCTCGTCCCTATTGGACTCGTTCCTTTGGTTGGGGCCCTCCCGGCACTTACGTGCCGGGCTCTAATATGCCGCCGCCCTTCGACTTCGCTCAGGGCAGGCTTTCGCGGTTGGAGATTGGCGGGTATTGCTTACCGCTCCCTCTCAATTTCGTTCTCGCGTACAACCAGGGACACCTTGCTAAGCGCCCTTGACGGTGCCCTACGGCTGGATTTGTACGTCTATTGGGCGACGGCTGATCTCTTTGCTTTCTCCAGCTGCGGTGATCCCTTTTACAACCAGTGTGTAGGTGCCGGATTGCCGGTGGCCGCTGGGAATATAGATTTGCCGTCCTTCCTCAGCCGTGGGGGCGGCAATCGGCCCGGACCACTCCAGCTTCCCGGCGGGATTATACAAGTCCGCGGTGTAGGATGCGAATCCATCCTCTGGAGGCAAGTTGACCAGCAGGCCGAAGCCCTCTCCCGGGTGCGCCTTAATCGTGGTTGGGGCTGTGCCGCGCGTGCTTACATTGACCGACGCCCAGGGGCCGACCTGCGGCTGGTTTGCGGCCTCCATGAGATGCGGGTAGGTGACGAAATTCTGGTAGCCGATCACGGCCAGCAGCAGAGCCAGCACAGGGACGGCAAACGCTGGACGGAACCAGGCGAACCATCCTCTTGCTGCCGTCTCTTTGGCTGGAACTGCGGCAGATACTCGTGCCTCTGCCGCAGGCGGCTCGGCCAGCACAACTTTCGTCTGCTCTACAAACATGGCTGCCGCTCGTACATCGAGTGCGCAATCCTGACAATCGAACAAGTGCTCTTCGAACTGGTCCCTGAGTTCAGGATCGAGTTCATCTAGTAGGTATCTCTCCGTGGCTTTTTGCCGGACCGCCTCATTATGGTCCATTGTCGATCCCCCTCAGATTGATAGTGAGACGTGGAGGTTTACCGTTTCACTAGTTTCACAGCTTTTCTGCTGCCATGCTACCTGGCGGGCGCGCTGCCATATTCTTCAAATATAAGGACTTAAACGATTGTTTGGCGCGGAACAAGAGCACCCGGAGATATTCGCGGTCGACGCCAAAGTCGCGGCAGACAGCATCTTTGTCGCGCTCCTCGAGGAAAACCTCGCGCAGCAGGCGCCGATCGCGCTCGGGCATTTCTTCGAGGATCTCGCGGATCTTCGCTCCGAGTTGCTTGGCGGCCAGGGCTCCTAACAGATCGACCGAGATGGCCGGGAAATCTTCTTGGTCTTCGTCTTCGAGCGAACTGTCGCGGGACGAGGCGCGGTAGTGCTCGAGCAAGACGTTGTTGCACATCGAGTTCACAAAAGCGCCGAGGCGTTCGGGCTGCCGGACTTTTCCGCCGTGCAAAGCGGCAAAGACGCGGGAGAAGGTTTCCTGGCGGACGTCTTCAATCGCTTGCGGCGAACGCAGGCGAGATCGCAGCTTGAGCTGGATCAGCTCACTGAAATAGGCCACGAAATGTTCCTGCGTCCGGAAGTCTCCCGCACGAAGACGTTCGACGTAGGACTCGTCAAAAGATTGGAGTTGCACGGACAGGCCCCGCCCTGAAATGGAAGTTAGTGTAGCACTCATACGAAAGAAGTTGGAATCGTTCGGGCAGGGTGTAACGAATTGTGCATGACCAGCACTATTAGCCGAGAAGACGATGAGCCCCAGCCATGCAATTCGAAGCCGTGCCCGGACACACATTGCGGCGCCAGCAGTGCGGAAACATGGCTCTGGACTGGAGAGGCCCGGAGCCTTCCAGTGCACGATCCTCAGAGCTTTCGAACTGCGCAAGGGATATCGCGACGTGTTTCTGCTGAAGGAAATTCAGGGATACACGCTGGCGGAGATCGCGGCCATTCTTGGAATCAGCATCGACACGGCGCTGGCCCGCCTGAAAAGCGCGTACCGTGAAATCGGTCACCGGGATGATTCCGACGCTATGGAGCTTGGGAAGTGAACGCTCTGGCGAATTCGCTCAAGCGAATCTGGTCCGCGAAAAACCGGGCCCCCCATCTAACCGGGTGGGGGACTTCCGGTTCCCGAGTCAGCTGGATGCAGGAGCGGGGACTCGAAATCGTCGAAGCCGTCCAACGAAACGTACCCATCGCGATCATCCTGGCCTGGAACATTTTTCGGTAGTCACCCCTCCTTTTGCGTTCCTCGCATTTCCGTGCGCCTTAGCGGGCGTTCTGTCGCCCCTTCGGGGCTTGCTATTCTCTCGCGTGGCTACCCACGGCTTGCGCCCCTTCGACTAGCTCAGGGCAGACTTTCACGGCTGGCGACAGTTGCTCAAGCCGGATACTAAAAAGGCAAACGTGCGGGAATGCCATCTGGAAGCTTTTTTTGGGATGCGTCAAGAAGAGGCGAAGACAAGGAGGGGAGAGGAGAAAGGGAGAATTGCTGTTAAAAAACCCGAAGATCGCCGGAACCGGTTCCCCGTCCGGTTCCGGCGATCTGAAGGTACCCAAGTCTTCCCCCCGGTTGCCAAGGGCCTTCCAAGTCGGGGCTTTTGTGGACTTATCAGGTCGCAGTTTCGCGGCCTTTTCCACTCATTCCAGTAGTGCAGAAATCGAGTGCTTCGTTTCAAAAAAATTTCGAGATTCTTGAGGCGGGTGCCGAGCCGGTGGAGGCTCCCTGAAACGTTTCGCAGTTCTGATTCACTACTCGGACGGAAGCAACCGAACGATCCATCACTGAGTCGCAAGTTATGAATGCAGGCGTGGTTATTCGTGGGCGACGAGATGGAGGGTCGATCGGAGAAGGCGCAAGCATAGAACCTTGACGACACGGTTCTCGAAAGCAGCTTTGGGTTTGCGACACGAAGCAACAGCCGTACCCCCACATTCCTCAACGGCTTGACTTGAGTCCATTCGCCCGCCATTTGCCAGAGTCTCCGGACCCTGGCTCAGAGTCGTCGCCATCCCCGATCCAAACCTAAATCTACCTTGGAGGGTAAGATGAAGTTGCCTGTTTGTGACCGCTACACAACGTTGTTGTCTGTCTCGCGAAAGTCTGTCGCTGCCCTGGCTGTGCTGTTGGGCAGCGTGGCAGGAGCATTCGCCCAGGCCCCGCTGTCGAGCGCGGCCCAAAGCCCTAGCCAAACCCCGCCAAGCGTGCTCGCGGGCACGGCGAAGCTGGTCGAGCATTACAACCCCAACCAAAAACTGAGACTGGCCTTTGCTCTGAAGCCGCAGCATCTTGATGAGGAGCGGCAACTGGCCGCGGAACTACATGACAAGAAGTCGGCAAAGTTCCATAAATTCCTGACCGCAGAGCAGTGGAATGCCCGCTTTGCGCCGTCTGCTCAGGATGAACAGGCCGTGGCCGAGTGGGCGCGGAGCCAGGGTCTGACCATCACGCATCGCTATCCCAACCGTCTGCTGGTGGACGCTGAGGGGACGGCCGGGACTATCGAGAAGGCACTCGGCATCACCATCAACAACTACGCGATCGGCGCCAAAACATTTTTCTCGAATGATCGCGAACCGATGCTTCCGGCGGACCTGGCTTCGACCGTTTGGGCGGTGCAAGGGCTAAACAATCTGGAGCAGGAACGCCCGGTCTCCAAGCGCTTTCAAGCGCCTCAGCGTCCTGAGTATGTGCCCGGACCAGCAGTGGCTCAGGGTCCAGCCCAGCACGGCGACGCTGATGTGTCCAAGCTTCCTGCCGGCCTGAGGAAGGCCAAGGGGCTCAAGAAATCGGGTGAAACCGCCAAAGTTTTGCCGCCTATGACGGGCGGAGCGTATGATCCCACGGACATTTACAGCTCCGAGGCCTACGATTACAACGCACTCTATGCCCAGGGACACTGCTGCAACCCGCTGGGCAATCCGGGCCAGACGCCGCCGCAAACGTCGATCGCCATCGCCACCTTCGACAGCACGGATCTGAGCGACATTGCCGGGTTCCACACCCAGTATCCGTATCTGGCCTATAACGTTCAGCTCTTCGACATCGACGGGACGCCTTCGCCGGTGGGAGAAGGAACCATGGACATTGAGTGGTCGACGGCGATGGCGAACAGCTTCGGCAGCTACGTGGACACCGCAAAGGTGTACGCCTACCAGGGCGCCAACTACAACAACGTGACGATCACGGATGTGTATAACCACATGCTGTCCGATGGCTACGCACGCGTCTTCAGCACCAGCTGGGCGTGCGCCGAACAGATGAGCGTTCCGGGAGCTGGAGATTGTTACGCAGCTACTATGAACGCCCGCGATTCCATCCTTCTCAGCATGGTGATCCAGGGCTGGACTCTGGTGGCGGCGTCGGGGGATGAAGGCGCCAGCGCCACATGGTGTGGGGCAGCGGACGGCGTGTTCTACCCGGCATCGGATCCCAACGTGGTCGCTGCGGGCGGGACGACCCTCTCTCTGTCTGCGGGACCGATTTACAACTCCGAAGTGGGATGGAGCGGTGGCCCCGATGGCTGCTCGTCGAATGACGGCGGCAGCACGGGCGGGTTCAGTAACTATTGGGCAACTCCGTCATATCAGTCGGCGCTGGGCTTCGGGAGCCGTGCGGTTCCAGATATCGCCCTCAACGCGGATTGGTACAACACGCCCCAAAATTTTTTCGATGGAGGGGCTCTGTCGGGGAACGGCGGCACCAGCATCGTGGCGCCGGAAATGGCCGGCTTTTTTGCGCAAGAGAACGCCTACCTGCTTAGCCTGGGCAACATCTGCGGCTCTGGCTCGAGTCCGTGCGCTCCGATGGGCAACGTTAACTACTACATCTACCGGGATGGCCTCTATGGCGCCCCGCACTTCCCGTTCTATGACATCACTTCGGGATGCAACAACAACGATGTGACCACCTTTTATGGACTGGGATACTACTGCGCGGGGACCGGCTACGACGAAGTCACCGGCTGGGGATCGGCCAATATGCTGCAACTGGCGTGGGGGATCAACTGGTACAGTTCACCCGCCATTGGTTCTCCCTCGGTCAACTTCTCAGGACCCACGGTCAACACTTGGTACAACAGCAATCAGGTCGTGAGTTGGACCGTGACCGACAATGGCGGCGGTTACACGCCGACCGGCGTGGCTGGCTTCACGCAAGGCTGGGATTCGATTCCGAGCGATGTCTACCGCGAGCCGACTCCGGGATCGGGTAACTCGTTCTACAGCGGTCCGCAGTTCCCCAACGCTACGACCGGGTGGCTGGACTTCGTCAGCTCCGGCGTGAGCCAGGGGTGCCACACGGTTCACGTGCAGGCCTGGAACAACATGGGCTCCACGGCGGGCGATCTGACGTACGGCCCGGTCTGCTATGACACGATTGCTCCCGTCACTGCGGTTAGTCTGAGCGGCACGTTGAGTGGCGGCATTTACATTTCGCCCGTCACGGTTACGCTCTCCGCCAGTGACAGCGGCAGCGGTGTCGCTGCGACCTACTACCAGATCGACGGCGGAGCTACGCTGACTTATGGCGGTCCCTTCTCAGTGCCAGCTACGGGAACACACACGATTGTCTTCCACAGCACCGATGTGGCCGGCAACGTGGAGAGCAACAAGAGCACGTCGTTCACGATCAAGTCGCTCACCTCGACGTCACTTACAGCCTCGGCGAATCCGACTACGTACGGCGTTAGCGTAATCTTCACGGCCACTGTAACGCCAGCGTTTGGCGGTGCGGCCACCGGAACTGTGACGTTCAGGGACGGTGCAACCACTCTGGGTGCAATTGCACTCATCGCCGGCAAGGCTGCCTACACCACGTCAACCCTTGCGGCGGGCGCTCATTCCATTACCGCGGTATACGGCGGCAGTGGCAACGATGTGCCTAGCACTTCGGGCGCGCTTGCGCACACTGTGAACAAGGCTGCAACTTCGACCTTGATCACATCATCGGTGAATCCGTCTTCGTTCGGACAGTCCGTCACGTTCAAAGCGACGGTAAAGTCCAGCACAACGGGTACACCTGCTGGAACGGTAACGTTCAAGGATGGCGCAACCAATCTGAGCACCGTCGCTTTGATCGGCGGCGTCGCTACCTTCAACACCGGTGCGCTCAGCGTGGGCAGCCACTCCATCACGGTTAGCTATTCCGGAAACGTGGACTTCCTGACCAGCACTTCAGCGAAGTTGACGCAGACTGTGAAGAAGGCGAACTCAACCACGAAGCTGACTTCTTCGCTGAATCCATCGAAAAAGGGGCAAGCCGTGACGTTCACTGCCACCATCACGCCTGCCTTTAGCGGGGCGCCGGGCGGCACTGTGACTTTCAAGGACGGAGCCACTACGCTGGGTACGGGTGCGGTGAACACGGTCACCAAACAGGCCATTTTCAAGACATCGGCCTTGTCGGTGGCGACCCATTCCATCACCGCGGTGTACGGTGGAAATGTTGACTTCAACGGCAGTACTTCCGCCGTGCTGAAGCAGGTCGTAAACCCCTAACGGGCCACAACAGTTGTGGGTGTTTTACTTGGACGATTTCAGGCGGACCGCAAAGTGGTCCGCCTTTTTATTGTTTTATTGACATCTCCCGCATATTTCCCTCGCTCTGAACCGAAGGCTTATGGCTTAAGCCATACGAAGCAGCGTCGATGCAATATTCCCATCAAAGCCGTGCGTGTCTTAGCGGGCCCGCTGAGATATTAGAATGTGGATGATCGCTTCGCCACTACCCTTAAACGCGCCCCGACAGATGCGATCGTCCCGCTCTCTTTGGTCGATGGATCGAGACATTTTGCCATAGAGAGGTGTGCTCACACTTGTGTGTGACTGCGCTCACGCGCGAAGTCTTAAAGCTGGGCTGTAGAACAGGCTACAACTCTATCGCCGTCGCGTAGTTCGGAAGCACGACTAGACAGTTCGTGATTTTTAAACTTTTCAACAGTTGCCCGACCTCGGAGAGAAAACCGTTGATGTCAAAGAAAAATTCTCCCGCTCGCGAAGATCACAGTTTGGGCAAGACGGCAAGGGCTAGGGTGCCACGCGAATCGCCCAGTTCGAGGGCAGCTTGGCGGGGTGCCTCATCGCAGGATGTTCAAACGAATACAGATCGAACATTCTCCTAAGCCAGTAGGCATCCTTGAATGCCCGGTCTGGTGGGAGCCATTCGCAGCGATCAATGAAGCGACGCGGCAAGTTGGACGAATTGAAGTCAGCAATGGCGGCCAGTTCACCAACACAGCGCGGAGTGGAAAAGATACAAACGTCATCGCAATACATGCTGACAATAGGAAGCATCTGGCTGACATCACAGGTAGCTAGAACTTTCAGGATCGAAACGGCAGAACTATAATAGTCGGTATCTATGCTGATGAATCCGACGGGAAGATGTTGACCACGAATCCATGCCGGGAAAGTATCGGATATATCGCCAAGAACAAGCTCGGCACTCCCGTTGAGTCGATGCCTCAAAGCATCGACATCACAGGGGAAATCACCAGATTGGCACATCCATGGCATGTCTCGCCAATCATGCGGGGGTGGAAGGCCAGTTCCGGAATCAAAACCAACTATCTGGGTGCATTGTGGTATGTGCTTGGCATGAGTTGCCAGCGTCATAAGTCCAGTACCACCCGCCACTCCACACTCTATGGCACTAAACTCTTCTACGCCAAACATCTCCGCATAACGGGCGGCAATTTGCAGGCCAACAGCGTAAGAAGCATAAGGTAACGCATCGAAATCGACTGCCGTTTTCCAGCTAGTCAACCCAAGGCGAGCTACGATTTTGCACACAGAGCGAAATGGGGCTTCCCGCAAAATTTGACGAAGCAGGGACGCGGATTCTAGCATGAACTTCCTCCAGGATGCCCTTAGACGAAAAGGGCGAAGCAACTCAAATGGCGCGTCACGCATGTCCGCTGCCCCCACCGGAGAATCAGATTGGCGCAGAAGGCGCAATGGGCGAAGAGAGGAAAGCCGAAGCGCACGATCTCAGCGGCGGGTCGTAGGGAATGCGACTGCGTAACGAGGGCGAGGTCTGTGACCGAACGGTCAGAATCGGGGCCAGTAATTGAGCGACGAAGATTACGTCCAGCAGTCTTGCCTTTGAAGCACGCATACCCTCTCAAATGAAAGCTCATCACCAGATTGCAGCGAAATTTTAGCACTCACTAAGTCAATTGTTGAGATTAATTGTTGAGAACAGGCCGAATACAACAGTCACCCGTCGGATTCTTCGGGGAAATCGTCAGGAGTGGACCCCAACTCGGTCCCCGATCAGCGGACCACCACTTGCAGGGCCATAATGTGGCTCAGGCTGGCCGAACTCGCTGTAATCGTCGCGGTATAGGTTCCGGCTGGTGTTCCGGGCGTGGTGTGGGGTGAACCGCTGCTGCCGCACCCGACGGAGAACACAGTGGCCAGCACCAAGATTGGCGTGGCGAAGGCTGGCAGACGCTTGTGATTTCGCACGCATAGCCAAGTCGAGCCCAGCAATATCAAGCACCACGTCAGGGGCATCGTTCTAGGCGGGGAATTGACATAAAATGCTATCCCCGTACTCGCGGCGATCGTCGCCACCTTCACCGTCACTGGCTGCGTCCCGCTGCCGCTAATCTGCACCGAAGAACTCGACAGGCTGCAGATCGGAGCCGGAGTGACCGTCGGTGTGATCGCGCAGGTTAGGTTGACCGTCCCAGTAAACGATCCTGTCGGCGCGAGTGCAAGGCTAAAACTCGCGGTTTGTCCGGCGCTAATGGTTTGGGAAGTCGGTGAGCCGGAAGCGGCGCCAATCGAAAAGTCCGGCTGCGCGAGCCCGGTCCCCTCCAGAGTGGCCGAATTCGGGCCGCCCGGCGCACTGTCGGCGATCGTAAGATTCGCAATACGCGAGCCCCCTGCCGTCGGCATGAAAGTTACGTTTACCGTACAAAAGCTGCCGGCTGACAAGGAATTCCCGCAGTTGTTGGTTTGAGAAAAATCGGAACTATTTGTTCCAGCAATGCTGATCCCAGTAATCGTTAAAGATGCGTTCCCCGTGTTCGCCAGCACGATCGCTGCCGGATTGCCGGCGGTTCCCACGATTTGAGGCGAGAAGTTCTGCCGTGCTGGAAACGTCGATAGGAAGGGCCCATTCACACCGATACCCCGGACGGCAATTGCCAAGGGGCTGATCCGGGTGTTATCCGTGATCGTAATCGTGCCCGACTGCGAACCAGTCGCTGTTGGAGAAAAGGTGACAGTTACAGAGCAACTGGCACTTGGGCTGAGGCTTGCCCCGCAGGTGTTCGTTTCGGCGAAGTTGGCGCTCGGACTGATGCTCGCGATGGTGAACTTCACGTTGCTGGGGTTGCTGATTGTGATGGTTTGAGGAGCACTCGTAGTACCTATGCCTTGGGAGCCGAAATTGAGCGAACCGGGAGAAACTGCCTTGAACGCTGCGCTCAACATGACGCCTACGGTCTGGTTAAGCGAATCCGGTGCCGCCCAATCTGGGGTGCCGTCCCCGTTGAAATCGCCCACGGTTAGCCCTTGAAGAGCTATTTCGCCCACCAAATACACTGTTGCTTGCTGAAATGTACCGTCGCCATTGCCCAGCAAAATGACTGCATCATCCGTACCCACGCCCGGGCCGGCGGCCACGTCCAACTTGCCATCTTGATTGAAATCGCTCACAGCTATGGAATTGACAAACTCCAACCCACCGGTCAGGTAAGGAACCGGCGACTGAAAGGTGCCGTCGCCATTGCCAAGAAGAATCGAAACAGCGCCAACAAAACTGGAAGCAGTGGATATTCCGCCGACGGCCAAATCAAGCTTGCCGTCTCCATTGAAGTCCCCGGCCGCAATGGTGCCACCGACTGCGGGATAATCGACGTGACTCTTGAAAGTACCATCCCCGTTTCCGAGCAAGATGGATACATTACCACCGGTTGCGACAGCGAGGTCGAGCTTTCCGTCGCCGTTGAAGTCGCCGACCACAATTTGCTGGGGGTTGCCAACGGCGGTCGCGTAACTAACCTGCTGCTGGAAAGTGCCGTCTCCATTTCCCAACAGAATGGAGACTGTCGCCGAACCGAGGTTTGCAACGGCGAGATCAAGCTCGCCTATGCTCCTGAAATCGCCAACCGATAGGCCCACAGGCTGAAGACCAGCACCGTACTCTAGGTGCGGCTGGAACGTGCCATCGCCATTGCCCAGAAGGACAGATACGGTGCCTGGATTACAAGGCGAGTTATAGCAGGTTTGATTGGCACTCACCAGATCCAAAATTCCGTTGTTCCTGAAGTCGCCAGTTGCAACGGCTTGAGGAATAGGCCCAGCAGGAAACGTTTGCGGCTGCTGAAACGTACCATCAGGTTTTCCCAGAAACACGGAGATCGAATCGCCAGAATAGTTATTAGTCGCCAGGTCGAGCGTACCATCGTGATTGAAGTCTGCTGACGTGACAGCTGAAGGAAAAAGTTGCGGAACATTGCCCGCGCCATAATCCGTCCTCCCGGCAAATGTTCCGTCGCCAAATCCAAGCAGGACCGATATCGTTCCATGTATACCGGGCTGTCCGGAACAAGGTGTTTGGCTGATTGACGATAGAAAAGGGCACGCCGAATCTGCTACTGCAATATCCAGCTTTCCGTCGCCGTTTACGTCCTCCAGCAACAAGCCCATCGGAAGATATCCAGCCCCATATGGTACCGGGGCCTGGAATGTCCCATCCCCGTTTCCGCGCATGACTGAAACCGATGTATCGCTACTATTGTCGTTAGCAGCTTGGGTGACTACTAAGTCCAGCTTGCCGTCTCCATTCAGATCGGCAACGGCCACGGAGGACCCGATGTACGTCGCATTGACCGAGAACGTGCCGTCGCCGTTGCCAAGTAGGACGGTCAGAATGTTGCGACTCGCGCCTCCCACCACCAAATCCATTTTTCCGTCCCGGTTGAAGTCTCCTGCAGCCAGAGCCATACCGCTCCACACACCTCCCCCCGAGTCCAGATGGGTTCGAAAGGTACCATCTCCATTTCCCAGCAGCACCGACACTGAACTAACTGCGAGGTCAAGTTTGCCGTCCCCATTGAAATCGCCAACAACGATCTCTTCCCAAGGAGATGGCCCGGCTGTGGCGTAAACGACCTGACTCTGGAATGTACCGTCTCCATTTCCGAGTAAGACAGATACGGTGCCGTCCTGCGCGTTCGCAATGGCGAGGTCGAGTTTGCCATCCCCGTTGAAGTCGGCGACGACGAGGGATGAGGGGAGCTTCCCCACGGCAAAATCAATGTGCGCCTGAAACGTACCGTCGCCATTTCCAAGAAGAATGCTGACTGTGCTGGAGCTGCATACGGGGCCGAGATTCGCGGATTTGCAGTTCCCATTGCTAACGGCTAAATCCAAATTGCCGTCCCCATTGAAATCTCCCGTCACCACAGCAACGGGCTCCGGACCGGTAGCGTAGGTCACTTGTGGGGCGAAGGTGCCGTTGGGTTTTCCCAGAAGAATTGACACGGTCTTGTCGGCGCTGTTGGTGACTGCGTAGTCAACCAACCCGTCTCCATTGAAATCACCGGCAGCAATTGAAGTGGGATTGTTGCCGACGGTGAAGTCTGCCCTCCCGAACATGTAAGTTTGACCGTGAGCCACGACGCTCAAAAGCAGAAAAATCGAAGCGACGACAAAGCGGCGGTCGCTCATACCTCCTCCTCATCACTGGCTGCACGAGTTGGCATACAGCGAAGGCTGAAAGGACGAAACTTGGGCTCGCACCGGAAAAGAGAGAACCAACAACAGCAGGGCGATAACCGCAGGAATGCGTAATTCGCGTTTCATGGTGCGGCCTCGATGAGGAAGGTAGAATATTCGTCGCCGCATTTTGGGCGGGAAAGGGACCCAAGGGCGGGGTAATCTTACCACTTTCTCGGGAATTCCAGTCGCGGAAGTTGAGATGTGTGCGGGTACGGCTCGAACGTGCCGTGAGTCCACGTACCTACTGTTCTCCATTCATCCTCACCACAGACCTCGCGCCGCGAATAGGTGGTCTGCTTCAGCGCTTACAGGTGGACGGGTGGACGAGGGGTCTGGAACTGGCAAGCTGGCCCGGAGGGACGGGTAGAACTTCAGTTGTGCAACCTGGTTGCACAAGTTCCGGAAGACGCCAAAGGATCAGGTCGGGCGGGAGGTGGGAAAAGGTGACGAGAGGGGAATTGAACCTTGGGAGATCACATATTTCAAGTTCTACGAGAGCCAAGTCCCTGTGCTCGAGAGGGCAATTTCAGAAAGACAGAGATCACACCGGAGGAAGAGTCACCGACGTCTTCGACCAGATCAGGGAATGGCAATCGTAGGGTTTCTGACAAAGAGTCGGACAGGATCGGCAACGAAGGTTGGGGTAGGTGCTAATGAACTGACCCGAGGGGAGCCTCGCGCAGCACAAGATCCGCATAGTCCTCTGATAAAGTAAGCGAAAAAGCATTGCTGGCCTGAAGAGGATGGAATATCCACCACCCATACGCCTTCCGATCGGTGGCGACCAACCAGTTGTTGGCTCTATCTTGCTCCGGGACGGAAGCGATCGATCCAGAAAATGGTCGCCGATAGTTACCGATATCACTGCTGCCAAGTGACCCCCGGGTAAAGGCTCGGTATGCGGTAGCCGCGGTAAGCATTCGCGCCGGTGATGGTCATTTGCCAGACCATCTGTGGATTGGTGGTTTGATCGACCTCGATGATCTGGGACGCGATCGGTGTTGCAGGGTAAAACGGTTCACTACTGTCGAACTCAACATCTCCATTACTTAACTCTCCAATGCTCCCTCCCCAAAAGGAATAGAACCCCGGGAGATATTGCCACAGCAAGCTGGCCATATTCGTGCTCTCGTCGATTTGGAAAATAGTCGCGCGGGTATAGCAAGGAGGCGCCGACGAGGAGGTTCCGCAGGCTACTCCCTCGGAATCGGTCCGATAGTTGCCGTCGTCATAGACGGCCAAGGTCATCTGGGGACCGTTGGTACTTATTAGGCTCGGGTTATGCTGGGCATAGAACCACTGGGTCGGATCGCCGCCCAGTAGGGTGAAATCGCCGTCCTCTCCCAGTTTCCACAGCACGTTTCCCGAGCCCGTACCATTCGCGTAATCGATCTTTAGAATCCAGCTTTGGGCGCGCATCGAAAGCAGAAGGTTGCCGTCAGGCGTGTAGGCAAGGGCATTACTATGCGTCCAATCGGGCAATCCAAAATAAGGATGCCGATTGACGTCCAAGTGATCGAACGACGACCACGACCAAACCACGTTTCCGGTCGGATCAATGTCAACGAGAGCGTCTCCCGCGACCTCCGTGGTTCCGGGGTAACCGGACAGATCAGTAAACGTCTTCGCTATTTGACAAAGCGCTATCCAGTGGCCATTGGGCAGGACTAGCATGTCATGGTGGAATGGGCTCCCGCCGGGCAGTCCTAGTGACGGCGGAATGGTAAAAGAAGAGCCGTTGGCCTGAAGCGAAAGATTTACTTGCGCTACAGAAACGTCGCGTACGACGGCGCATGCTAAGTCAATCTCCTGCAAATCAGTGGCGTGGTTGACGATGAAGTGTCCATTTGGTAGAAGCTTGGTAGGAGTCGCCGAACCGGGGCAGTACCAGATGATATTACCCTGAAGATCCGTCACCAGTTCTGACATGACATTTGCACCAGTGATTGAAGTGAGGCTGAGCAATTCCACGCCCGGCGAGGGGGCTAGGTCCGGGGTCGGACGTGTCACCGTAATTCCGGGTACTACTTGAGACGTGGACGCCGCCGTCGGTATTTGCGACCCCGACAGCGTGCCGGTCGTGAAGGTCTGGTCCTGATCTACCCATGAGCCTCCAGACCAGTCCACATGCGCTCGCATGTGGTATGTCGTCTGCGGCTTCATTCCGGCCACCAGGATCTTCAGTACCTGGCCGCCGACTGTGCTGACCGAGTCGGTGATGGTTGAGGTTTGTCGGCCGTAGTTAGTGTCGGTTCCGAACTCGACCCAGGCACTCAGTCCCTGGTGAAAATGCTGAATGCTGTATTGCGCCACTAACGGGTTTGAAGTCGGAAAAATTGTCGTCAGAGGCGGCGTATAATTCCCGGACCCACAGCCGAGCGAGGCAATCGTCAGAAACACGCAACCGGACAAGCAAACTGCAATTTGTAAGTTCTTCACCTGGCGTTGGTCCTCTCGTCGAGAGTGACTGATAGAAAAAGTCTACTGAGGGATCCTGATATGTGAAGCAACGCAAAAAGTCCCGACATCTTGACCGCCACGGCAGCGCTCCCGCTAGTCGCGGTCGCAGAGACGGCTTGATTTCCTGAAGTCATCTACCAATTCGTTGAATGCGGTGCGATCGCAAATTATACACGTGACGCAAACTGAGAAGCACAAATCATTTGGCAAACAAACATTATGGGCGAAACCGCTTATCGTGCGTATTAGATCCCCGAGCCTTTATTCCGGTGTCACGCGGACCCAATAGCCCCTTCGAAACAGACGACGAATCCCGGGCACCATTTTTCAGCCTGTTGGTGCACAGCAGCCGGTCGAGCCACTGAAAAAAGTAATGTTTGACAGTGTCCCTGGCGAAATTCTTTGAACAAGTTTTTGGGTCCTCCGAGATCCAGCAAGGGAATGTTCTTGCGCACGGCTGGCGCCCGGATTTACACTACCTAATTATGTCACGCGGGGTTACCGAAGCCGTTTTCTACGACCGCAAAGCATCGCAGATTGCGGTTGAAAACTTCCGGTCCGAACACTTTTTGCGGGTGTGCTGCTATCCGCAGTTACTGCAGAAACTCGCGCCGCTGCAAGACAAACGAGTGTGCGACTTCGGCTGCGGCGACGGAAAATTGGCAGTGACCCTGGCTCTGCGCGGTGCGCGAGTGGATGCGTTTGACATATCCTCCGAATACATCAGGCTGGCGGAGCAGTACGCCGCGCTCAATCAGGTAGAAGTTCAGTTCAGTGTGATGAACGCTGAACAAACGCAGTATCCGAGCAACAGTTTTGACTTCGTAGTAGGAAACGCGATCGTTCACCACTTGAACGTTCCTAGGGCAGCGGAGGAAGTTCGCCGTATCCTCAAACCCGGAGGCCGAGCGTATTTCTGGGAGCCGTCCGCAGGCAACCCTCTGCTTCAGTTCGCCCGTTTACATCTACCCTATCCGCACAAAGATCGCACACCCGATGAAGCGCCTCTAACCACCAGCTCTTTGGAGTTGTTTGACGGAGTGGAGCACCGTGAACTGCTCGAAAGCGCTTGTCGGCTTTTACCGGCCCATAAGACACCAGCATTGATGGCATTTGAAAGACCGCTACGGGATGCACTGTGCATGGTGGACCACACGATTTTCGCGCTTTTTCCTCCGCTAAAGCGGTTGGGTCGTATGGTGTTGGTTGAATTGCAAAAGCCTACCGCATGAGCGGAAGCTAATAATCCGTCCGATCGATGGGTTTTAGTTCAGTTGACAGGTCCAACCTCTTGTCTAAGATCAGTGATTCCTCCCAACGGGACACGAAACCGAATCTGTTATATTGTGGATGCTGCCCCACTCTTCTCGTCTTTCGGAGAGAAGGAATCGAACCGTGAATACCACATCCACCCGATTGCTTGTGGTCATGGGCTGAAGTACTTTCTCGCGGCCACGGAGGACTTGGGTATGGTGACGCAACCAAAAATGCCCGCTTGGAAAACACTCTCGCATAAGACAGCTTTGGGCGTGTGTCTCGCTGTCATTTCTACAATTGCCATCGGTGCCAGCGGGGTCGGATCAGTGAGCTACTACTTTCTGCGCAACAAAGCGCTGGCGCACCTCCATCTCTGCGCACCCGACGATGAGATCCGCCTGAGCTGGTTTAGCTGGTGGCCGCGGGCTACCGCGCTCGGCTTATACCTTGCCAATCCGGGAGGAACGGTGCATATTCCGCCGAATTACACTGAGACTACATCATCAACTCTGCTTGTCAAAGGTAATGAGGTGTTAGTATTCGACGGTCCTGCGAGCCTTACCTTCACGGGATCGGCACAGTTCGTTGTCGTTCCTCCTGGCTCGGTGATTGGATGGGCTTCTGCTCTCGTGAAAATCACCTGTGCTCACGCAGCTGTGGACTGCATGACCTATCGCGACCACTCGCCATTTAATGTGACTCAGGCGGGCACGCTGAAGGGCTTCACACTTATAGGCAACACCACAGCTGCCAGTGGGTTGCACTATGGTGACGTGATGGGGATGCATCTTGACGATGTGGAGATTAGCGCCTTCACCTCTGGGCCAGGACTGTGGGGCGATAACATCGCGGGATTCACTGAGCGATACCTCTTTGAACGTGTGGACCTCGATAACAATCTGGTGAATTGGAAACTGACCAACTCTTCGCCAGGCTGTGGCGCTCACTTCACGTCCTTTAGCTATGGCCGAGCCCTTTCAGTGACCATGCGAGTCTACGGTGGGCAAACTGGGATCGAGGTAGGTCCGGCTGCCTTCCCGGCCCATTACGATTGGTGGGTGGTCATGAATGGTCACGACAACGCTGGAAAAACATTTTTGAAGCTCGATCCGGCGGCGGGGTCATGCGTATTGCCCGCGAGGGTAAACGGTGGCAGGTTCACACTAGTCGGTGAAGACGACGGTAGTGGTGGGACGTTCGTGGACATCGGTCAGGGGGCCTCCCTCGGGGGAGAATGTTTCCTGCATACCTTCAGCCTCAGTGGTGCAATGCCTAACAAGATAGACGGCTCGCTGGCGTGTCAGACGTATTTAGGACCCACGGGAAATCAGATTATCTTCGATCAGCGCAGTTGGCCGTCATCCGATGTTGTCCTGCATTTCCCGACAGTCACGGCCGAGGACACTCTGGCTTCCCTGAGATCAAATCAAGCGTTCGCAGGGAATAACACCTTTGGGGGAGTGACGAACCTCTACAACGAACTCTACAGCCTGGACGGTCATTCGTTGACGTTTTTCAGTGATAATTTCACAACCCGAACGGCTATTATCAGCGGCTCCGGGGGTATCTACGGGAAAAGCTTCAATATCACTGGAGGCGGTACTGGATGGACGGGAACTTGTCCAGCCGGGCATGGCCTCCAAGTCGCCGGCGGCATTGTGGTCGGCTGCAATTAGAGTGGGCAATAACGACCTGAAGGTTCAAGAGAGATCGCTGTCGAGCCTCGAGTGCGGAGCAAAGGTACTCGACTTCGATGTACCTCACGGCCGCTACCACTTTTCTTGAGAAGCAGCTCTTTCACTCTTTCACTGCCCCACTGTGAAGGGTCCGCTCCACAACCACGTGCTCCAGCTTCCGGCTCTTTTTTCAATTTCCTCCGGTCGCCAAGAGCCTGGACTTCCATTGGCAAGTGATCACTCAGTCCGATGCCCGTGAGCACGGCCGGAGCGAGAAAAGCAAGGCCGGGATTGGGAGGCGAGTGGGCCCCTTCTCGTTCATGGAGAGACCGTCACCTTGGCGGTTCCGTTGATGCCGCTCGCGTCGAAGATGCTCGCGGATATGGTTTGATTTCCAGGAGTCATCAGGGTGAAGCCGTCGGTCCAAGTATGGGAACCTGCATCCGCCGGAGTGAAGGTGTAGTCACCGGGAAGGACCGCCTCTGGATCGGAACTGGTGAAGTGTATGTGACTGTTGATAATCGTGTCCCGTTTTCCGCCGATCGTCACGGTCACGGTCACCGTAAATGGGGAACCCGCGGTTGCAGTGGAGGGAGCTGTGAAGTCAAGAATCGCGTGGGGTGTGCTGCAAGCGAATGTCATCGATATTGCGATCGCTGAGGCCAACGCTGAAAGCCGGAGAGACGAGGTCTTTGTCCCTGCTCCTAACCGGCGAGACTTGCCGAGAAATCTCACAGCAAAGCGCGCGAAGCGTGAATTTGCACTGTACACCCCAATGTTCACTCTTGCTCGAGCAACAGGGAGCAGGCAGGTGATGGTGGCAGTTTCAATTCCAGAGCTTGAGGTCCGGCGGCTACTCCGCTACTCCGAGCTGCGGTGGTGAGGCTTGCCCAAGCGCAAATCGATTCCGAACATGGGTCCGTAAACATTAATGCCGTAGTTCGCGAACTTTGGTTCGGACAAATAAAGGTTTGATATATGCATCCAGTTCAAACCGGCTGAAATCGAGTACCGAGGACTGAAGTTATATCGAACTCCACTGCCCATGTTCATAGTAAACGTAAAATCCTGTCCCTGGGCGAAGAGGACCCCTAGGGGTCCCTTAGCGTCAATATCCCCGAGCCCTAGGCGCCCATCAAAGTAGGGTGCGAATTTCCCACGACGGGGGACAAAATTGCGTCGAATACCCATGATCCACGCGAAGTACCGGGTTTCAGGTCCCCTCGGAATTACAGTGACAGCCCCGCTGGCGGTCAGATCCCAATTACCCCGAAAAATCCAAGGCCCGCCAACGTCATCCATTTGCCACCGGAGAGAGGCGATGATGGGCGCCAGAGTGTAGTTGAGCGGTGTCTTGGTATACCCATCGCCTAGGAAGACGTCGAAAACAAAAGGTATGTTAATAGGGAACCATCCGCCATCCAACGAGAATTCGAGTCTGTTCTTGTAATAGATGCTTCGGTTGAGATCCACCGGCTCAGAATTCCGTACTCGTACAACCGGTGTTGAACCCTCGTTGGGCTTATCGCGGTTCGCAAGATTTCGTCTTGGGGCAGGAATCTGTGGCAAGTCTTGTGCACTGGAGAACGAGGCAGCACAAAAGGCCACCCCGCCGCACGCCTTAGAGATGTTGAACGAATCTAGGGCCAGGGCCTCAGTGGGAAGCTCGATCGGAGAACTGTGATTTTCCATTACTGCTGCGCCCGGTTTGGTCGAGGCGTTGTCAGTCAATCCGAGATCAGGAGTGGAAACATCGAACTCGGCCGACAATTCAACGCTTGCGTTGAACCTCTCAAAACGAGACTCCCGGTCCTGGATGGACTGAGCCTTTAGCGGCGCTGCTGGAGCGAGCAACGCGAGCAGAAATATTGCTACCGTCAGTTTGATCCCATTGCGAAGAAACCTGTCTACCTGCTTCATGGCCTCACTACAATGGTTGGAAAAGGGTGAATGGCTCTCATCCAAACATCTAGGGCCTGCGGTTTTCGGTCAGTTCGGTAGGCGGATGCGGCTGAGATCTGTTGTGATTGGACACGGCTGTGCGCAGTTGAGCGTTGAATACTTTCTCCAAATCGCTGATCGACAAGTCCACGAGGCTCGGGAACACGCGGTCGGCACCGGCTTGAAGCAACGGATGCACATTTTTCCCGAGTCCGATTCCCAGGCAGAGTAACCCTGCCGCCTTTGCCGAACGAACCCCACTCACGGAATCTTCAACGGCGAAAAGACACGCTGGAGAGACCGACAAACGCTGCGCGGCTAACTGGTAGATGGCAGGATCAGGCTTGCTTTGGACCACGTCATCCCCTGTGACTACTACTTCAAAACAATCGGAAATTTTGAGTTGTTCAAGTGTCCACCGGGCCCGATGTCGGCTTGCTGACGTGGCTATTGCAATGCAGAAGCCGATCCTCTCTAGTCTTCTGATAAATTCAATGCTCCCAGCCGCCGGTTCCGGCATCGGACAAGCCTGCCTGAAAAACTCGTCCTTCTTGCTTCCGTACTCCTGAACCTCTGAATCTGAAAGTTCACCAAGAAAATGAGTCAGGATTTCACGTCGTCTACGACCTTCGAAGATGAAGTCGAGGTCCGATTCCGGGACCTCCTTACCGAGGCTGGCGAGGAAAGAGCGCCACGCCTGCTTGTGTACGGGATGGCTATCGACGATAACACCGTCTAGATCGAAAACAACTCCACGAAACATAGATTCGGTTATTCTCCTCAGATCATCTTACAGACCAGGCCATGTTGCTTGTGCGTGTTGGTAGTTCTCCAAGGTGCCAACATCAATTAAGTAGTCACGAATGGGAAACGCCTGCATTTGACCCTTAAGTTTGGGCAGTACATGGAAACCGATGTCTGTAGGAATGCCTTTCGGTATGGCGTCCAACACTGCCGGCGTGCCGATCATCAGTCCCGAGAACGCCAAATTGCTGGTCGGACACGCCGGTTTCTCGACGAAATCCTCGATCACTCCTTCCGCGTTGGTCGTCACAATACCGCAGCGGGACGGGTCAGGGACCTCATAGACACCGAGTGTAGCCGCCAACCTCCGCTGGCGATGCATCCGCAACATTGCCGGGAGATCGGCACAATGCAGAACATCCGCATAAAAAACCCAGAACAGTTCCTCTTCTTCGACCCAACTGCGATTCGCGCGCAAGGTTCCGGCACTCCCTAGCAATTCCTTCTCTTCCACTACGTGCACACGCACGTCGCCTCCTCCGAACTGATACAGGAACTCCTGCACTGCGTCGGCATGGGCGTGCAGATTGATCAGGAGCTCGACGATCCCCAGTTTCTTGCATAGTCTTAACCAAATTGCCAGCATCGGCGTGCCCTGGATCGGCACGAGACATTTGGGGATATTGTCTGTGATGGGGCGTAGTCGTGTACCGTGGCCCGCGGCCAGGAGGAACGCTTTCATCGAGCCCCCCAAATGTCGGACGGAGTGCTAAGCAATCGACGCCTTCGGTACGAAAGTCCAGATACACCCGTTGCGTTCGTCCCGATCAATAAAGGGATCATTCACGATTGCCTGGGCACCTTGGGTATCGAAGCCGAAGGTCATTTCGTGGATGTCTTCCCGGCGCATAGCCTCTCGCACAGTGGACTGACGGTCGGTTTCGCAATAGAGGAGCAGGAAGCCTCCGCCGCCAGCTCCCGTGATCTTGCCGCCTAAGGCGCCGTGATTCAGCGCAAGAGTGTAGAGCTCATCGATGCGGGGCGTGGAGATCTTCGTGGAGATTCGTCTCTTTGCCTGCCAACCCTGGTGCATCAATGCGCCGAGCTCCCGGAGATCTCCTTGCTGAAGGGCGGCACGCATTTGAAGTCCTAGTGCTTTAACTTCGTGCAGAGCCTCGATGGTACTGCCCGTCTGGTTACGGGCCGAAGTTTCTTGCTCCTTGAGTATGGTCCACGAGTGATGCGCAGAGCCGACAAAGAAAAGCATGAGATTGTGCTGAAACTCTGTCAGTATCGCAGGGTTCAAATCGATAGACTCAACGAGTGTACTGCCGTCCGGGTGGAACGAGATGAAGTTCAAGCCTCCAAAAGCAGCCGCGTATTCATCTTGTTTTCCAACGTGTTTTCCAAGAATGTGGCGTGCGATGTAGAAGGAACGTTCTGCGAGATCATATTTGGAGATCGGCTGATGGAGGTACGTACTCAGAGTCTTGAGAATGTTGACACAAACACTAGCGGAAGAGCCAAGACCTGTGCCCGGCGGAATCTCCGAAGCCAAGAAGAGATCGACCGCGATATCACAATTCATCTCCTTCAACACCGCCAGTGGGATTTCAAGGGAACTTCCACGCAAGTTTGTGTTGGCGATGTCATGCCAAGTCTCAAATACCCGCAAGTCGGACGAAATTACCTGGATTTTGCCATCGGATCGGGCGCTGAGCACGGTGTAGAAGTATTTGTTGATAGCGACGCTCAGGACTGATCCACCGAACTGCTCATAATAGGCTGGCAGGTCAGTGCCTCCGCCGCCAAAGCTAATCCGCACTGGACTGCGAACTATGAGCATGTGCCAGATTCTCCGGAAACTCAGTGTTTATCTTCTCGGTCGCTATTTCGACCCCGGTTGTTTCCGTTCTCGGTGCATGAACCAGTCGCACCGTGAGGGTCCATCCGGTTTGGAGCAATAAGGATATGTCTTGGAATAGGGACCGGCGAAGGACGTATTGGAGGTCGTACACCGTTTTATCCTCGGAGGAGTGCTGATCGCGCAGACCGTGTACCTGCGCCAGTCCCGTGATACCTGGGCTGATATTGAGGCGCTGGCGGTGCCAGTCCGTGTAGCCCCGAGCACGGACGAGGCCTTCGGGCCGAGGCCCCACGAGGCTCATGTCGCCACGCAGGACATTGAACAACTGGGGTAACTCGGTGATGCTAAGCTTCTGGAGCAGGGTTTCGTAAGCCGGGAGTTCGTTCGCCCGACGGGGCGAATCCAGACGGTACATCAAGAATTCCCTTCCATACTTACCGCAACGTCGTTCAGAACGGAATGCTTGCCCCTTCTTGAGCTTGAGAAGCGCGGCTCCGGCCAGCATCGGAGGAACGCACACAGGGAGCAGGACGAGTGTCATAACCACGTCGAAGCCGCGCTTCCAAAAGGGTTCGCGACTGGGCAAGGGGACAGCTAGCAACTGCAGCAGGGGAATGCCACCGAGGTCGCTGAGTTCGGGTTTCGTAAGATACAGTTCGTACGGTTGTGGAACCATGCTGACCGCAATGCCTTGGCGGCCGCAGCGCGACGTAAGGTCCATCATTTCAGGATGACCCGGTGCCGGCACGGTCAAAATGATCTCGTCCACTCCATGTGACTTGAGCAGTTCGGCGATATCGGGAGTTCGAAGGTTGACCGCATCCTTGCGGTTTACGGACGGCACGGTTTGGAAGGCGTCCTCGCCAGGGCTCAGGAAACCCACAACTTTACGAAGCATCTCCGGATGACATTCGATCTTGGTAGTCATTTCGCGGGCCAGCTGACCGTTGCCTATGATGACGACGTTGCGAACCAGTCCCTGCTTGCATCGTGAAGCCAGAATCGATCGCGCAATTACCCGAATAGCCAGGAAACCCAGGAAGAGCAACAAGCCGAAATATCCGAGGGCCAGGCGGGAAATGAATTGCCGCAGCAAATAACCCATAGCAAAAAGGGCGGACATAAGAGCAGAAACCGAGAGGAGGAGTTGAGAGGCGACAGCAGGGAATGCCCAACCGGCCCGGAAGCCGTCCAGTCGCATCCAGGACGACATCAAACTCCAAAACAGAATGGCGGTCAGGAGCGCTGGAGCGAAGACTAGTGCAGTGTTATCGGCGGGGCCGTGCCACACCCATCCATAGCGCATCAAGTATGCGAGAGGCATGGCTAGCACTCCCCATATAAGGTCAGCGGTCAAAATGGTGTTACGCAGATTGCGGGAAATCATCGGGCTCCAAGTCCAAAAACGACATTACGCCTGCTGACGGATCAGGTCTTTCGCCGCGGCAAGCATCCGAGAGCGCAAGGAAATAAAGACTGAATGGCTCACCGAGACGTGCAGATCCTCGATGACCTGCATGTTGTCGGACGGGACGACCACACACAGGTCGCAAAGAGGCTTCATTTTGCCGCCCTGAAAGCCGGTTAGACCGATGTTGAAAGCGCCAAGTTCCCGAGCGACATGGAGAGCCTTCAGGACGTTGGGTGAGTTGCCGCTTCCGCTGATCGCCAAGGCAACATCGGCTTTGTTGATAAGGGGCGTCAGTTGCTCAGCAAAAACATCGTCGTAGCATGCGTCATTCGCCCATGCGGTCATCAGCGGTACGTTATCGGTGAGGGCAAGAACACGGAATCGCCGGTTCCCGTTTACCACTGTGCCCTTGCCGAGGTCACAGGCGCAATGTGAAGCCAATGCAGCACTCCCACCGTTACCAAACACATAGACCGCACGATCCTCAAGATACGCTTGCCACAACGCATCCGTTACGCGGTCGATCAAGGCAAACGGAAGACTGCGAAGAACGGATCCGACGTCCAAAAAGTAAGCCTCCGAACGTGTGGTCTCACGAGGCGCGGATAGGGAAGGTGCGACACTGGCGCTGTGCCGATTGGGTAGACTGCTCATGTGAGAGGTGACCTCGTGTGTGGGATGAACGCTGTCGTGCGCATCGATGATTGGAGCAAGCTTAGTGGCCCGCGGCCAAGACGTCGCCGGATTCCTCTATATGGAGTAGATTCGATTGGCTATTGTACTCGCAGGATAGGAAATATCGTACAAAACCATCGAAGGGGGTACCTATTCCGTCCCGATTCCGTTCAAAATTTTGGCATCCGCAAAACCGGTCCGCCATTCCGATCGAGGCCCCTATGCTGGTACGGCCTCTCTTGCCCTTAGATACGACTGAAGCGCATCGTCGATGGTTTGCATTTGGTCGAGGCCAAGATTCATGAGACGACGGTTCTCCAAAACCGAATAGGGTGGGCGCGGTGCAACTGCAGGCATGTCCCGCCACGACACCGGTGTCGCTTCTACCTTCATTCCCGAAAACTCGAAGATCTTCAGGGAGAACTCGTACCAGGAATAGTCGCCGTGATCACTAGCGTGATAGGTGCCATAGTGCTCCGTTTGGATCAACGCGAGCACCTGCTTCGCGACGTTGCGAGTACTGGTCTGCGCCATGCGAAGGTCATTAACTACACGGACGTGGCCGCTCTGAGCTCCTAAACGCAGCATGGTTTCGACGAAGTTGCCCCGCTTGACCCGGCTCCCTGAGAGTCCGTACAAGCCCGAAGTGCGGATGATGTAATGACGGGGAAGGACCTGCCGCACCAGCTGTTCGCCCGCCACTTTCGAGACTCCAAAGACGCTTGCCGGAGTGGTGGGATCCGCTTCCGTGTACGGGCGTCCAAGTAGCCCATCGAAGACATAGTCGGAACTGAAATGCACCATCGCCGCATGGATCTCATTGGCCACCAGCCCGAGCTCCCGCACTGCGATCGCATTCACCGCGAAGCTGTTCGCAGGATGGTTCTCGCACTCGTCCACAGGATGGTAAACCGCGCAATTCAGAATCATGTCCGGCGAATAGTGAGTGAGTTTCTCACGCACGGCCCGAGAATCGGTAATCTCCAACTCCTGCCGCGTGAGAGGCACCACTTCTTCGCGAGACTGCCGCAGAACTTCTGCGAGATCAGACGCGAGCTGCCCACCTGCCCCGATGATTACGACTCGCATGGCACGACGGTCCTCGGCGCCAAGGCTGAGTTTCTGACTTGTCTGAGTTTTCCAGGATCCAGATCCAGGACCGACTCGTTAAAACCAAGCCTGGTTCTAACCTCCTCTAGCAAATCGAGCCAGCGAATGTTGTGAAATGAGGGATCCGATACGTCGTGGAATGCGCCGCCTCGAATCTTATTCACCAAGTCGACCACCGTCTCTTCCACCGTAACTTTAGGTGTAAAACCCAGCTTTTCCGTGATCTTCTCACCGGACGCCTGGCAACTGCGCAGGTTGCGATAGTTGTAATCCGGATCGATCTCACAACGGATACCGATCTCTCCGAGCTTTTTCTGCACCCTCAAGGCAAGTTCCGAGATCCGGTAATTGCCATTGGTTACATTGAACATCTCGCCACAGACCGTGTTGGCAGGAGCCTCGATCATGAGCTTGTAGGCCGCCGCAGCATCCTGCAAGCTGAGCAAGGGTCTCCACATCTCCCCGCCGTTATGCAGGACCAACCGTCCCACCTGCAATGCATTGAGAACAAATGCATTTACAACGAGATCGAAGCGCATGCGTGGCGAATATCCATAAATAGACCCTTTGCGAATGACAACCGGAGTGAACTTGTCGTCCGCCATCGCCAGGATCTCCTTTTCCGCTTCCCGCTTGGTGATGGAGTAGATCCGGAATGGCTGCACTGTAGAGGCCTCGGTGTGCATGATGTCTTTTTCCGGATGGCCAGCGCCTACATCGTAGATGGAGCCGGAGGAAGCCTGGACGAAGCGAGGGACTCCTTTCTGCTTTGCCAGCCTGGCGAGTCCCACGGCCGCTTTGAAATTGATCTCGTGGTTAGCCTCGGGCCGGTATTCCGCCGCAGGTTCGGTGGAAAGTCCCGCCAGGTTAATAACGGCCGAGACACCGTCGAGAAGGTCAGGGTTCACATGGCGAATGTCGCCCTCAATCACTTCCACTCGGTCCCGCACTCTGTCCAGCCCGGCGTCGCCGTAGAACATTACGTCGTACACTCGCATGCGATACCCTGCGTCGAGAAGGACGGGCACTAGTTCACAACCCACATAACCAGCGCCGCCGGTTACCAACACCAAAGCTCGAGAGCCATTGTTCTTCATTCGTTTTCTCTCCTCGAAACCTTTCTCGTTAAAATGAAAATCGTGAGACTGAGTTGCACAAGCTAGTAACGGAATGTGTCTGATTCCGGCAACTTCAACCATTGCGAGAGTGGCATAGCGTTGCGGTCGCGCTCCGAGATTTGCGGACTTGAAATAGGCCATTGAATACCGATATCCGGGTCGTCAAACCGGACCGCGACGTCAGTCCGTTGACTATAGAGGCCAGTTACTTTGTACTGAATTTCCGCCCAGTCGGATAGCACGCAGAATCCGCGAGCAAAACTGGCCGGAGCCCACATCTGCTTCTTGTTCTCCGCGGAGAGCTCTGTTCCCCACCACTTGGCAAACGTAGGAGATCCTTTTCGCAGATCGACTGCCACAAAAAATGCGCGTCCAAGAGTTACCCTCATAAGTTTTCCCATGGGAGGGTCGTATTGGAAATGCAACCCACGCAGCACACCTTGTTTCGAACGTGAGTGATTGTCCTGAAGATAGTCAGTGGGCAGCCCTAATGCCTTGAACTGGTCGGAGCGATACGTTTCCATAAAGAAGCCGCGCTCGTCTTCAAATACCTCTGGGGCAACGATGACTATCTCACCTAAATGGGTGGATTCTTTTCGTACTTGCATTGCGAGAATTTATCCCTCAAAGAACAGCGTCAGTGGTTGGCGTTTGTTAGACCCTCGATAGCTCCCGCTTTGGATTGCTGCTCCTCCCATTCCCATGCTCCCACCAGGATGTTTTCCAGTTCTGAATGCTTCGGGCACCATCCAAATTCGTTCTTAAGCCGCTTTGGGCTGGCGCACAGTTCCGCAGGATCGCCGGGTCGGCGCGGGGCCGTTCGTATCTCAATTTGCTTCCCCGTGATCCTCCTGGCAGCACGGCAGATTTCGATCACGGAATAACTCTTGCCGGTGCCGATGTTGTAGGCTCGAAATCCCGGCTTGTCAGGCGTCAGCGCGAGCACATGAGCCTCGGCGATATCAAGTACATGTACGAAGTCCCGCAAGCAGGTGCCATCAGGGGTCGCGTAGTCGGCTCCGAATATCTCGAAGTAGTCACGTCGTCCCGACGCAGCCTGCAGCAGCAAGGGGATCACGTGCGTTTCGGGTTCGTGGCGTTCGCCCCATGTTTGCCCGCCTCCGCATGCATTGAAATATCGAAACGCCACGACGCTCCAGCCGTAAGCTTCGGCATACCACTTCAAGATCCTCTCGAAGACGAACTTGCTCTCGCCATATGCATTTACTGGTTCCTTGGGGTGCTCTTCTGGAATCGGCGTGAGATGTGGTGTCCCATAGACAGCCGCACTCGATGAAAAGACAAAGTTGCAAACCTCGTGTTTCCGAAGTGTTTCTAGCAACGAAATGCCGCTCGCCACATTTGCATCGAAAAATGCCCCTGGATTCGCAACTGACTCTGGGATCAGGGCTTTGGCCGCGAAATGAAAAACGGTGTCAAGCCGACGGTGCGCCAATATCGCGGACAATGCCTCGTCGTCGGCGATAGAGACTCGATGAAGCACCGCCCCTTGAGGAACTGCGTCAGCAAACCCGGTCGAGAGGTCATCTGCGACTTCAACGTGATGTCCCCGAGCCAAGAGTTGCGCACAGCAAACCGATCCCACGTATCCTGCGCCGCCAGTGACCAGAATCCGTGCCATTAGTATGCGCCTTCCCGTCGCAGTACCTTCAACGGAGTCCTGAACAAAATCTTCAAATCCATCGCCAAGCTCCAGTTCTGGATGTAGTGCATGTCCATTCTTATGCGTTCTTCGTAATCAACAGTTTGCCGGCCGTGTACCTGCCAATAACCGGTAATCCCTGGTTTCACGCTTAGCAGGGTCTCTTTATAGGTCCCATATCTTTCCACTTCTGCAGGTGTTTTCATCCTGGGGCCTACGAGGCTCATGTCTCCCTTGAGCACGTTGAACAGTTGCGGCAATTCGTCCAAGCTTGACCGCCTCAGGAAAGAACCGAGCCGCGTCAGCCGCGGGTCATTCTTCAGTTTGTAGTTCCGCTCAAATTCCGCGTTTAGAAGCGGCTCGGCGGCTAGGATGGCATCTGCATCCTTTCGCATGCTTCGAAATTTGAATGCGTCGAACTGGCCGTTCTTGCCCACCACCCGCCTCCGGTAAATGATCGGCCATCCACCCTCCAACGCTACCATCGCCCCTACTGCGAGAAGCAGCGGAGACAACGCGACTATTAACACTCCTGCCGCAACATAGTCCAGACAACTCTTACCAAACCGTTGCACAAAGTGATCCCGGGTCGTCTTTTGCGCATAAAACGATGCCTCAAGATTTGTGCTCATCTGTATAACCCGATCGCACTGAAATGTCGCTTGACCGACACCGGGATATACCGCTCATTCAAGCCCAGCAACAGTCCACAGGCTTTCGCCACATCCTGCCGCAGTGACGCACCGACAGGCCGACCGTTTCCGTCCGTCCGAATCCTCCTCCACTTCTTCCGCAGGAGCCCTCCCATGTCCTCCAGCATCGACTTCCTCGTTTGCTCGTTCCAGATCCCGATCTGCCTCCAAATCACTCCGGCGTCAAAATATCGCTTAAACAAACCCGGCCCCGTATGATTGTGCGAGTGGAACACGGCCGCCCTGGGCTCGTAAACGATTTTTGCGCCGCCATCTAGGATCCGCTTCGCGATTCCCAAATCCTCAAAGCACTTCAGGTCTTCTGGAAAGCGTGTCTTCTCCCACGCGTCCTTTCGGATTGCCGCATTCACCGTCGAAAAATGGAAATAGCGGTATCCCATTTCCTGCCCGTGCAGCGGGTCTTTCACAAGCCTTTCCGTCCCGTACACCGCATCAAGAGTATCTTCCCGCTCAAGAGTCGAACCCGCTTTGGGCAGGTGCCTACCGTACACAGCCGCTACTCCCGGATCTGCAAAGTTTCCCAGTAGCGCTTCGAGCCACTCACATGACGCCGGGAACGCGTCCGCCGCCAAATACACCAGATACTGGCCCTGCGCCAGCTCCGCCGCGAAATTCCTGGTGCGACTGTGATGGAACTCGTCAGCCTGAATCTTCACGACCCGGACCGGATATCGCCTCGCAATCTCCGCTGTCCCGTCGGTCGAGTCTGAGTCCACGATCACCACTTCGAACCTACCCACATTCTTCTGCGCATAAACCGCTTCCAGACAGGGCCCGATGTTCCGGCCCTCATTCTTCGTCAGCACCAGAATTGACGCTTGAACCATTAGGCTATCCTGCCGGCTAGCTGTGATGGCTTATGCAATTCACACCTTCTCGCGCCGAAAGCACTCTCTTCATGGTTTCCACGATTCGCTGCGATGCGTGACCATCTCCGTAAGGATTTATACCGCTGGCCATTTGCCCGTAAATCTCAGAGTCGTCGAGCAGCGTTTGCACTTTGCTGGAGATCGTCTCAGCCTCCGTGCCGACCAAGTCGGCTACCCCGACATCTAACCCTTCGCAACGTTCCGTTTCTTTGCGCATGATCAACACAGGCTTTGCCAGCGACGGAGCCTCTTCTTGAATCCCGCCGGAGTCAGTGAGTACCAGGTAACACCGACTTAGCATCCATACGAATAAATCGTAATCAACGGGCGGAATCAGATGAACTCTCTCCACTCCCTTAAGGATGCGAAACGCTGGCTCCTGCACTCTGGGGTTCAGATGGACAGGATAGACTACCTCGACATCGGGATTCCGCTCCGCTATCTTCCGAATGCCGTAGCAGATCTCTTCAAAGTCTCCTCCGAAGCTCTCTCTTCGATGACCCGTCACAAGCAGCAGCCTGCGGCCCACGTGAAGGGAAACGCCAAAGCGCTGCAGAAGAATGTTCTCAAGCTTCTCCTGCTCTCCACGTACCGCTTGCTTCCGCAAAGTCATGAGCAGGGTGTCGATCGCGGTATTGCCTGTTACAAAGACCCGCTCGTCGGAGCGCCCTTCCGCAAGCAGGTTGCGACGAGCGGTCTCCGTAGGAGCAAAGTACCAGTCACAAACGACATCTATGAGGCACCGATTTATCTCTTCGGGAAATGGCCGGTACTTGTTACCAGTCCGCAGGCCAGCCTCAACATGTGCCACCGGAATCTTCAAGTAAAACGCGGCCAGAGTCGTGATCATGGACGTGGTGGTGTCCCCTTGGACAAGGACGGCATCGGGCGCCCAGCGTTGCAGGGTCTCTTCGAGGCGCAGCAGGGCCTTTGAGGTGAGCTCGAACAGACTCTGATTGTTCGTCATCAACGCCAGATCGTCATCCGGTACTATTCCAAATCCTTCCAGCACTTGATCTAGCATTTGACGGTGTTGTCCCGTCACACAGACGTGGCTCTCGATCTCGGGCTCGTCCTGGAGTTTGAGGATGATCGGAGCAAGCTTGATCGCTTCAGGGCGTGTGCCAAAGACCGTTAGAAGTCGCATGAGGTATATTGCGGTTATTTGTTAAGCCGAACTTGCCAGAGCGTCCAGCATGCGGCGGCCGTCCACATTCCAATTGTACGAGCTGTGAACCGCCTGTCTGCCCCGCTCGCCTTTGGCGTGACGCTCTTCCTGCGACGTGCTCAAAAGTTGTCTCAAGACTGCTGTGATTCCGTCCACGGAGTCCTCTGAGACCCATCCACAGTCGGCACCCTCGATAATGTCCCGGCAAGGCCTCATGTTCGTTGTCCAAACAGGCAACCCGCAAGCCATGTAGTCAAACAACTTATTGGGGATAGTAGTTTGCGTGAACTCTGTCAACACATGCGGAATTATTCCAACGTCGCAGCTGACAAACAGCGAGGGCAATTTTTCATTGGGAACCCACCCATGAAACTGCACGCAGTTCATCAGCCCGAGCGACTCAGTTAGGGTTCGCAGCGGCCCTGCCTCGCTACCCTCGCCGGCAATATGCAAGACGATGGATTCGCGTTCAGCTCCAATTTGTCCCAGCGCCTTCAAGAGCTGCTCCAGACCTCGGACCCTTGACAACACTCCGGCATAAACTACGTTCAGCTTTCCCGGCGCCGCTGTGCCGTTTCGAGTGGGCATCGCTTGGAGGACCGGAGTGTTCGACACAACCACGAGATGCGCCTTGGATACTCCATGTTGTGCCAAACGTTCACGATTAGATTCCGTTACGACAGTCACAAGATCTGCGGAGCGGGCACATCGTTTCTCGAGGAAAGCCGCGACCGACGCGTGGAGAGGCATAAGCAACTGTCCGCGACGCTCGACCTTAACCATCCCCGGATAGTTTTCAGAGAGGTCAATCCAGAACTTGCTTTTCGAGACTCTTGTCGCCCAGTACGTAGAGAGTCCAAGCCGCAACTCTTTGCTCGCTAGCCAGTCGAGTCGGAGTCGTCGTGCCTGGCGCAGCAACCAGATCGCCCAAAATGGGTTGCCGGGAATTGGTGCCTCACTGCGGGACTCTGGTCCGGCAAGCGCGCCGACCGCCCATGGACTCTTCACATTCGCGGTCCGATCACCAATGCTGAATGTCTTTTGCGTAGCCCTCGCAGTGAAGACGACCACCTCATGACCCGCTGTGAGCAATGTTTGGACGATCTTCCTACACCGGTAATCGGAACTCTCTGGAAAAGGCCACTGCGTAACTATGCCGATCCGCATTTTAGCCCCGCGCGAGGATTCACCCTCCATGTTCATCGCAGAGATCTAACGCCGACTCTATTTTCGCGCTTGTCTCGCCAAACGTCGGCCAAGTCCCTAGCGGATGCCGCTTTCTTATGTATCAAGGCCGTCAAGCCGTGTGGCAGGAGTGCGCGCAACGCCTTGTAGGTAAAGGAGAGTCTTTGAAACTGCATCTGCTCCAGCCAGAAATACAAGTTCGCCTGCCATCCGGGAAGGTATTTCCGCGCTAGCCTGATCTGACTGTCAACCATGGAACGGAGCTGTTCCGAAGCAGGGATGTGCGTAAAGTCGCCGCCGCGAATGTGCACTACTTCGGCTTGTGGGTAGAAGACTGTCCGCCATCCCAATTTCTGCATCCGGGCACATAGATCGCACTCATCTCCGCCCGGGAAGAAGGTTTCATCAAACCCTCCTATCGCCTCAAAGGCTTTGCGCCTGACAAGTAGAACAGCCCCCCCCACATACGGCACATCCCTTGGCCTTCGGTCGATTCTTCGGGGCCAGAGCCAATAACGGAAGGCGTGGCGAAGAGTCGTCACCCCGACCGCGTCTTTCACCCCCGACCATATTCCGGGGAGGTCGCCGTAGCTCCATTGCCAGCTACCATCAGGAAACAACTGCTGTGGCCCGACGAGGCCAACATCTGGATTCTGTTCAAGAAATTCTTCCATGCGCCGGATCGACGACGGCAGATACACGACATCGGAATTCGACAGCAGGACACAGTTCCCGAGGGTATGACGGAACCCCAGGTTCAGCGCTCTCCCATAACCAACATTTCTGCCGGCCAGGATCAGTTTCACATTCGGACTGCACTCCGCAACGAGCTGACTGGTGGAATCGGTTGAACCGGTGTCCACCACAATCGGCACAGCCCCGTTCGCCCAAAGGGAATCCACGCAGGCAACGATGTGACCAGCACTGTTATGCGTAACTACGAGAGCTTCGATCCTCATTTTCCCATCTGCGTTGCCCATGTTGTCTGGCCGCTGACACCGGCGAGATAAAGGCTGTAACCCAAAGTCAGACCGATAAGCCAGGAAAATCGAAGGTCGAAGAATGGGGCCCCAAAGGGCAGACAACCTAAGTAGAAAACAAAGACGACTAACGGAATTAATGCGCCCTCAGGGATTAACCGTCGCAGGTGCCGCACCATCTTGAAACAAGCGAGTGCAAGTAACGTAAATATGCCTGTCCCCAGCAGGCCAGTTTTAATCAGCAGATACCCTAAACCATTGTCCACGAAAGCAGTTTCTCTCCAACCGAACAAAGGGTCGAAAAACATATAAGAGGCGAGCATCCCGTTCCCGAGAAGGGGATTTCGCTGAATTGCACCAACGGCAGCCTCCATCTCAGAAACGCGGCCCACGAACGAAGAGTCCTGTTCCGGGGCTACGAGAAACTTAGCGACAATATATTCCTCTACAACTTGAGAGCGGGTACGAAGTATTACGCCGAAAATTAAGAGCACCGCCAGTAAGAGCGGGCTCAACCGCACCAAAGATCGCACGCGCCAGCTTACTAAAAGGACTAAGATCGTTAACACAACCGCTCCTGTCACACCCCGCGATCCGGATAAAACAATCGCCGGCAACAGGACAGCAACAGAAGACCAGCTGATCGTCGCAGCTGGTCCCGCCTCAGGAGCGAGCTTCTTTGCAACAAGAAGAACTAAGACAATGCCTACGAAGAACAGCACCACCCTTTGCGCATAAGCGAAATCGACCGCCGCAGTCAGGCCCGTATTTTGAACTGTATAAGCGAACCTGGCCAGGAATAGCGTGGAATAAACGAGGGCGGACAGATGTAACTTGTCAAATGAATGCCGGACATCGGCCGGAGATACGGGCAGCCGGTAACCCAACCATAAGAACAGGAGGAAGGAGGCCCACCCGCTGGACTGCTGGAGCACGTACAGCGCTCCCGCATTCAAAGGACTCACATCGCCGTATACTGTGGTAATGCAGAACACGGCAGCGAGCGCTACGATCCATTTGATCGGCCCCGGTTTAGCCGCAAGGGGAACCGCTTGAGCCTGTCGCTTTCGCATCCGCATCCCCAACAACAGCGCTGCCGCCATGCTCGCAAATACGAAATTGTACGGGCGAAAAGCTCCAATATCCGGCACACCCGTCTCATCTAAAGGAACCGGATATATGAGAGCGGTGACCGCGAGAAGGGAAAAGGTGACCCAGATTGCCTCTCCAGGGCGCCGATATACATACAGGGCTCCTGCGACAACCGCTACTCCATAAGAAATTGCCCCAGCTCCTAAGTACGATAAAATCTGGCTTAGCAGGAAAGCGGCCGAAAGGTGCAAGAAAAGATCTGTGTCGTGCTTTCCTACTTCGTTTGGCAGGATGAATGAGATAATAGGCTCCGTATGTGAAGTCGTTGACCTAGCTTCCGCGATCCTTAGCCGTATCTAGCTTCGTATACTAACTATCGCTGGTTCTTCGCAGTTACCAACTGTTACCCGATCATCCGATTGCGTAGCTTTACGACCTATCGCCAGGATGTAAGTTGGCCGAACGAACCAACTTTTATCGTACGGCTTAATCTCTCGCGTAAGAGGCATCTGGTTTGCATTGAACCGCCTCTCGGATGTCAGGGGCGCCGGCTTGCGCGCTAGGATCCGCGCCACGTATCGCTTCAGGCGTACTAATTCCAGGAAAAGTGAGAGGATCCGCTTCGCGACGAACCCTGGATAGAAAACTTTCCGCTGGCCATATACTTCGAGGTCCACGAAAAACGAGGCTAGAATCGCAAGGAACTCCTCGGGAAGGAATTCACGCGTGTGGAAGGGATTAAGTCCCCACCAGCGGTAGATAGTATGGTTTGGCGTAGAGCAGATGAGGAGACCTCCCGGTTTCAGCACTCTGTTGCACTCTTTGAGGAATCCTACTGGATCGGGGAGATGTTCGATCGTTTCGAATGAAACCACCACATCCGCTGACTCGTCTGCCAGACAGATATGTGCCGCATCGCATACTACGAAGGTGCAACCTTTGTATTCAGCGTGGCCGTACTGGAGTGAGGGCGAATCGACATCGAGCCCGATCACGCGCCTCGCCCCTGCATCAAGCAAGTGTTGAGTCCCCACTCCTACCCCGGATGCCACGTCCACGACGATTTTGTCTTTGACGAAACGGAGAGCAAAGTTATAGCGAGCCTCATGCTCACGGAACAACGGCGCCGGAATCATTCCAGGAACGATTCGTTCGCCAGTATATTGAAGGGTTGTCACAACGTCCCGGAATCTCCTTTGATGAAGAGGAATATCAAGCAGCGCTCCGGTATTTGACCATCCTAAGCACGGGGTTCAGAATGGATATTACGGATTCACGATCTAAATTATCCAGAGCCAGCTTCCAAACAGCGAAACAAAAACCTGCGATCCATATCACGCAAATGCCCACGTGGACCCAAAAAGTTCCGCCCAAAAACAGTACGGTGGCAACCACCAGCAAAAACAGAGCAAAAATAGCCGCCAGCCCTCTTATCAAGGTTGCTTCCCCGCTTAGAATCGGCGACAGACGATAAAGCTTCCACGCCAACAGCAGGAGCACCAAAAGTTCGAGGGCCACCCTGGCCGACCAGACTGTCGCCGCCCCAGCGATCCCGTAACTCCGGATAGTCAACCAAGCGAGAATTCCATACGCTGGCAACTCCAGCAGTAAGAGCTTGGCGACGACATCGGGGCGACCCAATCCCTGCAGAAAAACAAATGGGACAAAAGCCAAGCTGGTTGCAAACACTCCCAGCACTAGGACCTGCAAAACGAGTGCGCTCTTGGCTGCAAATTCGGCACCCAACCAAAGAAGCATGATGTCTTTCGCGAAGACGAGCAGAAGAAGGACAATCGGCGCCAAGACCAGAACAAGGTACTTGAAGGAGCGTGAATACAGCATCGCAAGCTGCTTCGACCGAGTAGTGCCTAGCGAGCTGCACGCAGGGAAAATTGTCGTCGCCAAGCTCGCTGGTATCAGCGACAACTTGATCGCGGCCTCAAATGGGGCCGTGTAGTAGCCGACTAGAGTGACTGACAAGAGGGAGGCGATCATGAAGCGATCAAGATAGAGAAGGACGGGACTGATTATGTTCGCTAGAGTCACCCAGCCGCCGTAGAAAAGCAGTGGCGCGACCGCACTTAATTCAAAGGCAAAATCGCCCCTCAAGTTAGGTAGTACCTTGAGACAGAAGGCAAAGTGCGCAACAGCGAAGAGCAGCCTTGAAATCAGTAGAGACAGCACAATCCCAGGCAGGTGAAGCCCACAGTACGGAGCCACGGCGGGGATCACGAAGGTTAGCGTGGTGGCGGGCACCTTGAGAATGTTTGTGAGGTCGAACCGCTGGCATCCTTCTAGCGTCGCGCGAAGACCGTTGGTTGCCAGGACGACCGGCAGCGAAGCCCCCAGTATCCACATCGTTATCTCGGTCTCATGGACCAGCGCCTTTGGAACTTTCAGAATCTGACCAGCCAGGAACGGGGAACCCGCAACAAGCAGTGCACTACCTGCGATGCCAAAGCCAAGCTGGACTGCAAGCGATGTCCATACTAGCCCCGGCACTTCGTTTGTCCGTTTCTCGGCCAAAGCTTCCGCAAGGAATTTTGTCGTGGCGCGCCCCAGACCAAAGTCGAACATGCTGAAGTAGCCAAAAACCACCCAAACGATTCCAAGAACACCGAACCGATCCATCCCTAGTCCGCGGACGATAAAGGGCATCGCGGCAATGCCGACCACGAACGGGAGTGACTGACCGAGAAGGTTCAGGGCGGCATTCCTTGCCAACACGGTAGGAGTGACTTCGGGGACAGCAGGATTCCCATCGACGCCTTGAACGGAAGCCATTCTACCCTTCAAAATCCTTTCTCCAAAGTTCTTGTGCCTGAGCGCAAATCAACAGGCCTTGCATACACCGACGACCGGCCGCCACCAGCAAAACACCACGCTTGCGTGAATTGGACGCAACTTCGCGTCCCTTCCTGCTACGCGGGTTTCTCCAAGAAAAAAGCAGCGGTGTCACCGCAACCTTTCTCGTTGAGGGTTCTGGCGCGCTGCCGAAATTCCGCCAGCTGTTTCCGAGTAAAAAACTTCTCTAGCTTCGATCCCGATGAGCCGACCTCCGCGTAGGCATGACCACGCAAGTACACTTCGCTAAGCCAAAACTGGTCCGCGTCGGAGTCGTACTCGACATTGGTGAGCGCTAAACCGGCAGATTTCGCCAGGATTCCCATGCCTCTCTGTGTCGGGAGCCAGAAGTGTCGGGGCGGGTCCAGTCCCCTCCACGAGGTTGTGTAATGCTCCCAAGCCCATGACACGACAGGAACGCGAACCAGGCATTGCCCTCCTGCACGGAGCAGGTCACTGATGATTTTTAACGCCGCTATCGGATCGGGCACGTGTTCGAGGGAGTGATGGAACATTAGCGCATCCCAAGTCTCGTCCTTTACATCCTCCAGAGATCCCTTTCTCACCCAAACGCCATTACCATAATGCCTGTCATGGGAGATGAACGGGTCTATTCCGGCAAGGTTTTTGAATCCAAGATCGTGCAACCGAAAGAGCAACTTACCGGCTCCGCAACCAACATCTAAAACCCTAGAGTTTCGGTCTATCTTGAGCCTCAAGGTCGCACGAAGCGCGGCGTTCTCGTACCGCCGTGCCAAACGCCGGCCCAGCCAGCCGCCTTTCCCGAAGTAGCTTAGGTCCCGTTTGGCCTGCAAGTACGCGACAAACGCATTCTTGACTCCGTTTCCCCGGATCGGGTTGGCGAAGCTGTAGTAATTCTGCGGGTAGTAGACGCTAAGGTCGGAGGGCGGATCGACTAGCCATACTGACCCACAATCGGCGCACTCCAGATAGTGGAACTCGGTCCTGAGGCCAAGCAACATTTCTTTGGCAGCATGGATACTGTTCCCTTGGGAGTTGCAACAGACCTTGCAGCTAAGGGTTGTAGACCGCTCATCCGTAAGTTCGCCGATCACTAAGCAGAGCTCCTACCGGGAATCAAGAAGATCAGAGTGTTGCAATATCTGCGCGAAGGTTTGCCAGACTCCACGCCTGTGCTTCCGGGAGGTTGGCTTGCTGTACCCCACCGGAATAGTTCGCGGTATTCATCACGTTTCGTCGCCGCTTTCCCGTTTGGTCCTCACAGATTCCCCTCGCGCTCATCGTGTTCCTGCTTCTTCTCGTGTGTCGTCCCAGGTGCACTCGGAGTCGTCCACAGACGGTGTCCTTTGCTGCTCGTGCCAGTCCCGTTTCTTGAAAACTTAGGAATCCGCGCCTCCACGGTTCTAAGCACCTCGGTAGCAAAAAGCTTCCGTGGATCCTTTACGTCCACCGAGTCCCAGCGCGTTTTACCGATCAGCCACATCATCACGAGTGAGATTCCCAGAATGGTGCCGAAAAGAACGATCATCGAGCGTGGAGTGGACGATTTCTTTGTCGGCACAAGCGCCGGATCTAGAATCTTTACAGTGGGGATTTCCTTCGCTTCCTGAACCTTGGCTAATTCGTATTGCTGCGTCAGCAGTTGGTAGACGGTTTCCTGGATCTTGGTTTCCCGAAACAAGTCCGCGTAAGTAACGCCCAACAAGGGCAGTTTCCGAATCGATGGATACAGCGAGTTGTTGCTCTTCAGCTCACCTTGGGTTCCGGCACCCCCAATCTCATTGAGCTTCTTCTGCAGTTCGTTGATACGCGCCTCAGCGGCTCGCACCCGAACATTACCATTTGAATAGACCTGCTGCAGGCCGCTCAACTCGGCCTGGGCGGCAATCAATCGTCCCTGCAGGGTGGCGGCGGCTTCCACCATAGCCTTGCCCTGCGCAGGAATGTCGATCGCTGTGTTCTTACTGGCAAAATCGCTGAAGTTCTTCGCGGCTGCATCCAGATCTGCTTTGACCTTTTGCAACCGTTCTTCGAGGAAGATGCGCTCGCGCCGCGCCGAAGAAGTGCTGACTTGCGCAACCAGCCGGTCCAGTTGCGTCACGTATTCCTGAGTAATTGCCGCCGCGCGTTGGGGATCGTGATCGGTAACGCCGATCAAAATAATGCCACTCTTCCGGTCATCGGAAATGTCGGTGCGCTGCGCTAGTTCATGTCTTGCGTCTTCCATCTTGGAGACGCGATAGACCTTCATCAGTTGGAATTTGTTGATTAAGGCGTCCTGGACGGTGTTACTGCTCAAGATACCAACAAACAGCGCGCCAGAAGTCTTGATCCCCAACAGATCGCCCGCCATCCCACCGAGGCCACCTGCTCCGCTCCGTTCGGCCATGGCGGCAAGCAAACCCAGTCCGGTTCCGGACTGACCGTCAGGAGGCATCAGGCGTGTCACCGACTGGTATCGCACCGGAATGAGAAACGCGATCACGACGCTCGCAACGAGCGCACAAATTGCCGCTCGCAGCAGCAGACGCCGATTTGCCCAGAAGAGCTGCAGATAGTGCAAGTAGGTCTGGGTCGATCCGGACGGCTCGACGATCAAGTCTGTACCCGCTGTTCCATCTCCCGGCAACTGTAGCTCCGTGGCGGAACGTTTAATGCTCGGCGTTGTGGGTGTCGAGCTCAGCGGTTCGAAGACTGGGAGATCTCGATGTGCCATGATTTTCCGGTAGTGCGTTGCCCCAGTTCGGGTAGCGGGTAGAAGGTGAACTAACCCAGGCGGTCACGTCAAACTGCTGTTCAGGCCAACACCCAAATGGGTGGTACCTACTTGTTCAACACCAGGAATAGATGTGAGAGCCGGGCCGATCGCTTAATGGTGATGTGCGACCGGCCAGAAGCCGAACTCGAATGACGCCGCCATATTGGATTGGCGGTTTGTAGCCAGCATTGGAATCTGCCAACGCTCGTACTGTAAGTTGCCGGAAAACCGAAACCCCGGACCCAAGAAGAGGTCCGCATTGACCGCGACGTCATTCTGGGTTCCGCCTTGGGGCAGGAATCTGCGATCCACGTTCCGATGCCGGAGTTCCAGCCCAATCTTGCGTTTTGCAGAGAGCCAATAGTTCGAGCGTATGGACTCACCTTGTGCAGCTCGCCCCAACCAAGTACCGATGAGGTCACCGCTGTTCGTGTACCCATTGAGGTATTGAACATTCCAGTAGAAATAACCATCCGAATTTCCACCCGACAGAGTGTGGTAGCTCACTGCGCTGGTTGATCCACCCTCGACTCTCAAATCGACCTTCGGAATCCTCGGGATCTTGGCGAAGTACAGCCCGCCTTGAAAGATCGACTGTCTCATGTAGGGGATGGGGGAAGGTTCGTCTTCGCTCATGGCCTCCCCATAAAACGTCAGCCAGTCACGCAGCTTCGGAATTCGATACGAAAAATCCGCACTCGACCGCCCATCCCCCAGGGAATCGCCGTGAATGTGCATGCCGAGTGTAGATTTCAGGAGCGTGTTCGGCGTCAGCGGATTTCCTGGACCCCCATAGATCGTCGTCTTCGACATGCCGAACTCGAAGTTTTGGGTAAGTTTGAAACTGATTTTTCCGCCGCTGAGAAACGGCTGGGGATGCAAGTCTTTGCCGTACTGTCCGATCGTGGGGCCGGTTTTTCCGCTGAAAATCGTGCTCAAAAACTCTTGTCCCGACAGGTGGCCGATAAAAGCCTGCAACCGAATGCCTCCCAGATAGCCGAGAAGCCAGGGCAATCGAAAAGGAGCGACCCGATCGATGCTGAACATGTTGTTCAGGGGAGGAGCGTTATTGGAAAAAATCATGGTGCCGCTCTCGCTGGGTCCCCACCACAAGCTGCGCCTTCCATACGAGAGCTGCCAGTTGGCAAGGTTCACGCCTACATAAGCGTCCAGTACCTGAAAGCGGCTAACGGCCGCGATGGGAAGCGTTGGAGGACCGGGTGGCAAGGCATCGACGCTGCTGATGAAACCTAGCGCCGCTGGAGAAGGAGACGGAGCTGATGGTGCAGACTGATACTCTCCCCGCACGTAGACAACAAAAGGGCCAGTTGTAGTCCAGCCAGAAGCGCCGGCCACAGCATTGAAGCCTTGCTCGTATGGTCGACCGTAGTCGTTAAGCAAGGTCTGGCCGAAATGATAATTGTCTGTCAGCGGCTTTCCCGAGATTCCAAGAAAGCGGGAGTAAATAGATTCCACTTGAGCGTCGCGATTGCTTTCACCGCCCATCAGATCGGAGTCATAAGTGAATTCCTCCGAAAGCGCACCGTAGAGCTGCTGAACCTCCAACGGTGCGCCCGCGTCAGGCTGCAGTTCCGATGCCTCACCCAAGAGTCGGGCGCACTCCAACCGAGTCCACGGACGAATTCCAAGGCTCTGGGTTTTCATGTAGCCCAAGGCTGCGAGCCGCTCCAGGGCTGGGTAGATCCAACTGTCAAGTGGGACGTACGGCGAACCCATAAACGAGGGCGTACGCATTCTCTCGCTGCTTACGATTTCGCGGGGTGAATCAAACGCGGCGCCAGGAACTTCGGCCTCGTGATGCCTGCTGTAGATGCTTTGGGATACGAGATACCCTAGTACGCTGCCCACCAGAACATCGGAAGGAAAGTGTTGACGGGCCCGCACTCTTGAGAAACTGACGGCCGAAGCCATCCCGTATGCGAACAGCTTCGGCAGAGTGCCGTCGTACTCATGAGCAATTACCCCTGCAATCGACCACGCTGCAGCAGCGTGCTCTGAGGGAAACGAAGTGCCACCTTGGAAAAATGAGCCGCTGCCGCTGTTCTGATAGGGGCGTTCGCGTCCCAACGAATACTTGAGGGCCTCGACTGTAACCAGACTGTTCAGAGCCGCTTCGCCGGCTAGGAATCCGGTCTCGCGCCAATGCTCGTTGTGGGTTGGGAAGCTGAGCAGGTAAAGTCCTGCGCCGGCGCCGATCAGGCTTGCTACCCCATAGTTGGAGACCGTTTTGTAGTGGCTGATTGTCGTGGCAGTTGGGTGGAGCGAGGCGCTGTATTGGCGATCGGTCACGAAAAGACCAGCCGTGATTCCGCCGAGCGGCACCAGCCAGGTTGAATCCGAGAGGCGGGCCCGGAAAGGACTCGTCCAGATCTTTTTCTGATCTTCGACAAAGTCCGCGATGTGCCCTGAAAAACCGAACCTCGACGAATTGCCGGAGGCAGCATCGTACGAGCCCGCATTGGAAAGCTTTCGTTCGGATGCTTTGGGTTTTTGAGGAGGGATCGCTACAGGGGCATCCATCGGCTTTTGGTTGACTGCGTCTTGCGAGCGCGCTTCGGGTCCTGGCAAAACGGCGATCCCGGCCGCCACACATACAGCCAAGACACACGCTCTTGTCGGCAAAACTGAGCCCCCGGTTCTACGGATGGATGTACGCAACAGTGAGGGCGACCGAGGACGCCACTTGAGCGGCTTGGAGGAGCGACGTCCAATTGCGAGGAGCAACCCTGGGTGCCTTTTCGGGTACAACAATCGAGTCCCCGGGCTTCAGGACGGCGTTCAGAGGATCACCGGACCATAATCCGGAAGTGTTCTTGGCCGAAAGCACGGACCCGTCTGCACGCACAACAAAGACGCCGTTCCTGTCCGCGATCTGCGTCAGGCCGCCAGACTGGCCCAGATACCACTTCGCACTTCTGCCCGGAATATAGCTGACGGCGGTGGGATTGAAGACTTGTCCACTCACCACTACGTAGTTCGTCTTCTTGGGAATGATGAGGATATCTCCGTCGCGCAATGGTATGTCTGCTGGCGTCTTCGCCAACCTCTTTGGGTCGGAGGGAATGTGGATCACCACGCGTCCAACAGGGGCGATAGCCTCGAGCTGCTGGAGCGCGGTGTCCGTCTGCGCAATTGCGGTAAGTTTCGCTTCCTTCTGGTCGGCGTCGGTTTCCGGAAGAGTCTTCAGGTAACCCTGTTCGGACTTGAGCCGATTCACCAACTCCAGATGCGATTTCATCTCGATGTCGCGAACTTCCTGACGGAGCAGCACGGCCCCGTAAGGGTAGGCCTGGTTGGTGAAACCGTTACACCGCATCAACAGGGAACTGAGACGCTCGCCCGGCTGAATCCCGTACGTAGCCGGATGCTGCACCTCTCCCTGAACGGAGACCGACGATCCGAGATCATTCCACTGCGGAATTTGTCGAATGGCTAGAACATCGCCATTGCGCAGTGGGACGTTTTCGTTGACATCACCCGACAGCGCGGAGGCGAGCTTCACCTCCAGACGCTCGCTCGACCCGTTGCCGGCTGCGAATCGCGTCAGATCGGCGCTATCAGCAAACGCGCTGCGCTTGAGTCCTCCCGCTGCGCGGACCAGATCTTCGACGTGCATGTTCGCCGTTAGGGGATAGCGGCCCGGCTTCGCGACTTCACCTTTGATATCGACGGTGGGCGCATCGACCCTGGCCAAGTTCCGGTGAATCAGCAGTCGATCACGCGGCTGCAGAATGATATTGTCGACCGGATCTCCAGCCAGCGCTTCGCGTAAATCCACGCTCAGAATCTTCATCGTGCCGTCAGCTTGAGTGCGGAACAATTGGGCGGAATCAAGCGCCGCATCCTGAGTAATTCCGCCAGCCAGATAGATGGCATCGCGCAAATGAGCTTCCCCGGACGTGCGGTAAGAGCCCGGCCGGTGGACCTCACCGCCTACCGTCACCTCTGGCGGGACCTCAAAATCGTAACGGCTGAATATTCGTACCGTGTCCAGCGGCTTCAGCGCCGGAGCCGAGGCCGGGTTTGCCATTGTGGCGGAGATGTCGAAACTCTCTATGGTGGGATGAAAATCCGGAGCATTCAAGCGGATGATTTCCGCATAGTGAGGCGCAGGCTCGGGCAGAAGGTCAGCATAGGACGAAATCAGATCGGTCAACTTCATTCCTTGCTTGTAGGAATAGCGGCCCGGGCGAATTACGTGGCCCTCAAGGTAAATAGCATCTTCGTTATAAGCGGCGATCGGAAATATATGCACCTGATCGCCGTCTCGAATCTTGAAAGCTTGCAGCTGCTGATTGAGCGCCTCATCAGTAGTCGAATTGAGGTCAAGAGTGAGCATGGTACGCTTTTCGTGCGCTTCGACCCGTTGCACTTCGATATGGCGTAATGCCGCTGTTGGCAGGATGCCGCCTGCCAGTTCCAAAACTTGCGCGAGCGCGGTCTCATCCAGGAGTTCATACACCGCTGGGCGGCGAACCATCCCTTCGACGGTAGCCTGTGGCCCAATTGGTGGCACAAGTAAAGTGTCACCATTTTCCAGTCGCTTCAAGTCGGAGCGGAGACCATGCAGAAGCAGGTCGTAGGCGTCTACTTGCTCTACCAGTTCCTTGCCGCGGAAGTGCTTGAGGGAACGCAATGATCCCCCCGCGGTGACTCCTCCAGCAGCGAACAATGCGTTCAGCGGAGTGGAAAGCGAGCTGATGTCGTAGGCACCAGGCTGAGCGACCTCACCCACCACATAGACGCGAACTGTCCGCAGGCGCGAAACCGAAACGTCGGCGGACACATTCCTGAACTCGGTCCGGAGAGCGCGCTGCACCTCGAGTTGCACTTCGCCAAGATTCTTGCCTGTTACCAGCAGAGGACCAGTCTCCGGCAACGCGATGCGTCCTTCCCGATCTACCAACCGCACCAACCGCTGAGAGACACTGCCCCAAAGATCGATGGCCAGGCTGTCGCCTGTACCGACCACGTAGTCCGGTCCCACGGGCAGGTCCATGGGAATTACATCTGGCTGATCTAAAGTGTTACGAAAAACGTCCATGCCGAAGCGCTGCGCTGGACGCTGCCAGGCCGCAGCCTGCACGTACATGTCATAAAGGGACGGAATATCGGCGTACGGATTGGGCGGACGCACCATCTTTACCGGATTCGCATCGTCTTCCAGTCGGCCCCGTTCTGGCCGCTTCGCATTGGAGCGCTGGTTGGAGCGGAGGGAAGACGGCAGAATGTCACTTCCCGATGTGGTTTCGTGCGTGCCATTCCTGTCGCTATGCGATACCCGGTCGCGCAGCGCAGCCAGGTCGTCGCTTGAAAAAAAATCAGGAACCAGAGACCCGGCCAGAATGTCTGGGGACTTGACGGAATTTGATGCAAGCTCGATTTGAGGTGTGGACGACTGATCGCGTTGACCAAGTCCATCGGTTGAGAGGTCGGTTCGGAGCGTGCGGGGCCCGGTAGTCGACGGTAGGGTAACCGGTGGAGATTGCGGGTTCGTGTCCCGGTTTGACGGCTCATTCTCCTCCGAGCGGCCGGAGTGGTGATTGCGGGATCCGGTTTCTTCGCAAACGTCCGTTTGCTGATTACAGCCGGTAGTGCGCTCCACCTCTTGGTCTTTATCGGCCCTTCCGGGCCGCAGTCCTTCGCTGTCCTCCTGCGCTTCAATCTGAACCAATCGCCGGGCGCGCTCTTTCAAGACCAGCTCTTCTTCTTTCCCGAAACTGGAGTCCGGATTCGGCGATGGAAGCAAATATCCGTATCGTTGCAGCAGTTGGGTCGCCACCGAACGAAACCCCACGTCGCGATCGAGGCGGTCAAATATGGCTTGATCGGACAGCTTCGCATCCTCTACGACCTGTCCATTATCGGTGGCTTCCTTGGCTACCCACCGCTTCAACTCCACCAATAGTCCCGTATCCTTGACGAGCACGGCGCGGATCTGAAACGAGGAGGCTGCCACACGGCTGAGATTCTCTTTTGCGAGTTCGGATAAACCCGCTGTGCGATTTGCTTGAGGATCGCCTTGTTGCGGGCGCGTTCGTTCGTTCGACTGACCGTAAATTACGGGGCAGAGGATTATTGCTACAAGGCAAGCGGCAACCCTTGGGAGGTTTTTGAAGGCGAGCTTTTTGGAGACGAACATTGGGCTAGGTGGCATAATTCCGTATCCGATCTCGCAGGTGCACTGCGCCGCTGCGACTCTCACGCGGGTTCTAGGTCAGCCTCGTCCACCTCGACCGCGACCGAACGCATGATCAGATCGATGGAAAAGATCACCCGGCAGCTGTCTTTACGGCGCAAGATGATGCCCTCCAGTCCCTGCATGGGACCGCTGCGAACGCGGACTTTGCGTCCCGCCCGCAGGTAAGGGTGAGGTTCGATTCTCACCGCGGCGGACAAGCGCAATTGCAACGCTTCGATCTGGTCTGCCGGTAAGGCGGCAGGCTGCCCGTTGAAGGACACGAGCCGTACGACGCCGGGCAGTTGTAGAACCTGCAGCCTGTTTTCGAGCTTCATGTGCACGAAGACATACCCGGGAAATAGGGCGAGCTCCAACTCCTTACGGCGGTCCTTCCACCGCCGAACCGACCGGTACAGGGGAAGGAAGCAGGAGAAGCTACGTCGCTCAATTTGCTGCGCCACGCGCTTCTCGTGCCGCGCACAGGTGTAGAGGGCGTACCAGTTCTCTTTTCGCGGCTCATGGGGCACTACCGCTGGCAACTCCAACGCCGATTTTATTGGCGTCATCATCTCTGGCCTGCCGTTGGTTAGTTGTAGCTTCGCCCCCTCACTTACAGGGCTACTGTGAGCTAAACCCATAATGTTTCACTAATATGCGCAAAAAACGCGCACTCCACCAAAGTCGTGACTAACTTAAACTGGAACCACCCCAACAAGCGGTGGCCCCTGCCTCACCGCATTCAGAATGCCGGCCTCGGAACTTTCCAGTGATGCGCTGCGGATATCGACGATCGCCCAGTAAAAGAGGGCCCGATTTTGTTCCGGAGCCAAGGCCAAAATCCTCATTTCGGGAAAACGCCCAAGCAGGAATCCGCACTGTACGCGGGTCTTCTCCCGGTCGTCCATCGCAACTATGAGGACATCCGGCCGAACTTGTTCGACTGCTTCCACAAGGTCACCGCGGTCTCCGACCTCGCCGACCAGTTCAATGTCGGGTTGATCACCGATCAGGGCCATAAGAAGTTCCCGCATCAGACGGGGCTGATTCGCAAATAGAACGCGGACTCGTTTCATGGTGCTCCAATCGCGTCGCCGGAAGTCGTCGTAAGATACTCTCGATATAGCTGGGAGACAAGGTTCAAAATGGAACTACCGCAGGCAAGGTACTTGCTCGTCTCTTCGTACCGCCGGTGTTGGCGTCGCAGATACTAGAGGGGGTACCATTCAAGGTACTGCTAGTACCAAAAAAGTACCGGGCGGCGCCAGTGTCTGCGCTCTCATTCAGTTGAAAGCGGTGTTTGTCCAACACGTTTGCGTACGCAAACCCAAAACGTCAAACGTCAAAAGAGGGCGTTAGATGGGGAGGCAACCCAACAAGCCATACTCGATTCAAATCGCGCTGCAACGCTAAAGATGATACAAGCATGACCGGCCACCGAGCGATACTGCGGCCCAATTCCAGCCACTCTATTAACGAAATTGAGTCATACGCACAAATTTTTGAACAACTTTTTGCAGGATTTTTGAGCAACTTTTTGCAGGAATGATAGTTTAATCCTTCAGTAAGAAGTGTATGCGCCAAATCGCTTAGTAGGTGATACACTTTCGGTTCCGTTCAGAGTACGTTCGGGAGCACGAGTCCGCGGACGCTCGCGTATTTTGCCTCGAGAGGGATGAACGGGAAAATGCAGCGTGGCGCGTGAAAGGGGGCACGCACATGCTCCATAGCAGAATTGCGTAGGTGGACAAATGCGAAAGATCACGGAGGTTTTCCTGCTGGCAGAGAGTCGGCTCCTGCGCGAAGCGCTGATCCGGCTCCTCAGCAAGAAGAGTGATGTCCGCGTGGTGGGGGCCAACGCCTATTCACCTGGAGCCCACGAAGAGATCATTGCTAAACATCCTCATATCATTCTCTTGGATTCCAATGGACTCAGTTTCTCCGGCGCGACACTCATACCTAGCCTGCGCACCTCGCTTCGAAATCTACGAGTTGTCATGGTAGACATGGATGCGGATGAGAGCACCTTCCTGAAGGCGGTCCGCGCGGGTGTCGTTGGATACGTCCTGAAGGACGCTTCGGCGGTGGAAGTAGCAGCCACAATCCGTGCCGTTGCGGCGGGGGAGGCCGTCTGTCCGCCGTCTCTTTCCATGGTTCTGTTTCGCTCCATTGAACAGCAAATGTCAGAGCCGCCCGCCATCTGCTGGGGAACGGACCTTCGGCTCAGCCGAAGAGAGCAGCAACTGGCGGAACTGCTGCGCGAGCGACTTACCAATAAGGAAATAGCTGCGCGGCTGAACCTGTCGGAACAAACGGTAAAAAATCACGTGCATCACATCCTGCGCAAGGTTGGAGCACCCAACCGCTTCACCATTGCGAGCGCTGCGAGCTGAACTCCGGTCCAGGCCCAGTCCCGAAACGCGGACAATTGAGGCAAGTCCGAGGCTTTGAACCCGGCCCTGTGCTCAGGTAAGGGGGTCACTGCCTGCAAAGTCCTCACGAAACAAAAACGAGAATGTTCTTGCTTGGCCCTGCGAGTGCTCGAACCGCAGGAATGAAAGTCGGGCCTGGCTGTTCCGCTTTTTGAATACGGATACTTCTCGAAGTCGGCCGGCAGCTTTCCGCCCATGAGAGCCTCAGGATTGTGGCTGCCGCGCCGATAGCATCAGTGCCTGCCCTTGCCGCCACAGTTTCATGGGCCACTCCCGATCCATGCAGGGACGCTCTCGATTCCAGATCGCCAACACTGCCGGGGGCAATCGGACTGCTGATTGGCATTGCGGCATGACTGGAAATATCGCTGGAATATCCAGCCGTTGCAGGTGGCGTGACCGTGGGAGCGGTTGGGGCTTGGGCTGAGGTCTGCACCTGCTGTAGCAATGCCTGCTGCTGGTCTGGACTCATTTGCGATAATGCAAAATTCCCGATTCCCCATTTCGGTTTCCTCAGTTTACGATCAAATAAGTCCAGCAGGTGCTTCCTGCTGTGCTCTAGGTAAGGTAAAAGTAAAACTAACCCCCGGACTACGCGCAGACTGATACGCGGTAAACGGACTTGCTGGCGCGGTACATGTTCCCCCTACTCCCGTCGTGTCAGTAACCGGCTCGATAATGATTCGGCTGTTGGCCGTCACCGCTGTCGTATTCACTGTATAGGTGGTGGTTGTTGTGGGTACTTCCACCGTCCCTACTGGAGCCGTCCCACAAGCGGCTGGAGAAGCGGTGTTGGTAGCGCAGTTGGATCGTGTCCCTATGGTCCCAGCCAGAAGAAAACTCATGATATCTTCGCCAGAACCATTATCACTAAACGCCTTGTTGCTGAAGTTAGTACTGTTGTTCTTAAAGTAGCCGGACGGGTATGCACCGGCTTGGGGCATAACGACATTGGCGGTAGGTCCTGAATTCAGGGTAACGTCGTATCCTGTGGCAGATCCGCCGTTGCCGAACTTATTGGTCCCGATGGTTGAGTTGTTGCAGGTGCAGGAAATCCCGGCGGTCGTGTTGAAGATGGAATTGTTAAAGATACTGAAGGAGTTGCCATTAAGATTCATCGCGTGGGTAGCGGCGTTCGACGCGGGCAGCGACTCCAACTCATCATTGCTGATAATTGCTGATAGTGGTGGCCGCCCCTCCGCCGGCGTTGATGAAGAGGTCGTTTCCAGTAGACGCCGCGTTTGACGTAACCTCGTTATTGTCGATCAACACTCCAGAGGCGTTGGTCAGGGAGAAGCCGTTAGCTCCAAACAGCTGACAACGACTATCCCTGATAGTAATCTGCGAAGCGCTACCTTGATTGAGAGAAGTTATATGGACGCAGTCGGCCAGTTGCAGACTGAACTGGCTGCTTAAGATGTAGTTCTCAAAGTTGCTCCCACTGCCTGGAGCACTAATCTGGATACCGTATCCTCCACCCTGAAAGTAGTCGTTGATGAGAGCGTTCTGAGCGTTGCTTCCAGTAGCCCCGGCGTTGTCGAAGATATGCGGCGTTGTGGCGTTTAACGTCGAGAAAGTAAAGTAGATCCCTTCAATGGTGACGCCGGCAGTTCCGGCCCCGAGAATAATGGTCGCATTCGAGGTTGAGGTATTGCTGAAAATCGTGCCTTCTGCCGGGCCTCTGTTCGGAGCGGAGCGGAAAGCATTGATTCCTGTAATCCGGATAGACTCCAGATTGGAAGCTGCCGCAGGCAAAGCCAGATTGTTGAAGGTCCAGGTTCCTGCCCCAAATTTGATCCACCCTACAACTCCGGGAGGTGGAAGCGCAGCCAGTGCTCCCGCAAGTGTTGCCTTGGCCGTTCCCCAACTCAGTCCATCGTTTGAGTCATTGCCGGAAACAGAGACATAGATCGTATTGTCAGCGGTGAACTGTTTCAGGGCTGCATTGCCGCTGGGAGAAAGCGTGGTTGTCCCCGTGACCTCCACTGTGCCCGCTTTGATATGGGTCTGGGCTATCGCGCTGGCGGTTAACAGAATGACCAAAATATATCGTTTCATGGAGTCAGACTCCACGGGAGGGTCGGTGGTAGACCACGAAAAGCGAGCGTGCAGCGAAGCGAGGGCGGCGGCTGAAACTCGGAGGAATGATCGACGAGAAAACGGCATGGGTTGAGGCCTATCGGGCCGGGCGCAGCCGCAGGGAGTTCGCACTGATGCCGCACAGATAATGTTGAACGCGCGTTAGATATAATGCAGGAAAAATCGAATATCCTCCAATCCATTGTGTTCCTCCAAATCTCAAGGTTCGTTTTTTTGATGGTGGCGGTGGTGCTCGGAGACGTCGCCGGCATGCAAGCACAGGCAACGTCAGGAACGACACCGCGGGCAAAAGGATCTCCCGGAGAATCGGAGCGCCTCGCGCTGCAGCGGGGACAGGAGGCGGTCAAAAGCGGGGACATGGTGCGGGCGCGGGCGGAGTTTGAAAAAGCGGTGCGACGGGCGCCCAATAGCGCGGAGGCACAGTCCGCGCTGGGCTGGGTGCTAGCCCAACAAGGAGAACTGGAGGGGGCATCGTTGCATCTTAAGGCAGCGATCAAGGCGAAGCCCGGATTTGTTGATGCCCGCGTGACTCTGGCGAGCGTGCTGATGCGGCAAGGAAAAGCCGCGGAATCAGAGCAGGAAGTGCGCTCGGCAATAGAGGCCGCGCCCAACCAAGCGGAACCTCATCGCGTCCTGGCTCGGATACTGACTCAAAGAAACCTGCAGCCGGAGGCCTTGTCGGAGATGCGACGCGCGACGGAACTGGCTCCGCAGCGAGCCGACCTGCGCGACGAGTTGGGGACGATCTTGGCGCAGCAAAATCAGTTTGCGGATGCGGGATCTGCTTTCAAGGACGCGTTGCGTCTCCAGCCAAATTACGAGCCAGCGCATTTTCATCTGGGAGTCGTTTTTCAGCAGGAGCAGCAACTCGGCGATTCGGCGAGCGAACTGGCGAGAGCGATCGCGTTGGCACCTCAGGATGCGATGGCTCATTATTACTTGTCGAAGACGCTGCAGGGGCAGTCCAAAAGTGAGGAAGCGCTGCAGGAACTGCGTAAGACTGCCACGCTGAAGCCGGACTGGTTTGAGTTGCAGATCGAGTTGGGTCTGGCGAGCCAGCGCGCGGGAGACGCTGAAGGCGCGGTGGCAGCGTTTGGCGAGGCAGTCAATTTGCATCCTCAGGATGCGGAAGCGTTTAACGATCTGGGGCTGGCGCTACTGCAGAAGGGAGACGCGGAGGCCTCGATCGCGAAATTTCGAACGGCGATACAACTTCATCCCGACGATGGCGCGTTTCGCGGAAACCTGGCCATTGCGTTCATGCAGCGGGCGGACTTCGATGCGGCCGTTAGAGAGCTGGAGGGTGCGATCAAACTCGCGCCCGATGACGCCTGGCTTCACTACGATTTGGGGCTGGCGTACAAGCTTAAGGATCAGCTTGACCAGGCGGTCCCCGAGTTTCAGAAGGCTGTCTCGTTGCAGCCCGACTTGGCCGATGCGCACTATACGCTGGGAGTGTTGTTCTGGCAAAAGGGGGAGTTCGACAAGGCGACCGAGGAGTTGCAGAAGGCGATTCAAGGGCAGCCGAATTATGCGGAGGCGCGTTACACGCTGGGCACGATTTTCAAGCAGCAGGGGAAGCTTCGGGAAGCGGCGGCAGAACTGAAAGAGGCAATTCGGCTGCAGCCAGATTTTGCCGGAGCCCACACGACGCTGGCCGCGGTGTTGCGGCAGTTGGGCGACGCGCAAGGGGCGGCCGAGGAGGCGAGCGCAGGGGCGCGGATCGCGGCAACGACCGACAAGTTGCAGGCAGCGACCTTTGCGACGAACTCGGGGAAAAGGCTGTTGAATGCTGGGGATGTAGACGGAGCGGTGGCGCAGTTCCGATCCGCGATCAATTTTTCTCCGGACTATGCCGCGGCGCATTATCAGCTAGGGTTGGCACTGAACCAGAATGGTGACAAGGATGAGGCCAAGAAGGAATTCCTGAAGGCCGCCGAACTCGATCCGCACTTGACGCCACCTGGACAGTAGCGGCCCGCCTAGTCGTGGCGATTGCGCAGGGCCACCAGTTCCGTCACGACCGGAACGCCATGCGCGATCTTGACCCGCAACAGCGCTTCGAAAGACTTCAAGTCACCCGGCTTAGAAACTCGCAGCCGCTGTAACAACTCTTTCAGGGAGTCTTCCCGGCAAACATATTCCACGGCGGCCTGGGTGCCGAAGGTCGAGTTGCCGGCCAGGATCAGGATGGAGCGCGACGGATCCAGGCCGGGCAGCAGGCTCACCACGGCATAATCCTCAACAGTCGGCTGGTTCGCAGGCGTAGCCAAGAAAATTCTGGGCTCGCCCAGCTGAGGATGAACGTTGCGTACTGCGAGGTCTCCCTTGCGCGGGCCCGAGTCCAGGCGCTGAAACACGAACTCCTGCGTTCCGGGGAGGTCGAGCAAAGTGAGATTCTCGGAGGGAGAACCAACGAAAATCAGATCATTATTCTTGGCATCGTCGAGAGAGAATAAGGCGCCGCGCTTGAGACGAATCGGGTGATCAAAGAGCGCGAAGACGTAGTCCAGTTGGTGGACCGCGAGCACTTCTCCCACGCCGGTGTAGTGATCGAGGATGAACGAACGCGCGTCGGTCCTGGGATTGAAATAGCGCATGCCGGTTTCAGGTCTTCCCACGAAACTGCCGTTGCTGAAGATTACCCACGGCTGCTGCGGGCTGGTGACGAACCGATTCCAGAAAACCTGATACGCGGACGCAATCGGCTGACTGGTGCTGCTCTGGGACTTGATCCGCTGCGAAAGCAGCAGCGCTGTTGCAACGACGAAACTCGCGAGCAGGAGCGAGAGCACCAGAACCGCGATGGCCCAGCCACGAGTCGAAGGCGGCGCCTGCTTGGGAAGGAGTCGGGCGTCAAGAATGATCGGGGATGGGGGCGGAGGGTCGGTTCCTGGAGCCCGCAGATGGAAGGTGAGAGCGTAAGAGCCCCGGGGGAGTTCGACGACGATTGGGTCGCCCGGCCCCTCGTGCGCGTAGTACTCGGCCAGTTTCATACGCAAGCGTCCGGCTTGGACACGGACGGTGGAGTCGCTTTGAGGATCGAAACCAACCGGGCGGCCCAGGACCTCGGTTGCGATTTGGTACTCCTTGAGGGCGACTCCGGGGTGATCGAGCGAGTGCTCAGCCAGATAGCGAAGGAGTTTGCACAGGGATTCGGAGCCTCGGAGGATATGATTATTTGTAAGCTTCTCTACTTGCTGGAAGCATTGCTCCCGACCAAGCGCGAAAGTATGCGACAAAGCCATTTAACAGAGACGTAACAGCCCAACGTATCTTACGGCAATTACAGGCGCTTTACATCGGTAACGGTATCAGACCTAGTGAAACTTAATCCAGATAATTGTTTAGTATTACGACTGCAAATAATCACAGCAAGTCTCCTTTTGCATTTCCGGGGCAGAACGTTTGCGTGGGGGCAAGTCCGAGGAGGAAGGTCATGAAAAGATCAGTATGGGCTGCTGTTGCTGTGTTGAGCTTGGTGTGCAGTCTGTGGGTGCCGGGCGCACTCGCTCAGGCCGTGTACGGCAGCATTTTGGGAACGGTGACCGACCCGACAGGGGCAGCTGTGAACGGTGCGACGGTGAAGGCCGTCAGCCAGACCAAGAACGTCTCGACTGAGGTCGCGACCAACGACAGCGGCAACTACTCTGTGACCCACTTAATCCCGGACGTCTACACCATACGCATCGAGGCAAAAGGTTTTAAGGTCTTGGAGTTTAAGGATATCCAAGTTTCGGCCGACGCCGGTTCGCGCGTGGACGGACAGTTTCAAGTAGGGTCGGCGAGCGAGCAAGTTGAAGTGACCGCCGAAGCTCCCGAACTAAAGACCGATCGCGCGGATGTGGCGACGGAGTTCGATTCAAAGTACGTTGCCGACATGCCGATCCTGAATCGCAACTTTACCACTCTTCAGTTAATGGCTCCCGGTTCGCAGAAGCTAACGGGATGGAGTCACGCGGCTACCGAGAATCCCCAAGGCAGCCTGCAAATCTTCACACAGGGCCAACACTTCAGTGGAACCGCGTTCGAACTTGACGGTACCGACAATCAGGATCCAATTCTCGGGATCATCGTGGTCAATCCAAATCTAGACGCAGTCACTGAGGCCAAGGTGGCACTGCAGAATTACGACGCGGAGTTCGGTAAGGCGGTTGCCAGTGTGGTTACGGCTCAGACCAAGTCGGGCAGCAATGACATTCATGGCAGCGGGTTTTGGTTTCGTCGTTCCGACGCGGAACTCGCTCGCAACCCGTTCACCCAAGCCCCAAACGAGGCCGATCCGATCACCCACCGTCTGATTCCAAGATCGCGCTGGCAGCAGTTTGGCGGCACTGTGGGTGGACCCATTATCAAGAACAAACTGTTCTATTTCGGTGACTATCAGGCTACCCGACAAACCAACGGCGTTAGTGGCTTGTTCAACATGCCGACCAATGAAGTTCAGCACACGTGCAATCCGGCCACGAACGCGACAAGCGCCACGCCCGGGTTTTGCGACTTGAGCCAGTACCTCAGCAACCTCGTTCCCGGTGGGGGGCAGGTCTACGATCCCGCCAGCGGTTCGCCTTTTGTAGGACAAGGTGGGACGCGCACGGCGTTCACCAATAACATGGTCCCGATCGGTCGGATTTCTCCTGCGGCGGGAAAGATCTTGGCGGCGCTTCCTCTGCTGCCTTCGAACGCGGGAATACTCAACAATTTTGTGGGTTCTGGTTCAGGTCCCTACAGTCAGAACAGCTTTGACACCCGCATTGATTTCTCGGCCACTCAAAGTCTGAACATCTTCGGGCGGTTTAGCCTGGACTACTTCAAGCTGTCGGGCACGGGCGTCTTCGGCGCACTGCAGGGCCCTGGGAATGGCTTGCTTGGGTTGGCGGGCAGCTCGATTACTCACAACTACAGCTTAGCGAGCGGCTTCACCAAGACACTGAGTTCTTCGTTACTGACTGATTTCCGGTTTGGCTATTTCAAATACAATCCGCAGACGCAGAAGCCCGACGGCGGAACTCCGATGACAGCCTTTGGTATCCCGGGCGCCAATACCGGTGATGCAAAGACGGCGGGTCTTGGCGCTTTCATCCTCGGCGCGGATCAGATCAGCGGGGAAGGTGGCGCTACTGCAAACAGCGGCCAAGGGCTCTTTATATCGAGTTTCGGCGACGGCCTCGGCATCGCCCGCTGCAACTGTCCTTTGACCGAGAGCGAACAGCAGTTTCAGTTTGTGAACAACTGGACCAAGACAAAAGGCAACCACATGTTGAAGTTCGGCGCCGACATTCGTTACGCCGAGAACTTGCGGATTCCAAGTGACAACAACCGCACAGGCGAGTACAACTTCAGTCCGGAGGCAACGTCGAGCGGCGCAACAGGCGCTGGTGGTTTGGACTTGGCGACCTTTCTGCTTGGCGAGGTAACTTCTTTCGCGCGTTATGTCAACAATCCCAACTTGGCTTCCGCCAACAACGCCGCCGAACGTCAGAAGCGATGGTTCTTCTACGGTCAAGACACCTGGCGATTCACGCCGAAATTAACCTTGAGCTACGGACTGCGCTGGGAGATCTACTTCCCTGAGTCGGTGAACACGAAGGGCAACGGTGGCTTTGCCAATATCGTCGACGGAGCTACCGGCGGCATCCGGGTCGCGGGCTTCGGCCCGTATGGATTGAACGGCAACATTAATAATGATCTTCATGCCTTTGCTCCTCGCGTCGGGATTGCATATCAGGTAGCTCCTAAGACAGTTGTGCGCATGGGCTATGGTCGTAGTTATGACATTGGAGTGTTCGGTTCTAACTTTGGACATACGGTGACGCAGAACCTACCCGTGTTGCTCAAGCAAAACTACGACGCCACTACCTACTCCAACACAGGCGCTGCGGGCGGCTACAATCCGATTGTGGATCAGAACCAAAAGCCGTTTACGTTGGACGTGGGGCCCACAGGGCTTGGTATCGATCCTTCGACCGCCTTCCCGGCAGTTCCTGCGAGTGGCTTTATCCCGCTAACTGCGCAACTTTCCGGAACGCACATCCGTCCACCCAAGCAGGTGTTGCCGACAATCGATGCCTGGAATGCTACGGTTCAACACCAGCTCACCAGCACCATCGCCGTTGAAGTTGCGTACGTAGGTAGCAAAGGTACGCACGGTTTCGCGGGGAACGGACCCAATTACGACATCAACCCGGTTGGCCTCCCAAACTTTGATGCGGTCAACCCGTTGACGACAGCAGCCAATGGAAAAACCACCCTTTTCACCCAGAGTGAGCGCCGGCCACTGTGCGGTCCGGAGGTTAGCGTTGCGACAGCAACGCAAGCTGTCGGTGACTGCTCGAGAATCGGATTCGACCTCGGTAACTATTACGGAAACGATGCGGCCAGCACCTACAACGCCTTCGAAGTCAAAGTGGAGAAGCGCTTTGCACAGGGGCTGGAGTTTGTTTCCCACTACACCTATTCACACGCCGATAGTTTTGACAGCAACTATTATGCGATTGATCACCGCATCGCGTGGGGACCGGTGGATTTCAGCCGCAACCATGTGTTCGTTTTCAGTCCGATCTATGAATTGCCGTTCGGGAAAGGCAAGAGGTTTCTGGGTAATTCCAGCACGGTGATGGACTACATCGTCGGCGGGTGGCAATTGAGCGACACCACCAACTGGAGTAGCGGCCTACCCTGGACTCCGAGCTTTAACGAGTGCGGCGGTGAGCAAGACGTGGGTGTTTGCCGCCCGAATAAAGGTACCGGCTCGCTTCATGTGGGGGTATCAGGCGGTATTGATCCTATCAAACATCAGCTGACCTATTACACACCTGTTCCAGATATCGTTACCAGTCCCGGTGTTTTCACTGATGCCGGGTTTGGAAACTTGGGCAACGTCGGCCGCAACTCCTTCCATGGGCCAAGCGGCTTCTATTCTGATCTGTCTGTGGTGAAGAGGTTCCACATTTACGAGCGCTTGAATATGCAATTCCGCATGGACGCCTTCAATATATTCAATCATCCGGTTTATGCCTTTAGTGCAAACAACGGGGCGCAAACCTGTATTGATTGTGCGGTTGGCAGCACCGGCAAAATCAGCAACATTGAAGATGGTACCTCGATGCGGCAGCTTCAGTTTGCGCTTCGCTTCGATTTTTAGTTAGCACGGGAGGATAAGTTGTGAGGGATTCCTTCGGGGGTCCCTCTTTTTGTCGGGCTCAAAAAAATCGATTTTTTCTTAACGAGGGAGAATCTCCGGCCGTCGGGTACTCAACCCATGAAGAAGAAAGTAGTGGGGCTTGGGGAAGTGTTGTGGGACATTTTGCCGGAGCGGACTTGCCTGGGCGGGGCTCCGGCGAACTTTGCCTATATCACGACGCTGATGGGCGATCATGGGATCGTAGCCAGTTGCACGGGTGAGGATTCGCTTGGCGTGGAGGCGCTGCGGCGCCTGGAGGAATTGGGGCTCGACATCGATCACGTGCAAACGGACCGGGTCCATCCCACGGGCACGGTCAACGTGAAGGTCGACGGCAAGGGGATCCCGCACTACGAGATCGCCCATCCGGTGGCTTGGGATTTCCTGCATTGGACACTGAGCTGGCAGCATCTGGCTGAAAAGGCGGACGCGGTGTGCTTTGGCTCGCTGGCACAGCGGTCAGAGCAGAGCCGGGCGACAATTCGACGGTTCGTCAGCTCTGCGTCGCCGGGGGCAGCGAAAATTTTTGATGTGAACCTGAGGCAGTCGTATTATTCGCGGGAAGTTCTGACCGAATCGATGAGGCTGGCCGACATTGTGAAATTAAATGATGAGGAACTGCCGAAGATCATGAGCCTCATCGGCCTGCCACAGGGGGATGAGCAGTCTTCGGCGCAGCGTCTGGTCGAAACCTATGATCTGAAACTAGTGTGCGTGACACGGGGCGGGAGGGGAAGTCTGCTGGTGCAGGACGGGGCACGGAGCGAGCATCCGGGATTTCGCGTGAAAGTGGCGGACACGGTGGGATCAGGGGATGCCTTCACGGCCGGATTGGTGCACGAGTATTTGCACGGAGCGTCGATGGATCTGATGAACGAGGTAGCCAATCTGGTGGGAGCGTGGGTGGCCAGCGAAGTCGGAGCTATGCCCACTCCCAAGCGCGGCGCGCTGGAGTACTCGCTCGCGGAGATTCGGTGAGGCAAAATGCGAGGGCCTGGCGGATTCCGGCTTCGTACCAGAAGATTCAACGGATGTTGAAAGCGCTAGTTAACCAATGGTCGGCGCCCGACGCTCACTGGCAGTCAAACGAGCGTCACTTCGATTCCAGCCTGCTTCATCACGCGAAGGTCCGTTTTCGGAATACCGCGGTCGGTGATGACCTCGTGTAAAGCCGAGCAAGGCGCGATGAGCGACAAACTGCGGCGGCCGAATTTGCTCGAATCGCAGACTGCGATGGTCCTGCGCGCGATATCGATCATCACGCGATTCACTTTCGCTTCCAGCAAATTAGGCGTGCTCAGTCCGTAGTGGACGTCGAAGCCGTCCACCCCGAGGAACAGTAAATCGGCGCTGAGGCGGCGAAGAGTTTCTTCGGCGATTGGCCCTACCAGCGAAAAAGAATTCTTCCGCAGTGTTCCGCCGGTGAGAATGACCTCCACGGGAGTTCCAGACAGCTCAGCCGCGATATTCACCGCGTTAGTGATGATGGTGAGATTCCGGAAGTTGCGCAGGGCCCGCGCAATCGCGGTGGTCGTAGTGCCGGAATCGAGGATCAAGACCTGCCCTTCGTCAACTTTCGCAGTGGCGAGTTCGGCGATGCGCTGCTTTTCCTGATGGTGAAGTTTTTCCTTTTCGCGCAAGCTGGGATCTTCGAGAGCGCCTTCGCGCGCCGGAAGCGCGCCTCCATGCGTGCGATGCACGAGGCCGTGGGCGTGAAGGATTTCAAGATCCTTGCGGATGGTCACCTGCGAGGTTTCGAATTGCCGCGAGAGTTCCGCGACCAGCACGCGGCCCTGGTGAGTCAAGAGATCAAGGATGGCTCGACGGCGTTCTTCGTTGAGCATGGGAATAGCTTTTGGCGAATCTTCCTCCGCGATGCGGTTGTATTGCCGGATTTCTTTTTATAGCGGTTTGTTTCGTTTGTCCACCGGAAAGGTGTGGGCGATGACGCGGGCCGAATAGCCAAATCGAGAGTGACCCGCAGTCGCGCGGAAGCCCTTGCGGACTTAGCAGTCTGATCACTAACCCGTGCCTTTATTGGGAGTTGGGGGAACCATTGCGGGTGATAACCAACCCAATACCCGGGCCTAGTCCGATTGCTTCCCCAGCGGAATTCTGCCGTAATCTCAATATGGGACGAAAGCGCTTAGGTTTCGAAGGGCGTTTTTGTTTACGAAATCCGTAATCGGGGCACAGAGCTTGGCGACCATGTGGGAAGGACAGACGTTCATTCGCTCGCAATCGGTGGTGTCACGCGTGGTCGCGGGAGAGACGCTCATCGTGCCGGTGCGGGCCAAGGTGGGCGACCTGGCGTCGATTTACAGCTTCAACGGAACAGGATCGCTGATCTGGAGATTGCTGGAGTTTCCGAAGACACTGTCGGAACTGTCGGCGGCGGTGGCGCGGGACTATGACGTTGATCCGGCGCAGGCCGAGCGCGACGTGGAGGAATTTGTGGGCGAGATGAAGGTGGTTGGTCTGGTCGAGGTCACTGCCTCTGTGGCGATGGCGGGGGACTGAGGGACCAGTGGGGCGGGAAGGACTGGCAGCAGCGGGCGCGTGAGAGCGCGTCCGCTGCTTTCAGATAGGAGGGGGTTTTGGAGCAGTTAAGTTACGGCGCGTTTAGTGCCGATCTGCATCAGCGCCAGTCTGGCGAGCGTGTGCCGCTGCAGGTTTCGATCGAGGTAACGCGGCGTTGTCCGCTCGAATGCCTGCATTGCTACAACAACCTGCCCATGGGCGATATGGACGCCAGACGCCGGGAGTTGAGCAAGGAAGAACACTTCCATGTGCTCGATGAACTCGTGGAGATGGGCTGCTTCTGGCTGCTTTATACCGGCGGCGAGATTTTCGCCCGCAAGGACTTCCTCGAGATCTACACCTACGCCAAGACAAAAGGGTTTCTGATCACGCTGTTCACCAACGGCACGATCCTCACGGAACAAATTGCGGACTACCTGGCGGAGTGGCCTCCGTTTGCCATTGAGATCACGTTGTATGGGCGTACGCGCGAGACGTACGAGGCTCTGACCGCAATTCCGGGCTCATATGACCGTTGCCTGCGCGGTATCAAGCTCTTGAAGGAGCGAGGACTGCCGCTGAAGTTGAAGACCGTAGCGACCAGCATCAACAAGCATGAAGTGGGGGCGATGCGAAGGTTTGCAGAAGAAGAATTGGGTGTGGAATTCAAGATGGACGGGCAGATCAATCCGCGGATCGACTGCTCGCAGAGTCCGCTGGCAGTGCGGCTTTCGCCGGAAGAAGTGGTGGCGTTGGATATGAATGCTCCGAAGGGAATGAGCGAGTACCGGCGACTGGCCCAGCACGATCTGGAGAGGCCCGCGAATCTGGCGCAGATCGACACCGTGTACTACTGCGGTGGTGGGATGAATGGGTTTGCCATTAACGCGTGGGGTGAGGTAGGGATCTGTGTGATCTCACAACAAGAGACGTTCAGTGTTCGAGGGACCGGGGTGAGGCGAGTATGGGAAGAGACTCTGCTGGAATTGCGGACTCGGAAACGGACGCGCCTGACAAAGTGCATTGAGTGTCGCATTCAGTCGCTGTGCGCAATGTGCCCGGCAAACGGCGAGATGGAAAGCGGAGATCGAGAGAGTCCGGTGGAATTTCTTTGTCACGTGGCTCATCTGCGAGCCGCCACTGTCGGTGTGGAAATTCCAGCGCATGGGTCATGTGAATTCTGCGTGGGCGGCAGTCAGCACGACGCGATGGTGGAGTCGGCACGCCGAATCGCGAGCAAAGAAATTGACGTGGATAGTTGGGTCGGACCGCAGCAGATCTTGCCGATCCTGAATAATTCAGGCGTTGCGGTCGGGGGCTGCGCGGCGTGTGGGGGGCATTGAAGATGGCGGAGGCCGGATGAGTTGTGAGGAAGAACAAGCCGACGGCAAAAAGCGCTATGTCCCCCCCCGGCTGGTTGCAATCAGCCTGCGGCCCGAGGAGGCGGTTCTGGGGCATTGCAAGATGTCTGGCGGAAGCGGTCCGAGTCAAACAGCCGGACCGTGCGACATTCTTCTGGCTGGTTGTCGCAGCATCGGATCCTAAGGTTCGTCGTTGAGCGCGGAACAGGGGCGCAATGAAGTGCGAGATTGGGTCGTCAAGATCGAAGGCGCTTGGTGAGTCAGGCGCTGAGCACTGCACTCGATTTTGCGTGGGAGGCGTGTCCTTACGACTGATTGGCGAAGACAGTTCGGCGGTTGCTTTAGTTCCTTCTCTGGCGCCGTTTCAAGCGGAACTCGGGCTGTCCGACATCAATATTCGAGTGATGTGGGTCGACGAGCTAACTGCTTCTCTGGGAGTTCAGTTATTCGACTCGGGGTCTGTTTGGCAGTTGTATGAGAGCGAAGCTGGTTTCCGGTTTGATTTTAGCGCTCCAGTGTTCGGCGGGCAGCCCTACAAGAGATTGTTGGTGGACGGCGGTTTTTCTCAAGCTGAACTGCACATAAACCAAGGGGTTTTCACCGCCTTTCCCTCCGCCGCGCCGCTGGACTATCCGCTCGATGAGTTGCTGATCATGCACCGGCTCACGCAGGAAAAAGCGATTGAGTTGCACGGCTGTGGGATCGTGAAAACGGATGGGACGGGGGATTTGTTTGTTGGGCATTCTGGGGCGGGGAAGAGCACGACGACACGGCTGTGGACCGAGGTCGAAGATGTCGAGATACTGAGCGACGACCGGATTATTGTGCGACGGGATGATGGACGGCGGGTGGCTGACGCTTCTGTGGTGGATATGCCTTGCGGCGGCGTGGGTGGCGGAGAGGGGTTAGGGGGCCTTCGACAGCGTGATTGCTCCGCTTCGCGGACCAATCACTCGGCTCAGGAAGACAAAGCGCAAGAGCAGATTCGTCCCCTTCGCTCTACTGAAGGTCGGAATGACAAAACAATGCGGATGTACGGCACGCCCTGGCATGGCGAAGCGATGTATGCATCGCCGGGGAGCGCGCCGCTGGCGAGGATTTTTATTCTGGAGCATGGACGCGGGAATGTGCTGACCAGGCTTTCCCCGAGCCAGGGGGTAGCGGAGTTATTTGCGCGCAGCTTTGTGCCGTTTCACAAACATGAGTACGTCGACTCAGCGCTGACATTTCTGCAGGAAGTGGTGGGCGCGGTTCCTGTTTACCGATACGCCTTTGAGCCTGATCAGCGGGCCGTAGATACGATCCTCAATTTCCATGATTGACCGCGGGTCTGACTCGAAGTTGTTTGAAGATGTCGTCCGCGAATTGCTGGAACAGGGCTTGAGAGCGCGCTTTCAGGCGCGCGGCGCGAGCATGTCTCCGGCAATCCGCGATGGCGAGGTGGTCGAGGTTACTCCCGTAATCGTGAGCAAATTACGAAAGGACGATATTGTCTTAGCAAAATCTAAAGATGGCTTCCGGCTTCACCGGATCGTGCATGCGGATCACGCGAGGGATGTATTTCTCACCCGAGGTGACTGCGGCCAGGAAAATGATCCGCTGTTGAGGGGGGGGCAGATTCTTGGCCTGGCTCGGGCCAAGGGAGTGCGGGTAGGACGGAGAATTTTGCAGGCCAGGTTTAAAAGTGTGGGCGGATGGGCGCTGCGATGCGCGGCGCGGTCCCAGGTTGTAGTCGTCAAGCTGCTCAGCGGGCCTGGTTCTTCGAGGGCAGGTGCGAAGCTATCCCGGATTCGCGCCGGAATTCTGGGTCTGTTTCTCTTGTTTACGGCGACGCTGCTGAGCGCTCAAGTCGCGGTGGACACCACGAGTTCAAGGGCGATAGAACGCACGGGCCCTGGGACGGTTACTGACAACTTCACTCATACTACGGGCGCCGGGGCGAACCGGCTCCTCATCGTTGGTGTCTCGATGAATATCACCAACGCACCTACGACTGCGGTTACCAGCATTACCTACAGCGGCACCACGCTAAGTCTGCTCGGAGCGCACAACGACGCCGGAAACACGCGCCGCGTAGAAATGTGGTCTCTGCTGAATCCCGCTTCCGGCAGCAACCTGGCGCTGAACGTTTCCATAAATATTCCGGTCGCAGCCGCGACTGTGGGTATTGTGGCCGGCGCCACCACATTTACAGGCGTCGACCAGACGGTCCCAATGGGTTCATTTGTATCGGCGAATGGCGCGGCAGGCGCGAACTCGCAGATGGATGTCCCCAGCACAGTGAATGGGATGATACTGGACACGCTGGCTACGGGAGGCAATCAAGCGGTCACAGTGTCCGGGCCACAAGTGTCGCGGTGGAATTTGACCAGCGGTGGTGGCACGGATCCTCCCGACGTGACTGCGACCGGCAGCAGCCGCACGGGCGCAGCGAGCGTGCCTATCTCGGAAACGTTCGGCGGCACCTCAAACTGGTCATTGGGAGCGGTCTCAATTAATCCGAGTACGGCGGACGTTGGGGTCACCACTAAAGTCAGCGCCGTTCCACTGGGGCAGAATTCCACCTACGTCGTCACGGTGACGAACAACGGTCCGTCGGCGGCGATCGGCGCCACGTTGACGGATACGTTTGCCGCCACGAACCTGGCGTTAGTGTCGGAGACGCCGAGTGCCGGTACGACCTGCACCGTAACCGCGACCATCAACTGTACGCTTCCATCGCCTTTTGCGAGTGGAGCGACCGCGACGTTAACCGTGGTTGTGTCGACCACGGCCGCGGGTTTCTATCCCAACACGGCGACAGTGTCGAATCCGGGGCCTCCGCCAGACCCCAATACTGGGAACAATAGTTACGTCGCACTGGCTCCGGTGGTGACTATTGTGTGCTCTATGAGCACATTGACGGCCGGCGGAACTCTCAGCGGCGTGGTGAATACATATTTCCCGGGAACAGCGAATGTGGTGAAAGGGGCTACGTCGATTCCTTTGGGGGCGGCGAACGGGACGGGAGTAATTGCGAGCGGGAGCCTCCTGCTGGTGATACAGATGCAGGATGCCAGCATCAGCACCTCCAATACGGTGGCATACGGAAATGGAAGTACGGGCGCCGGTTTCACGACCATCAATAATGCGGGCAACTACGAATTTGTGGCTGCGACGGGAGCCGTGAGCGGCGGATCGGTGCCCATCAAGGGAGCGGGGCCCGGCAATGGGCTTGTGTTTGGATACACCGCGGCTGCTGCTTCGGGGACGAAGGGGCAAAGCACGTACCAGGTGGTGCTGGTGCCGCAGTACACGTCAGCCACGTTGGGCGCGGTCACGGCGGCCGCGTGGAATGGTACAAGCGGTGGGATTCTCGCGTTGGATGTCGGGGGACAACTGAACCTGAACGGGGGCACTGCAATTGTTGACGGAAAGGGTTTCCGCAGTGGCGCGGGGATGCAGTTGGTGGGGGGGGCTGGCGGGGCAAACACCGACTACTTGCATGCATCGCCGGCAACCTACACCGGCGCCGTTGGTGGAGCCACGGGCGTCGACGCCTCCAAGGGAGAGGGCATCGCGGGTACCCCGGAATGGGTGGAGTCCGGTGGAACGTTCCTGCAAACCACGACCGGCTACCCGAGCGGCACGGCAGGAACCGACGGGAGTATGGCACGCGGAGCGCCGGGGAATGCGGGCGGAGGAGGAACGGACGCCGACCCGGCGAACAACGACCAGAACGCCGGCGGCGGAGGCGGAGGTAATGGCGGGTCGGGCGGGTTTGGCGGAGACTCGTGGAATACAAACCTGAGCGACGGTGGCGAGGGTGGCGCGCCTTTCCCAGCAACGATTGACCGCATCGCGTTGGGCGGTGGAGGCGGGGCGGGTACGCGAAACAACTCCGACGGTGACAATCAGGCCAGCAGTGGCTCGGCCGGTGGCGGAATCATTTTTATTCGCGCCGACAGTCTGACGGGCACCGCGACTCTGACTGCAAACGGATCGAACGCCTACAACGGGACGGCCAACGACGCAGGTGGTGGTGGTGGCGCGGGTGGAACGATTGTGGTGCTGTCCGCCAACGGCGGCGAGGGCGGCCTTACGCTACAAGCTAACGGTGGTAGCGGGGGCAACGCCTGGCCGTCCCAGGCCTACGCCCTGACCCAACGCCATGGCCCGGGCGGCGGCGGCGGCGGTGGTGTCGTGTTTGTGTCTGGCGCGCCGGCCGCCGTCGGCATCAGCGGAGGGGCAAATGGCCTGACGCTGAATACGCCGTCGGTGCCTTATGGCGCTACGCCCGGGAACGCAGGGACGACTGCAACCAATGCGACGCTGGGGCAGGTTACCGGCATTCAGTCGGCGGCGCTGTGCACTCCCGATATGACGGTGAGCAAGACTCACGTCGGCAACTTCACCCGCGGATCGAATGCCAACTGGACCATCACCGCCTCGAACGTCAGTGCGTACGGTGGCACCAGCGGGCTTGTGACCGTTAACGACACGCTTCCAATCGGTATCACCCCCATGGGCTGGAGCCCGCTGTCATGGGCCTGTTCTATCTCAGGACAGACGATCAGTTGCACTCGATCCGATGTGCTGGGAGCGAGCAGCAGTTATCCAGCGATTATGCTGAATGCCCTCGTGTCGCAGTCGGCTCCTGCGACACTGACGAATACCGCGGTCGTGGGGGGCGGAGGCGAGGCCAACCTTCTGAACGACACCGCGACCGACACCGCAAACGTGGGGTCGAGCGCCGACCTGGGTGTGACGGACAGCGGGTCGCCGAACCCGGTAGCGGCGGGCGGCAATATTACCTACACGCAAGTCGTGACCAACAGCGGGCCGAGCGCCGCTGATAACGCGACGCTCGTCGCCCCCATTCCCGCAAATACGACATTGGTGTCAATGACGCCGCCGACGGGATGGAGTTGCATCACGCCGGGGACGGGTGGAACGGGCAATGTGGTCTGCAGCGACGTCAACATGGCGGGGTTAACCGCCGGGACGTTCACGTTGGTGGTGAAGGTGAACAGCGGGACGGCCAATGGCACGGTCATCGCGGATTCGGTGTCGGTGAGTTCATCGGTGGCTGATCCGAATTCCGCGAACAACACGGCAACTGCGAGCACGCTTGTGGGCACGACCGGACCGGATTTGACGGTGACGAACGTGGCCTCGCCGAGCCCGTTGGTGCAGGCGGGCAACACCATCACCTATACCCAAGTGGTGACGAATACCGGGACTTCGACGGCAACTGGCGCCACGTTTGCCGAGGCGACGCCTGCGAATACGGCGTTCGTGTCGATCACCCCACCAGCGGGGTGGACTTGCACTCCGGCTCCTCCGCCGGTGAGTTGCCAGAATGCAGCTGGGGTGGCGGGAGGCGCGTCTGCAACATTCACCGTCAGATATACAGTCAACGCGCTCACGGCAAGCGGAACGACGATCACCGATACGGCTACGGTCAACGCGACCAACCAATCCTTCGGAGCAAATTCCGCCACTGCGACCGTCGTGGTTGCAACGGCAACTCAGGCGGACTTGGCGTTGAGTACAGCGGCTACTCCTTCGTCAGTGTTTGCCGGTAACAACATTACTTACACGCAGACGATTACCAACAATGGCCCGGCGGCAGCTTCGGCTGTGAGTTTCACCGAGGCAACCCCGCTCAATACGACGTTTCAGTCCGTGCTGGCTCCGGCGGGCTGGACTTGCACAACACCGGCTGTCGGCAGCACAGGAAATGTTAACTGCACCGATCCCACGCTGGGCGCGAATGCGACGGCCGACATTGTCGTTGTCGTAAATGTCCCGTCGACGGTGGCTGCGGGCTCGATCACGGCGAATTCGTCCGTTACCGCGGCGACCAGCGATCCCACTTCGGCAAACAACAGTACAACTGTGGTCACGCCGGTGACCGTGGCCTGCGATCTCGCGGTGACCAACAGTGGGACGCCGAGCCCCGTGGCAGCGGGCGGCCAGATTACTTATACGCAGGTCGTGACTAACTCGGGCCCAAGCAACTGCAGCACGGCGACATTCAATGAAGCGACGCCAGCCAGCACGACGTTTGTATCGGTAGCGGTCGTGAACGCTGGCGGTGGGACGTGGACCTGTACCTCGGCGCCGGTAGCGTGCAGCAGTTCCAGTGTGCCGCCAGGTTCGACGGGGACGGTTACGGCCAAATACACAGTGAGCGGTACCGCGACTACTGGAACGATCATTACCGACACGGCCACGGTAGCCACGACGTCGCAGGACACAAACCTGAGCAACAACTCGGCGACGGTCAACATTGTCGTGGCGTTGGGGACGCAGGCGGATTTGAGCGTCACGAACGCGGCGAGTCCGAATCCAGTGGCGGCTGGAAACAATATTACGTACACGCAAAGCGTGACGAATAATGGTCCGGCGGCTGCGACGACAATCTCGTTCACGGATCCGGTTCCCACCAATACCACGGTCGTTTCGTTGACCGGGCCTGCAGGATGGACGTGCAGCATTGCGACCACACCGCCGAGTTGCACCATCGCCAGCCTGGCGGCGAATGCGACGGCCAACTTTACTTTTGTGGTGAAGGTGGCTGCGAACGTAGCCTCGGGCACCACAATTACCGAAACGGACTCGGTGTCGTCGACCAGTGATCCGAACAGCGGGAATAACAGCGCCACTGTGAACGTGCAGGTAGCCGATTCGGCGGATCTTTCGGTGACGAATGCGGCGAGCCCGGTTCCGGTGCAGGCGGGCAACAACATCACCTACACACAAGTGGTGAGTAACGCCGGGCCCAGCACGGCCAATGTGACGCTGACCGAAGCATTGCCCGCGAATACGGCTGCGGTGTCGTTGAGCGGGCCGGCTGGATGGACCTGCAATGTTGGCACCCTCATTTGCACGAATCCCAGTTTCGTGGCTGGTTCGCCAGCAACGATTAACTTTGTCGTGACTGTGAGCGGAGCGGCGACGCCCGGGACAGCGATCAAGGATATTGTGAGCGTCAGTTCTACGGCTGCAGATCCAAATCTGGCGAACAACAGTGCGACCGCAAACGATGTGGTGGCGACTGCGACGCAGGCAGACCTGGTCGCGACGAATTCGGCTTCGCCGAGTTCTGTGGCGGTGGGCGCCAATGTCACCTACACGCAGAGCGTGCAGAACCTGGGACCGGCTGCGGCCACGACAGTGTCGTTCACGGATCCGGTTCCCCCCAACACTACGGTCGTTTCGTTGACCGGACCTGCAGGATGGACCTGTAGCATCGCGACTACGCCTCCGGGTTGCACTATCGGCAGCATGGCGGCGAATACGACGGCGAACTTCACCCTCGTACTGCAGGTGAATGCGGGCACGCCCTCAGGTACGAACATCACGGAAACCGATACGGCGACCGCCAGCAACATTGTGCCGAGTCTCACGACAAATAGTGCCAGTGCCACCGTCGTGGTCGCCAATGCCAACAGTGCTGATATGGCGATTACAAAAACTGGGACGCCGAATCCTGTGACCGAAGGAAGTCCGCTTATTTACACGCTCGTGGTCGCCAACAACGGCCCGGCATCGGCGACCAACGTTACGGTGACGGATACTCTGCCTTCGGTCCTGACCTATCTTTCTTCGACGGTAACACCGACAACGCAAGGATCGTGCTCGGAGGCCGGTGGAACCGTAACCTGTTTGCTGGGTACTATGGCCAACGCGGCCACAGCGACTATTTCGATCTTGTCCATTCCGGGGCAGCCGGGCGTGGTTGCGAATACCGCAACCGTCACCGCGGACCAGACGGATCCGAATCAGGCGAACAATTCGTCGACGTGGACCGAGACCATTACGGCTCCGACCAGGATCGCGTTGCAGTCGTTCTCGGCGCACACGGGTATCGACAAGAACGGAACTCGCCGAGTCATGCTGACGTGGAAGACAGGAGGAGAGGCGCACAACCTGGGATTCAATGTGTACCGCGAGCAGGGAGGGAACCGCGTGCGCATGAATTCTTCCCTGATCGCCGGTTCGGCGCTGCTGATGAGCGGGGCGCTGCCCAAGCACGCGGGAAGGAATTATGCCTGGATTGACCCGTCTGCAGGAGGTTTGTCGCTGTCGTACTGGCTGGAAGATATTGATGTGAACGGAACGCGTACCATGCACGGGCCGGTTTCAGTCCATGCAGGAGCGAGACTAAGCATCGATCGGTCGGCGTCTGAGACGCGGATGCTCAGCCAGTTGAGCCAGGCGCAACCTGCGGGTCCCGGGAGCCAGCAGAGTCACATGGTTGAAGCCTTGTCGCAGGTGTCCGCGCCGACATCGAGCCAGATTCAAAAGCAGTTTGAGCTGGCGGCGCGTCCTGGAGTGAAGATTCTGGTGCAACATGAGGGGTGGCATCACGTGACCCAACCAGACCTGGTGAAAGCGGGGCTCGATCCGAACGCGGATCCGGCGCGGCTGCACCTGTACGCGGAGGCAGTCGAACAGCCGATACAGATTACGGGCGCGACGAATGGTCCAGGCGGCTTCGGTCCACAAGCAGCCATAAACTTCTATGGCACCGGTATCGATACGGTTTACACGGGCACGAGAGTGTACTGGCTGGCGACGTGCGAATCGCAGGGAGCGCGAATTCCGCGCCTGCAGGCCACTACAGGATCGAACCTGCCGCCACAGAATTTTCCTGCAACGGTCGAACTGCGGCAACACACGATCTACTTCCAGGCGCTTCTGACGCCTGACGGAGACAATTTCTTCGGCGAGTTGGTCTCACCGGCGCCGGTGGAGCAGGTGGTGTCTGCGCCTCATCTCGACGCTACGTCGACCCGGCCTGCGCGGCTGGACGTAGTGCTGCAGGGCGTTATCGTGGGCTTCCCGCACGACGTGCAAGTCGCGCTCAATGGGACTCCGGTTGGCGATGTGATCTTCACCGGCCAGCAAAAAGGTCGTCTCAGCTTGAACCTGCCACCCGGCCTGCTTCAGAACGGCAGCAATACCGTGACTCTGACAGCGCAGAATGGAGACTACGATACCAGCCTGGTTCAGTCCATCCGCATCGCGTATCCGCATCTCTATGCTGCGGACTCGGATGAATTGAAGTTCACGGGCCGCGCCGGTGAAGAAGTGAAGGTAAGTGGATTCGCGAGCGTGCCGGTCGTGCTCGACATCACGGATCCGAATCGGCCGCTACAGCTTACGCCACAAGTCGCGACTAGCAATGGCAAGTTTGATGTTGCCCTCGAAGTTCCGTGGACGAGCACGGATCCGGTAGCTCCGGTGCGCCACACTTTACTCGCCGTCGCGGACGACCGGGTTGCGTCGCCGGCCGGCGTGCAACCGCACCATCCGTCGCACTGGCATAGGATGCAGCCGGGCGCGAATATTGCGATGATTACGCACGAAGGGTTTGCGGACGCTCTGACTCCACTGGTGCGGGCGCACGAGGCGGACGGGAAGTCGTCTGCCGTGGTTCCCGTTACCGACCTGTACGACGAGTTCAACTTCGGCGAGCATAGTCCGTTCGCAATGCGCCAGTTCTTGCAGGCGGCTGCTCAGAATTGGAAGAAGGCCCCGAGCTACCTGCTGCTGAACGGGCGCGCCTCGTTCGATCCCCGAAATTATCTCGGCCAGGGGAATCTCGATCTGGTGCCGACGCAGATTCTTGCGGCGGGCGGCCTGATGACTGCATCCGACGACTGGTTCTCGGATTTCTCCGGCAGCGGCACAGCGACGATTTCCACTGGGCGCCTGCCCGTCAGCACGTTGGAAGAAGCGAACACCGTGGTTGGGAAGATCGTGGGTTACGAAGGGAAGTCCAGCAATGGTGCGTGGACCTCACAGGCTCTCATGGTGGCCGACAAGGACGACACCGAGAGCTTCACCGCAGACACTGCGATGGTGCAGGCGCAACTTCCAGCGGCCGTGCAAGCCCAAGACATCTTCGTTAGCACGACCACGACGCCGCAAGACATAATTGACGGGATCAACTCAGGTCGTCTGCTCGTGAACTACCTGGGACACGGTTCCGAAGATCAGTGGTCGGGGGCCAACGTCTTCAACACGGATTCGGTGAGCTCGCTGACCAACGGATCGCAGCTTCCGGTCTTTCTGATCATGGACTGCCTGAACGGATTCTTCATCGACCTTTACATGCCCCCGTTGGGCGTGAGTCTGCTGCTGGCGCCAAATGGCGGAGCGGTTGCAGTACTGGCGTCGACCGGTCTGAACCAGCCCGGTCCGCAGACCAAGCTCGACAAGCTGGTGGTGCATAACGCGCTGCAAGCCGAGCCACTGACGCTGGGAGAGTCGATTCTCCAAGCGAAATCGCAGATCAGCGATGTGAATGTGCGCCGAACCTTTGTGCTGTTTGGCGATCCGGCGATGATAGTTAAACAGCCCGCCCCGAGCCCAGCGGCTCATTGAGATCCAAGTCGCGTTCTGAGCGAATCTCCCCCTGACAACCTAAGCCATCGAGCGATAGGAGCGTGGATTAACTCCAAACTCGGCTCGGAATGTGCGGTTGAAATTGGAGATATCTCCAAAACCGCATTCGAGGGCGACGTCGGAGATTCGAGTGGATTCCGATCGCAGTTGAATTGCGGCGCGGCGCAGCCGCACTCGAAGTAGATATTGGTGGGGCGTAGTACCCGTCAATTCTTCAAAAGTACGAAGAAAATGATAACGGCTCAGGCGCGCCAGTTGTGCAAGCTGGTTCAGATCGTGAGGAGTGTCTGCGTCATTCTCGATCATGCGGACGACGCGGGTGACGCGAGCTAGAGAGCTTGCCGGCGCGCCGGTTCGCGATCGCGAAACACCCTGGGCGATGCGTATTGCCTGGGTCACGACCCCCACACTTAGTTCCTCGCAAGCCATGGCCTCGACTCCGGCCGGAATCGTGGAAACCTTTGCAACGAGGGGAGCGGAGGCGCGGATCGGCGGAAGGCGCGGCACCCTGAAACGGGCACTGTGTGCCGCTACTTGATTTGCAAGTCGTTCAAATAACGCAGGAGCGTACGAAAACGCGATGCAGCGATCCCCCGTACCGTGTTCATGTCCACAGGTAAAGCAATCCCCGTTGTTGCCAAGGAGCAAAGACCCTGGGGTCATCAATGCGCGGCCTGTGGAGGAACGATATTGAAACGTGCCGCCCACCACAATGGCAATCGTGGGTTGGCTGTGCCGCTCCTCGAAGGGCCGATCCAGCGGGCCTGCGGTGCAGACAACTTCCGACACTGTCCACCCATCTCCTGAGGCGAGCCGGCGTGACTTGGGCGGGTTAGAGATGTTCTCGTGTAGGGTCCTCATTCGAATTCGACCGCAATTTTCGCCAAGATTTTCATTCCAAATAGTCCTAAAAGTCTAGTATAGCGGGCGCGGGAATGGCTCGCAGCTGACCGCCCGAGAGGAAGCACAAGGAGCAGGAAATGGCCTCGATTCGTAAGGAGATATCAACCAAGGCGAGCGCTGATGAAGTCTGGTCGGCTCTGCGTGATATTGGCGCCCTTCACACCCGACTGGTGCCCGGTTTCGTCACCCACACTCGGCTCGAGCCTGGGCAGCGCATTGTAACCTTCGCCACCGGCATGGTGGTGAGAGAGCCAATTGTCGATATCAATGACGAGGCGCGGCGGTTGGTGTGGTCCGCGATCGGTGGACCGTTAACGCACTACAATGCCTCGGCCCAGGTTCTCGCCGACCCGGGTGGTCAGACCCGGGTCCTTTGGATTGCCGACCTCCTCCCCAATGAGGCGGCCAGTGCGATTGAAGCAATGATGGACCAGGGTATGGTGGCAATGAAAGCGGCCCTTGATCGCCTCGCCACGAAAGGCTAACCCGACTTGCCGGATCACTTTCCAGACCCGCCGGCGGACAGACGTCCCAACGGGCCTTGCGATCCGTCTTGGTTTGCTTAAAGCTAAGAGACCACCGCCACGGCTTCCGGCCGGTGTGCGGTTCTCCGCAACGGCTCGGTCAGCGCATGCATGACTTTCGCGAAGCCCGCGAAATCCAGAGACTGGGGGCCATCGGAAAGAGCGCGCTCCGGGCAGGGATGCACTTCGATGATCAGCCCATCCGCGCCCACGGCGACTGCGGCACGCGAGACCGCGGCAATCAAGCTCTGCTTGCCAGTGCCGTGCGAGGGATCAGCTATCACGGGCAGGTGCGAAAGGTCGCGAGCCAGCGCGATGGCCGCCAGGTCGATGGTGTTCCGCATCTCCGTCTCAAAAGTCTTGATGCCGCGTTCGCATAGGACGACCTGATGGTTGCCGCCCGACAGCAGGTACTCGGCGGCGAGCAACCATTCTTTCACCGTGGCCGAGGGGCCCCGCTTCAGCAGAACTGGCTTTTGGATCGTAGCCAGGCGGCGCAGCAGGGCGAAGTTCTGCATATTGCGCGCTCCCACTTGCAGCATGTCCACATGCTCACAAATGATGTCGATGTCCTCGGTGCTCATCACCTCGGTCACTACGGGCAAACCGGTCTGCTCTTTTGCTTCCCGGAGGATCTTGAGGGCTTCGATGCCCAGTCCCTGGAAGTCATAGGGCGAAGTGCGCGGTTTGTAGGCGCCGCCGCGCAACATGGAGGCTCCAGCGCGCTGGACGGCGTGCGCCGTGTCGAGCATCTGCTCGCGCGATTCCACCGAGCAAGGACCGGCGATGACCACTACTTCGGGCCCACCGATCGATACCCCATTGATTTTGACCACGGATCGTTCTGGGCGCACTTGCCGGCTGACCAACTTGAATGGTTGCGCGATAGCTACGACGTTATCCACGCCAGGCGCGACCTGCAATGCTTCGATTTCGTGACGGCGACCGCTGCCGACGGCGGCAACGATGGTGCGCTCCGTTCCGCGGGTGACATGAGGCTGGTAGCCGGCTTCGCGAATGCGCTCAATCACATGGTTGATCTCTTGTTCGGTGGCCTTTTCGGTCATATTGACGATCATGGCTGCTTCTCCTTGTTTTTTATCCTGAAAAGCAAAGCCGCGATCCTGGGATCGCGGCTGAGGTTTGCTCTAAGTCTGGGTGGCCGTTACTGGCTCATCCTTACCCCAAGCTGGCCGCAGCCGCTACTGCTGGGAACCAGTAGTAAGCGGTAAATGCGGTATCTGGGGTAAATCGTGTCATCGTCAAATTACTCTGCCGAAAGCTGGACGAACCTTTGGCCCGACAACTCGCTTATTGAATCGAACTGGCGGCTTGGGAGAATACGTTGTTGGAATTCGACCCGATCAGACGGACTGTCCCAACGACCAGAACTAAAATCACTGCCAACATTACGGCGTATTCTGCGATGTCTTGTCCCGCATCGTCACGCCAAAGGCCAGAAATCAGGTTGGACATTTTTCTCTCCTCAGCTGTCAGTTCCTTTGAGAGGGAAGGACTGAACTCGCATTTAGTGCACACAATAATGCACGCTCCTCCGCAGGCTTGTCAAATGGCATTCTTGGGTCAAATGTTAGCGCGAAGGGCTGGCCGCTGGCAGTACCCGGGCAGCGCCGACCGGGACTGGCACAGCTTGGTGCGGGAGCAGGTCCTGCGCAGACTGTCGCGCATATTGGAGGACGCGGTTCGGAAGCATCCCGAGATAGAGGGTGGCCACGATTGTGAGGGCTAGGGCCACGCCCAACCCGGCGGGAATGGGAGTGACCGGAACTTCCTTGCGGGCCTCGCGCATGTACATCACCACGATGATACGCAGGTAGTAGTAGGAGCCAATGGCACTGTTTACGACGCCGATTAGCGTCAGCCAGATGAGATTGGCCTTTAGGGCAGCACTGAAGACGTAAAATTTCGCAAAGAACCCGCCCGTCATTGGGATTCCGATCAGAGAGAGCAAGAAAATGGTGAGCGTCGCGGCCAACAGCGGAGAAGTGCGACCCAGCCCTTCGTAGTCTTCGAGGGTTACATAACGCTCGCCGGCATTGGCGAAGTGACCGACCACCGCAAATGCGCCGACGTTCATGGCGGCATACGCCGCGGCGTAGAACATGGCGGCGGAGATTCCGGTAGCGGAATCTTCTGAAGTGGTCATGGCGAAGGCAACGAGCAGATAGCCGGCGTGGGCGATCGAGGAGTAGGCCAGGAGGCGCTTAATGTTGGTCTGCACCAGAGCCCCGATGTTGCCCAGAGTCATGGACAGCGCCGCAGCGACCCAAATTGGCCAAAAACGGCCGGGCGCATTGATGGCGAACACCACGCGCAGCAGGACGGCGAATGCGGCTGCTTTCGGCGCCGTGGACATGAAGCCTACGATCGGGGCGGGTGCACCCTCGTAGACGTCGGGCGTCCAGACATGAAGCGGGGCGGCAGCCACTTTGAATCCCAGGCCGACCAGCATCAGTGCAATGGCCAGGTAAACCAGTACCTCCGCTGGACCAGTCTGCAAGGTGTGGCCGATGATCTCAATGTTGGTCGATCCGGTGGCGCCGAACATCAGTGCCACGCCGTACAGGAAAAACGCGGTCGCGAAGGAGCCCAGCAGAAAATACTTGAGAGAGGATTCGCTGCTGGAGGCCTCGTTGCGGCGGAATCCCACCAGAATGTAGGTGGAGATCGAGGAGATCTCGAGCGCGATGAAAATCAGCACGAGCTCGACGGCCGAGGACATCAATCCCATGCCGACCACGCTGAACAGGATCAGAGCGTAGTATTCGCCCGCACGAATCTTCTGCACCGCCATGTATTCAAACGAGCTCAGGATTACCACTGCGGCGATGGCAATGACCAGGAAATGGAAGAACACGCTGAAGCTGTCGACCCGGACCATGTTGGAAAATGCAAGGCCGGGATTCTGCGTCATGTACCACGTGGAAAGAAGGCCCGCGACCGCACCCGCGAAGGCGATCAGACCGAGCGTCTTTTGGCTCTTCTCTTCATCGACGAGAGGATCCAGGAACATGATCGCGATGCCGAAGGCCGACAGAATAAGCTCGGGCAGGATGCGAACGTAGTCCGCGCCTTGGGGAATAATCTGGGCCAACAGGTCGGTGGTCATTGGCCCACCATCTTGCTGACGACCGGCGTGAAGGGAACCAGCGCAGTTTGTACGGCGGGGTCAATCGCTCCCAACCACATGATGGGAGCGACGCCCATCACGAGAGCAGCCGCGGCGCAGGGCCAGACGGCAGCTTTCTCGAATCCGAAAAGATCGGGCAACGAATTGTTCACCGGGTGGGTCACTTTTCCGTAGAAGACGCGCTGGTACATCCACAAGAGATAAACGGCGCTCCAGATCACGCCGGTCGCGGCGAGGATTCCGTAGAGCGCACGCGCCTGGAAGGCGCCGCTCAGTACGAGGAACTCGCCGATGAATCCGTTGAGCAACGGAAGTCCAACCGAAGCGAGCACGATAAATAAGTAGGAAGCCGCGTAGACGGGCATGGGCGAGGCTAGGCCGCCGAATTCCGTGATCTCGTAAGTATGACGGCGTTCGTGGAGGATTCCAGCCAGCATGAAGAGGGCTCCGGTCGAGACTCCGTGAGCCAGCATAACGAACATCGCGCCGTTCAATCCTGCCTGCGTGAAGCTGAAGATGCCCAGCACTACAAATCCCAGGTGGCTGACCGAGGAGTAGGCGATCAGCTTCTTCATGTTGGGCTGCACCATAGCCACGAGTGCGCCGTAGATGATGCCGATCAGCGCCAGAATCATGATCCAAGGGGAGTTGTATCGTGATTGCTCGGGGAACAGGCCGAGGTTGAAACGCAGCATTCCGTAAGTGCCCATCTTCAGCAGAACGCCCGCCAGTAGGACGGATCCCGCGGTGGGGGCCTCTACGTGAGCGTCCGGCAGCCAGGTATGGAACGGGAACAGCGGCACTTTGACTGCAAATGCTACGAAGAAGCCGAGGAAGAGCCACTGGGCTGCGGCCGGGAAGTTTGGAACGGCGCCGCGCGCGATCTGATCGCGAATCGTAACGAAATCAAAGCTGCCGGTGTGAGCGTAGAGCCATAGAATCGCTGCCAGCATGAACACCGAGGCGATCATGGTGTACATAAAAAACTTGACCGCGGCGTAGACCTTGCGCTCGTGACCAAAAACGCCGATCACCAGGGCCATCGGGATCAGCGTCGCTTCCCAGAAGAAATAGAACAAGAAAAGGTCGAGGGAAGTGAAGACGCCGATCAGCGCCGTTTCGAGGATGAGCAGAAGGATGAAGAACTCCTTGACCCGGTCGTGAACGGACTTCCAGGAGATCAGCACGCACAGCGGAGTGAGGAACGTAGTGAGAACGACCAGCCACAGGGAAATGCCGTCGATGCCCATGTGGTAGTGGATGTTGGGGCTCGAGATCCAGGGATGGTTGATGTCGAACTGGAAGCCAGGCTGTCCCCGACGGAAATGCACTGGCAAGTGCACGGAAAGGGCGAAGGTCAGCACCGAGATGACGAGAGAAAAAATACGAATATCACGGTCGCGGCGGGGCAGCAGGACGAGCAGCAAGGCGCCGGCGAGCGGAACGAAGGTCACCAGGGTCAGGATGTAGGGGCTGAGATTGTCGATGCTCATCGTCCCACCCCCAGCCAGATCATGTAGGCAATCACGACAGCGGAACCGGCCGCGATCCAACCCGCGTAAGAGCGCAGGTTGCCGGATTGCATTTGACGGACTTCATCGGAGACATGGCGGGTCCCGTCGGCGGCGTTGTTAACCGTGTCGTCGATAACTTTGCGGTCGATACCTTGCCACAGAATGCTCGTCGACCCGTCGATCATGGGTTTTACGAAGAGCTTGGCATAGAGCTCATCCACGTAGTACTTGTTCAAGACCACATTGTAGAAACTGCCGACAGCGTCGGCGATTTTCTGCGGGAGATAGGGCTTGCTGATGTAGAGAACATAGGCCAGCCACGCGCCTAGGAGGGCGACCGCTACCGAGACAACCATGAGCAGAATTTCCGTGCCGTGACTTGCGACTTCAGCAGCTCCGCCCACTTCTGCGGAGCCAAAAACCGGCGCAAGGAAATGCTCAAAACCGTTGCCGATGCCAACAAGGCCGCCGATCACCGAGAGCAAGGCAAGGATCATCAGCGGAACCAGCATGACCATCGGGCTCTCGTGGGGCTCGCCGTGACCGTGGTCATCCCCATGACCATGGGCGCCCTGTCCATGCTCGTCGACATGCGCCCCGCGGTAATCGCCAGCAAATGTCATGAACAGCAAGCGGAACATGTAGAACGAGGTGATGAATGCCGTGACCAAGCCTATGAACCAATAAACCCAGTTGGCCTGATAAGCCTTCCACAGGATCTCGTCCTTGCTCCAAAATCCTGCCAACGGCCAGATTCCGGCAATGGCCAACGTGGCGATTCCCATGGTCGCGGCTGTAATGGGGATGTAGGAGCGGAGGCCGCCCATCTTGCGCATGTCCTGCTCGCCACCGACGGCGTGAATCACCGAGCCAGCGGCCAGGAAGAGCAGGCCCTTGAAGAACGCGTGTGTCATGAGGTGAAAGATTCCGGCGGAAAACGCTCCCACGCCGCACGCCATGAACATGTAACCGAGTTGCGAGACGGTGGAGTAGGCGAGGACCTTCTTAATGTCGGTCTGGGTGATTCCGATGGTCGCGGCGAACAGCGCAGTGAGCGTGCCAATGATGGCGACGACCATCAGAGCCACGGGTGCGCGTTCAAAGATCAAGTGCGATCGCGACACCATGTAGACACCGGCCGTCACCATGGTCGCAGCATGGATCAGCGCGGACACCGGCGTGGGGCCTTCCATGGCGTCGGGGAGCCAGACGTAGAGCGGGATCTGGGCTGACTTGCCGCAGGCCCCGACCATCAGCAGGATTCCGATGGTGGTGAGAAGGGTCTCGGTTTCGAGTCCTGCAGGGAGATGGGCGACGGAGTCGAAAACCTTCGTGAAGTCCAGCGACGTGAAGTGCTGGATCAGCAGGAATAGACCGATCAGGAATCCGAAGTCTCCAATGCGGTTGACGATGAATGCTTTCTTTCCTGCCGACGCCGCTGAATCTTTCGTGAACCAGAAACCGATCAGCAGATATGATGCCAGGCCGACGCCCTCCCAACCGATGAACATGAGCAGGTAGTTGTTGGCCAGCACGAGCGTCAACATGAAAAACATGAACAGGTTCAGATAGCAGAAGAACCGGTAATAGCTGGGGTCGTCCCACATGTATCCGACCGAGTAGATGTGGATAAGGAATCCCACTCCGGTGACGACCAGCAGCATGACCAACGACAGTTGATCAAGATAAAAGGCGAAGTCGGCGCTGAAACTGCCCGAGCGGATCCAGTGGGCTACGTATTCCTGGTAGGGAATCTGCGCCAGGGAAGAGAAGCGAAAGGCCACCGACAGCGCCCATGCGAACGCCGCGCCGGGAAACACCAACCCGATCGTGCTGACCGCAGTTCGCGAAGATTTCTTCCCGAGGAAGCCGTTGATCGCTGCCCCCGCCAACGGCAGGACCGGGATCAGCCAGAGATTGAGAGATGACGTCATAATTTGAGCAGGTTCACCTGGTCCACGTTCAGAGTTTCGCGTGTGCGGTAGACGGCGATGATGATCGCGAGTCCAACGGCCGTTTCGGCGGCCGCCACCACCATCACGAAGAAGACGAAGACCTGCCCAGCCAGCGCATGCCAGTGCGCCGCGAAGGCTACGAAAGACAAATTCACTCCGTTGAGCATCAACTCAATGGACATGAAGATGGTAATTATGTTGCGCTTGATCAGAAATCCGGTGACGCCGCAGGCAAACAGGATTCCGCTGAGTACCAGGTAATATGAGAGCGGGACCATCAACTCACCTTCCTTACCGGAGGGACGACGGGGGATGTCGGCGGCTTGCTGGCCAGCACCACGGCGCCCATAATGGCGATCAGAATCAGAATTGACGTGATTTCAAAGGGCAGCAGGAATTCGTGGAAGAGCAGCAAGCCGATCGCCTTGGGAGAGCCGGGCAGAGCGCCAGCGACCACGGCTTCGGTGCCCGAGTGCCGCAGCAAGACCCAGGCCACGAGAATGCTTCCCAGCAGCATTCCGGGGATCCCAAACAAAACGGCGACACGGCTGCCATTGGTGTGTTCTTCGACTCCGGCATTGAGGAGCATTATGACGAAGACGAACAACACCATGACGGCCCCGGCGTAGACGATGACTTGCACAGCGGCAAGGAACTCGGCGCCCAAGAGCAGGTATTCCCCAGCGAGCGCCGCCATTACCGCGATCAGCGAGAGCGCGCTGTTGATGGGATGCGTTTGCGCCAGCAGGTTGATGGCGCCTGCGACCGCAACGGCACCGAAGGCCAGAAACAGAATCAGATGAACGCTAAGCATCGAGTTTCTTCGACTACCACGCTACTGCGATCGCGGTCGCGATCAGATTCGCCAGTGAAAGCGGCAACAGGAACTTCCAGCCAAACGCCATCAACTGGTCGTAACGGAAGCGCGGCAACGTTCCGCGCACCCAGATATACAGAAAGAGAAACACGAAAACCTTGGCGGCGAACCAGATCACGGGCAGGATTGCTTGCAAGAACGGTGGGCCGAACAGCGGCCCGTTCCATCCGCCGAAAAACAGAAGCGTCGCCAGACAAGCGACCGTGATCATGTTTGCGTACTCGGCCATGAAGAACATGGCAAATTTCATGGCACTGTATTCGGTGTGATATCCGGCTACGAGTTCGGTTTCGGCTTCCGGCAGGTCAAATGGGATACGGTTCGTCTCCGCGTAAGCCGCCATCAGGTAGCAGAAGAAGCCGATGAACTGACCAGTGAAAATATTCCAGCGTGGGACGACTCCCCAGAAATGGCCCTGCTGCGCAGCGACAATCTGATTCAGGCTAAAGCTGCCTGCCATGATCAGCACGCCCACCAGCGAAAGGCCCAGGGAAATCTCGTAGCTCACCATCTGCGCGCTGGCTCGCAGTCCGCCAAGCAAGGAATACTTGTTGTTCGAGGACCAGCCCGCGAGCGCCACTCCGTAAACGCCAATCGAGGTGACACCGAGAATCAGCAGCAACCCTGTGTTCACGTCGGTGGTGATCTGCAGCGGAATGCTGTAACCGCCGATCATGACTGCGTTGCCGAATGGGATCACCGCAATGGATGTCAGTGCGAAGATGACGGCAATTAAGGGCGCGGCAAGGAAGAGTGGCTTGTACACATGAGGCGGAGTCAAATCCTCTTTGAAAAGAAACTTGATGCCATCGGCCGCGGGCTGCAGCAGGCCGAACGGGCCAACCCGGGTGGGTCCCCAGCGATTCTGCATATGGCCGACGACTTTGCGCTCCAGCCAGACGGTGTATGCGACGGCGGTGAGCAGCACGAACAGAACTACGATCGACTTGATCACCGACGCGAGGATGTAGAGCCAAATCGGCAACGTGTGGGCTCCCCTTCTGTACTACTAGTTTCGAGATCAGTCCGCCGCGACCTCAGCGGGTTTGACTTCATGACTTTCCATCACCGACTTCAGAGCGCGAGAGTAGCGTCCCAGGGTACCCGACGTGAACAACGTGTCATTCGCAGGGGCGATGAACGTCGGTGCTTCCGCCTGTGACGGCGTGATCGCTCCCCCGCTGTTTGCCAGGGATGTGTGCTCGGTGTTGCCGGCGAGAAGATTCATGCGCGAGATGTCATATCCGGGAACCAGTCTCTGAATCTCGTCGAGAATCGCCATGGGATCAAGCGGGCTCAGTTTCGGCTCCAGCCCTTCCATCTCAAGCCAGACCGCATGGCGGTCGGCTTCACCGGATTGGGCGCCGCGGGACTGTCCCATGTCAGCGCGGGTGGTGCCGTGGCCGAAGGGCACAAGTTTGCGAACGTCAAAGCTCATGGCGTCGGCGATGCGGACGATCATCTCGAAATCAGTCTTAATGCCGGACACCTCCCCGGCTTTTTTGACGAGTTGCACATCGCCACAGGTGTTGGTCAAAGTGCCGGATTTTTCGTAGGCGTTGGCGGCCGGAAGAACCACGTCGGCCACGGCCGCCGTTTCCGTAAGGAACATGTCCTGCACCACGACGAAACTGTTCGAGAAGGCGAACGGATCGATGTTCAGGCGTCCGACTGGATTCGTTCCGACGACGTAAAGGGCTTTCAACGTGCCTGCTTTCGCCGCGACCGCCATTTCGGTAGTGTGCAGGCCTGCCGTCGGTGGGATTCCCCATTCGTCGTGGAACGGACTGCTTCCGCTGACCGCGTGGTATCCGGGGAGCAGATCCGGATAAACGCCCATGTCGGCAGCGCCGCGGGAATTGGAGTAGTCCGCGAGGCAGATGAACTTGGCTTGGGACAAAGCAGTGACTAACTGCGAAATGTTGATGCCCTGAATCTCCGACCCAAACGCAACCACGAGATCTTTTTCGCCGCGCAAGGTCTTACGAAGCTCTTCTAGAACCTCCGCAGTCGTGCCGTTTATGCCTAATGGAGCGGGAGCCGGATCGTTCTGAGAGAGGAAGTGAACAAACGACGATTCGCCGTTTTCCTCGCTGACCTGTGCGAATACGGTGGCTTGCCTGCGAAGTTTAATAGGCCGCGAGTTGACCACGTAGAGCTTGGCGCGGTGCAGTCGGACGTTGTTGCGAATCTGCCACGCCAACAGTGGGTGCTGCTCGGTGGGATCGTTGCCGATCAGCAGGATCGCCGGCGCGGTGAAGACGTCGGCCATGCTGGCGGTTTCGTCGGGTTTGCCCCGAAGCGCTGCGGCCAGGGCAGGGAAGTCGGCGGTGCGGTGGTGGTCGACGTTATTCGTCTTTAAGACCGTGCGGGCGAACTTGGACAGCAAGTAAGCTTCTTCATTCGTGGTGCGGGTGGAACCGATCACGCCAATCGCAGCCCCGCCATCTCTGTCGCGCACTTCGGCGAACTTCTTTCCGATCAGTTCGAAGGCGTCTTCCCACGTGGACGGGGTGAGCTTGCCGTTCTTGCGGATGAGCGGCTGGGTCAGGCGTTCTTCGTGATTGGCAAAATCGAAAGCGTAGCGGCCCTTGATGCAGAGGAAGTCGCCGTTGGTGCCGCTCTTGTCGCGATTGTCGCCGCGGACGATTTCCATGCCTGTGTCGGAGCGGCGCACGCCGAGCGTGGTCTTGCAGCCGTCGCCGCAGTGGGTGCAGACGGTGCCCACGTGCTTCATTTCCCATGGGCGCGTCTTGTAGCGGTAGGCGCCGGAGGTGAGCGCGCCGACGGGACAGATGTCGATGCACATGCCGCACTCTTCGCATTCCAGGTGATCGCCCTGGTTGGGAGCGATAATCGAACTCACGCCGCGGTTCTGCACGCCGAGGGCCCAGACGTCCATGCCCTCGCCGCAGATGCGTACGCAGCGATAGCAGAGGATGCAGCGCGGCCGGTCGAAGAAAACCACGGGAGACCACTGCTGCTCGTCTTTGTGGTTCTTCGCCTCCATGAATTTCGATTCGGCGGCGCCGTAGGAGAACGTCATGTCCTGCAGTTCGCACTCGCCGCCGGCATCGCAGACCGGGCAATCCAGAGGATGGTTCCCCAGCAGCATTTCCAGCATCGACTTGCGCGCCTGCTTGATCTCGTCGCTCTCGGTGACGACGACCATGCCCTCGCCGACCACCGTGGTGCATGCGGTCTGCAGCTTGGGCATCTTTTCGACTTTCACCAGGCACATGCGGCAAGCGCCCTGCAGGGAAAGATTCGGGTAATAGCAGAAGGAGGGCACTTCGATGCCCGCGCACTTGCACGCCTCGATGAGGAGCGTGCCCGCAGGAGCCGTGATCTTCTTGCCGTCGACAGTGAGGTTCACATCAGCCATGTTGATTGAGAGATTGAATCATTGAGTCGTTGAATCATTGGTGTCAGTGGCTCAACACCGGTAGCTCTTCCACGCTGCCCTGTTTTTCGTAGGGGCATGGCCTGCCTTCCAGGTGATCTTCAAATTCCTTTCGGAACTTTTTTACGAAACCGATCGTCGGCATCGCGGCCGCGTCGCCGAGCGGGCAGAAAGTCCGGCCAAGCATGTTTTCCGCCAGGTACTGCATGTTGTCGATATCTTTCTTAAGACCACCGCCGGCGTGGAAGCGAATCAGCGTCTTCTTGAGCCAGTCGGTGCCTTCGCGGCAGGGGATGCACCATCCGCAGCTTTCGTGCTGGTAGAACTTCATGGTGCGGAGGGCAAATTTCACGATGCACTGTCGGTCGTCGATCACCACGACGCCGCCCGAACCCAGCATCGAACCGGCCTTCGCGACCGAATCGAAATCCATGGCAACGTCGACTTCATCCGCGGTAAGGCACGGACACGACGCTCCGCCCGGTACCACCGCTTTGAGGGTGCGACCGTTGGGAATGCCACCGCCCACTTCGTAAATCATCTTTTTCAGGTTGTAGCCCATCGGCAGTTCATAGACGCCGGGCTTAGCGATATTGCCGCTCAGGCAAAACAGGCGCGTGCCGCCATTTTTCGGTGGGCCCAGCTTGGCGTACCAATCGGCTCCCCCAAGAAGGATGTGAGGTACATTGGCCAGCGTCTCGGCATTATTGATGACCGTGGGCCCACCCCAGAGACCGACTACCGCCGGGAAGGGCGGCCGAATGCGGGGAACTCCGCGCTTGCCTTCGAGCGATTCCATCAACGCCGACTCTTCGCCGACTTCGTAGGCCCCCGCTCCCCCGTGCCAGTAGACCTCAAAGTCGCGTCCGCTGCCGAAAATGTTCTTACCGAGGAATCCTTTGGCGTAGGCGTCGCGGAGCGCCTTTTGCATGATGATCGAAAGATATCGGTACTCGCCGCGAATGTAGATGTAGCCCGCTTTCGAACCAACCGCCAGCCCGGCAATCACGACGCCTTCGATCACAGAGTGCGGGTCGTGCTCGAAGATCAGGCGGTCTTTGCAGGTGCCGGGCTCGCTTTCGTCGCCGTTGCACAGGACGTACTTGGGCTTGGCGGATTGCTTGGGAACGAACGACCACTTCATGCCGGTGGAAAATCCAGCGCCGCCTCGGCCGCGAAGGCCGGAATTCTTGACCTCGTTGATAATGGCGTCCGGTTCCATGGCCAGCGCCTTCTGCACAGCTTTGTAGCCGTCCAGTTCGAGGTAGCGATCGATGTTGGTCGCACCCTGACCGAAGCGCCGGGAGACGACTTTTACCTCGTCGGGATGGGAGACCAAGTCAGCCATGGGGCAATTGGGGAATTGGGTAATTTTGTAATTGAGTCATTGAATGCCGGTCGACCGGCGTTGGTTTTCAATTTCTCAATTACCGAATTACACAATTACTCAATCTCATTACTCAATCTCATTACTCAATCTCACTCACTGCGTTCCCTTCTTCTTATACTCGTCGAGAATCTGGTCCATGTTTGCGGGAGTCAGGTTCTCGTGAAAATCGTAGTTTACTTGTGCGGCCGGGGCCCAGCTGCAGGCGCCGATGCATTCCACTTCCTCGAGCGTGAACAGGCCGTCGGGCGTGGTCTGTTTGTGGCCGATGCCCAGCTTCTTGGCACAGTGTTGGAGAATTTCTTCTCCTCCGCGCACCATGCAGCTGATGTTGGTGCAGACCTGGACATTGAATTTGCCGTGGGGTTTGGTGGTCAGCATGGAGTAGTAGCTGATCACATTGCGCACTTCGAGTTCCGTCAGTTCGAGGCGAGCGGCGATCTCGACGATAACTTCGTCGGAGAGATAGCCGATTTCGTCCTGCGCATAAAGGAGCGTCGGGACGAGCGCGGAGCGCTTGGTCGGATAGTGCGGCACCATCTCCGCGAAACGTTGCTCGAACTCTTCGGAAAATTTCATCCGTGTTCTTGTGCCGTCCCTACGGGACTTGCTCCCCACTTCTGGACTACCGCAGGGCTCACGCCCTGGGCTGTATTGTTCCGCCCCTTCGGGCTCGAGCACGCCTGACCTCACCGGTCGATTTCCCCCAACACAATGTCGATGCTTCCGATCGCCGCGACTACATCCGCCAGCAGGCGTCCCTCACACATGGTCGGAAGTGTCTGCAGGTTCGCGAAGCAGGCGGAGCGCATGTGCACGCGGTACGGTTTGGCAGTGCCGTCGCTCACGATGTAGTAGCCCATCTCGCCACGGGGCGATTCGACTGCCTGGTACACTTCCCCTGCCGGAACCGCGAATCCTTCCGTGATGATCTTGAAGTGGTAGATGAGCGATTCCATCTGCGTCTTCATTTTTTCGCGGTCGGGAAGTACTACTCCTGGAGCGTCAGCCTTGATCGGGCCTTCGGGCATGCCATCGAGCGCCTGCCGGACGATCTCGACCGACTCGCGCAGCTCCTGCACGCGGCACATGTAGCGGGCGAAAACATCGCCCTCTTGCGAAACGGGCACCTTGAACTGGAATTTTTCGTAGCTGGAGTACGGCATGTCGCGGCGCAGATCGATGTCGACACCGCTGCCCCGCAGGGTGGGGCCGGTTGCGCCCAGTCCGATCGCGTCTTCGGCCGACATGACGGCGACACCCTTGGTGCGCATCATCCAGATGGGATTGCCCGTCAGGAGATTTTCATACTCGTCGATCTTTTCGGGAAAATAACCGGCGAAGTCGCGGACCCGATCAAAGAATCCGAGGGGTGGCTCCAACGCGATTCCGCCTACGCGGAAGTACGAGGTCATCATGCGCTGTCCGCTGACCATCTCGAACATGCGCAGGATCTCTTCGCGCTCACGGAAGCAATATAAAAAGACCGTTAATGCGCCAATATCCATGGCGTGCGTGCCCAGCCAGACCAGATGCGAGTTGATGCGCGTCAGTTCGTTGAGCAGCACGCGCAGCCACTGCGCCTTCGGGGGAATCTCCAGCCCCAGCAACTTCTCCACCGCCAACACGTAGCAAAGGTTGTTGGTCATCGGGCACAGATAGTCGATGCGGTCGGTCAGCGGCACCACCTGCTGGTAGAACTTGGCCTCGCAAGTTTTCTCGATTCCGGTGTGGAGGTAGCCGATGTCGGGCATCATGCGCACGACCGTCTCGCCGTCAATTTCCAAAAGAACGCGCAGCACGCCGTGGGTTGACGGATGTTGCGGGCCCATGTTCAGGATCATGGTGCGATCTTGGCCGGGTTCCAACACGGGCGTGGGGGTCAGGTGGGCCATGTCGATTTAGCGGTAGCCCTCCACGGGATAATCTTTGCGGAGGGGATGGCCCTCCCAGTCCTCGGGCATCAGGATGCGGTGTAAATGAGGATGCCCGGTGAAGCGAACGCCAAACAGATCGAAAACCTCGCGCTCGAAATAGTTGGCGCCGGACCATACCGAGGTCAGCGACTCAACCGCCGGGCTGGAGCTGTTCAGGCGAACCTTCAGCCGGACGCGCTCTTTCCTGGGGATTGAGAGCAGATGATAGACGACCTCAAACCTGGGTTCGGCCGGGTACCAGTCGACGCAGGTGACGTCGGAAAGGAAGTTGAAGACGCACCCGGGGTCGTCCTTCAAAAGGACGCAGGCTTCGCGGATGTTCGCCCGATCAATGTAGATTGTCATCTCGTCGCGGTCGAACTTTGCGCCTTGAACCGCCGCGGCATTCCATGAAAACAAGCGAGCGACTGCTGGATGGGACTTCAAATGCTCCAGATCAGTGATGGCCGGGGTGAGTGGCATCAGCGCTTCCCCCGTGCCGTTGCGGTCTCACCCCAGTCCAGAACGCCTTTCTTCCAAACATAGAAGAAGCCGACGAGGAAAATCCCGATATACACCAGCATCTCCCACAGGCCAAAGTGCTTTAGATCGCGTAGGATCACCGCCCAGGGATAGATGAAAACCGCCTCTACGTCGAACAAAATGAACAGCATGGCCACCAGGTAGAACTTGACCGAGAAGCGCTGGCGGGAGTCGCCGACCGGGGTCATGCCGCATTCGTAAGGAGAGAGCTTGGCGCGGGTGGGTTTGCGTACCCCGATCAGCCAGGAAAGCACGACAATCGCGGTCGCAATCCCACCCGCCAGCAGGATATGGATCAAAAACGGGAGGTAGCGTGCGAAGTAATTGTCGGGCATAGGACGAGGTATATATAATTCGCGCGAAGCAATACTTAAACGTTCTAGATTATGGGCTTACACTCAACAGTGTCAAGCCAGCCAGGGGAAGATTTGGTAACTGTGTAATCGCGCAATTTTGCAATTGCACCTCCGGGCGCTGACGGCGGGATTTAGGGTGCAAATTACCAAATTACCCGATTACGAAATTACAAAATTCCTATGATCTTTGGCTTCAACACCGACGTGAAGCACGGCGACACGATCTATCACGTGCAGAGTGAGGCGCGGGAAAGCGAGCGCCTGCTGCAGACGCAGGTCTTCGTGCGGGGACGCTGCGTTGGCAAACGGGCCACCTCTTACGCCGGGAAGGCGGGCGAAGCCCAGTTCGGAGATACGCAAAAAGAGCAACAGCTACGCGAGCAGCACCGGCTCGTGCTCGACGCCATCCGGGAAGGGAAGCTGGACGCGGTTCTGGATCACGGCGAACCAGAAGTTTTGGCTACGATGAAAGAACTCGATGTGCAATGGACGAACGCCGAATCCGTCCATGCCGATCGCAACTTGACGATGCAGCTGCGTGTTACCGAGGGAGGCTCGGCTGCGCCCGGGGCGCGCCTGACTTTCCGCTTCGCCCGTCCGGGTGCCGTGCCTTTCTACACCCAAGCCGTCGCCGATTCGGGTGGGTCGGCGGAGATCAAGATCGAAGTCGAGGAGGCCGCGCTGCCGGACTCGTCTCTGCTGGTCCAGGCTAGTTTCGAGGGACGCACGGCGACCAGAAAGTTTGTGCTGCGCAAGGCCGAGTGACGGCGGCGGCGCTACAATCTTCCCAGGCTCAATGAGCCGCCGCATGACCATACAGATCAACGGGCAAGACAGAACCTTCCCTGAGGCTCCCCATCCCTTTACCCTGGCCGCGCTTGTGGAAATCCTGGGAATGAAGGCCGACCGCGTGGCCATCGAGCTGAACCGCGACATCGTGCCACGAACTCGATGGGCTGAGACCCGGCTCAAGGAAGGCGATCGGCTCGAAATGGTGCACTTCGTGGGCGGCGGCATCACGCTTTAGTCTGCTGGGAACTCCCTTAGTCACCCCATTTTCACCGAATCTCTGCTTGACTCACCCCGGCCCGCGCCTAAAATGTTTTGAAACATTTTGCTTAAAGATTGTTTCAAACAAATTTGAAGCTCGATGCAGGACCGCTTTACATCGCACGAAGTGATGACTCTGACCGGGCTCACACCCCGCCAGTTGCAATGGTGGGACGAGCGCGGTGTGGTGAGGCCGCAACGGGAAGGGCATCGTCGCCTGTATTCGCTGAACCAACTGACCGAGGTGGCGGTAATTTGCGAATTGCGGCGCAAGGGCTTCTCGCTGCAGGGGGTGCGCAAGGTCCTGCGCTTTCTCGATCGCGAGTTGGGCAAGGGATTGGCGGAAATCGTCGGCCAGAGCTCCCAGTACCACCTCCTGACCGACGGAACGCATCTTTATTTAGAGACCTCGGCGCGGCAGATTGTGGATATCCTCAAGAATTCGAACCAGCCGATTCTGGGAGTTTGCCTCAGCGACGCGGTCCGGCAAGTGCGGGCTGGGGTCGTCTCCGGGAAGGCGAATACTTCAGTAACGTCGCTAGATCACCGGCGGCGTGCTAAAAAGGCCTCATAGACGGGATCTTGGTCAAGAGCGAGCATCAAGGCACAGGGAGGAAGACATGGTCGGTGAACTGGACGTCCTGAACGAGTGGATTCCGGAACAGATGCAGCCAGGTACCGTCTTTGTGCTGGAAAACGCCGGGGAGATCGGCGAAAAGGAAGATCCTTACTGGGCCGTGCTTTCCTGCCCGTCTTGCGGGATGCTGGGTCTGATCACGCGCAAACAGATCAACGGGTTGCTGCCAGTCATCTGCGGTTCCGAGCACTGCTCTGCGCAATTCTTCATCCGTGACGCCGAGGTTGTGGTGCGCAAACCCTTCTAGAGACACCGTGTGGAGCGGGCGCTCATGCCCGCTTTGCTGGTCGTGAAGAAAAGGCAGAGGTTAAGGAAAATGCGGGCACCACGACTTCTCTGGCGCTTTCGGCGTTTAGCGGGCATGAGCGCCCGCTCCACACGAGCTCACGCTCACAGCCTTACTGGATTTAATTCCACCGGCACCTGCTCGACGATTTCAATTCCGAATCCCTCCAGCGCGGCCACTTTCTTCGGGCGATTGGTGAGTAGCCGGATGCGGTGCAGGTTGAGGTCCGACAGAATCTGTGCTCCGATTCCCACTTCGCGCTGGATCTGCTTCTCAGTCTCGTACAAGGACGGCAACTTCCGTCCACGATGAAAGCTAAGCGCAGTGCGGTCTCCAACCTTTTCGATTGAAAAGCCCTGCGAGGTCTGATGCAGGTAAATCAGGGCGCCGCCTTGCTGCGAAATGCGGCGGAGTGCCCCTTCCAGCGTGGCATGGCATTCGCAGCCAACTGCGCCGAAGACGTCTCCCATCAGGCAGTGAGCATGCATGCGGACCAGCACCGGAACAGCGCTGTGCTCGATATCCCCTCGAATCAGAGCCACATGCGACTCTCCGCCGTCGACCTCGCTGTCGTAGGCGATCAGACGGAACTCCCCGAAACGCGTGTCGACCAGCGCCTCGCCGACGCGATGTACGTAACGCTCGTGCGCCATGCGGTAGCGGATGAGTTCAGCGACCGTGAGCATCTTCATGTTGTGCTCGCGGCAGAACTCGATCAGGTCGGGGACGCGGGCCATGCTGCCGTCGTCCTTCATGATTTCGCAGATCACGCCGGCGGGGACCATGCCGGCCAACCGCGCCAGATCGACCGAGGCTTCGGTCTGTCCGGCGCGCACCAGCACGCCGCCCTTGCGGGCGCGAAGCGGAAAGACGTGTCCCGGACGCGCCAGGTCAGAAGGCTTGGTAGCGGGATCAATGGCCACCTGAATTGTGCGGGCGCGATCGTAGGCCGAGATGCCGGTGGTGACGCCCTGGCGGGCGTCGATGGCCTCGCAGAAGGCGGTGCCGTACTGGGAAGTGTTCTCGGCGGTCATGGGTCCGATGCGCAGATGCTCGAGGCGCTCTTCGGTCATAGCGAGGCAGACGAGACCGCGCCCATACTTAGCCATGAAGTTGATGGCTTCCGGCGTGACCTTCTCGGCGGCGAGGGTGAGGTCGCCTTCGTTCTCGCGGTCTTCGTCATCGACGACCACAATCATCCGACCGGCGCGGATTTCCTCGATGGCATCGGGGACATCGGTGAAGGGAGGCTGGGGGCTCATATTGAGGCGATTTTAGCAGAGGAATGCACTCAGCGGTGTCGGCACACATCCGTGCGACACTGTCTCCTCCGGGGCAGAAGATTCCCGCCCAAGCGAAGCTTCGACGGGCACCTTCAGAAGTAGATTCAATAGGCCCACACGGACTTGGGTAACATTTGGTCCATGCCGATTTCGCTCGACGATATGCGGCGCTTTGCGGTCGCCCGCAGCCTGTTCACGCCGACAACTTTAAAACGCGCCCTCGATAAGCTGGGCTTTGTACAGGCGGACCCGATCCGGGCGCCGGCGCGTGCGCAGGACCTGATATTGCGACATCGGGTCAAAAACTACCGGGTCGGTGACCTCGAGCGACACTACGTCAAGCTTGGTATTGAGGAGGACTTTTTCATCAACTATGGCTTCTTGACGAGATCGGTGCAGGCGCTGATGCATCCGCGTTCTGACAGCCGCGTCCCGGCAGAAAGCCGTCAGCCTTGGCCTGCGGCGCGCCGTAAGCGAGCCCAACTCCTGCTGGAATTCATAGGGGAACGCGGCTCTGTACACCCGCGTGAGGTCGACGAACATTTCTCGCACGGCACGGTGAGGAACTATTGGGGAGGCTCATCGAACGCGACCACTCACCTGTTGGACGCCATGCATTACCAAGGCCTGTTACGAGTTGTTCGGCGAGAAAGTGGCATTCGTATTTATGCTGCCCAGCAGCGTGGACCCGGGGCAGCCGATGAGGCCGCTCGGCAGGCGAGGCTCGACACGCTGATCGATGTGGCAGTACGCATCTACGCGCCCATGCCTTTAGCGAGCCTCAGGATGCTGGTGCGCAGGTTCCGTTTTACCACCCCACAGTGGCAGAGCGAGTTGCCGAGTGCCTTGCAGCGGGTCAAACAACGGCTTGCTCACGCCCGACTCGATGGAGTGGATTGGTATTGGCCCGCGGACGAGGAGGTGGCGCGCTTTGCCCCACAAGATACGGTGCGCTTGCTGGCGCCTTTTGACCCGGTCGTGTGGGACCGCTCGCGCTTCGAGCTCTTCTGGGGATGGGTTTATCGGTTCGAAGCGTATACGCCGGCGCCGAAACGCAAGCGAGGGTACTATGCTCTGCCACTGCTGTCGCGCGACCGCGTCCTTGGATGGGCCAATCTGTCGGTGAAAAACGATGAACTGAAATCAGAGTTCGGTTACGTGGACTCTGCGCCGTCCGGCCGCGCATATAGGCGCGAGCTTGATGCGGAGTTGGACCGCATGCGATCTTTTCTGAGGCTGAAAGCCTAAACTCCGAAGTGGTTACCCGGCCAATTCGTGTTCGGCGCCGCGGAACAGGGCGCGTAGGGCGCGAATGATCCAGCGCGTCAGGATCACAATGATCACGAGGAAGGTCGTGGCCAGAGTGCCGGCGATGTAGGGATGGCGCGTCGCAAGCCAGGTGAGGCCGATGGCGAGAACATCTTCACCCAGGCTCAGCGTTATGTTGGAGAACGGTTCCGGCGATGGTGTGACCGCGGCTCGAGCGGCGGTCTTGCCGCCGTGCGCCGCCAATGCGACGGCGGCGCCGAGCAAAGTCGCCAGCAACTGGCGCCCGGGAGAAAGCTGGCTGGTCGCCTGGTAGGCCAGCAATCCAGCTACAGGGACGCGAATGAAGGTGTGCAGGGCATTCCAGATCAGATCGAAAGCGGGAATCTTGTCAGCGAAGAACTCGATCACGAACAGAGCAAGGCTGGCGGCAATTACAGGCCAGCTTTCGAGCAATTGCAGCCCCGCCGGCAGAGGAAGATGCCCAAATCGCGCGAGCAGCCCGAGAACCGACACCGTGGCATATAGGTTCAGCCCAGATGCGAAGCCGATTGCTGCCAGCAGGGCGAACAGTTCACTGAGCGGAATCTTGAGAACATCGAGCATGCTGTCCGTTGCAGATCGCAACCGTTGCGTCGAGAAGAACCCGGAGAAACGTCCAGAAACAGAAAGGGTCGCTCGCCTGAACGACTAGGAGCGACCCTCAAAGCGTTGCCACGCTGTTCTTGTCACATCTGGCTTAAAGCGTGGACTCGATCTCAAAGCCCCAAGCTTCCAGAAGAGGCTCGGGAATGTATTTCGAGTTCTTGTTGCGGCGAGCCCACTCCCGCAGTCGAGTCGATCGAAGATACTGGTCGGGGGAAAGCTTGTATTCGCGCACAACCTGCTCAAATTCGGTGATGGTAGGGGTAATGGGCCCGATCGGTTCGGGCTTGCCCCAGTTCGGATTTCCGCGTCGCTTCGCCATAAAAAGTGCCTTTCCACCTCAGGGGGAAATAAACCGCTAACTCTCTAACAATATGATTCTCCGTATCGTCTTCGAGATGCAGGAACAACTGCGTCATTATACTGTGGACAAACCGCCACCTTACAGAGACCCTACAGACGAACCCAAAGCTGATCGGAGACTCCGTATCTTATGGTTAGACAGCTCAAAAGTCAATGGGGAATTTCACTGAGAAGACATTAGCAAATGAAATATAAGTCAATGCAAACAATAGCTTTACAGTTCATCGAGATTGGATTCAGTAGTGGTGTTGGGAACCAGCGGGGATCACGGTTTCCCTCGCGATTTGCGGCGAACTATCGACGAAAAGTACAGCGCGATTACGCTGGTAACCGGTTTGCGCGCACAGCCGTTGATCCCCCATAGAAGATTGACGTACAGTGCGAATAGGGGTCCCCCGAGCTTGTCCCGCTCTGCCCCTGCAACTTTCGGGATCCGAGTATCATTCGGCACTCTGGGAGTCTGCTACTCCGAAGTCGGCCTGCTCATGAGTCTGAAGTCATTGCTACTGTGTTCGGACGAGAAGATCGTGCGAGTATTGCGCCGGGTATTGGGCGATCTTGATATCGCGGTTGATTTGTGCCGCGACGCCGACGCCGCGTTGCGCAAGCTGACCCGGCAAAGGTTTGAGGCGATCATCGTCGACGTTACCGACGACGGTGCCGCGGACGTTCTCCGCAGTGCCCGAATTGCTCCCTGCAATAAGCAAGCAGTTGCCGTCGCCATCGTTGAGCCCATCATCGGGCTGAAGGCGGTGTTCAAGATTGGGGCACACTTCGTGTTGTACAAGCCGGTTTCAAGCGAGCGGGCGAAGTCCAGCTTTCGAGCCGCCCGGGCCCTGATGAAGAGCGAACGGCGGCGAAACACGCGAGTGGCGGTTCAAATCCCCGTCGTAATGCGGAACCTGGATGGCGGCGCCAACATGAAGGTGACGACCACGGACTTGAGCGAAGGTGGTATGGCCGTCAGCGTAGCAGGACAGCGTCGTCCAACGGGACGCTGGCAAATGGTGTTCAACTTGCCGGGGATAGGCACCTCGGTAGAAATCCCGGCCGAATTCGCTTGGGAAGGAACCGGATCCCAAGCGGGGCTGCGCTTCCAGCAAATCCCACCGGAGGCGGCGTGTCACTTGCGCGAATGGCTGAAACAGAATTCTCCCGACGCCGAACAGGATGATCCTCCCATCCGCTGCCACCTCACCGACCTGAGTCTGGGGGGATGCTACCTCGAGATTTCGTCGCCATTCCCTGTGTCCAGCCGGGTGCTGCTCTCGATGCGGGCCGGGGGGGTGGAAGTGCGGGCCCAGGGTGTGGTGCGGGTCATGCACCAAGACAAAGGCATGGGTGTGGAGTTCACGCAAACCACGCCGGAACATCGCGTAGCGGTGGAAAAGTTCCTGGGGGTGCTCAACGACAACCGCACGTTGCTACCCGAACTACTGGTTGAACCAGAAGGCCTGGAGTCCGATACAAGCCCAGCCAGACCGCATGCCGGGGACTCGGATGATCCGTTACTCCAGTTGTTTTACGGCGAGCCTCTCACAGCGGAATCGTTCCACGAGGCGCTTCGCAACCAGCGAGCGACGCCGCCCGCCGAGAGCAAAGGCGCGGCGATCGCAGCCCACGCCTAAGCTACAACTGCACAGACCTCGATTGTTTCACTAGAAACTTATCCAGAACAGTTTGTCCAGATGGTTGGTCCCAGCGTGGTTCCGTCTTCAGGGTAGAATGATCGCGAGCCGGGATGGCGAAATTGGCAGACGCCGCGGACTTAAAATGCGAAGGGTGATTCGTCGTACGTCAAAGTAATTAAAGATGATTCAGTCGTATTGGCAGACGCATCGGATTCACAAAGCCTAAGTCCTTGAGGAAACTGGCTATCCCGGGTTACACAAATTCGGGGGAAGTTAGCAATTATCTTAGGGAGTTACGGAAATATGACCTTCGGCGATGGAATCGCGACCATCGCGGTATGAGATCATTTCCAAACGCAGGCGGATATCAGAAGGGGCATTCGCTCCCTGCTATGCGGATTGGGCCCGTCCGGCCGGGAAATTGTACCAGCGGAGCGGAATCAGCCACGCACGTATTTGTTGAACCAGTCGATCGTGCGTTGCCAGGCGAGATCAGCCGCGGCTTTGTTATACCGTTCCGGCGTCGCGTCGCAATTGAAGCCATGTACGGCGCCCGCGTAAATATAGCCTTCATGCGGAACTTTAGCCTCGCCCAGAGCCTTGTCGTAGGCTGGCCACGTCGCGGCTAGGCGGGTGTCAAGCTCCCCGTGATGCACTATGATCGCCGCCTTAATCTTTGGAATATCTTCCGGTGCGGGAGGACCGCCATAGAAGGGCGCCGCTGCCGCCAGGTCGGCTCCCAGCCGCACCGCTAACATATTGGCGGTCGAGCCCCCATAGCAGAAGCCGGTAGCGCCGATCTGTCCCGTGCAGTCGGGGCGCGACTTCAACCATATGGCCGCGGATACCATATCTTCAGACATCTTGTTCTTGTCGATCTTGTTGAACATCTGGCCTCCCTTATAGTCGTCACCAGGATAGCCGCCCACAGATGTGAGTCCATCCGGCGCGAATGCCATAAAGTTGGCCAGGGCAAACCGTCGCGCGATGTCCTCGATATGCGGGTTCAGACCCCGATTCTCATGGACCACGATTATGCCGGGCAACTTCGCTACTGTCTCGGAGCGGGTGTTGGCACTGATCGGCCGCACGAGATATCCCTTGATGCTTCCGTTGCCCTTCGGGGAGGGAACGGTCTCGTAAGTAGACTTAATCCGGTCATCGGCGCGGGAAACCTGCTGGCCCAGGGCATAGTTCGGCGTCAACGCATTGATAACCGTGGCTGCCGCCAGGCCGCCCGCTAGTCGCTGAACGCCCTCCATAAAGGCGCGGCGGCTGATCTCACCGTGAATGAAATCGTTGTAAAGCTCTATGGCTTCGCTTGGAAGTTTGGGTTTTGTCGGCTCCTCTGGTTGACTCCGTCCGCAATAGTACCATCTGTTTTTGGCCGCGAGCCTTTCTATATCCCTCTCAGGAACCCACCACGGGAGAAATCATACGCGCGCCTTTTGTAGGAAATTACCCGCGATTACCGACTCTGGCTAGCTCGCCACCAAAGCTGCTATGCGCTGGCACTGCGTTTTGCATGTTGCGCTGGCAACACAAGTATGTTGTAATAGCAACATGGAGGTATCCATGAGCGAAATCCTGGAAGCGCTCTTCCATAGGCGAGCGGTGAAGGCCTTTGAGCCGGTCGAAATCCCACAAGTACTGCGTGAACAAATCCTCGATGCAGCCCGCCATGCTCCGTCCAGTTTCAATATGCAACCGTACCGCTTTTTTTGGGTGGAATCGTCGGCGAGAAAGGCGACCGCGGCGAAACTCTGCCTTGGACAGATGCCTGCGGCAACGGCGTCGGCGCTGGTGGTTGCGGTGGCCGACATCGGGTCGCTGGCAGCGACCTCGCAAGGACAATTGGAATGGATGCGCAGCAGGAGCGAGTTCAGCGAAGCAAAAATTCGCGACTACGAACGGACGGCAAAGATCGGCCGGATCCTTTTCATGCCGGGACCATTCGGTATTTTCGCTGCGATCAAATGGGGGATGTTCTGGCTGCTGAATTTGTGGAAAGTGATGGGAATGCCGCCCTTGTCACGCCAGGACTTGTTCAAATGGGCCACGAAGAGTACATCGCTAGCTTGCGAGAATCTGATGATCGCTGCCGAAGCCCTGGGAATCAACACCTGTCCCATGGAAGGTTTTGATGGTCGCAGGCTCTCTAAATATCTCGGACTGTCCGCCCGCTATCATGAGATTGTCCTGGTGATTGCGATCGGGAAGAAATCGCATGCCTACGTCGTACCGCCGCAGTGGCGAAGACCTCTCGAAGCAACGGTAACAATCCTATGAACATCGTTCCAAGGAAAGAGGTTCCTGAAGACATCCTGAAAGATTCAGTACTTGCCCATATCGCAGCGGCTTATTTTTCGGTAGGAAAGAGGCTTGAGCGAAAGACTCGGTGTTCCGCGACCCGCGGTTTTATCCTGTCAACACTGCGAGGCGGCACTATGCTCAATCAGAATCAGATCGCCACGCTGCTAGGTTTCGACCGAACCGTTGTGCACCGGGCCATCAAGTCAATGGCTCAGGAAGGACTTGTGTCGGAACGAAAGGCGAAATCGGGCAGAGCAATTCACGTCCGGTTGACGCCAAAAGGAAACAAGTATAGGAAACGGTTGATCAAGGCCCGGATGGACGCCGATGAGAGTGTCCGGCATCAACTAACTTCGGATGAGCGTGCCACACTTCTTCGGCTCTTGAAGTTGATCGCTGAATTGGAGCTCTAGAGTAGGCTGCCTTGGTCCATTCTTGAACGGATGACCGGCAACCCTTACTTAGGATCATGTCAGGGTTGACCGTGATCCGAGAGCAGTGCGGTAGTGTCGAGCGTGTACGAAGCTCAAATCAGTGCCTTGGCGATTTTGAGTCAACCGAGGAGGCGTTCTGTTGTCCAGATTTCAGAGTCACGACCTGGGCACTTTGGTATCGATCCGCCGTTTGCCAAATTGATTCGGGGTAGCTGGTTTGCTAAGGTCGTCGTCATGTCCGAGCGTACCACCGCGCAGATACGCGAATTGCTCGACTCCCTTTACCGCGTGGATTCGGGACGAATCCTGGCAACTCTGATCCGCTTGCTCGGTGACTTTGATCTTGCCGAGGAGGCGATGCACGAAGCCTTTGCGGCTGCGCTGAGCCTGTGGCCGAGGAGTGGAGTGCCCGGCCACCCACGACCATGGTTGATTTCGACCGCCCGATTCAAAGCCATTGATACTCTCCGTCGACAGGCAAGATTGGATGCGTCTCAAGACGAGTTCGTGCGATATCTCGAAGCGCAATGGAGTTCGACAGAAAGGTCCAATGAAGAGGACAGCTTTGAGGACGGCCTTGAGGATGATCGGCTGCGCTTGATTTTTACCTGCTGTCATCCATCTCTAGCGCCGGAAGCGCACGTTGCGCTTACCTTGCGTGAGGTGTGCGGCCTGACAACCGAGGAGATAGCAAAGGCCTTGCTGATCACTCCGCGTACGCTGGCGCAGCGCATTGTGCGCGCAAAGGCAAAGATTCCAGAGACACCGATTCCCTACGAGGTGCCGACGCCGCAGGAATTGCCAAAGCGGCTGGGCGCGGTGCTTCAGGTCATCTATCTCGTCTTTAACGAGGGTTATTCGGCTGCGGCGGGAGCGGAGGTAACGCGGGCCGAGCTGACCGACGAGGCGATTCGAGTCGGCCAGTTGCTGACCGAACTCCGGCCAGAGCCGGAAGTCATGGGACTGCTTTCCCTGATGTTGCTGCACGAATCCCGTCACGCCGCGAGAACATCGGCGACCGTGAGCTGATTTTGCTGGAGAACCAGGATCGCTCACTTTGGAACCGGGAGCAGATCGTGGAGGGAGTGGCGTTGCTGGAGAAAGCCCTGAAGTCCCGCCGCTTCGGTGCCTACACTCTGCAGGCGGCCATTGCGGCCGTTCATGCCGAGAGTTCCTCCGCGGCATCCACGGACTGGCGCGAGATTACGCTGCTCTACGATAAGTTGCTTAGGGTTCAGGCATCCCCGGTTGTCGAACTGAACCGCGCAGTGGCCATTGCCATGTGCGAAGGTCCGGAGCAGGGTCTTTGTCTGATCGACGACTTGCTGGCGCGCGAGCACCTCTCCCACTATCACCTCGCGCACTCTGCCCGTGCGGACCTGTGCCGCAGATTAGGGCGGATTCCGGAGGCCCGTGCTTCGTATGAGAAGGCGCTCGCCCTGGCGCAGCAGGAACCGGAGCGCCGTTTTCTCGCCAGGCGGCTCGAGGAATTGAAATAAAACTCGAGGAATTGAAAAAAGTCCGTCTCGGTTGTCGATTTTGTCCGTGCGCGACGACTATTAGGATGAACGATCCAGGGCGCAAGGCTGTGCTGCTGGCTCGAAGACCGCTATAGGAGAAGTCATGACGCAGGATTTGGTTGCTATTCACCACCCCGACGACTACGACCCGTCCGCAGAGGACGAAGCGATGTCCCGCGATATCGACGCGCTCAACGATGAGATGGTGGCTGCCGGTGTCAGGATTTTCGTTGGCGGCCTCTCCCCCGCCAGCAGCGCGAGGTCGCTGCGAGCGCAGCCCGATGGTAAGGTTCTCATCACCGACGGGCCGTACCTGGAGACCAAGGAGCACATAGGCGGTTTTTGGGTGCTGGAAGCCGCTAATCTGGATGATGCACTTGCGTGGGGGCGCAAGGCTGCCGTCGCCTGTCGGGCGCCGGTCGAGGTGCGTCCGTTTAACTGACGGAGCACCCGACGGAAACAACTGAGCGGCAGTGACAACACTGCCGGCGATGCCGGCCTGACGGGCCGGTGTCGGGGTGCCGCGAGCCGGGTCAGCATCCCTGTTTCCAAGTGGCATTACCTGGCTCATCGAAAACCGGGGACACCCGCAAATTAAACAAAATCAGATAGGACTCGAAGGAACTCAGTCATGAGAAAAGTCAATGTGCTTGAATTTGTCTCCCTTGATGGTGTCATACAAGCCCCAGGCGGGCCAGAGGAAGATACCAGTGGCGGCTTCGCGTATGGCGGGTGGATAAGTCCACACTCCGACCCTGTTCTTTCAAAGGCCATAAAAAAGCAGATGAACATGCCGTTTGACTTGTTAATAGGGCGCAGAACCTTTGACATTTGGACACCATTCTGTCCGCAACATAATGACATTTGGCCAGCCGTCAACACAGCGACCAAGTACGTCGCCTCGAATACCATGACTTCTCACGAATGGCAGCCGTCCGTGTTTCTAAACGGAGATATTGCGGAGAAAATCACCAAAATTAAGCAACTGGAAGGGCCGGATTTGCACGTTTATGGAAGCGCAAATCTCGTTCAGACGCTCATCAAGCATGATTTGGTCGATGCGTTCTGGCTGAAGATATTTCCGATGGGCGGTGGAAAACGATTGTTTGCCGATGGCACGATCCCGACGGCATTCAAGGTGACGGAAAGCACAGTCACCTCGAAAGGCGTCATTACCGTGAATTACGAGCGTGCAGGCGCAGTCCCAACCGGAAGTCTGTAAACATTCGGCCGGGTGGCCCGGGCTTTTGATTTGCGGGCATTACCAACATTGTTGGTGCCCCATTCCTTCGCGTTTTTTGCGAAGGGCAGGAGTCGGAAATGCCGGCGCCAAGTGGGTTTGATCACGTGTCCAAAACAAAATCAAATAGCACACGCAGCCTCGCCACCCACCCTTGAAGAAACGCAAGGATGGGGACACCCTCAGTGGGAATGGTGTACACAAGAGTCGTTGAAGGTGTCCCGCCCAATTCTGAAAGAAGTGAAATGTCTGTCGGTGGGTTGTATATCTTTTATCGGATTCGTCGGATGGTGCTTCCATTCGTCCGAGTCTACGGGCAATGGGTTGAGGAACACATCATTCCGCTGTCTGAGCAGCTTTCAGAAAATGGCGGAAACCGTGGAGCGGGAAGCATAGGACGACCTCGTGTCGCAACCCTGCTGACGGGGGGACTCCGTGAAATTTGGAATTGACAAAAATGCATAGCCGGACGCGAAAAGGCAGCTCTTTGCGCCGCTCGGAGCAGTCAGATAAAAAACGCTGGAAAGAGCGCATCCTCGCGAGGTTCTTCCTTGCGACCTGACCAGTCGAAAACCTTCAAAACCGGCAACATTTACTTACACACTGTCACGCTTCGTGCGTTGTAAGTTATTTGTTAACAATAATATAATTGAATACTCGGGGGACTTAAAAGGCTGTGCCAGACGCAGGTTGATGGCGTGCACGCGCCGAAGCTTTTGTCTTTAGCCATGTGGCGAGCGCCGCACATGCCATCGCTCACGGTAGTATTCCTCTTTTTTGGTTTGGTTGAAGTTGTACTGCTCTGGTCACAATCATTGGTTCGGACTCCCTCTGGCTCCCTGATCCGACACCGCTTTCCGTTTACCTCCGTTACTCGGCGGGTTCCGGTCGCAACGTGCCCCTCCGCAGAGCTCGCTCCTTCATCAACACGAAGAAAACCGGAACCAGAATTAGTACGTGAATCGTGGACGTAATCATTCCGCCGACCATGGGAGCGGCAATCGGCTTCATCACGTCGGAGCCGATACCGCTCGCCCACAGGATGGGAATCAGGCTGGCGAGAACCGCACAGACCGTCATCAGCTTTGGTCTGAGCCGTTGCACTGCACCCTCGATGGCAGCCTCGTGAATATCGGCGTCTGTCAGAGGGTGATCTGACGCAATGCGCTTATTGAGCGATTCGTGCAGATAGACGACCATGACGACGCCCGTCTCCACTGCAATACCGAACAGCGCGATATACCCGACCCAGACGGCCACGCTGAAGTTGTAGCCAAGCAGCCGCTGCAAGATCAGCCCACCGGTCATGGCATAGAACGTAGGGAAGATCAGGACCATGGCCTCAGTTAGTGAGTGGAAGACCAGGTACAGGAGCAGGAAGATTGCGAAGAACACCACGGGGAAGATGATTTTCATCCGTTCCTTCGCCCGCAGCTGGAATTCATATTCGCCCGACCACTGATAGGTGTATCCCGCGGGTAGCTGCAACTTCTGGCGAAGCAGGTTGCTGGCCTGGTCTACGAAGGCGCCGTAGTCGGCGGTGTTGAGATCAATATAGACATATCCTGTGAGCTGGCCATCTTCATCGCGAATCATCGCCGGGCCAGGTGAGAACGAAATCATGGCGACTTCGGAAATCGGTATCTGTGCCCCGGAAGGCGTGGCGATCAGCACGCGACTCAACTCTCCGATGTTGCCGCGAAGGTCACGCTGGTAGCGGACATTGATCGGATAGCGGCTGCGGCCTTCGACGTTTTCGGCAACGTTCATGCCTCCAATGCCGGATTCCACGGCTTGTTGCACGTCAGCAATGGTCAAACCGTATTTCGCTGCTTCTGGCCGGTTGACCTCTACATTGATGTAAAAGCCTTGCGAAACCCGCTCGGCGAAAACCGAACGTAGCTGCGGTAACCCCGAGAGAATCTTCTGCACCTGTGCCCCAAGCTGCTGGATTTGCTCCAAATTGGTGCCTTGAAGCTTCATTCCTACCGGCGTCTTGATTCCCGTGAGCGCCATGTCGAGACGGTTTTGCACTGGCATGGTCCAGCTGTTCGTCAGCCCTGGAAACTGGAGCTTCTCGTCCATTTCGCGAATGAGTTTTTCGTAGGTCATCCCCGGTCGCCACTTTTCACGCGGCTTCAGCATCACGGTCGTGTCGTACATATCGAGGGGAGCGTTGTCCGTCGCACTGTCGGACCGACCCACCGCTCCGAAGACGTCCTCAACTTCCGGAAAGGACCGGAGAATCCGATCCTGTTCCTGCAAGAGCTGCGAAGCTTGGGTTATGGAAATACCGGGAAGTGCCGTGGGCATGTAGAGCGATGAGCCTTCGAACAGAGGCGGCATGAACTGACTGCCCATCTTGAACACCAAGGGAAACGTCACCACCAGGAATGCCAAGTTAACCAACAACGTCGTTTTGCGGTATTTCAGGCAGAGTCGTAAAACCGGCAAATAGAGTGCCTGCGTAACCTTTGAAATCGGATTTTCCGATTCGGGCCGCAGCTTCCCTCGGATGAAAATGACCATCAGAATGGGAACCAAAGTGATGGCCAACAAGGACGAGAAGCCCACGGCCAGGGTTTTCGTCCATGCCAGCGGACGGAACATGCGCCCTTCCTGTGCTTCCAGCAGGAACACCGGGAGGAACGAGACAACAATAACAAGGAGTGAAAAGAATAGCGCGGGACCCACCTGCTTGGCGGCGTCGATGAGAATGTGCACCCGCTCACGATCCGATGCCGGAACGGGCCGCTCGGATAAATGTCGGTATCCGTTCTCCACCATGACGATGGCGGCGTCCACCAACACGCCGATTGCCAATGCCAGCCCGCCTAGCGACATGATGTTGGAGCTCACGTTCAGGTAGTACATTGGAATGAAAGAGATCACGAGCGCGATCGGTAAGGTGAGAATGGGGATCAGCGCCGAGCGGAAGTGAAACAAGAACACGATAATGACCAGAGAAACGATGACCGCTTCCTCCAGCAGGCTATGTTTCAAAGTGTTGAGTGATTCGCTGATCAGCCCCCCACGGTCGTAGCCGGACACGACCTCGACTCCCGGCGGCAACGATCCTTTGATCTCAGCCAGCTTCTTCTTGACGCCATTGATCACATTGAGGGCATTCAACCCATACCGCATGACGACAATGCCGCCCACGGTCTCGCCTTCACCGTTCCACTCAGCCACACCTTCGCGCAGGTCTGGGCCGAAGGAAACCGTGCCCAGATCCTTGATGAGTACGGGCGTACCGTTCTTCGCCATCACCGGTACGTTCGCCAGATCATCGAGCGATTTGAGATAGCCCAGCCCGCGAATCATGTATCGCGTACCGCTTAGTTCGAGTACCCGGCCACCGACTTCATTCGTGCTCGATTTTACTCGGTCAATAACGGTCGAGAGCGGTATGCCATAAGCAAGCAGTTTGTTCGGATCAACCTGCACTTGATACTGACGCACGAACCCGCCGATGCTCGCGACTTCGGCCACACCAGGAACCGTTGCCAACTGGTAACGCAGGCGCCAGTCCTGAATGCTTCGCAGATCGGCGAGGCTCTGCTTGTGACTGTGATCGACAAGCACATATTCGTAGACCCAACCCGCACCGGTCGCATCGGGACCGATGGCAGGATGTACATTTGCAGGAAGGCGCCCGGCAATCGTCTGCAGATACTCCACAACGCGAGAACGAGCCCAATAAAGATCGGTCCCGTCTTCGAACACCACAAAGACGTAGGAGTCATTGAACATGGTCTGGGCGCGGACCGCTTTCACCTGCGGCGCAGCCAGCAAAGCAGTGACGATTGGGTAGGTGACTTGATCCTCGATGATGTTGGGTGGCTCGCCCTCCCAGTTGGTGTGAATGATCACCTGGACGTCTGAAATGTCCGGCAGGGCGTCCAGCGGAACGTGGCCCATGCACCAGATTCCGGCCAGCGTAAGCATAAGCACTCCGGTAAAGACCAGAAAGCGATTGTGGGCACACCACTCTATGATTCGGGAAATCATGATTACATACCTCCCGTGACATTGAGCGTGAGCTGCTTGTTGGCAATCGTCTGCCCGTTTTGTTGTGCCCTGATGGCGACCTGCCAAGTGCCGCCAGAACCGAGATCGCCCTTGCCTTCATACATTCCGCCGCCCTTGTCGCTGGCGTTGATGACGGTTTTCATGGAGGCCATTCCCATCGCCGGCATTGCGGCCATGAAGAAGGTCACGGTCAGGTTTGCTCCGACGATTGGCTTCCCATCCTGTCCAGTCAGCTTCAAGCGAACGGTGTTATTGCCCTTGTGCGGAGGATCGGGATCAGTCGTCAGTTCGACATTCGCTTGCTGTTGTGCGGGAGCATTCATCGAAGCCGCCTGACCGGCACCGGGAGGCGGGGGAACAAACGCGCCCGCTGCCGCCTGCAATTGGGCTTCGGAATCAATCAGGAAGTTGGCCGAAGTGACAATTTGTTCTTGCCCTCTGATGCCCTTCGTGACCACCTGCTCGTCGCCAACTTGAGGCCCCAACTCGACCTCACGCGGCTCAATGCTCCCCTCGCCTTTGTAGACGAACAGCAGGTTCTTGGTTCCGGAATGAAAAGCCGCGCTGGCCGGGACAACCAACTGCCGTCCCATTGGCAGTTTCGCGCGAACATTCACGTACATTCCAGGCCTCAACTTCAGGCCGGGATTTGCAAACACTAACCGCACCGGCAGGGTGCGCGTGTTCATGTCCAGCTGCGGAAGCATGTAATCCACTCGTCCGTTGAACACTCGGCCGGGATACGCATCGACCGTGACCTCTGCCGGATCACCCGGCTTGATCTCTCCTGCATCGCTTTGGAATACCTGGGCAAGGACCCAAACATCGGAAAGGTCGGCGATCGTGTACAGCATGGTTTCGGGCTGAACGTACATATTGGGCAGCGCGTTTTTCTGCGTGATGTAGCCCGAAACGGGAGAATTGACTGTCAGATCGGTAATCGCCTTTCCGCCTCGATCCAACTTCTCGACTTCGGCAGGAGACACCTCCCATTGCAGAAGTCGCTCTTTGGCCGCACTAAACAGAGAAGACGCACCCGAAGCTACCCCGCTCACTTTGCTCTGTTGCAAAGCCTCGGAGTTCTTCTTTGCCAGTAAGTATTCGTGCTCGGTCGAAACGAGATCAGGGCTATAGATCGTAAATAGCGGTTGGCCCTTGCCAATAAAATTTCCTGTGGCGTCGGCATAGACTCTGCGAATCCAGCCGGCAAACCGCGTCTGCACATAGGCCTGCCGCCGCTCGTCAACTTGCACATTGCCATAGAAGCGAAGCTCAGTGTTGACCAGCTTGGATTCAACCTTCCCAAGCACAACGCCGATGCTCTGCATCCGCTGGGGCGTGAGTTGGATCGGCGCAAGTGGCGTCTCTTGCATATCGCCGCCTTGAGAGTCGCCTCCCGCTTCCGGCTCGGAACCCGAGGCGTTGGCCGATGAAGTTTCAGCCATCGCCTTCATAGACGCGCTGGCGGAACGGTGGCCAGGCTGCGGCGAAGCTCCGGCATGGCTTAAACGCCACCACAGAACAGTAGCCACAATCGCGAGCACAATCGTTGTGGTCAGTGCAATCCAAAACGCCCGGCGAAAATTATTGTTCTCGCTGTGAAGCATGTCTGATTCCTCATTTGCATTCATTCTGAACTTGCGCTCGTTCACGGCACATCCACCCCGGTCAGACGCTCTAGTTCAGCCAGTGCCGATTCGTGCTCCACTAACTCACTTCGATATTCCAGGTCGAGGTTCAAGACATCGAGAAACCCGGAAAGCAAGCTCTCGAAGTCTTGTCTGTTCGATTGGTAAGCAGACAGGGCCGATTGAAACGTAGCTTCCGATTGTGGGACGAGACCGTCGCTATAGATCTTCAACCGCTCTTCCGAGGTCTTGGCACGAACATACTGCTGCTGAACTTCCGAACGCACGCGCTGCGATTCAGCGTCTAGCTCTTGCCGCGCGCGCTCCTGGTTCTCCTGTGCTTCGGCAAGTTCGGCCTTCTGGCGCCCACGATTCGGCAGCCGAATGCCGAAGGTCGCCATGTAGTAATCGCGGAATTTATCAGCCGTGTGCTCATACGTATAGCTGACGTTGAAGTCGGGACGAAAATTCTTGTGCGCCAATTCCACTTGGGTTTCCTGCTGCCGGATGGAGGCCTGTTTTGAGTGCACATCCGGATTCTGCTCGCGAGCTCGCTGTAGCAGTTCAGCTGCGGAATACGGAAGACGTCTCACGGTGAGGGTCTCGGCGACGATGTCCGCGGACTCCTGCGGTCGTCCCAAGACCTGCTTGATCTGGGCTTCAAGCAGTCCTTCTTCCTGATGGTGGTGTGCGATCTCTTGCAGAATCTTGGTGTGTTGCAACTGAGCTTTCAGCACATCCTGTTGATTGCCTTGTCCCACCCGATATCGGGCTTCAGTGGCCTGCTCGACCTGATTCAGTAGCTCGTCACTCCTCTGCAGGACACCGAGGGTTTGCTGAATGTAGGCCAAGTGGAAATAGACCATCTTGAGATTCCCCACCACCGTTCTGCGAGTTGAATCGGTTTCCGCTTCCATGGAGTCGGCTTCGTGTTCGGCGACCTGGGCGCGCAACTGCCGTTTGCCTGGGTAGGGGATGTCCTGCGACGCTCCAAATCCGATATAAGCGAAATCGCTGTTGCTGTAACCCGCAAAAGGTCGGGGGCTGCCCACGCTGAACTGCTGCACTGACAGTTGTGTCTCGGGTAGAGCGGAGACCTGCTTGGGAACAGTTCGAGAGGCCCGCCATGCGTGGAACGAGGCCGCAATCTGTGGATTCCTCTGCTCTGCCTCTTGGATTAGCTCACCCAGAGACGTGGGCATTCCCACGTGCTCGGCCATACCGGGCGATTCAGGAGTCTGCCTCTCCGGACTTGACGGCTCTTGAGCGCCGGCGTTGCCAACTAGGGCTAGCGACCCAAAGAACAGAGCCGCAACGATAAAGGAAATACGAGTGCACCCGAAGAGACTTCGGGACAAATGAGTGGATTGCATCTTTCCTCCGCAAGCAAACACCAGTCTGTAGGCGCACGAACGTGCAGACGCACGAGTGCGTTAGCAGCTCAGAGGAAAGACGATCAGATTCTTAAGACTGTGGTCGTTAGAGACTCTAGCCCTGGCGGACTATGCGTGCACGAAACCCGAGACGACCATTGTGCGGCCGAGAAGTACGAGTCGGTTTGGGCCGTAAGGGGAAGCGCGTGAAACAGAACCAAACTGACATGATCCAATTGTGGCGAGGCGGTCTTCAGAGCGTGAAAGTCCGCAGGGGCGACGGCGACCTTACAACAAGGATGGGATTTAGCCATCCCCATGTCCCCGCACCGTTCCGCCATCTTCTTGCAGCACTCGCGCTCGGCCGATGTCATTTCTGCACCCGGCAACACGCAAGCCGCAAGCGGCAGCGCAGCCAACATCAGCGCCAGAGCGGCAACACCGAGTTTGCCAAGCAGCTTCATAACCTCACGAAAGTATAGGTTCAACCGTAGGTTAGACGCAATCCACCTCGGAAAGATGGGAAAGTTGGGAAAGTGTGCAGGTTACGTACGTTCGAATGGGAGTAGTCGCCGACCACCCTAAGCAGCTTTGCCATGAGAGCATCTTTCCAGCTGAGGCATAGTTCTCTCGCGGAATCAATGGTTTAGTTCCGAGGTATGACCTTCTTTAGAACTTATCCGCTCGTCGCATGCGCCAGGCCAGTTCGGTTAGGGACGACAGAATGGGCCACACGCTGTAACTTCAGTCGCCGAAGCAACTGGGCATTCACAGCCACGATCATAGTAGAAGCGCTCATGGCGACTGCGCCGATGCTCATGGGCAGATCAACTCCCCACCGGACGAGAAGGCCTCCTGCGACCGGGATGGCGACAATGTTATAAGCGGTGGCCCAAACCAAATTCTGGATCATCTTTCTGTAGGTAGCACGAGATAGTTCGATCGCTCCAACAACGTCGCGCGGATCGCTGCGCACTAGCACGATTCCGGCCGATTCAATGGCCACGTCGGTTCCGGCTCCAATGGCGATTCCGACATCTGCGGTGGCCAACGCCGGTGCGTCGTTCACACCATCACCAACCATCGCGACCCTCTTGCCACCCGATTGAAAGCGCCTCACTGCGGAAGCCTTGTCGGCTGGTAAGACTTCGGCAGCGACGTCATCGATGCCAATGCGGCAGGCGACCGAATCGGCAACCGTCTTCGAGTCTCCGGTGATCATTGCGACCCCAATACCAAGCCGATGAAGATCTGTGACCGCTTCCCTGGATTCGGGCCGAATCTCATCCTCGATGGCGAAAGCGCCGAGGAGTCGTCCTTCGGCGGCGACATAGAGAACCGTCTTGCCACCTGACACCCATCCGGCGGTCAACTTTTCGACTTCGGGTAGCACCGTTATCTTGCCTTCGGTCAGCAGACGCGGTCCGCCGACAATAACGCTCCTGGTGTCTACCCGCGCTTGTGCCCCCCGGCCAGGTAGCGCGTCGAAATCAGCCGCTTGCAATGTGGGCAGCTTTCGCCGTCTGGCTTCGGCCACGATCGCTTTTGCGAGCGGGTGTTCGGAGTTTGCTTCGACGGCGGCAGCAATTGCAAGCACGTCATTTTCATTGTTGCCGGGCGTAACCGTGATGCGCGATAACGCAGGGGATCCACGTGTGAGTGTTCCGGTTTTATCGAAAATCACTAAATCCAAATTCCGGGCACGTTCGAGCGCGAGTCTGTCCTTGATGAGAAGGCCGTTCTGCGCTCCGAGCGATGTCGAGATTGCAATGACGAGTGGGATTGCCAGCCCCAGGGCGTGTGGGCAAGCAATAATGAGGACGGTTGCCGTTCTGATCAGAGCATTCACCTTGTCTCCCGAGGACCACCAGTAAACAAGCGTAATCCCGCCGGAAGCCACGGCTACGTAGAAAAGGATTGCTGCCGCACGGTCGGCAAGAGCTTGCGCGCGAGACCCAGAAGCTTGTGCGGCCGCAACCAAACGCATGATTCCGGACAGAGCAGTCTGCTCCCCGACTGCCGTGACGCGGACTCGAAGGCTTCCGCCGCTGGCCACCGTGCCCGCGATAACGGTCGACCCAGTACCCTTCGACACCGTTCGGGACTCGCCGGTAACCAGCGATTCGTCAACATCGGCGGTCCCTTCGATGACCGCGCCATCGGCTGGGATGCGGGTTCCGGGCCGGACGAGAACGATGTCACCCACCTGCAACTCAGAGATCGGAACGGTTTCGGTCTCCGCACCCTTTACGCGCTCGGCAGTGTCTGGAAGCAGCGCAGCGAGTGCATCAAGCGCGCCGCGGGCCTCGGAAACAGCTCGCATTTCCAGCCAATGGCCGAGGAGCATGATTGTGATCAGAGACGCAAGCTCCCACCAGACCTCTACCTCGAAGAGGCCAAGAGTTGCCGCGAGCGACGTGCCAAAGGCGACTACGATCGCCAGGCTGATGAGCGTCATCATGCCGGGCTGGTGATGGCCAAGTTCGCCCCATGCCCCGCGGATGAAGACTGGCCCGCCATAAACGAGGACGAGCGTCCCAAGCACAGCGGGGATAAACTTCGAACCGGGAAAGGAAGGTGCGGTGTACCCAAGCCAGTGTTGGACATCGGTCGACCAGAAGACCACAGGAATGGTGAGAGCGAAACTCAACCAAAACCTGTCGCGAAACATGGCGACAGAGTGTCCCGCGTGATGGTGGTGATTTGCGTGGGCTCCTGACATGCTGAGGCGGGCATGCGGACTGACTGGTTCGTGAACGTGGTGCGTCATGTGGTCCATCTTGAATTCTGGAGTCTGCAAACTCTCGTGGGGGCGTGCCTACGGGTTCACACGATCAGCACGGAGCCAAACGCCGGAGCCCGGAACTTGTAGCGTAATTTGCCGATCCACGAATCTCTCGCGCTCAGTTCGTGTAAGCACCAACCTTGCCAAAGTCAGTGAAGTCACTGAACGTATCCGAAAGGCTTGCCCGACAACGGCAAACATCTTGATCGGTCCTGATCCGCAGGGACGGGCGTGTGTCTCCCCGTTGTCATCTCGACGCTCCGGCGACACCGATTGTAAGGTGGAATTCTCCAAACGTACCTAAACAGGGAAATCCTTGGCCGTAATTTACGTTGCTCCGCCTCTTTTCATGCCCCGCGTCTATCTGATAACAACGACTCCAACAGATGCATTGTTACCCATGGTCCGACCTCCGTTCCGGCGGCTGCAGCGTGAGCCAGGTGAGCGATTGGATTGCTGGCGTTTCCGATCGCAAAAACTCCCGGTCTGCTCGTACGCCCATGCTCGTCAGTCTTGGCAAAACCGGCATCATCCACATCGCAGAGAGAGGCGGCGAGATCTGATGCAGGCCTCAATCGGGTCGCAATCCAGGCGGCATCACACGGTATCTTGGCACCGCTCTTGGTCGAAACAGCGACAAGCCGGTCATCCTCGTGAACAAGCCCAGTCACTTCATCGCGCACAACTTCAATTCCGAGCAGACGCAGTCGCTCGGCGCCGGTCGCCTCGAATGAATGCTTCGTCACAACCCTCACGTTGGGCGACTACATCGACACCCAGGAACCTAAGTGTGCCAGGCGTTCCGGCAGGCGCGAACACAACGAAGCGCTGGTTCCGGACTTCATTTCCGTCAAAGCATGGGCATATACTGGAGATCGCACCCCCAAACCTTTCGCAGTCCCTTCAAAGGCGGAAGTTCGTCAATGAGACCGGTGGCGAGCACTATCGACCTTGCCGTGATCGTTACATCCAGAGCAAAGACATCAAACAGTCCATCTGACCGCGATTCGATTTTCGTGACGATCCCGCTACGGATTTGTGCGCCGTAACGCATCACTTCCTCGCGTGCTTTCGTCAGCATCTCGTCTGGAGTCCAGCCGTCGAACCCGACAAATTCGCGAACGCGTTCTACTGCAAAGATTCGAGAACGGCCAGCGTCGTACACAGTCGTACACAATCGTTGACCGTCCCGCCCGCGCAAGGAACAGGGCGGCACTAAAGCCAGCAATACCGCCCCCAACAATGACCGAGTCAACGAATTTTGAACCTTCGCAAAAGGGAGTCTCGCTATCCGAACTCATGCGATTTGTGATGTCGAGCAGTTACAGGAGGACTCGTGAAAATAATTTGCCCGGTCGAGATCGTCGATAAGCCGAGGTCGACCGCTTTGGCTAAGCCTCGTCAACGGCGTTTGGTGGTTCGATATGAACGTTGCGCCGAGAACTTTCTGCGCATGTTCAAGCGCGCCTCGTCTCCGATTCTGCTGAGGTATTTGTGAGATGGGTTGGGTTCTAGATTCGTTTTGCATCCACTGCGTGCGGAACGAGAACATCAGGTGCACCGGCCGGCAGGCTGGGGACAAGCCAACTAAATAATGCCGTTGCCGCCGCCGCGCCGACCAACTGTGCCGCAATGAAAGGAGGAACGTCCGCGGGGCGAATGCCGCTGAAGGTGTCGCTCGCCGCCCTTGCCAGAGTCACGGCAGGATTGGCAAACGATGTCGATGCGGTGAACCAGTATGCCGCCGTGATGTACGCCCCAACCGCAAAGGGGACTATCGACGTGCGGAGTCGCGAACACCCCCAGATCACGGAAAGCAACCCAAACGTTGCGATGAATTCGCTAAATATCTGCGGCGCTCCGCCGCGACCGTGTCGGGACGCTGAAATTAGAGGTAAACCGAACATCGCATGAGCGCTCACGACACCGACGTAGGCGCCCACTACCTGGGCGAAGATGTAAGCAGGTGTTTCGCGCCAGGGCATACCGCGCTGCCATGCATCTGCGAGCGATACTGCGGGATTGAAGTGTGCTCCCGAAACAGGCCCAAACGTGAGGATCAGTGCTACCAAAGCGGCTCCAGTTGCGATCGTATTCGCGAGTAAGGCGATTGCAATATTGCCGCCGGACAGTCGTTCTCCCATGATCCCAGAACCGACGACCGCCATCAGCAGGAATGCAGTTCCAACAAACTCTGCGGTGATGCGAGCGGACAAATTGAATTTCATTGGCCGCCGATCTTGTCGATTTCTTTCTTGATAGCCAGCTTGCTGATGGTAGCGAGCGGAAGACAGAGGAATAGACCGGTGCGGCGTTCTAGAGTCACAAAGGCTTCACGGTAAGCTCGCTTGATTTCTTCAGCCGTCCCACGAACGGCAGCCGGATCCGCAACTCCCCAGTGAGCCGTCATCGGCTGACCCGGCCAGATGGGGCAGACCTCTTTCGCAGCGTTATCGCAGACCGTGAAGACGAAATCTAGCTTAGGGGCATCTAGCTTTGCGAACTCGTCCCAACTCTTACTTCTCAGGCCATCGGTTGGCAAATGAGCACTTTCCAGCTGCGCGATGGCCTCCGGACGAACCGCGCCCGAGGGATGGCTCCCGGCACTGTAGGCGGTAAAGTTCGGTCGGCCTTTGTAATTCATGATCACCTCGGCCATGATGGAGCGAGCCGAGTTTCCGGTGCATAGGAACAAGACGTTATAGTGTCCTTGCATGATGTTCCTTACTGGCAGCAGGTTGGGCCGCAGCAGGGTTCCTTTGGCTGCGGCTTGACGGCCCGCACGAAGGCACTCATGAACTTGCCGTCAACCTGGAGCGCAATCGCATCCACGTCTATGTTTTGGCCGGAAAGAAACTCCCGTGCGTCCTCAATGCGATAAATTCTGGTTGGCTCAATCTCAATGGTCTCGAAGCCGGCGGATGCCAGTTTGGCCCGGTATTCATTCTCTTGTAGGGCACCCGCAACACAGCCAACCCAAAGAAGCACACTTTGGCGAATCTCAGGCAGCATCTCGCCATGAGTCACAACATCGGACACGGCAAAGCGGCCGCCTGGTTTCAACACGCGAAAGGCTTCTTGTAAGACGCGATCCTTATCTGCTGAAAGGTTGATGACACAATTGGAGATAATCACGTCGACTGAGTTGTCCGGCAGAGGGATATGCTCAATCTCACCCTTAAGGAATTCGACATTCTCAACTCCAGCTTTGCGCTTGTTCTCGTTGGCGAGCGCAAGCATTTCGTCGGTCATGTCTAGGCCGTAGGCCTTCCCGGTTGGCCCGACCCGCTTGGCAGAGAGCAGCACATCGATACCACCACCTGAGCCGAGGTCCAAGACAACTTCGCCCGGACTTAACATCGCCAGAGCGGTTGGATTCCCGCAGCCGAGCGACGCCAGCAGGGCCTCCTCGGGAATCTGTCCAGCCTGCGTTGAATCATAGAGGTTTGTTGTGATCGGATCGCAGCCCAGTCCGCTGGATGCTGTCGCTCCACAGCAGGAACTACCGCCACTCGTCACGCGCAATGCTGCTTGACCGTACTTTTCCTTGACCACTTCCTTGATGTACGGGCCTCTCATGTGATCCTCCTCACTTACAGATTTGAATGATTTGCTCTGGTTTGACTGCCTTGTTTCGCGTGCAACACTCCGCGTATAGGAACTGGAGCAATTCCTGAAGGGCATCGGTGTTCGCGGTGTAGTGCAGGAAAGTGCTCTCGCGCTCTACGTGTACGAGGTCTTCCGCCTTAAGCTTGTCCAGATGGTGCGACAGAGTTGAGTTTGGAATATCCAGCTCTTGCTGAATCTCACCAACCACTAGGCCCTCAGGGTGCGCAGATAGGAGCAATTGCATGATCCGAAGGCGAGGTTCAGTGCCCATCGCTGAAAACATATCGGCGTACTTAGCCACTTTTCCTATAGATCTCTTGGATTGTGCCACTGGCATGTTTCGATATTTGCAGAAATATGGATTGGCGTCAAGGATTTCACGCATCTCTCTCTGCTCTAACAGAAAACGACCCCCTAAGGGCCGCTGTCGACGCAGGCATCTTCTTCGTAAACCTCCGCGGCTGCTAACCGACTGAGAGGGATCCGTCTGTCTCAAAGTTGCAGACCGGCTTTACAAAAAATAACGCAGGGATTGAGCCTGATTGCGATCATAATTGTAGGACTCAGTTATCGAACCCGCGGTAATAACTAACGCTCGAGTGTCCGCTCATGCATTTATCGCCCGCTGAAGTCAGTCTTCCCGAACCGGAGACCGCGCCACCGAGTTCACCCCCCGAGCCTGGTCCCACCCGTTCGCTTCGCGTTCCGGCAATTGCGGCGATCGGACTATTACTCGTGGCTGTGGTCCTGGTGGCAATCTTTCGTCACGGTGCGAGCTCGCGCGGGACTCCAGCTCCAGGTTCAGCCTCCGCCGTCAACCCAGAATCGGCGCTGCGCCTAAACGGCACAACCGAGGCAGTCCACATGCGCGCCATCGTAGCGCCTATCTTGGCCAGCGAGAGATTTGGCAGTCTAACTGTGACCCGTCTGGCTGCGAGCGGAAGGCAAGTTCGCAAGGGCGACCTGTTGGCAGAATTCGACCGCCAAGCTCAAATGCGGCAGTTTATGGACAAGCAGGCGGAATACATGGATTTTGCGAATAAGACTGCGTCGGCACAAGCGAAGGAAGTCGCGGACCGCGCCAAAGACGAAACCGAAATCGGGCAGGCGGAGAGTGGGTGGAGCAAGGCCGGACTCGAAATGCAGAAAGTCGAGTTGCTCTCCAAGATCGATGCCGAAAAAGCCCAAGAAACGTTAGAGGAAGCCAAGGCCACGCTGCAACAGCTGCGGACGACATTTGAGCTGAAGCGGCAGGCGGCGCAAGCCGGCATCCGGCTGCTCGAAATTCAGCGCGATCGCGCCAGGCAGGTGATGGATCATGCGCTGGCCAACGCGGCGCTGATGCAGATTCGTTCCCCCATCGACGGCGTGGTTGTGCTCAACACAATCTGGAAACAGGGCAAGATGGGGGAGGTACAAGAAGGAGACCAGGTTCGCGCCGGGGTCACATTTATGCAGGTGGTCGACCCTTCGCAGATGCAAGTGCGCGCCTCCGTCAATCAGGAGGACTTCCTGGGCCTGCGAATTGGTCTGCCGGCCCGCATCCGCCTCGACGCCTACCCGGAAATGCTTTTCTCGGGCAAGCTCGAGGAAATGGCGCCGATTGCCCGCAGCGGAGATTTTTCGCCCAAGCTGCGTACCTTTTCCGTGGTGTTTTCGATCGACGGTAACGATGCCAGATTAATGCCGGACCTTTCCGCCGCGGTGGACGTGAACCCAGCCAGCCGAGCTGGCGGCGCTGGCGCGTTCCCATGATGGCCAGAGATCGTACCTTATGATCCGCAGATTGCAACAACTTTGGACACGGCGCAACCCGGTGATCACTGCCGCCGTTCTCGTTGCCGGCACCGCCTTTCTTCTGGGGGCGATCCGCTACGGCCATCGCACTCCTGCGATTCCCACCATCGACGTCAAACGCGGAGAGTTTCTGGACTCATTCGAAGTTCGCGGCGAAATCACAGCGCTCAAATCCATTGGCGTCACTGCCCCTGCGGAGGCGGGCGACCTCCAGATCCTCAAGCTGGCCACTGACGGTGCCAAGGTGAAGCAAGGCGATTCAATCGTTGAATTCGACAAAACCAAGACTGAGCAGGACCTGGCGCAGGGTCGATCATCTCTGAAATATGCGAGCGCCGATATCGAGCAGGCCCGCGCGCAGGCGCGCCTGACCGACGAACAAGACCTGACTGCGGTGAGCAAAGCCGGTTACGATCTTCAATCCGCCCAATTGGACGCCAGCAAGCAGGAGATCGTCTCCAAGATTGAAGGTGCCGAAGCGGAATTGAAAGTCGCCGATGCGAAACAGGCCTTGAGGGAAGCCGAGCAGAAGCTGAGATCGGATCGGGCCGCGAGCAAGGCGACCGTCGACGGCAAGATTGAAGCCCGCAAGAAGGCGGCATTCGATGCGCAGCGGGCCGAAAGCGCCCTTTCCAAGATGACGCTGAGGGCTCCGACTGCGGGCATGGTGAGCCTGGTGCCGGTATGGCATCCGGAGGGTCCAGCTCCGTTCAAGGCTGGAGATCATGCGTGGCCGGGCGCGCCCATCGCCGAATTGCCGGATACATCTTCGCTCCGTGTCTCGGCGCGCGTCGATGAAACGGAGCGCGGTCGCCTCGCTGTTCGTCAAACTTTGACTGTGCACCTGGACGCCATCTCCGACCAGCAGTTCACCGGCAAAATCGAGGAAATCAGCACCATCGCCACTGAAGATTTCAACGCGGGCTGGCCTATTCCGCGGGATTTCGATCTGCGAATCAACCTGGACCAGCTTGATCCGCGTCTTCGACCCGGCATGACCGCGCAGATCACGATTGTGATTGACCGAATTCCGAACGTGCTGATCATTCCGGTTCATGCCTCCTTTCAAAGGGAACGAGAAACCTTCGCTTACGTTTGGGACGGTTCCAAGTTTCGCGAACAGGCGATTGAAGTGAGCCGAAGGAGCGGCGATCGCATTGTGGTATCGAAGGGCTTGCAACCAGGCGATCGAGTAGCGCTGCAGGATCCGACTGCGAAAGAGTGAGAGATGAAGCGCACGAGTTTTATGACGTGGGGAATTATTGCAGGCGTACTGTTGGCTAGCATCGGATTCGCAGTTTCGCGGCGCGCCGACGTGAGCGCCTCGGGTGAAGATATTCCCTTTGCCGAGGTCAAGCACGGCGAACTCGATCTGAAGGTGTATACAACTGGCGAGTTGCGCGCTAATCATTCCATGATGCTCGCCGCTCCTCCGATTGGTGGAGGATCGCTGCAAATCACCCGCCTGCTTCACACCGGAACCTCGGTCAAAAAGGGCGACGTGGTCATCGAGTTCGATCCCAGCGAACAGCATTACAAGCTGGAACAGAGCCGTTCCGAGCTTCTACAGGCCGAGCAGGACGTCATCAAAGCCAAAGCCGACGCCGCCGTGCAAGCCGCGCAGGATAAAGTAGCGTTGCTCAAGGCGCGCTTTGACGTACGGCGCGCGGAACTGGAGGTGCAGAAAAACGAACTGGTCAGCACCATTGACGTAAAGAAGAACCAACTCGCCCTGGAACAGGCGAACCGCGCACTAGCGGAGTTGGAACAGGACATTCAATCGCACGGCGTCACCGGAGAGACAGGCATGGATCTGGCGCGGGAGAAATGGAACAAAGCCAAGCTCTCCATGGATCAGGCACGGCAGAACATTGAAAAAATGCGGGTCATCTCGCCCATCGATGGATTAGTCGCCATCCAGAAGAATCTCGATTCCACTGGCGGCATGTTTTTTGAGGGGATGTCGCTTCCCGACTATCACGAAGGCGACCAGGCGCAACCCGGCAGCGCCATCGCGCAAGTAATCGATTCCCGCGGTATGGAGTTGACGGCCAAGATCAGCGAACTCGACCGCGCCAACATTACTACCGGACAGGCGGCGGAAGTCGAGTTTGACGCCATGCCTGGCAGAATCCTTCATGGCATGCTGAAATCAGCTGGCGGAATGGTGCAACGAAGCTTTTTCTGGGACGAGTCGGGAAGCAAATACGACATTTCGATCGAGCTCACTGACTCCGACGCACGGCTTCTCCCCGGGCTCACGGCGCAAGTCGTAATCGTAGGCGAGAAAAAAGCTAACGCTCTCTACATCCCGCGACAGGCGCTTTTTCAGAAGGAAGGTAAGCAAACAGTTTTCTTGAAGAAAGGCGCGAGCTTCAAACAGCTGCCCATCAAAGTGAATTTCGAAAATGAGAGCCGGGCAGCGATTGAAGGACTACGAGACGGAGATGACGTAGCGTTGATTGATCCCACGGCGGCAAGAAAGGCCGCGTCCCCGCAGGCGTCGCCGGCGCTTGGTGGAGGAACTCCTTAATGCCCGTCCTCGCCACACCCACGCCGGGCCGCGTGCTCACCGGCTACAAGCAATGGCTGCCCGATCTGCGCATGGGCCTGGAAAACCTTTTCGCCCATCGTCTGCGTTCCCTCCTAACCATGCTGGGCATGATCTTCGGTGTGGCCGCGGTCGTCTCTATGCTTTCTATCGGGGCGGGTGCAAGGCAAAAAGTCATGGCACTCATTGAACAAATGGGCGTGCACAACCTCATAGTCGAAGCCAAGGAGACCACGGAATGGCAGGCCCACATGAAGATTCGCAAGATTTCTCCGGGCCTCACCTCTCAGGATTACAGGATCATCCGGGATGCGGTTAACGATATTGCCGCATCTACTCCCCGTAAGCGGTTCACGCCTTCTAAGACGATTCCCAAGGCGCAGCAGGAGCCGCCGGCGGTTTACGGTGTCGATTCGCATTACGTCGATATTATGGGCCTGCATCTGCTGCAGGGCCGTTTCTTCGCGCCCGGTGAGGAAAGCCGTGCGAGCGCGATCTGCGTGCTGGGGGCGGGCGCGAAATCGAACTTGTTTGGAACTGCCGACGCTCTCGGCGGCTGGGTGAAGTTGAATCAGCAGTGGTTTCAGGTGATCGGAGTCGCAAGCCCGCAACTCAGTTCGCAGACGGAAGTCGTGGGCGTGCCTGCGCAGGATCTCAATAATCTCATTTATGTCCCGCTTAACGCCGCCATCTTCCGTCTGGAAGACAGCTACAGCGGCGCGCGCGACGAGATCGACGGGATTTATCTTCACTTGCGCGATGAAGCCAACGTACCGCAGGTCGCGCAGGTGGTGCGTGCCATCCTCGATTCGACCCATCACGCGGCCGGCGATTTCAGCGTGATCGTGCCCGCCGAACTCCTGGCCGAACAACGCCGCACCGAACGCCTGTTCAACGCCGTCATGGTAGCCATCGCCTCTATCTCTCTGCTGGTGGGCGGAATCGGCATCATGAACATCATGTTGGCCAGCATTCTCGAGCGCACGCGCGAGATTGGGGTGCGGCGCGCAGTCGGAGCTCGGCAGTTCGATATCATCCGCCAGTTTGTGACCGAGGCCACCATCATCTCATTCGTTGGCGGAAGCTTCGGCATAATCTTCGGCGTCGCCATGTCGCGTCTGATCGCCTGGCTCGCCGGGTGGTCCACCATCGTTACCGTCACGTCCATTGTTCTGGCGTTTCTTGTCTCCATAACGGTAGGACTGGTTTTCGGAATCTATCCTGCCGTCAAGGCTGCGCGGCTGGATCCGGTTGAAGCCATTCACTACGAGTAGGGTCAGCGCTACCATTTTCTGGAGGAAGTTCGATGAAACTTCGCCTTGGGGTCCTTTGCTTTCTATTGCTGCCGGCCCTCACTTGGGCACAAGCCCGCGAAAGCTATCGCGGACTGCTGACGCCGCAAGTGCGTTCGCCCAAACTTGCCGGCCCACAACATCTGCGCCAGTATGTTCGCGATGGCAAACTCCAGCTAAACCTCAACGATGCGATCCTTCTCACGCTGCAAAACAACAGCGCGATCCAGGTTCAGGAGGCGCAGGTCGAAACCGCGAAGTTCGCTCTTCTGAGAACCTATCAGCCCTTCGATCCACAACTCCAGTCCGTGTTACGGGCGACCCGCACCTCCTATCCGGGCTTTAGCCAGATTCAGGGGCCCGGAACCTTCAACGACCTGAATCAATCAGTGCAACTTGGTTTCACAGAGACGCTCCAAACCGGCACGAATGTGTTGGTCGGCTTCAACAGCACCAAGGATTCCAGCAACAGCGGCTTTAACTTTCTGAATCCCTATGACCAGTCGTTCCTGAACTTGCAGATCACTCAGCCGCTGCTGCGTAACCGCTGGCGCTTCGAGAATCGCGCCCCGCTGATCGTTGCCCGCAAGAGCCTCGAGCAATCGCGCGCCACCTTCGAAGCCCAGGTGAGCGGAGCTCTGCTGCAGGCGGTCACGCGCTATTGGGATGTGGTCCGCACGCGTGGGAATCTGGACGTTTTCCAACAATCTCTGGACGCGGCTAAGGCGAGCTACGCGCACGACAAGCGCGCTCTTGAATTAGGGGCTCTCCCGCCGCTCGATATCTACCGCTCGGAAGCGGAAGTGGCATCACGTCGTGTGCAGGTGATCCAGGCGGAGTATGCATTGAAGCAAGCGGAAGATGTTTTCCGGTTCACCGTCGGCGCCGATCAGGATACCTACGTTCAAGCGCTCGATCTCGATCTGACGGAGAAGCCAGATCCTCAGGGCGAGCTGCGGGCGATTGACGCCGGCGCGGCGCTCGAACAAGCGCTGGCCAAGCGCGCGGAACTTCAGGCGGCACAACGCGCGCTGGAAGGCGACGACACCAGCATCCGCCTGGCGCACAACCATCTGCTGCCCGATCTGCAGTTCGCGGCGTTTTACCAGGGCAGCGGGGTCGGCGGCAACGCGAATTTCGCCGGGGTATCGACTCGCGGAGGGGTCGGAACCTCTCTGAACCAGCTTTTCACTCTCGGCTTTCCTGGCTACGGGGCCAGCCTCACGTTGAGCGTTCCCATCCGGAACCGCGCCGCCCAGGCCGACTTGGGAACGGCGCTGGTAACGCGCCATCGCGACTTGTACTCGAGCCAGCAGGTGCGCGAGCAGATCACCCTCGACGTGAGCAATTCCGTGCACCAGCTTGAGGAGGCAAAGTTGACGGTCGCCGCCGGGAAAACGGCGCTCGATCTGGCGGAGAAGACGCTTGCAGCCGACCAGCGCAAATACGAACTCGGCTCGGAGACCGTTTTTTTCCTGCTCGATGCGCAAACCCGGGTGGCGACGGCAAGAGCCAGTCTGCTGCAGGCCCAAATCGATTATCAAAACGCGGTCGCTGCCCTGGACTACGCGACCGGAAACCTGCTGCAGGCCTACCAAGTACAGATTGCGGACTTAACGAAGTGAATCCTCTGCTCTTCCATCACTCCTGTGAGACCAGCAACCCGGCTTTGATCGGCTTCTCTTCGTTGCGCCGCAGGATGGAATCGCTCCATGGGCACAGCCGGCCAAAATCGGCAATCGATCCGAGCAATCCGCGAAGAACCCGATAAGACTGAGTGGGCGCTTAAGGAAATCTTGCCGGGTTAAGCTTCTCGGGCAAGGCTCGGAAAGAAATCGGTGGCATTTGCTCGTTGAGTCTACTCGGCGCACCCTGCGGCTCTAACCGAGAGGAGTTTCGGTGCTGTGGCGGTCTTGAACGTCCTGGACTCTTCCTTTCCAGTCGCCGCCACTGCCGTTCCAGTACTTAACCGCCGAATGCATTGTCGCGCCCAGATAAAACAGAGCCGCCAGCGGCAGGGTCAATGCCCATGCGGGATTCAGTCGATAGTAGCGCACCATGGTTGAGTACGTGATCGTCATGGCCGCCCAAGCCGCAGCGCCCACAAAGATCGTCAGCCTGCTGTGTGTGAGCAACAACAGTGGAGGCGCCAGATAGGTGATCACCATGCCCGCAATGGTGCACAGTAGCAGCAGCGAAGAGTGCTTCAATTGGTTGAAGGCCGTGCGCGAGATCATGTGCTCGACGTCCGAGAAGGTGTCGTATCGTCGCAAACTTTGGCTCTGATCTGCTAATCCTATCCACAATCGCCCACCCTGCTGCTTCAGGAGCCGGGCCAGCGAGCAATCATCGATAATGGCGCCGCGAATGGCTTCCAGTCCCCCGGCACGTTCCAGAATTTCTGCCTTCACAAGCATGCAGCCTCCGGCCGCGCCGGCGGTCGATCGCCGGGGATCGCTAATCCAGGCTGGCGGGTAGAGCATGAAAAAGAAATACACGAAAGCGGGAAGGAGCAGTTTTTCCGGGAGGCTTTCGCAATGCAGCTTCACCATGAACGAGACCAGATCGTAATGACCATGCGAAGCAATGAAACTCAGATTCGCTACGGTCTCTTCACCGTGCAGTACGTCAGCGTCCGCGAGCATGAGCCATGCGGGATTTAACGCCCGTGCGCGCTCAATGCCCTGGTGCATCGACCACAACTTTCCCGTCCACTCCGCCGGCAAGGGCTTGCTCTGAACCACAATAAGCGCATCGGCCTTGCCTGCGTTTTTTGAAGCGCGCCGCGCCACGTCCGCCGTGCCGTCTGTACTCTCATCATCCACGAGGACGACGGGAATAGCCACGCACTGATTTAATAAAGATGTGACGACGGGCCCGATCAGTTCTGCCTCATTGCGGGCCGGAACCACGGCAACGACGCCGCCCGAAAATCCGGGATTAAGACTGGCATCGGGCTTAGCGCTCTTAATACGCCAGAAGGATCCCCGGGCAAAGGCGAGGTAGGACCAAGTAACCGCTGTAAGTGTCGCGACGCTACTGGCAAGCACCGACATCGGCGTGAGCCCGAGAGTACAACTTAGGAGATGTCAGATCAAGGCTTGATCCCCGAGAAAGAGATCAGGCTGAACAGTCGGACAGTCTGCCGACGCCGCGTGGGGTTGCCGCGGTGAAGGTCATGCGGATTCCGTTTTCGGGTCGCAAAATCACCATGGGGCGCGCTTCGATGGTCTGGCCTGGAACCAGGCAGAAATCGTATTTTCTGAGCAGAACACTCAGAATCATGAGCATCTGCAGCATGGCGTAATTGCCACCGATACATCCCCGAGGGCCGGCTCCGAAGGGCAAATGGGAGAAGGGCGTGTGAAGCTTCTCCTTCGCTTTGGAGAAGCGTTCTTCGTCGAAACTCTCCGGGTTCTCCCAGTACTGCGGCGAATGGTGCACGCCGTAAATGAACACGACCACCGTTGAGCCCCTGGGTATCGCGAGATCGCCAGCGCGGTCGTCCGCGAGGGCCATTCGGTCGACCATCCAAAACGGAGGATAAAGACGCAGCGCCTCCAGTATGACCTGAGTTGTAAACTCGAACTTCGGAACGTCTGTGTAGCTCAGCGGCCTTTCTCCCAGCACAGAATCGAACTCCTGCCGTACCCTGTCGACATAATCCGGACGCGAGCTCAGCAGGTAGAGAAGCCACGATAAGGCATTCGACGACGTTTCGTGGCCGGCGACCAGCAGTTGCATGCTCTCGCTGAGGACCAATTCATCGCTCATGCCATGGCCGTCGCCGTAGCGAGCATCCATCAAGATCTGCAGTAGATCGTGGCCGGGGGCCTCCTTGCGCCGCCTCTGGATGTAGTCGAGCAGAACGCCGAAGGCGCGGGCTCGCATTTCTTCATGCCTGCGCAACTCACCCGAGACGGCAAACCAGGGATTCAGGTAGGGCTGAATGGTTTGGCGAACCATAAATTCCTGGACGGTCGAGATGGCGAGGCTGATGAGGTCGATGTCTTCCTCTTTCAGCCTTGCGCCAAACAAAGATCTAGCCACCATCGCGAAGGTAATCTTCATCATGTGGGGGTAGATATCGACAGGGCCGATCCGGGATTGTCTGTCGAAATCCCGGATCGAGTCGGCCAGTGAGTCCATCATGATCAAGGACAGAACCTCGAGTTGCTTTCGTTCGAAGCCCGTCTGGATCAGGCGCCGCTGCGTGCGCCAGGCTTCCCCCTCAGTGGTGAGAAGACCTTTGCCCAGGAAATGGCCCATCCGCTTCACTTGAATTTCGGACTTGTGGTAGTTCTCCGAATTCGTCTTCAGCACGTGCTGAATGACGACGGGATTGATGGTGACAATGGCCTCCTTGACGCCGCCAAAATAGAACCGGAAGGTATCGCCATGGATTTCGATGTACTTGGTAAGAGCCCGCACAGGATTGCGGGCCATCGCGCGCGAATCCAGGAAGGATTGGAATCGGGAAACGGCGGGTATGCTTTGCGGCAAGATTACCCCTCCCCATCCATATCCGTGCACGTGTGGACGAATGCGGGAAATTCCGCGCGGTCGGCTCGAATGGATAGTCCGGTCATCGGTGTAAATTCAGGTACTCGAAAACTGATCTCGGTTCCCCAATTGCTTCAAAAGTAGCAGATGATGTTTGATTGCTCGGCCCACAGTGGGATGTTGGCGATAGGGAACGCCATACTCCTCGGCGGTCTCTTTCACAATCCGGGTCAGCACAGCATAGTGAGTGTGGCACACAAATGGGCACAGATGATGAACGATATGATGATTGAGCCCGCCAACAAGCCAACTGACAAACGGGTTCGTGGTCGCGTAGTCGGCCGTGGTCGCGAAAATGTGATAGATCCCGTTGTCAAACTCGCTGCGGCTCAAGGGAAAGTAAGTGCTGTCGACGGAGTGCGTGGTCTGGAATACGAGGGCTACGCTCAAACCGATGATCAAATGGGCGAGCAAGAAAGACAAGCCGACCAGCAAAGGCGATTTCCCCAGCAACACGACCGGCAAGATAAGCATGTAGGTGAGGTAGAATCCTTTACCTGCAAAGAGGATGACGTATTCCCGCAACCGATGTTTCGTGCTTTTCAGATAGTCGTGGGAGGGGAAGAAAAAGCATTCAAAGTCCCTCAGGAACACATAGTCAAGAGAAAATAGCGCGTAAAGGAAGAGCGCATAGATGTGCTGGAACCGTTGTAGCGGTGCCCGGGGTTCGTGGGGCGTGAACCGCAAGACGCGGCGTCCCGTAAGCGCGTCGTCTTCCCCGTAAAGGTTGATGCAGGAGTGGTGACCTCGATGATGGAGTATCCGCCACATGTATGAGCTGATTCCACAGACGTCGAAAACATAGTTGAGGGCTTTGTTCACTGTCCGCACCGACGAGATCGCGTTGTGGTTGCTGTCGTGCGCGATGTTCAGCAAAAGAAATGTCTGGGCGATCGCATTTAAAAGATAGAGACCGACAAACTTCCAGGAATCCGGCTTGAGCGCATAAAGCGCAATCCAGCTGCCGGCAAGCACGGCCAGCCCCACCGCGATTTTGACCCACATGGTGCGGTCGGCCTTTGGCGAAATGTTCCCGTCGGAAAAGAAATCGTCGAGGCGGCGGCGCAGGACTTTCGGGAAGGAAGACGCACACGCTGGGTCGTAAACGGAGTGCCGCAACGAGGCCTCCGATGGTACAAGATCATCAGTCTCCGGGGTCAGATTAATAGCCGCCTCGTCTCGAACGTTACCTGCGCAATTGATGTCGGTCCGGGCTGACCCATGCCCGGTTCGCCGAGGGTGGGCCGACCAGGCCAGCGGACTTTGTCGGCCAGACACCGCCTCCGGCACAAGCGTCAGAAATTAGCGTTAGAAATGAATGCTAGCTCGAAAACTTAAGGAAGATCAAGGGAATTTCAGATCACCCGGACGCGCCGTAACCGAGCATGTTCCCGGAAGGACACAGTGGACACAGGTGGAAATTCTTCCCAGCTTACCAAATCTCTGTTACCATCGAGCGCTCAGTGCTATTGAACCAGGACGCTTTGAGTCGGGCGATCCAACGCCGGGCGGGGCTCGTCTTTATTGGACCAAGAGACGCATGGTCTTAGGAATGGTGTGCCTCTGTCTCGAAGTCGGTCTGCCCCCAGTGTATGGGGAGCAAGAGAGACATTTGTTTTCTTATAACGGAGTCTTCTCATTCAACACAGGAGGTTAGCGAATGGCGGTGCCACCGCCATTGAGTACCGATCCGATCTATGATGGCTTCGATTTTGGACAAGCTGGATAGTCTAGGGGATCAGCACCCGCAAAGAGTTCTCTATTCGTACATTGACGTGAACGGCCATCCGATTGGAGGCTACTCATACGAGTCGTTTCTCCACCGGACGAAGGTGATCGCCGGACATTTGCGCAAGGAGCTCGGTTTCGTGTCCCAGGACCGTCTTCTCCTAGCCTACCCGCCGGGGCTCGAAATGATTTGCGCGTTTTTTGGCTGCGTGCGCGCCGGATTGATCCCTGTGCCCGTCTATCCCCCCAGTTCTCGTGGCTTCCAGGGCGCCCTGTACAAAATGGTCCACATCGCAAAGGACTGCCAGGCGGCCGGCATTTTAACCAGCAAAGACTATCTCGGATCCCTGAAGACAAATCTTGCCAGAAGCGGAGTCTCGGCATGCGGAGTCGACGTCGACTACATTTCCGGCCTCCGTTGGGTTGTAACGGAAGACTTCGTCGATACGGTTTCGGACGAAACTTTCAACGGTGCTTCGAAGATTCTGTTTCTCCAGTACACGTCGGGATCGACTCGAGATCCCAAAGGCGTGATGGTCACGCACGAAAACATATTGCATAACTGCCCGCTCGTGATCGACCATGACGCACCGGTAGTCGTGTCCTGGCTGCCGCAGTATCACGACATGGGACTGATTGGGTGCTACCTTTATCCCGCGCTTACTGGCGGCACGACCTACGGCTTCGCTCCCAACGATTTCATTCAGCGCCCGACCCTGTGGTTCGACGCGATCAAGACTTATGAGGCCAGCGCCTCAGCGGCGCCCAACTTCGCTTACGACTATTGCTTGCGCGCCGGGCGGCTTTCGAAGGAGAGTTTGGAGGGTTGCGATCTGAGCTCGCTCCGGTTGCTGATGGTTGCCGCGGAACCCGTCAAACCGGACACTTACACACGGTTTCTGCAGGCCTTTCAGCCCCATGGACTCAAGTCGGAAAGCTTTTTTGTTGCGTACGGGCTGGCGGAGAATACCCTGGCGGTTTCGCTCGGTGGCCGCAATATTATTTCGGTCAACAAGAACGCGGTCGCGCTGGGGAAGGCCCGCATGACCACGGAAGTTTCCGAAATCGGCGCGGCCACTCAGATTGTCAGTTGCGGAACTCCGCTGCCGGGCCTCACGGTCAGGATCGTGGATCCGGAGAAGCACGTTGCTCTTGAGCCGGGTCGAATCGGCGAGATTTGGATCGCGGGAGGGAGTAAGTGCCTGGGTTGCTGGAATAATCCGGAACTGACGCACAAGTTGTTTCACGCCCGGTTGGTGGACGACAGTCCCTATGACGATGGCTACCTTCGGACCGGGGATATGGGCTTCTTCCACGACGGCGAACTTTTCGTCTGCGGCCGTATCAAGGACATGATTATTCTTCGCGGGCAAAACTATTACCCGCAGGATATCGAAGCAGTGGTAGAGAAAGCGTCCGGCCTGGTCCGGGCGAACTGCGTCGCCGCGTTCCAGATCAACGAAGACAGCGAGCCGGCCCTGGCGATCGTTGCCGAGGTGAAAAATCCAAAAGCGCTTCCGGATGCGCTGAAGATTGCAGCCGCCGTCCGGAATTACCTCAACGTGGAAGTGGCGCTGATTTCTTTCATCGCGCCCCGTGCCATACCGAGAACCAGTTCGGGCAAGATCATGCGCCATAAAACCAAGCATATGTGGCTGCAAGGTCAATTTACCGTTCTCTCGGAGTTTTCGCGGGAAAAGGACGCAGAAACGTCCGCCTCCGGTTCTGTATACCAGTCGCCTTTCGACGTATTGAAAGCCCGTTACAACCTGACGGGCACCGAATCGTACAACCTCGTCGAAGCCGGGCTGGATTCCATGGATCTGGTTGTGTTCATGCACGAGATCAAGGAACTCCTGAAGAATAAAGACGCCGAGATGCTGGCAAGACAGGTGGATATCGGTCTTATCCAGCGTGTGAGCGTAGCCGAGCTGTTTCGACTGGCCGAACAGTTGGAGCGTGCTCCGGAAGAGGCCCTGGTTCCGCTGCGGCAGTCCTTGGCAGCTTTCCGTGAAGAGCAGCGCGCGGCGGAAGAGCAGATGATGAGGAACGACAGGAAGCTCATCTTCGAGCCTCCAGCCCCTGCCCCATTGCCCGATACCCCGATCCTCAATCATGTTCTACTCACCGGCGGTACCGGCTTCATCGGACCGTTCCTGGTGAAAAGTCTGCTGGAACAAACGCGTGCGAACATCCACGTCCTCGTCCGGGCTTCCGACGAACATCAGGGCAGGCAAAGGCTGAGGGCGGCGGTGGCATCGATGGGGCCTTGGCCGGCAGAACTGATGCAGATGTTCGAGACTCGTGTGATCCCGGTTTGCGGAGATCTTGGCCAGAAGGAACTGGGATTGACACGGGAGGACTGGGATTTCCTCGCGAGCGAAATCGATACGGTATTCCACAACGGCGCAACCGTAAATTACCTGCTCAACTATGACCGGATGCGTGACGCGAACGTGTTGGGCACGAATGAGGTCTTGAGACTTGCGTTCGAAGGAAGGGCCAAGAGCTTCAATTATGTCTCGACTACCTTCATATTTGGCTGGGCGGTTAAGAAAGTTCTCTACGAAACCGACTTCAACGAGAATATGGAGCTTCTCGATTTTGGATACAGCCAGTCTAAGTGGGTATCCGAGCAAGTCGTTATGGATGCGCGCCGCCGGGGGCTTACTACACGGATCTTCCGGCCCGCTCTGGTGAGTCCGTCCATTACCGGCGGGGGAAACAACTTTGATATCGCCGTGCGCTTAGTGGCGTTCATGGTGAATCACGGCATTGGAGTCGACGCTCTGAACCAGGTAAGCTTCGTTCCCGCAGACATCACGGCGAACAATATCGTCGCGATTTCCACAACTCCCGCCACGGAGAATAAGACGTATCACGTTACCAGGGACGACTACGCGAACATGCTAGATATTACCGGACTCATTACGAAGGCGACGGGTCGGCAATTCGAAGTGTTTAGTCTTTCTGACTTCGTCCCCGAACTGATCAGGAGATGCAGGAAAGAAGATCTGCTCTTCCCGCTGCTGGACTTTCTGGTGAACTCCGTGGACAACATCTCGGCGATGGAATTCAAACGCTACGATAGTTCCTGCTATCAGATGGCTCGAGATGCTTCCGCCTGGGGCAAGCCCGATCCGTCTCTCGAAGAAACCGTCAATGGCATCCTGCGATTCATGCACCGAAAGGGGATCATCTCGGTTGCGGCTCGTGAGTTCAACGCGGTGGGTACCTGCCGGTAGGAGGTTCACCCGCGCGGATGCATCGGGCCTGGCACATCGACGTTATCGTTTCCGAAATACCATTGTCTCTTTTACCTGCTGACCGCTTTCCAGCGTGCCTGTCGTGGTTAGCGTCATCTCCGCTCCGTCAGCGGAAACCACCCACCGATCTCGTTGAGCAATTTGGTCACCTCGCCGGTAAATCGAATCAACCGTGTGAGCGTCGACAAGTTGGAGGGTCACGGTGTCGTTGCTGGAGTTTTTCAGATCGTATTCCTTGCCATCAAATCGGGCGCTGTAGCTGAAGTCACCCGAGAAGCGGACCCCATCCTTTCCCTCCGTCTCGATCTTGAGCGCCATGCCCTGCCGCAATCGAGTTTTGCTCAGGTCCTCGGTCCACTCGCCTGCGAATAAGTCATTGGCACTTTTCTTTCCCCCGGCCCGCGTCCACACCCTGATCCTGTCGGCGTGGCCGTTCTGGGAAGTCGTGCTCGTTAACTCGTTAGCGTCGCGCGACAGCTTGTCACGAATCGTCGCCACTAGGGCTCTGTCCTTTTTCTCTTTGATTTCTACTTGACGCTTATCGATCCTCCGAAGCTCGATTTGGTTAAATGCCGGATTGCCTGGTACGGACCCTTCATGGCCGTTCAACTTGGACGTAAAATCGATGTGCGTGTCGCCTGAAATCATTACGTGCACTTCATCGCGTCGACGTGTGATGGAGAGTTTGTTGGGTGGATCCAGGGAAGACTTGGCAGAGAGCAGCGTCCAGGAGCCGATGCGGGGGTCCGCGGCGCCAAGTTGAAGGGCGGCAAACAAGCCGAACAACACGAGTTTGTACAATGTTCCTCCTGGAGATGTATATCTCTACAAAATAATACGAACGCGTCCGAAATGGGAACCCGGACGCACCGGGTTGTGAAACAGAACCTTCCGGCTTTCTCGCGGGATCTGAATCTCTTCAGGTAACGATTTTGAGTAGTGGGCTGGTTCCTTGTTGCTGATTTTTCCGTCGATCCTCTAGGATTTTGAACCAGACAAGGCAAACGAAGAAGAATTAGCCCGTTATCCGATTTCGCCTGACACTATGAATCTCATGCCTGTGCGCCGTTTCTGGCTGGCCGGAGTATTCCTTGTCGCCGTCCTTGTGCTGCTTCCGTTTTCCTTTCACGCCGAGCGCCATCTGGAGACTGCAACGCGCATCGAAGGTAGCGAAGCGGGAAGAGTCCCGGAGGAACTGGCCACTCGCTTTCGCTCGCCATTTGTGGACCGCGTGGTCCTGGTGATTCAGGGAATTCCTCCCGTCGACTCGGAGGAAGGCGAGCAAGCGCTCGCAACGATTGAAAAGGAACTGCAAGCGGAACCCGGAGTGTCCGGCGTTGTTTCCCATCTCGATTTTCGCGATCCGATCTTCCTGGGCAAGGGAGGAGGAACTTTTGTTCTGGTGGGACTCGCCTCGAGCGACGGTCCCGTGGAATCGCTCGTCCCCAAGCTTCACGAGCTGGAGAACTCTCTTCAAAACCAATTGCGGGGCCGCTATCCGGCGGTAAAGCTCGAACTGACGGGAGAGACGCCGCTGAATTTCGACATTCGGAAAGCCAGCGCCGACGATGTGCAACACGCCGAGAGTCTCGTGATTCCGGGCACTCTTCTACTTCTGCTGGTGGCTTTCGGAAGCCTGGTAGCGGCCCTGATTCCTGTAGCCATTGGCCAGCTTGCCATCGCGAGCGCTCTGGCGATCGCAGGGTTCCTGGCCCTGCGTTGGCACTTGTCCATCCTGGTTCAGAATTTGTCCACGATGCTTGGCCTAGGCTTGGGAATTGACTATGCACTCCTGATGGTTAGCCGGTTCCGGGAAACGATTGCCGCCGAGCAAAACGGACTCAGAGCCTCGGCGCGTACGGCGCATCAGGCAGGTCGTACGCTCCTGATTTCAGCTTCGACTGTGGCCATCGGATTTCTAGCCCTTTTGACGGTCCCCATCAGCGAAGTCCGTTCCATCGGGGTGGCTGGATTCCTGGTGGCGGGAACCAGTGTGCTGCTGGCAAATACCCTCGTTCCGGCACTGCTGGCGGCTCTCGGTCCGCGAATTAATGCTGGCCGGTTGCCTTTTATTGCAAGTTGGGATGCGCAGCGGGCAGCACGCACGGAAAATCGCTGGAGGCGATGGGGGAAAGTGATTGTCGCCCATCCCTGGCTTGCCATCTTTCTCGCAGGTGTCCCCTTGCTTCTGCTCGCGTCGCAGTCCGCGCGGCTCGATACCCGCGTCCCCAAGGGCGATTGGCTGCCATCGCAGGCGGAATCGGTTCGCGCGCTTCACACCCTTGAACACATGAACCGGGTTGGCATTGTGTACTCCTTGCGCCTGATTCTCGAACTTCCAACGGATTCCATTGCGCAAACGGACGCGGGCTGGAACGTACTCGATCGTTTCAGCAAGCGGCTCGCGAGCGACCCTCGTTCCGACCGGGTGATCTCCCTGACAACGCTTGCGGAGAGTAACCGGTCCGGCCTCGGAAATCTCTCGCGGGAGACGCGTCGAACATTCCTCAGTCGCGACGGACGAGCGGCCCTGGTTGAAATCTTGCCCGCGACTTCCGTTTCTCTGAACGATCAGGTCGACTGGGTGCGGGAGTTGCGAAAGACCGGCGCGGTGGTTCTTACGGGAGTTCCCGCCGCCACGCTGCGCATCGGAGGCATCCCGGCGCTCACTGCGGATTATCAGACGATTGTCCGAGAGCGGTTCGCTTCGGTCATAGCGCTGGTGGTGGGAGGAACGCTCGTGGCACTTCTAGGCGGGTTCCAGTCGCTTTTCGCCGCGGTGAAGGCCATTGCTTTGAACCTGCTCTCGGTTGCGGCCTCTTTCGGAGCATTGGTTCTAGTGTTTCAGGACGGACACGGATGCCGCTTCCTGGGAGTTCCTGGGGGAACGCTCAGCATATTTCCCATTGTGCCGATCGTCGCCTTTGCCATCGTTTTCGGACTGAGTATGGATTACGAAGTGTTTCTGGTCGCACGAGTCCTCGAAGCCAGACGGAGCGGGATGAGTGAATTGGAGGCAATCCCGGAGGGGCTGGCCAAAACCGCAGGACTGATTACCAGCGCCGCCGCGATCATGATCGTCGTATTTGCGGCATTTACCTTCGGCAGCTTCCTGGTAGTCAAGATGCTCGGATTTACGCTGGCGGTAGCCGTATTCATTGACGCAACCCTGGTTCGCATTGTGATTGGACCTGCGCTGCTGCGCGTGGCGGGCGATTGGAACTGGTGGCCGGGAGGGCTCCCGCCGCACGCACAGCACCGGTGATCGCCAGCGACAAATGATGCAAATCGATACGCGCAATTCAACGCATTCTGAACCCGTCTGTTTTGGGCGGGCGCACGAGCGGAATCGCAGGTTGTCTTATGCTGCCTGGAGATTTTCTCGAAAACGTGCACAGTCCCTCACACATAGTTACTGTGGGTGAACATTAATATCATTGTTTTCAACTGTTTATATTGAGACGCAGCGGATCGAAATCTGCTGGTCCGAAACGACTCTGGGGGTTCGATTCCCTCCCGGGACAAGAAGCCATTCCATACAGCCCAACAACTGGCTGAGTAGCTACAAGGGACTGCTGCGCCGGGGGCATCTCGTGGGCTCGATTTTGCTTCGAATGTACAATGTTTGTGGTTATGCGGACGGTGTCGGACATCTTCGCGCAGATCTTCCGCAACCTTTGGGCGCACAAACTCCGGTCGTTTCTGTCCATGTTCGGGATCGCATGGGGTGTCGGATCGCTGCTGCTGCTGGTGGGTGTGGGCGAGGGCTTCCGGTCGGGCAACAAGCGCGAGTTGGCTGAGTTCGGCAAGGACATCATGTTCCTGTTTCCCGGGCGCGCGCCAGCGGTCCAGGGCAGCATGAACTCTGCCCGTCCTTATCTGCTCACCTATCAGGACTATGTGGATGTCCGTACGCAGGCCCCACACGTTCGCAATGCGTGTCCTCTGCTTTCCCGCACCGACCTGAAACAGGTGAGCGAGTTCGCAAGCGCCGGGGTTGAGATCCTCGGCGTGGAGCCGCAATTGAACCAGATCAGCTATCTTCCGCTCAAGGAAGGACGCTGGCTGAATGAATTGGACTTAGCGCAGAGACGCAACGTGATCGTCCTCGGCAATGAACTGGTGAAGACCCTGTTCCCCGGGCGGCCAGCGGTCGGCGCGTTCGTGCTGCTGAATGGCCTGAGGTTCGAAGTGATTGGCAGCATGCCGCACCTCGGGCGCGGCGACAACACCTGGTTGAATATGCGCGGCTACATCCCGTTCCCGGTGATGGCCACGAACTTTCCGCTCAAGGGTGAAAATCACCAGAACTCGATTTCCTTTATTGAATATCAGCCCAGTGTGACCGCTGAGCATGCATTGGCGCAGGCGGATGTCCACAAAATCATCGCCCGCAATCATGGATTCGATGCCAAGGACACGAATGCCTTCGACGAGTGGGATTCGATCGAAGAGTCAAAAATGGTGGGGACCATTTTCGACGTTATGAACATGTTCCTGGGTACGGTGGGAATGGTCACGCTGGGTCTAGGTGCAATCGGAGTGATCAATATCATGCTGGTCGCAGTCACTGAACGCACCCGCGAAATTGGATTGCGCAAGGCCCTGGGCGCCACCAACCGCAGCATTCTGCTGCATTTTTTTCTGGAAGGATTGCTGCTCACGCTGGGGAGCGGGCTGATCGGCATGAGTCTAGCGGGCGGCTTGATGTCGCTGATGGGAGGAGTGCAGGGGCCGGGCGGGTTTGATCCGCCCAAGCTAGTACCGATGTCGGCCGTGCTGGCGATTGGCAGCTTGACCTTGGCGGGAGTCGTCGCGGGTCTTTATCCCGCGCGCAAAGCGGCGATGCTGCAACCGGTGGAAGCGCTGCGGCAGGAGTGATGGGATGTTCCGTGATCTACTTCGGGAAGCCTACGCTGCCATGCGTCACAATCGCCGTCGCACAGCCCTGACCATGCTGGGCATGGCTTGGGGCATCGCCACGGTGGTCATGCTGCTTGCTTATGGCAACGGTTTTGGCCAAGCGTGCTCCAACATTTTTGCGAATTTTGGCACGAAGCTGGTCATCGTCGTTCCGGGCCGAACTTCGATGCAGGCCGGTGGTCAAAAAGCGGGTTTGCTCGTCCGCTTTACCCAGGAAGATGTAGACACGCTGACCACCAACCTTCCCCAAATCACCCACATCACGCCCGAGGTCAGCAAGCAGGTTAGCGTTCAGTATGACACCCGAGTTTTCACTTTTCCGGTCACCGGCAACTATCCCAACGTGATTGATGTGCGTGCCCTCAAGGTTGGGCAGGGCCGCTTCTATAACCCGGAGGACGAGGTCCAGCGCGCCCGCGTGGCAGTGATCGGTTCGGAAGCCAAGGAAAAACTGTTTTCCGGGCGCAACGCGCTCGGGGAGCACATCCGACTCAACGGCCTCAGCTTCGAAGTTATCGGTGTCCTGAAAGGTAAAATGCAGGAGGGAAACGACGATATAAACCGGGTTGTGTACATCCCCTTCAGCACGATAAGTGATCTGAAGTCGACCCATTATCTCGACACGATCTGGTTCACCTACCAGACTCCGGAATACGAGAGCCTGGAACAAACTGTCCGCGCCGTCATGGCAACGCAGCACAAGTTCAACCAGACGGATCACCAGGCCGTGGAGGTGTTCAACCTCATGACCCAGGTGCATCAGTTCGAAATCATCACAATCGGTTTGAAGATCCTGATGGGTTTCATTGGCACGCTCACACTCGGCATCGGCGGGGTGGGCCTGATGAACATCATGCTGGTTTCGGTAACGCAGCGGACACGTGAAATTGGCGTCCAGAAGGCTTTGGGGGCACGGAGGAGCTACATACTGCTGCAGTTCCTTGCCGAGGCTCTGACCATTACCTTCATTGGCGGCGTGCTGGGAGTGGTGCTGGCTTATGCGGTCGCCCTTTCGGTGGGGAGGCTCACTTTGTACAGCGCCTTTGCCAAGAACGCGGATGCGGGCGACATACGACTGATCATCGCTCCTGGAACACTGGTCGCGTCGACGCTCATTCTCGGTGCCGTGGGACTCATCAGCGGAATGATTCCGGCTTTCCGCGCCTCGCGTCTGGATCCGATCGAGGCTTTGCGACACGAATAGGGGCTGTCTAAAGGCAAACCGAACGGAGCGGAAGGGCCTTAGTCGATCGGATTCTTCTCGAACCAATGTTCATCGCGGGTCGTGCTGATGTTCGTCCAGGCACCGGAAACGACACTCGCCGTGAGTTGCCGGTTTTCCAAAAATCACGCCTGCGCCAAAACCGATCGCTGCCCCGAGGAAACTGTGTCCGGGAGCTCTGGTCGTGGAGCGGGGTCTGTTTCCGAGGTGGGCACTCAGCAATCCCAGACAAGCCCCAATGACGGGAGAGCCAGCGCCTGCCGGGCAGACCTCTCGAGATGGGGAGCCAGCGCTTCCTCTTCGAGAAATTCGTCTTCCCCGGTGCGGGCTCCCTCGACCTTGGAATCCACCAGCGGCGACCGTAATCAACGCTGGATCTTGACCATTCGAGAAAACTCATGAGGTACCTCACAATGCAGTAGTCGCGGCCCGAAGTTTCATCCGGCAAACGACTGCGATGCCTTTTCAAGACATTCCATTTTCGATTCGATGAGTTCGAGCAACTCCTCGAAGGTCATGCCATCATCGAGCATCCCGGGAAGACCGTGCGCGTCGAATCCGACCGTCTCTCCCGCCTGCACCAGTCTCTCGATGGCTTCGTACACCGAAACTTCATGCGATTCGGAGAAGTGCGTTAAAAGATCTTCGAAGGTGTTGGCTGACCGGGTTCCGGAGAGCACAAGACTTCAACCTCGTTCCAAATTAGAACTCCCGGGGAGGGTGTGGTCACCGTCGTCTGTCACGTCTATCTGTGACCGACGTCACAGGGCTTTTTGGCTGTTAAGAATTTGGCCAGAAAGATGGTTCCCAACCCGCAATTGCTGATACAAAGTTTTGTAGAAACGCAGCGAAAATACGCCCCGGGCCGTATGATTCGACCCGGGGCGTTCCGCGTGTGAACCTCCGTTTCGACAGTTGCTCGGCTTAGTCTCCCGAAGGCAGAAGCGACTCTTCCGTCGGCATGACCTCCGAAACCAGGGACGGGCACTCGCCCAAGATCGGCTGGCAGACGGCATCCGGGCCGTGTTTCGGATGCACTTGAAGCTTGACCCCTGAGAACTGTTCCTGCTCCGTCGACCCTTCGAGCGCCGTGGTCGACGCCGTGCCCGCGGCGATCACCTGCGTGAGTGCATCGAAGTATCCGGTGCCCACGAAGCGCTGGTGCTTCACGGCCTGGTATCCATACTGGGTTTCGCGGGCGAACTCTTTTTCCTGCAGGCGGGAATAAGCCGTCATGCCGCTATCTTTGTAGCCGCGAGCCAGTTCGAACATGCTCAGGTTCAAGGCGTGGAATCCGGCCAGCGTGACGAACTGGAACTTGTATCCCATCTTCGCCAGCTTCCGCTGGAAGGTGGCGATGGTGCGATCGTCCAGATTCTTCTTCCAGTTGAAAGAGGGCGAACAGTTGTAGGCCAGCATCTTCTCTGGATACTCGGCATGGATCGCTTCCGCGAAGCGGCGAGCTTCCTCGACGTCGGGATCGGAAGTCTCACACCAGATCAGGTCGGCATAAGGCGCGTACGCGAGGCCACGCGCAATGGCCGAGTCTAGACCTCCGCGGATATGGAAGAAGCCTTCCGAGGTGCGCTCTCCGATAACGAATTCGCGGTCACGCGGGTCGATGTCGCTAGTCAACAGATGTGCGCTGTCGGCGTCGGTGCGGGCCATGATCAAGGTCGGTACGCCGAGCACATCCGCAGCCAGGCGCGCGGCGACCAACTTCTGGATCGCCTCTGAGGTCGGGACGAGAACTTTTCCCCCAAGGTGTCCGCACTTCTTGGCGGAAGAGAGCTGGTCTTCGAAGTGGACGCAAGCCGCACCGGCCTCGATCATCGCCTTCATCAGTTCGAAGGCGTTCAAGGTGCCGCCGAATCCAGCTTCGGCGTCGGCCACGATGGGCGCCATCCAGTAGATGCCGTCCTTGCCGTCGAGGTGGTGGACCTGGTCGGCGCGCATCAGGGCATTGTTGATGCGGCGAGCCACATTGGGAACGCTGTCGGCCGGGTACAAGCTCTGATCCGGGTACATCTGGCCGGCGTCATTGGCGTCGGCTGCCACTTGCCAACCGCTCAGGTAGATGGCTTTTAGACCAGCCTGCACGTGCTCGACGGCCTGGTTGCCGGTGAGCGCTCCGAGAGCGGGTACGTACGATTCGTTGTGCAGCAGCCACCAGAGTCGCTCCGCGCCGAGACGAGCCAAGGTGTACTCGACCTGGATCGAGCCACGTAATTTGCCGACATCTTGGCCGCTGTAAGGGCGTTTGACGCCTTTCCAGCGAGGGTCTGTGTTCCACTGATGCTCTAGGTTGTCTTGAGTGCGCATGTCAGAAATCTCCTGGGCCGTTTGTGCCGGTCTGGTTGCAGTAGAACCCATCCCACGAAAGGACTACAAACCAGGTCGCCCGAATTGGCCAGATGGTCCGCTTTGTCCCGGCAGGCGTATGCGGCTCGTCGGAAACAGAGGTACCATACGGACATGGCTACCACCGCGACCCCCAATGACATTCAGACCCAGATCCTGACCCCGGAAGCAACCCGATTCTTGACCCAACTGGCACGCAGATTCGAATCGCGAAGGCGCGAACTTCTGGAGCGCCGCCAGATTCGCCAGAGAGAGATCGACGGCGGCACTTTGCCCGGCTTTCTCGCCGAAACGGCACCCATCCGTGAAGCCGAATGGAGGGTCGCGCCTATTCCGAAGGACTTGCTCGACCGGCGTGTAGAAATCACTGGCCCGGTCGACCGCAAGATGATCATCAATGCGCTGAACTCTGGCGCCAGTGTGTTCATGGCGGACTTTGAAGACTCGAATTCTCCCACTTGGATGAACAATCTTGAAGGACAGGCGAATCTTCGCGATGCGATCGACGGCACCATCAGCTTCGTGAGCCCGGAAGGGAAGCGCTATCAGCTCAACGAGCGTGTGGCAACGTTGCTGGTGCGTCCTCGGGGCTGGCATTTGAACGAAAAACATTTTGTGGTGGACGGAAAGCCCATCTCCGGGTCCTTGTTCGATTTCGGACTCTACTTCTTCCACAATGCACAGCGGCTGATTCGCAAAGGAACGGGGCCGTACTTCTATCTGCCAAAGATGGAGAGTCACCTGGAAGCGCGCTTGTGGAATGATGTGTTCTGTTTTGCGCAAGATGAACTGGACATTCCGCGGGGCACGATCCGTGCCACCGTGCTGATCGAAACGATTCTGGCGGCCTTTGAGATGGACGAGATTCTTTATGAACTGCGAGAGCACTCTTCGGGGCTCAACTGTGGCCGGTGGGACTACATCTTCAGCTTCATCAAGAAATTCCGGAACCGTCCCGACTTTGTGCTGCCCGACAGGCCCACTCTGACCATGGAGAAGCATTTCCTGAAATCCTATGTCGAGTTGCTGATTCAAACCTGCCATCGGCGGGGCATTCATGCCATGGGGGGAATGGCGGCACAGATTCCGATCAAGAACGATCCGGTAGCGAACGAGAAAGCGTTGGAGAAAGTGCGCCAGGACAAACTGCGGGAAGTAAATGCCGGGCACGACGGCACCTGGGTTGCCCACCCGGGGCTGGTGCCGATTGCCAAAGAGGTGTTCGACAAGCACATGAAAGAGCCGAACCAGATCGGCCGTCGGCGCGATGACGTGCAGGTCGCGCCGAAAGATCTGCTCGAGGTCACGGTAGGCAAGATCACCGAGGAGGGTCTGCGCTGGAACATCGACGTCGGATTGCAATATCTGGAGTCGTGGCTGCGTGGTTCAGGCTGCGTTCCCATCTACAACCTGATGGAAGACGCCGCCACGGCGGAAATCTGCCGTTCTCAGGTGTGGCAGTGGGTGAAACATGGCGCCCGGCTCAGCGACGGTCGCCCGGTGACGCAAGAGATGGTTCGCCAAACTATTGCCGAGCAGAAAAACAAGTTGAACGGCGGTCGCATGAGGGAGGCGGCGGAGATTTTCGAGCGGATGATGACCAGCACGGATTTCGCGGAATTCCTGACGCTCGTGGCTTATGATTACATCGACTAGCAACAGGTAGCACACCTGCTCGGAAGATGAGCCATCAATCCGCCGAGATCTCCGATGAGTTGCTCGCCCAACTGAAGGAAGACCTGGTGCGCCGGCGCGTGCGGCGCGGGTTGGCACGACTGGAAGAGCACCGGCATCTGCTGACCTCGTTTGACCCCGAAAATAGGAATGCTGCGCTGTTCGCGGGCTATTTAGCCCAGTGGGTGGACGTTGGATTTCAACGTCCCGGACTGGTCAAGGAAATCGTCGATCGGTTCCCTCGCGCGGCTCGTGCCCGCTTGCCTGTGCATGACTACTTGCATCTGCGCATGGCAGAGGGGATGGTGGCCATGGCGGAGGAGTCCAAGGATGAGGCGATTCGGCACTTTGACCTCGTCCTGAGTCTGGAACAGGAGACGGGCGATCAGGAACTGCTGTCGATCGCCAATTTCTGGAAGAGCCGCTGCCTGCGCATGAAAGGCGAATACGATCAGGCCCTGGCATTCGCGGTAAACGGCAGAGATCTGGCCCTGAAACTCAGCCACCCGCCGATGGCGGCGGTGATGCGAGTACTCGAGAGCTGGCTCTTTTTCCAGAAAGGCAATGCCAAGCAGGCCCTGGAAATTCTGCAGGCAGCTGAAGCCATCCTGAGCCAGACCGACGACTATCTCACTCTGGGAAACATTCATTCTTCCTATGGACGGATCGCCCGGCGCCAGGGGCGTTATCAGCACGCCATTGAAAGTTTCACGACTGCCATCGCGTTTTATCGCAAGCTCGATCCGCAGCATCGCAATGTAGCGCGCTCTCTGAACAACATGGCCTACGTCAAGCGGCTCGTCGCGCTGCAGTTGCGACGCAAAATTGATGCGGAAGCAGAACGGCGCAGGAAGGCCGCGACGCGTGGCGGTGCTCGCGACGGAAAAGACAAGTTGTCCTATCGCAGTCGTTTTGAGCAACTGCATGACGAGGCGTTGGCTGAACTTGGCGAGGCGGCGGTCATCTATGAACAGTATGGGAATCATCATGGATTGGGCAGCGTGCACTTGAACTACGGATTTCTCCATCTGGACAACGGCGACCTGGAAGATGCGGAGGCGGAGGCGAAGACGGCTTTCCATCTCGCCGACGCTAGGCGCGACCACATCCTCATGGCTCGGACTCAACTCTTGCGGTGCATGATCGAAAACGCCCGCGTCGAAGAAGGGATCGGAGACAGCACCGAACCCGGCGGCCACGCGCGGCTCGCCCAGGATTACGTCCAGGAAGCCATCGAGTTCGCGAAGCATACCGAGAATCGGCGTCTCCTCGCCCACGCCTACCTGTGGCAGGGACTCACTTACTGCAATCGATTCTTTGATGACACCGAGTCGGCGCGAGATTGGTATGACCAAGCCGTGACACTCTCCAAGGGCGTCCATGCTGAAGGCGCATGGGACGATCTGCAGACGCTGAAGGCCCGCGTTCAACGCGTAGGCAAAGTGAACCCTGCGCTGCGCGCCTGGTCCCAAGGTTCGGTGGGAGATAAAACGTTCCAGCAGATCACCGAGGAATTCGCGGAGCTGATCATCCCAAAGGTTTGGGAGCGCGAGGGCCGGAAGATTTCGCGTGTGGCCGCACGCCTCTCGGTCTCTCCCAAGAAGGTGCGACGTATTCTTAGCCGGGCCGGGCGGAGGAAGCCACCGGCGGAATGACTGATGTGTAAGTTTAAGACGCTTGCGCTGAGTCGCTCCAAGTTGTCTCCGGGGCTGTAGGATGAAACTCATGGCCCGCTCGGCCAGCGCTGTGATGGTCAGGCTTGGGTTGACGCCGAATTTTTCCCCTAACACGGATCCGTCACAGATGTACATATTGCGGTAGCCGAAGGCGCGATGGTGGTCGTTGACCACGCCGCGGTCTCGAGAAGCGGCAATGACGCAACCTCCGATGCAGTGGGTGCGGAACATCGAACAATATTTCTGGAATCGTACTCTTGGCGCTGCCCTCGGCGATCTGCGCGACTTTCCGGGCAAACTCGTTAGCTTTCGGAATGTAGGTCGGCACCTTGTCCCCGCGGCTGACCAGCATTTTGCGGAACGGCCAGAACCATGGACGTTCCCAGCGCATCTCGATATGTTCCCCGACGGCTTGCAGGCAAAGGAGAATCACTTGCTCGCACGCCCAACCCCAGGGCCGCAACATTCGCACGGTTTTGTTCGGGTGGAATATCAACTGCCGTAGCAACTCGAGCGGCAGTCCGGTCCGTTCACAGCCTCGGGGAGAACGTTGATGTCGCCGATATCGGCACTCCAGCGCTTGACCTAACGCATCAGATCGTCCGCATCAGAAGCTATACCTCAGTGCGAATTGCAGCACGCGAGCTCCATTCAGGGCATTGATTGTGTTCAGCGCCCCGAAGCCGGTCGTCCGCGACAAATAGCAAGTCTGGTCTAGTGTTTGGCCATCCCCGCAAGTGGTTCCAGACGGGCTGTACTGGTGAGGATTCACCCCCGTGCCATTTTGGACATAGTAGTTCGCGTGATTGAAGAGGTTGAACGCTTGGGCATGGAAGGTGAGGACTTGATGCTCGGTAATTTTGATGCGGCGAGCCAGGCCTAGATCGATCTGCTGCGTCCACGGACCATAGAACGAATTCAAGCCCGACAGGGGACTTGGGCTGCCCGCGTTAATGCCCAGGGCTGAGTTGGCCGTGCTCTGGTTGGCGGCCGTGTTGTTAATGCTGTTGTCTCCAGGGCCGGCGTCGAGCAAGGCCGCGTAAGGCCGTCCCGAGGAGAACTGCGTCACCGTGCTAATGGTCCAATCGGAGAGAGCGCCACCCACTAAGCCGGAGTCTAGATGGGCTGGCAGTCGCGGCTCCCAAAAGGCGGCAATCGAGAGCCGATGTCGCTGATCCAGCAGGTAAGGAGCGTGTGTGTTGCTGAAGTCAAATTGATTGTTGAAGTCCACACCGCGCGCCATCATGTTCTTCGAGAACGTATAGGCAGTTTGGAAGGCCAGCCCGCGCCGGAAACTTCTCTGTCCTTGCACGAACAACGAATTGTAGTTGTTGAGGCCGGGGGTGATCAGCGCGTTGATCTGGCCGAAACTGGAAGTGATCCGTCCCTCGGTGAGAAGACCCGAATCCAAATTAGGGAGCACGACCGAGCGGCCGGTGTCAGTCGCGATATAGGTTGTTGTTCCCATCGGCGGGTTCAGATTGAGATCGTAGGCGCTGGAAGAGATCAGGTGCACCCCATGCGTCCACGTCGTTCCGACGGTCAATACGGTGTCGGGTAGGATCTCGCGCTCGATCTGCAAGCTTCCTTCAATAATGTACGGGAAGCGGAAATGCGGATCGACCAAGGAAATGTCGGGCGCGGAGAATTGGGATAAATCGGAGATCTGGTGCGGAAAAACCGCAACCTGATGGTTTGGCGTGAGGCTGGAATCGTAGTTGACTAACACCGAAGCCTGCTGCGAAAGGAGTCCGTTGGATACGACGGCGTTGCGGTAATTCAGACCGTTTAGATTTTCGTAGAACATCCCGAACCCGCCACGCACCACGGTCTTCTCGAACGGCTGCCAGGCGAATCCGAATCTGGGCGCTACCCGCTGGTATTGGTTGGGAAACTGTCCGGTCAGCGAGAACGCAGGGTTCTGCTTCGGTTGCGGGTACACCTGAAAGTCTTCGCGTATACCCAAGTCCAAGGTCAGGCGGGGACGAATCTGCCAAGTGTCGTGCCCGTAAAAACCCAGGTACGGCACGTTGAACGAGAACTTCGGCTGACCGGTGCTCTGGAAGAAATTGTCGTAAACGCCTAGGGCGAAATTGGACAAGCTCGAAAACGTGTAGGTTCCCCGGAAGGTTCCGTTCTGCGCCTGCGCGTCGGGATCGAAGCCCCCAAAAGCGAGGTCGGTGAGGTGCGTGTGTGTGAACTCCGCCCCCATCTTGAAGGTGTGCTTTCCTCGCAGGTAACTCACGTGGTCGGAGAGTTGCCACATGGCTTCATTGGTGCGGCCGCCCGCAAAGCCCGCATTGCCCAGTTGCAGGTTGCTACCGCTGTCCGACTCGCCGCCGGGTGGAAGCAGCAAGATTGTGGGCAGGGTTGGATCGACCAACCCTGTCGGAGTGGAGTATTGGTCGTCGCCAGAGAAGCTGGCATGAACTTCATTCAGCAGGTTGCTGCCGTAGGCGTGGCTCCAGCCAGCGCTCGCGTGATAGTCGCGGACGAAGCTGCTGGCCAGCGTACTGATGCCGAAAAGTGGAGTCTGGGCATTCACGATCATTCCGCTGGGAGAATCGAAGCGGTTCCAGTTCAAGCTGAGATAGAACCTGTCGTCCTTCGAGTCACGATAGTCGATCTTGGAAAACAGCGACCAGTCGTTGCGGAAACGCTGGCGGATTCCCAGATTCGACTGAATCGCATGCAGAGCGTTGGCCACATTTTGCAGGTATTGCGCATTCGAAGGATCGGCGGCGGCCAAATTCCCTGGCACCGGAAACGCGCCATTCGGCGCCGGGAGTTGGACACCATCGGGCACTCCGAAATCCGTCTGGTCCAGGTCTGCGAAACCCGGATTGATTACTGCAATTGGATTCTTCTGCCTCTGCTGTTCATAATCCACGAAGAACCAGGTCGTGTGGGGCAGGATGGGGCCGCTGATCGCGCCGCCAAACTGCTGCAAAATGTTGACGGGCCGGGCCAGTCCGTTCGCCTTGCTGACTGCGTCATTGGCGCCGGTTCCGGAATTTCGATTGTAGTAAAAGGCGTTGCCGTGGAGGGTGTCGCTTCCCGAGCGGGTAACCACATTCACAAAACCAGTTCCGGCGCCGCCGTACTCCGCGCGGTAGGGTGAAACCGCAACCTGGAATTCTTCAATCGCATTCTCTCCGAAGATATAGGGGACGCGCTCCCCGCCGCGCGCGTTGCCGAAGTAATTGCTGGTGGCGCTCGCGCCATCGACGCTGAACGAATTGGAACCGTTGGCGTTCGCGTACCCTGTGTCCTCACCCCCCTGCTCGCCCGCGAAGCTGATGAGGCCTGACTGGCCATCCGCCGTAACATTTGGTTCGAGCATGGCAAAATCAAGAAATCGCCGGCCGCTAAGTGGAAGGCTATCCATGAAATCACGGCCGACCACGGAACTCTGATTCGAGTCCTCGGTGCGTAACAGCGGAGACTCGCCACTTACCGTGATGGACTCGCTGTCGGTGCCGGGCTGAAGGCGGAGATTCACCGTTGTGGTTTGCCCGACTTCGACATTGAGTGGTTCCACCCGCCGTCCCAGAAAGCCAGCAGCGGATGCTTCCAGCGCGTACAAACCCACAGGCTGCGAGGGGAACACAAAAATGCCTGCATCGTTCGTGATACGCGTCAGATGTTGATTAGTCTCGCGCGCGAGAAGAACGATGGTCGCGCCCGGGACCACGGCGCCGGAGCCATCGCTCACCACTCCCCGTATAATCCCGCTGGTTACTGTGGTCTGAGCGTCGAGGCCGGTCTGGACCAAGCCGACCATGAGGGCAATGAGACAGGTGAGTTTCTTCATGTCTTTCCTGAATGTCATCTAACTTACCACTTCGAATTGTGTTGTGAAAAAGGGAGGCGCCTCTTGCTGAGGCGCCCCAGTTAGCGGATTCCTCTCGCGTAATTTACTTCGCCCCGCCGTTGGCGGTTTGGCGAGTCTCCGGCTGCGGCGTGCTGGTGTGGCTCAGATTCGCACCAGAACGCGTGTTGGGATAGGCCTTGCCACCCATCAGGCCCTCCCAGATGATCCGGTTGAATGCGTCGGAGTCGATCCGGTCTTCGGCGCTGAAATCGAAACCCTTGGTTTTAGCTTCCCACCACGCCGCGTCGTGCGTCGGATGCGGCAAAGTGGCAGGATTGACGGCTGGCGTGGCGAGCGGCAGCGAGGTCGTGAGCAGGATCGCCGCTGGTGAAGCCGAAAAGGTCCACTCCGACTTTCCAACGTCGAAAGCGTCCGTCATCGGCGGTACGCCTGCGTCATGCAGGCCCAAGGTGGACGTTCCCAACACTTCTTCAATCGTGCGCAACATATTCACGGTTGCGTAGTGCGTGGATACGACCGCTCCCTGCTTCACGTAAGGACCAACCACCAAGCCGACGCTGCGCTGTCCGCTGACATGGTCCGCGCCATCCTGAGGGTCGTCTTCCAGCACGAAAACGAGAGTGTTGTTGGCGTATGGACTGTGAGCGATCTTGTCCACCAGCAACCCGACCGCGTAGTCATCGTCGGCGATTTGCAGTTCCGGAGTATTCACACCGAAGGACGCGCTCCCAAAGCTGCCGAAATGGTCGTGGTTGAATCGGACCAACTCCAGAGACGGCAGATTGTTGTTCTTGACGTAGCCGTCGAATTCCCGCGCCCACTCCTGGTAGCGGAAGAAGTCTGGGAACGCCTGATCAAAACCGCGGAAGCAAAAATCAGTTACGCCCATCAGAGATGTGTGGGCCGGATACGCAACCTGCAGCGGTGGGTTCTTCGAGCAAGGCGCAGTAAGGGTTGGATCCAGCCCCTGCACAGCACCCAGATCCAGGAAGAATCCGTAGTTGCGAATCGAGAGGCCGGCGCGGAGGGCCGCATCCCAGATGTATCCCTTTCCTTCCTCGCCTTCCGGGCCATCGGCCGCCACTTCGTTTCTCGTTCCGGGAAGGAGATCCGGGTCCGGAGGATAGAGTGGTTGCCACGCCTTGCGCGCCGCTACCCCGACCACAGCCACGTTTATGTTGCGCGCCGTGCCTTCACTGTCGTAGTTGGCTCCGCCCTTGCCATAGTTGATGACCACACTTTTCTCGTTTAAGTCGAGGGCGCGCGCTGCGGTCGACCACTGCCAGCCATCCATGCTGACGATGCCGCTATCGTAGAAGTTGTCGAGGGTTACGAAATTGGTTGCGATGCTATGGAAATTGGGCGTGACCTTCTGCGGGAATTGCGTCAATGCCGGGTCCCCGTTAGCGCCGTTCTGAAGGTCTCCCAGAATCTGGTCGAAGGTACGGTTTTCCTTAACGATGTAGATAACGTGCTGGACGTGACGGCGCAAGAACCGCATGGTGTCACGGTCGCGCTCGCTGAGATCCAGATTGAATCCGTTATTCTGTGCCACCAATTCAGTTAACCCGGATAGGTCATCGCGGTCAGGCACGGGCAAAACCAGGAAACCAGCCTTGGTGTTCTGGAAGGCGTATTCGTTGCCCGAGCCGTTCTGAGCAGAGACGCTCTCACAAGCGGAGCCATAATTGCCGCCGGAGTTGATGAACCGGCAATTCAATGGATTGGGGCCGGGATCGCTCTTGCCGTTTACAACGTAGAGCGTGGAACCGTCAGGGCTGATGCTGACCGAGTTAGGCTGCCAGCCAGTCGGAATCAGGCCCACGACTCTGGGCCGCCCTGGGCCCAGCCGTACCACGGCCACGTCGTTGGCTCCCCCATTAGTCAAGTACGCGGTACGTTCATCCGCCGAGAGGCTCACGCTGTTGGGGTTGCTACCTTTCGGGATCCGATTGTCATCTCGTTCGCCACCAAAAATGTCTTGTGGACCGCTCACGTTTACTTCACTCAGAACGGTGTTCGCGTTGGTATCAATGATCACGAGCGAGTCGGCATTGGCCACCGCGACGTAAAGCCGAGCCTGCGCCTTACTCAGGAACATCTTGGTCGGATTGCCGTCGATAGGAATGCGGCGGGTTACGGTGAGTTTTCCACCGGCCAGGTTCAGGACATCGATCTCACGATCGCGGGTGCTGGAGACATAAAGCGTATTGTTGCCCTTCACGACTACGCCGAAAGGGAACTCTCCGCCTGGGATACCTGATTTTTGGGGATCAATCCGCCCGGGGCGCAAATCATATTCACCAAGCACCGCACGATGCACCACATCCACGGCGGTGATCGAATCGGTCTCGTAGTTCGCGATGATCACGGTGGCGCCGTCGGCGGTAATACCGACTCCAGCGGCAGTCGGGCCCACAAAGGTTTCGAGGCTCATCAAATCGCCGGAGTGGCCGAGCGAGACAGGAGTACCCACCTCCACCCATCGACCAAGGTTCTGCGCGTAGGTGTGAAGATTATCGTCTTGGCCGCCTGCGACGTAGAATTGGCTTCCGTCCGGGCTCCAAACCAGCCCACCAAAAGCATTTGGCACGAGCACGACCTGTTTCTTCACAGGTACGCTCGGCGAAGAAATATCATAGATAAAAATGAATTCGCTTGAGTCGGGGGGTTGAAAGTTGCCATTGGCATCCAGGTTAAGGTTGAAGCCGCTGGTCAGGATGAGGAGTGTCTTGCCATCTGGGCTCAGCGCCGTGGTTTGAGCGCTGTCGGGTTCGTAGCTGGGATAATCGGGCAACGCAACCGTCAAAGGCTGGAAGACAGAACCGGGCGCTGCGTCTGGCGTAATGGTCGCACCCGTCGGTAGAATCACGGGCTGAGACGTCGCATAGGCGGCGATGTTGCCCGCCATGCTCACCACAGCCAGCGCGGAGGCGAGACTTGTTTGGCGAAGATACTTGCTGATCTGCATGATCGTGAATCCTCCGAGAATCGGTTGGAGTAATCGCCATAACGGCGACCGACGAACGCTCAAAACCGGTGGTTGTTGGTTCAAGAGTTATAGTCCAAGGTCAAACTATGGATAGACCAACAATGTTGATGCTGGATTACGAATCAATGAAAACTTATTCACAGAGGCGAGCGGCTCGTCGGGGCAGTGCCAACCGTCCCCCTTCCTGAGTTTTCACTTGGTTTGAGACCGCGGTCTCCGGTTGATGGCTAGAATTGATGTTTGTGGGCCATGCGATCATAGGTACCCCCCCGGACGGCGAGGGAGTTTGTTGAGGATATTGTGAATTGGAGTAGCCACTCTCATTGAAGACTGACCGTCACTTGCGGTTTCTGGCCGTTCTGTTGGCCCCATTGGTGAGTTTTGTCGTGGAACTGACGCCGGCTCAGGAAACCCCGCAATCACTAGTGGCGGAGGTGGACGGCATTATCCGTGATTCGGCAGGAAAGCCGGTTATGGGGGTTTCCGTTCTGCTCAGTAAAGAGGACGCAAGTCCCACGGAGACTACGACGGATGCGGCCGGAGCTTTTTCATTTTATGCGGTTGCCGCCGGCACCTACAGAGTAACGGCTAAGAAATCCGGCTTCCGTGATGCGATTGAGGATTCGATCAAGCTCTCCCCTGCAGAAAAGAAGCATTGTCAATTCGTTCTCCAATCGTCGGGCGGCTCTTCTTCCTTTCCAGCGGCCGGAATTGAACTTGACGATCGGCCGAACTTCACCGTTGCGGGTATCACCGACTCGACCGGCTCGGGCGGCCACGGATCGGAAACCCGGATGCGGACGGGCGAGACGTTGGCGAAGGACACGCTGAATCTTGAGTCCACCAAATCTGAGGAAGCGCCGGCCCCAGTTCCGAAAGATCGAGCAGGTCCGGAAACCCGCGAGGCGGAGAAGGCGTTACAGGCTGCTTTGCTGAAGAATCCGCAGAGTTTCGCGACCAATCACGAGCTCGGGGCTTTTTATTTTCATGCGCAACGATGTCGTGATGCAATTCCCCTTCTGGAGGCCGCATATAAGCTCGAGCCCGGAGATCATGGAAATGACATCGATCTCGTGCTGGCTCTGAGGGCTTGCGGCGAACACTCGAAAGCTCGCGGTCAGGTGAGTCAAATGCTTGCGAATGAAAAGGCGCTGGGCAAGCGAGACGAAGCGGACCTGCGCCGTACGCTCGGTGATCTCGACGAAAACACGGGTGATCCTCTGGGCGCAGCGCGAGAATATGAGCGTGCCGCCCGATTGGATTCGAGTGAGCAAAATTATTTTGCGTGGGGGGCGGAATTGCTGCTTCACCGAGCGGCCGCTCCGGCCACAGAGGTGTTTGGCCGGGGAGTTCGCCTGCATCCGGACTCGGCCAGAATGCTGGCCGGGTTGGGAGCAGCTCTCTATACCAGCGGTTCCGCCGCTGAAGCAGCCCAGCGTTTATGCGAGGCGGCAGGCCTGGAACCGGCGAACCGCGCTCCCTATCTTTTCCTCGGCAAGATACAGGAGGCGGCCTCCGGCCCTTTGCCCTGCGCCGAACAGGAACTGGCCCGCTTTGCCCAGGATCAACCGGAGAACGCTTTGGCAAATTATTACTATGCCTTGGCGCTTTGGAAGCGAAACCGAGGATCGCAGAATTCCGATGCGCTGCCGCATGTTGAAGCGCTGTTGCAGAAGGCGTCGACCATCAATCCCAAACTTGACGCGGCGTATGTGCAACTCGGCAATCTGCATTTCGCGCGCGGTGCGTTCCAGGAAGCCGTGGCCGCATACCAGAAGGCAATTACGACCAACCCCACGAGCAGCGAGGCGCACTACCGGCTCGGCTTGGCTTTCAAGCGGATCGGCGAAAAGGCGAAGGCGCTGAGCGAATTCGAACAGTTCAAACAGCTCGACCAGACGGAAGCGGCCACAATTGAGCGGCAAAGGCGGGAACTTCGCCAATTCCTCTTCGTGTTAAAAGACCGTCCAGATCCGCTCCCGCCATCTGTTTCACGATAGATTAGCTTGTAGCTAGCCACGCAAAGGCACGACCTGTGGCTCGGAGTTGCGCCTGTGTGAGTTGAGTTTCTGCCGAGTGCGCGAGTAAGATTCGATGTCCTGTACCCAAACAACACATCGGCCCAGAGGTGTCTCGAATGAGGACATACGCTCCCCTTCTGCTGTCGCTGCTGCTTGTCGCCGTCGTTGAAAACGTCTTCGCGCAATCCAGCTATGACTTGCGCTCGCCTGACGGGCGAATCGAAATCAGGGTCCGCACCGCCGGGTCGATTCGGTACGACGTGGTTTTGAAGGGCCGTGCCGTGCTCGAGAATTCCACGCTTTCTCTGGATGTCGAGCACAAGAAGCTCGGCGTTGAGCCCAAGGTGATCGATGCCAAGCCGCAATCCCACGATCAGATCGTGGAACCCGTGGTGCGCCAGAAGTTCGCGAAAATTCGCGATCACTACAACGAACTGCGGTTGAACATGGAGGGCGGGTACGCCGTGGTATTCCGCGCCTACAACGAAGGCGCGGCCTACCGTTTCGAAACCTCCATGCCACAGGAGAAGGTAAAGATCTACGGCGAAGAATCGGCGTTTGCTTTTCCGGCGAACTTCGTTGTTTATTATCCGCAGGAAGACAGCTTTTTCTCGCATAACGAACGAAAATACCTTCCGCAGTACTTGCGCGAGATTGCGCCGGAGTTCCTTGCTAGTCTGCCTGCGGTCGTGGACGTTCGCGAAGGAGCGAAGGTTGCGATCGCGGAGTCCGACGTGGACGATTATCCGGGCCTGTGGTTGCACGGGACTGGCGGCAACGGGCTGGCGGCAACTTTCCCTCCTTACCCGCTGAAGGAAAGTCTCACGAGAGACCGCGACTACCGTGTGACTGAGAGCGCCGACTACATCGCAGTGACTGCAGGTACGCGTACTTTTCCCTGGCGTGTTATCGGCATTGCCGACCAGGACGGCGATCTGCTCACCAATCAGATCGTTTACCTTCTGGAAAAGCCCTCCCAAGTGCAGGACACGTCATGGATCAAGCCGGGGAAAGTGGCATGGGACTGGTGGAACGACAACAATGTTTACGGTGTGGACTTCAAAGCGGGAGTCAACACCGAGACTTACAAGTACTACATCGACTTTGCTGCGAAATACGGCATTCCCTACATCATTCTCGATGAAGGCTGGTACAAGCTGGGAAATCTCCTGCAGGTCGTTCCGGAAATCAACATGGACGAACTGGCCGCCTATGCCCAGCAGAAAAATGTTGGAATTATTCTGTGGGTGGTGTGGAAGACGCTGGACGATCAACTGATACCCGCTCTTGATGAGTTTGAGAAATGGGGTGTGAAGGGGATCAAGGTTGACTTTATGCAGCGCAGCGATCAGATATTGATCGACTACTACTACAAGATCAGCAAGGAATGTGCCAAGCGAAAAATGCTGGTTGACTTTCACGGCGACCAGAAACCCGCGACCATGACCCGCACCTGGCCAAATCTGATCAGCACGGAAGGCGTGCGCGGCATGGAGTGGAGCAAATGGAGCGCCGATTCTGAACCGAAGCACAACCTGACCCTTCCGTTTACCCGCATGTTTCTTGGGCCGATGGACTACACGCCGGGGGCCATGCGCAATGCGACCAAGGCGACGTTCGCTCCCCTACACAGTCAGCCGATGGCACTGGGGACGCGATGCCACCAACTCGCGATGTATGTGGTGTTTGAGAGTCCGCTGCAGATGTTGTCCGACAGTCCATCAAACTACATGCGGGAACCGGAGATTATGGATTTTCTGGCTCCCGTTCCCAGCGAGTGGGACGAAACGAAAGTGCTCGACGCTCGCATCGCCGACTACGTTGTTGTCGCCCGAAGAAACGCCCGGGACTGGTACGTCGGTGCGATGACCGACTGGACTCCGCGGACGCTCGAAATCGATCTGTCGTTCCTGCCGGAAGGGACGTTCACCATGGAAGCTTACCAGGACGGTGTAAACGCGGATCGAAATGCAAGCGACTACAAGAAAACAAGCACACGGGTCAGCCGAACCACCAAGTTGAAGCTTTCGCTTGCCAGCGGAGGAGGGTGGGCCGCACGAATTCTTCAGTAGGCAGGAACAATAAAGATCAGCGAGGTTTCGGCAACGCGCGGGTTGCGCCCGTGGAGATTCCGCCATCGACCAGCAGCGTCTGCCCAGTGATGTAACGGCTCGATTCTGCGGCAAGGAAAACTACGGCTGCGTCCAGGTCGTGAAGCTCGCCCGGACGCTTGAGCGGAATGCGGTCGCAGAGATATTCCACCCATTCCCTGTCTTCGTACATAATCGTATTCTGCTGGGTGCGAAACCAGCCGGGAGCGAGACAGTTGACGGTGATTCCGTGTTTTCCCCAGTCGTCGGCCAGGCTCATCGTGAGCTGCCGGATGCCGCCCCGGCTTGCTCCGTAGGGTGCCAGACCGGCATAGCCCGCGACGCTGGTCACCGAACCGATATTGATGATTCGTCCGTAACGGTGTGGGATCATGCGGTGGGCAACGGCTTGAGCCACGAAAAAGCTTCCCCGCAGGTTGGTGTCGAGGATGAGGTTCCAGTCGTCCCAAGTCACGTCGAGTGCGGGCTTGCGGACGTTGCATCCGGCGTTGTTCACGAGAATGTCGATGTGGCCGAAGGCTTCTTCCGCTGCGGCCGCCATTCGGTTGATGCTCTCTTGATTCCGCACGTCGAGTTCGAGAGAGATCGCGCGACGCCCGAGGGCGTTGATTTGTAACTCAAACTCCGAAAGGGAATTGAGATTCCGGCTGGTGAGAACAAGATCTGAGCCAGCGCTGGCCAGAGCACGCGCGAATTGCTGGCCGAGTCCACGGCTGGTTCCGGTGACGATCGCTACTCGTCCGGTCAGATCGAAGAGCCCCTTGCTTGCTGGATTCTCGTTCACAAGTCCGATCTTCCCAAGTCAACTCCAGGAGTGAGAACAACTTTCATAAGGTTGGGCTCGCGCGCATAGAGGCGCTCGAACCATTGTGGACCTTCGTCAAGCGGCGCAATGGCGGTGATAAGAGGCTTGACCCGAATCGCTCCACTGGATAGAAGCTCGATTGCTTTTGGATATTCGCCGGCCGATGCGCAAGAGCCTTGCAAGCGTATCTGTCGCGTGACCACCTTCTGAAGCGGCAGCGTGACCTGGGGTGAAATATTCCCCACGAGGACGACGCTACCGCCTTTGCGGACGCTGTCGATCGCAGCGGTTACGGTTTCCGTCTTGCCCACCGCTTCGACCGCAATGTCAACACCCGCTCCGTTGGTCCGTTCGAGGATTTGCGCGGTCAGTTCTGAGGCTGCAGACAAGGTTGCGGCAGCTCCCAGATCACGGCTCAGTTGAAGGCGTGTGGCATCTACGTCGGCGACGAAAACGCGAGAACAACCCGCAACACGCAAAGCCTGCTGCACCAGGAGTCCGATGGTGCCCGCACCGACGACCAGAGCGGTGGCGCCCTGAGGGACCGGGACGAGCGAGACAGCATGAAGTGCCACGGCGACGGCTTCCAACATCGCTGCTTCAGCAAAAGAAAGATTATCCGGCAGACGATGGACGATGCGTGCGGGAACCACAACAAACTCGGCAAACGCCCCAGAACGACGGTAGTCACCACACGAGACGCCCAGGACCTGGCGATGATCGCACAAATTGACCTCTCCCCGAGAACAGGGGGCGCATTCGCCACAATAGACAGTGGAGTCAAATGTGACTCGTGCGTCTCGGGTCAGGCCGCTTACCGCATTGCCAACAGCAGCTACAGTTCCCGCCGCTTCGTGCCCCATTACGATCGGCGGAATTCGGCGGCCCGAAGAGCCATCGTACCCGTGAACGTCACTCCCGCAGATTCCGCACGCCGCAACGCGAATTAAGACCTCATCGGCTCGGGGTTCAGGGACGGCCACGTCGGTGATTTCAAGATGACGATATTGCGAGAGGAGAAGAGCCTTCATTTCGCTGCTTTCGTTTGCGACTTGGCGGGATCGACGATACCGTCACCCTCGCGAATGGTAAGAATCTGGTTGGCCTTCACCGATGTAAAGCGTTCGATCTTTTGTGTGGTTGGCCACTTCACTTCGACCAGGTCGACGGTTTGCGCTTTGCCCAACCCAAAGTGCAACCGCAAGTCACTCTGCGACATGACACTTGATCCGCTGCGGACTTCATCGATCTGAGAATGACTCCCCACCACTACCCGTACGCGAGCGCCAATGGCGGTGCGATTACACTTGGTCCCGATCAGCTTGAGTTTGATCCAGTTCTGCTGGCCGCCATCGTTGCGCAGCAGCGAAGGCAGATCGCCCAAGTTCAGCACCAAGGCGTCGACATCACCATCGTTATCATAGTCGCCAAACGCAGCGCCGCGGCTGGAATAACGTTCGGTGATACCCGGCCCCATCGCGGATGACACGTCTTTAAATTGCCCGTTGCCCATGTTCTTGTATACGAGGCGCGGATTCTTAAAAGTCTGGCCAATCTCGTGGCCACCGATCTCGGGATAGACGTGCCCGTTGACCTGGATGAGGTCCGCCCAGCCATCGTTGTCGTAGTCGACGAATCCGCAACCCCAGGCGACGTACTGATTGTTGATTCCAATTCCCGAGGCGAACGTTACATCGCTGAACGTGCCGTCGCCGTTGTTGTGATAGAGGTTGCACGTGTCGTCGGCAAAGTTCGTCTTGAAGATATCGAACCAGCCGTCGCAGTCATAATCCCCGACAGCGATTCCCATTCCCGCCTGCTCGTGCCCGTTCTCGCTGTACGCGCATCCCGCCATCACCGCAATATCCGTGAAAGTACCGTCATGATTGTTGCGGAACAAGATGCTGGGCTCGGAATCCACCGCGACGTAAATGTCTGGCCAGCCATCGTTATCGAAGTCGCTAGCAACCGCGGTGATGGAGTATCGGGGACCCGGTTTGAGGATGCCAGCCTTCTCCGAGACATCGCTGAAAGTCCCGTCTCCGTTGTTGCGGAAGAGCACGTTGGTGTCGCCGGTGAGGCCGCGCGGGCCGCACATTACCGGGATTCCCTTCCACTGGCACGCCGTGGGATCGCCCGGCTGACCGGTCTTCACCGGGTCGAGCTTGATGTAATTGCAGACAAAAAGGTCCAAGTGCCCATCGCGATCATAATCGAGGAATGTGCAGCCCGAGCCCCAACGGTGTTGTTCGTCGTAGACGCCGGCCTTGCGAGTGATATCGGTGAACGTGCCGTCGCCGTTATTGTGGAACAGAATGTTGTGACCCCAGAAGCAGCAGAAGAGATCGTCCCATCCGTCGTTGTCGTAATCTCCGACGCACACGCCGGTCTGCCAGCCGGTGCGTGCCAATCCTGATTTTTCGGTGACGTCGCTGAACGTGCCGTCGCGGTTGTTCTTGTACAGATGCGAAGTGGGCGCCTGTCCGGCGGGCCAGGGTTCGCCGAGACGCGTTCCATTGGTCAAATAAATGTCGAGCCAGCCGTCATGATCGTAATCGAAGAAGGCGATGCCGCTGCCTTTCGCCTCGATGATGTAGCGTTTGTGCTCTGCGCCTCCCCAAACATTGGGAGCGTTAAGTCCGGCTTCGCGGCCTACGTCCACAAACTGCACCGGCGAGGTTAAGGGCGTCGGAGCCGTGGACTCGACGAATAGGCTGTGCCTCCAATTCCAAACGGGCGTTGTGAGGGCGTCAAGCAGCGTGCTGCCGAGAACCACGAGGGAAGAGCCGAGAAAGCGCCGCCGCGGGAAATTCATAGCCCTATTGTCGTACAACTCATCTTGGGGATGTGATCTGGTGACTATTTTCTGCTCGGGATCTTTGGAAACTGGCGGCACGATTCCGGCGCCTTCCTTTACCGCGATGATCCGGTCCGGAGAGAGGTTGGTCAGCCGATCGACCTGCCCGCTCGGCCACGTAATCTCCAAGGGCTCGATCTTGGTGCGCTTCCCCAAACCAAAATGAATTCTGGGATCGCGACATGTAGCCCCCTCCGCCCCTAGCCTGCTCGACGTGCACCCCCTCCGAAGTCAATTTGAGAGAGGCGCCGGTGCCGTCGCGGTTCGATTTTGTTCCCATCCCCTGAACGGTCAGCCAGTGATTAACATTCCCCCCGTCGTTTCGCAAAAGCGACGGATAGTCGCCGCGAGTGTTGGTGACGATGTCGATATCGGGCCAGCCATCGTTGTTGAAATCCGTCAGAACCACGCCACATGCCGTTAGCTTCGGGCTTGCCAACTCCCGAGACGTCGCTCACGTCGGTGAAGGTTCCGTCATGATTGTTGTGGTAAAGCTTGATGCGCTCGCCCTTGTAATTCCCAGGGTGGCAGTAGGAGCGGTACCCCGGCCGGTGTTCGCCACACCAGAGATTATTTTTCGGAGTCTATTCGATGTAGTTGGTGACGACAAGGTCCAGCCAGCCGTCCTTGTCGTAATCAAACCATCCTGCACTGGTCGACCCTGTCCTTCGTCGCCTACGCCCGGCCTTTGCGGTGACGTCGGTAAACGTCCCGTTGCCGTTGTTGTGGTAGAGGATGGCGCGGCCATGGCCGGTGACATACAGATCGGGGAATCCATCATTGTCAACATCACCCACCGCAACGCCCTGGCTGTAATGGCCTTCTCCACCGACGCCAGCTTTCTCGCTCACGTCGGTGAGGGTTCCGTCACCGTTATTGTGGTAGAACGCGCTTCGCAAGGGGTGCGGCGGTTTGTAAGCGTTGGTAGGGGCAGATTGAACGAAGAAAAGGTCCATGAGTCCGTCCTGGTCGCAGTCGATCCAGCCGACGCCCGTGCCCATGGTTTCGAGATAATACTTTTCTTCGGTCTGCGTGGAATCTTGCGGGAAGGTGGTCTTGGCGCTTTCACGGACGTCGGTGTGGCGGACCGGGATGCGGGCTTCGGGCGCCGCCGACCCCGTGCGGCGAAGACCGTTGTATGGCTGCCTGAGCGAAGCGAGATTCCCAGCACCAGGATTGCGCCCCAACTCACACCGAGCGCCAAGCTCCCGTTACCCGAGGAACTCCTCCGACCTGTCATAGACTACGATCCGCAATAAGCAGCGCCAACTGAAGTAGTTGTTGGCGGGCGGCCAAGGGAATCGGCTGGCCCGCTGCGACAGTGTTGGCGGGAGCCTTAGACAGAGTCTCTTCGATCCGGCCGACGTCCAAACCTCCAGTGTTACTTCCCTTGAAGCGGTTGAGCACTTCCCGGGCTTTCTCAATTTGTCCGGTCTGGTAGTAAAAAACGCCGAGCGTGGAATAGCTGCCTACCCACTCCGGCAGCAAATCCACCGCTTGTTCAAGGTGCGCCGCTGCTTGTTTGGCATTTCCTTCGAGCACTGAGACAAGCCCCAAGCCCCACACGATCTTCCCTGAGCCGGGAATTCGCGCCAGGCCACGTTGTAAGGTCTGCCCCGCCCCGGTGAGATCATGGTCGCGCAGTTGGAGGAGCGTAAGGGAAAGATAGTATTGGTCATTGTCAGGATTGCGCGTGATCGCATTGCCGAAGATTTCTGCCGCCTTGGCGGTTTCGCCCACGTGAGCCTCGATGTCTCCAAGCAAAGCCAGGAAAGCATCATCCTGCTGACCCGCCGCTGAAACTTTCTGCGCGGCATCAAGCGCATCCCCGTACTTAGCTTTACGGAAATAAGCATTTGCCAGATCAAACTTCACGTCATCGGAGTCGGAATTTGCGCGCAGCGCAGCCTGGAAATGTTGAATGGCGTCATCGTACAGACGATAACGTGCGAGCAAGACGCCGATGCCAGTCTGGGTGCGATAGTCATCCGCGCTCATTTGATCAAGCTGAGCGATCGTCTGCCGGGCTTCGTCCGGTCTGCCGAGCTTCAGGTAGGTCTCGGAGAGTAAGTACAGATCTTGAGGCTGCCCAGGATGTTTCTGGATCTGCTCGTTCAATTCGGAAATGTCGAGTTGCGTACGTTCCCGGGCAGAAAGCGCGGAACGGTTGTCCAGGTAATCAAAGAGGTGTTGATAAGGATAGGGGCCGGTTGCCGAATTCTTCGATAGCGTCTGAAAGACCTGCAGATCTCGCTGGGCAGCTGCGGTCTCATGGAGATTCCGCTCCGCCATCGCCAGCTTGTAGTATCCGTCGGCAGGGTTGCGGCTTACTTTCACGAACCTGCGCAGGAGGTCGGCGGCCTCGGCATATTTCTTATCTTTCGCGCGAAGGTTTGCCAGTTCCAGAAGGGCCTCTGGAAAATCTGGGTTCGCTCGGAGTGTGCGCTGAAACAGGTCCTCCGCCCGCGCGTAGTTTCCCCGCCGCTCTTCGATGTAACCAACATTGAACAGGCACGATGTATTGTGCGGATCCTTCTTCAGACCCTCCTCGAAATGCTTCAAGGCATCATCAAATCGTCCCAAGTGCCGGTAAGAGAGTCCCATAAAGGCATAGGAGCGTGCAGAAGGCTCCAATTCGATGAGCTTCTTGAATTCCTCAATTGCGCTTTCCGTCTTTCCCGACATGAAGTAGCTCTCGCCTAAGGCGGCGTGGAGATCGGCTCGTTGCGGCGCAATTTTCAGGCCGGATTCAAGCAGCGGAATCGCGTCTTCGAAATAATTCTGGGTCATGCTTACGCGGGCCATAAGGAAGATCACGTCGGTGTTCTGCGGCGCGAGCTTGTGGGCGCGCACCAGCAACTCAAGGGCATCCATAGGCCTCGACTGCTCGTAATCAACCTGGGCCAGAAGGTTTAGAGTTTCGGCGGAGTCGGGTTTCAACTTCAGCGCTCGATTCAGCGCGAGGTCGGCTTTTGAATATTCTTGTGCTCGGAAATAGGCCTGTCCCAGGTTATGGAGAATTTCAAACGTTTCAGGCTGCAGCGCGTTCGCTCGTTCAAGCTCGAGTTGAGCCGCTTTGTATTGCTTCGCGGACGCAAACAGCAGGCCGAGCGTGAAGTGTAATTGCACGTCCTGCTTTTGCGCGGCCGAGAGATCATGAGCGGTCTTCAGTGCCTCAGCGGTTTGGTCCGCCTGAAGGTAAGCGCGCACCAGGTTGAAGCGAGTTTCGATATTCTGGGGATGTACTCTTTGAAAGTGTTGAATGGCAGCGACTGGCGATCCCTTCGCGAGTAGAAGCAGCCCGAGATTGTAGTTGGCATCGCGATTTGCCGGAGCAAGGTTCAAGACGCGAGTGAATTCTTTTTCTGCGAGGTCGAGTTTGTGTTGGGTTACATAGAGGTTGCCCAGATTGTTGTGAGTTTTGCTCGAGTCAGGAGCGAGTTTTAGCGCCTGGTAGAAGGCGTCCAGAGCTCGTTCGTAATCTTTTTCGCCGGCGTATACGATTCCGAGAAGGTTGTAACCTTCCACGCTGGAAGGGTTCAGCTTGAGCTGCTCCTCGATCTTTTCTCTCGCCCGCTCAAGCTCGCCTTTCTGAACGAGTTCTTCAGCTTCCTGAAAAGGGGAAGCGCTTCTTGCGGGGGGTGTGAGTTGGCGGTTATGAGGGGAGCGTCGTTCCGCTTGCCCAAACCCTGGAACCGCAAGCAGAGCCAAAGCGAGAGTACTCAGCAACAATAGACTGCGATTCGTTTTCTGGTCTTGAATCGAGGCGCAACCGAACATCTGCCGATGCCTCTCCCGAGGCCTCAATATAGCATCTGAAGCATCTGCTGGGCCATTTTGTGTTGTGGCTGTTTTTCCAGAAGAGCCTGCAAAATCGCTCGCGCTTTTTCTTTTTCGTTCTGGACCGAGTAGAGACGGGCAAGATTCAGATACGCCTGGTCAAAACTTGGAGCCTCCTGGATGCAGGCTTTGAATTTCTCTTCCGCTTCGAGGTAGCGTTTCGACTGCACGAAAAGTACGCCCAGGTTGTTAAGCGCGTCGGAGTAATCCGGGCGAAGGCTTATGGCTTTTTCCAAAAACCGAAAAGCACGCTCGGCTTGGTCGCTGTGGGCGTAGAGCATTCCGAGGCTGTAATTAATTTCGGGATTGTCAGGGTCGTTGTCGAGCGCCCGCATCAAAAATCTTTCCGATTCCTCAAGCTGTCCTTGCCGCCGGTACACATTCCCCAGATTCAGAAGGGCGATCGCGAAGTTGGGCCGCAACTCGAGGGACTGTTCGAAATCCCGAATCGCTTCTTCGGTGTTGCCCGCCTGAGCGGCCAGCATCCCGAGATTGTTCCAGGCCTCGGGATAATTCGGACGCAACTTCACCGTTTCTTCAAGGTACTGTCGCGCCTCGGGCAAGGAGTTGCGCCGCAAGTAAAGAGTTCCCAGGTTGTAAACAGCTTGAGGATCATCGGGTTTCAATGCAATGGCTTGCTTGAAAGATTCCGCAGCCTGATCGGGGAATCCATGCTGAAAGAAGGCGACCCCATAGCTGAAAGCGTTGCGTTGAAATGAGTTCTGATAGAGGGTGCCAGGGAAGGGAAGTGCTTTGCGGGCAAGATCCGTTGATGTGACTGGCGCCGAGGCCAAGTCTTGCAACACGGTCTCGGGCCCTAAAATTCCTTGGTAGACCTTAACGATGTTGGTTGCGGCGTCGATCAGAAAAGAGGTTGGGAACGAGAGATCTCGCTGACGGTCGAACAAATACCGATACACGACGTTATAAATGCCCGCTACCTCTTGCGTCGCGAGCAAGATCGGAAAGTCGAGATGTTCTTCGGCGACGAATGACCGTACCGCGCGAGGGTCCGATGGATCATCGACGTTGATGGCAGCGACGCGAAGGCCAGCGGCGGCGAGGTCGGAATGTGATCGGTGAAAACGGCGCAATTGGTCGCTGCAGGCGGGTGTAGATGTTGCCCAGAAATTGAGCAGGAGGTATTTGTTCCTTTCGAGTAACGCACGAAGATCTCTCAGGTTGCCATTGTGGTCGGGCAAGGAAAAATCCACAGCTTTGATGGGTTCAACGAGCCAGGTCCCGACGGACGGCGGAAGAGTATCTCCCGTCGGGGTGTCGTCCGAATGGGCCGACGACAGAGTAGAGGTCACGAACGGCTTGGCCAGAAAGTCCCGCACTCCTTCCTCGATCTCGACACGATGATTGACTGGCACACGGTCGAAAGCCTCGGTGAGGCCGCTGGGCCATCGGACAATTACGTGGACAGGATCCTGATTCTTGCCCAGACCAACAAACAGTTCCTTGGTGTGCTGGGACAAAAATCCTGACCCGGCCTGCAAATACTTTGTCTGCCGAAGTGCGCCGGCTTCGACGGTCACTGCGGCGCCGATGGCGTCGCGGTTGCTTGTTGTTCCCCGCAAACGGAAGACGATTGAATTGCCGATGCCGTCCATCGCGAGGCGCAGGATCCGAATTTGGGGCGCAGTTCGATTCTTAAGGACGATTTCGAGCCTGCCGTCGCCATCGATGTCCGCGAGGGCGAATGCCCGGCTGTCGTCGCGAAAATCCATGCCAACCACGCCGGAGACGGCGGAAAATGTGCCATCGCGATTGTTGGCAAAGAAAACATTCCTCTCATGACCGTTCCAGGTCGAGTCAGAACGAATGAGTTCGTTCATGGCGCTCCATCCGAGTTCGTAGCTCGGCGAAGGACTGGAGTCCGGTGGCGACTTCGCAACGACCTGCCGCCAGAAGAAGCTGGAGACATCGCGTTGCTCGACGCTCGAAATATAACCATTCGCGACGTACAGATCCGGGTAACCATCGTTGTCGAAGTCCCAGGCGTCGGTGGACCACGACCAGCGGCCCATTTCAACCCCTGCTTTCATCGCCACGTTTCGAAATGTTCCGTTCCCCTGGTTGCGATATAACGAATTGCCCGTCATGTGCCGCTGGTAGAGGGCGCGAATCTTTTCCGGCTCTCCCTCATGAAACTGGGATTGCTCAAAGACTCGCGTGCCCGCCGCGACCCACATTCCAGCCGCGTAGATGTCCTGCTTCCCGTCGTTGTCGAAGTCCTGCCAGCAGGCGCTCATGCCGGCTCCAGGCTCATCCACTTGGGCTTCGCCGGACACAGCAGCGAAGGTTCCATCGCCGTTGTTGCGGTAGAGATTGTTCCGGCCAAAATCGTTCACTACGTAAAGGTCCGGCCAACCATCTGCGTTGCAGTCGCCCCAGGAACAGGCAAAGCTGTATCGATCATTATCGATATTCAAACCGGTAGCCTCGGTCTGGTCCTGGAAGATCCCACTTCCTTCATTGTGGAAAAGGTAGTTCGGAGGCCCATTCCGGGCGTCGAAATAGGGTACGGGATAGCGATACTGATCTAGTCCCTGATAGTAGCTATAAAGGCAGAAATAGAGATCCAGACGGCCGTCCCGATCGTAGTCGGCGGCGGCGGCGTGCGTGAATGACCCCTGCGGAGGGCGTGCGAAGCGGAACGCGTCCGGTTTGAGAGAAAACTTCCCGTGGCCGTCGTTCGGAAACAGTAAAGGTCCGGCCGCCGAGACCACCAGCAAATCCTGAAGTCCTCGATTCTGGAAATCCACGAACAACGCGCACGCTGTGAAATCAAGCACACCTACGCCTGATTTCTCTGTCACATCTTCGAATGTTCCATCGCCACGATTGCGATAGAGCCGGTTAGGCAGGCCAGCGGGCTGGCAGATGTACAAGTCGTCGAGGCCATCGTTGTCAAAGTCGCCGACCGCCACGCCGTTGTTTCCATACACGTCGACTCCGATTGCCCCATCAAGAACCGTTCTCCAATAGTCAACTCCCCGGAGCAGTTGTTCTTTGTAGGAGTCAACCTGCCCCAGTGCCTGCGAAGTGATGTCGACAAAAATGCGACCTGCGGCGCGGCTGACTGTTTCCCCGGTGGCGCTCCATTTCAAAACTCGCCAGGTGTTCGATTCATCGCGCGACCACCGAGTGCGCCAGGAGCCGAGACGCTCCTCGCGCAACCGGTCCTCTCGCGTACCCACAAATTCGTAGCGAATATCGGCTTCGAGCGTCAACGGGGAATCGGCAATTCGGGTGCACTGGTATATTTCGAAGTCCGCGGTTTCGATTTGCCGCAGAGGGCCGAGGTAGCTCTTCATCACGTCAACGAATCGCTCGCGGCCGCTTGACAATCCGGGGCCAAATTCCCGCCGCAGGACTTCGATTCGATCGCCGGGGCGCAGCGGAAATTCGCGAACCGGAATCAGGGAAGTAAACTGTATCGCAGGGTCAACGAACTTGCCCAGAGTTTCCGTGGCCTGGGACTTCAGCTTGAGATCCTGGCTCCATTCCTTAAGAATACCTATGAGTTCAGACACATATCCTTCGACCACGTATTCATCCGTGCCAGGAGCGGCGAGTCGGAGAATGCCGTCCAGCGGAGACTTCGTCGGATAGTGCGGAGTGAGCCGAACATCAGCGAATGGGAACTGCGAAACCTGGTCGGTGGCAATTCGTTCGAATCCGGACCGATTCAGAGAAAGGTGGATGGGCGCAGGAAGGAGAAATACGGGCGCCCATTGCATCTGCTTCAGAAATGTTCGGCGTGAAATAGGTTGGCTTTCTTTGTCCCGATGCGGCATGCGCGAGCGTCCAGAGATGCGCCCCTCAGCAGTCTACCAACAGCGGAGTGACGTCAATGGGATGCAGGCCCCGATGAGCCTCCCAAAACCAGTTCAGCGCCGATCTGGTATTCGCGACCTTGCGGGTCCTCTGCGCTCGAGAGTTCATGCAGGGCCTCTGCCGCCATTTGGCCCAGAGTCTCACGATGTACATCGACTGTGGTGATCGAAGGATTGCTGTATTCGGCTAGTCGTGTGTTATCGAAGCCAGTAACCGAAATGTCTTCCGGAACGCGGAATCCGGAGTTCAACAGTCCCTTGACTACGCCAACCGCGGTCAGATCGTTGACTGCCACGACTGCTGTGGGCCGTGCGGCGAGCTTTGCGATGCTGAGGCCGGCGGCCAAGCCACCTTCAAAGCGCAGGTCGCCGGGCAGTACGGGACCGGGTTCGAGTTCTAAATCGCGCATGCAAGTTTCATAGGCCTCCAACCGCACTGCGTTCGACTTGAGTCCAGGTCGCCCCGCGACGAACGCGATGCGACGATGGCCCTGCGCATAAAGGTGTTGCACAATCTGCTTTATACCGGAGGAGTAGTCGATGCGGAGATTGCTCATGTATTTTCGGGCCGGCGCCAGATCAAGAAAGGTGACGGCGATTCTTCTGCGAGCGAGTTGATGGACGAGTTTAACGCTGATCTCGGAGGTCATGATTGCGACACCGCGAACCTTGTGCTCCATCATGCGATCGGCAGCTTCTCGAGTCCTCCGGGGATCATAGTTTGTATCACTGAGAATTACGTCGTACCCGAATTGACGCGCACGCGTCTCGAAGCCCTTGACTACTTCCGGGAAGAAAGGGTTTTCGATATCGGAGACGATGATTCCAAGGGTGCGGCGATCGCGCGAGGCGAGGTGGCGGGCGTGAACGTCAGGGATGTAGCCCATGCGCCGGACTGCCTGTAGCACGACACGACGAGTGTCCCGGCCCACTTTGCCGGTCTTGTTAAGCACGTTCGAGACCGTCGCGGTGGAAACCCCCGAGGCCTTTGCCACATCGCGAATGGTTACGCTCATGGTGTCCGGTACTCAGCCCGCTGAAAGTTCAAACGATTTCCGTCCGCGCGGGGTTCGGTCACATCGTGGAGTAAAAGACGTCACGGCGCGGAAATCAAGAAAAAAATCTTGACAACGCGTCTCAGGCCATGGTATCCCCGACCCACTAGTATTTTTAGGTTAAGCGGTTAATTGGGGGTCCCGATCAACGATTACTTGGCGGTGCTCGGGGATACGACCCGGCCGCCGTGGTCTTTGGTGGCGCGAGGCTTGCCCGGATGCAAGCCAGCGAGGCTCAAAGGAGAGCTCATGAACCGATACGGATTTGCCTGGTTCCTGCCCAGCTTATTGGCCATTGCGGTCTTCACGACATTCGGCGCCGGGCTGCTCCACGCTCAGGTCGACACCGGTTCCATCACGGGCACGGTCGCGGATTCGACGGGAGCCGTCGTTGGCGGGGCCAAAGTCACATTGGTGAACGAAGGCACCGGTGTCACCCTGTCAACGAATTCCGGATCCGACGGAAACTACGTGTTCAGCCCCGTAAGAATCGGGAGTTACAAGCTCGAGGCTGCGGCGCAAGGCTTCAAGACCCAGGTGCAGACTCACGTCGTCGTGGAAGTGAGCGCGAGGGTTTTGCTCAATTTCACGCTCCAGCCCGGAGCCACGACTGAAACCGTAGAAGTCACGTCCTTGGCTCCCGTGCTCCAGGCCGAAGATGCGTCGGTGGGTCAAGTGGTCGATCAACGCAACGTGAATAATCTTCCGTTGAATGGCCGCAACTTCACCTTCCTGGCGCAACTTGCCGCCGGCGTAAACACGCCCCAAGCGGATACTCGCGGCAACGCTGCCAGCGGCGCTTTCGCAGCCAATGGAAATCGGCCGGCCCAAAACAACTACATGCTGGATGGAATTGATAACAATTCCGATACAGTGGATTTCCTGAACGGGACGAACTACGTTGTTCTTCCCCCGGTCGACGCTATACAAGAATTCAAGGTCCAGACCTCAGACTTCAGCGCTGAGTTCGGTCGCTCCGGAGCGGCGGTTCTCAACGCTACAATCAAGTCCGGCACCAACAGTTTCCACGGCGCCGCCTGGGAGTTCTTCCGTAACGACAAGCTGGATTCTGCGGATTATTTCGAAGACGCTGGTCATGTGAAGAAGGGCGAACTCCGGCAGAACCAATTCGGATTTTCTGGCGGGGGCCCCGTCATCAAGAACAAAGTCTTTTTCTTTGGCGACTATGAGGGATTTCGCAGGGCGCAGGGAACGGTTCTGACCGGATCCGTACCTACCGTTGCCGAGCGCAGCAGCGGGTATACCAATCTCTCAGATTTGATCACCGGGCAATCAGGCACACAAACCGACGCCTTGGGCCGAAAAATTCAAATTGGCACGATTCTCGATCCTGCTACAACTCGCGCGGTTACGGCGGGCGCTGTCGATCCTGTAACCGGCCTAACCTCAACCGCGAACGGGTATGTGCGGGATCCCTTCGGCAAATATCCGATTGGGACGACAGATTTCACGGGGCCCGGCAACGTTGCCGCCTTCGCCCTGAACCAATTGCCGGCAGTGCGCTTGGATGCGAACGCCATCAAACTGTTGAATCTGTACCCGGCACCGACTAGCTCTTCACTTCTCTCGAACTACACCAATTCCCCAAAGCTGTTTGAACACCGTAATTCTTTCGACGCCAGGTTGGACCTTGACCTGAGCGACAAGAATCAGTTGTTCTACCGTTTCAGCTACGTGGACGACCCCGACTTCATTCCCGGGATTTTCGGAGGAGTGGCGGACGGGGGTGGCTTCCAGCAGGGCAACCAAACCGCGCTTGCTCAGCAGAGTGTATTGGCCTATACCCATGTTTTTTCCTCGAGCACGGTAAACGTTGCTCGCGCGGGACTGAACTACTTGCACACGACTCGTGTGTCGCCCGAGGCCAATAACCTGAGCGGCCTTCCCGCCTCCTTCGGAATTCAAGGCATCCCGCAACAGAAGGAGAATGGGGGCCTTCCCGCCTTCGGAATCAGCGGATTGGCGACCTTGGGGAGTAATGCGTTTCTGCCCTCGGATGAAGTTAGTTCGACTTTTCAGGTCACCGACGATTTCACCAAAATTTACGGCAAGCACACCTTCAAGATGGGTATTGAGTGGCAGCACGTAAAATTCTCCACGCTGCAGCCACCGTGGTCCCGTGGGGAATTCGACTATAGTGGACTCTACACGGAGATTCCTGGCGTTGGATCGGGGAACACCGGTCGTGCCCAAATGTTGTTGACGCCGATTGCGTCCACCGTTGGTGGCATCGATTACGTCGGAGGCCCGTCTGGAAACGCCGATGATGGGCAATCTCACAACGGCATTTACGCTTCCAACATTTCCCTCACCGACAACGGAAAGAACTACTACGGTACCTACATTAACGACGATTGGAAGGTAACTCCCAAGCTGACGGTCAACTTGGGCTTGCGCTGGGACTTCTTCGGTCTGGTCTATGAGCACCACGGAGCCCAAGCCAACTTTGTCCCGGGCGGTCCCCCCACAGGAAATCCGATGTACATACTGCCGGGCGGAACGAACTCGGCGAACCTTTCCACTAGTTTCAACAGTTTGCTCGCCAAGGACGGCATCGCGCTCGCCATCACGAACCGGTACGGCAAGGGTTTGGGCAATTCCCAAAAGACAAATCTTGCGCCGCGTCTTGGTTTTGCCTACCAGGTCAGTCCTAAGCTGGTAGCTCGAGGCGGGTTTGGCATTTTCTTCAACGGCTTCGAGAACCGCGGATATTCACCAAATCTGGGTGAGAACTACCCCTTCCAATTCAATTTCCAGTTCCAGCCACCCGATGCCGGGCACCCCGTCACCTATACCGGATGCACCAGTCCGGCGGCGAGCCCCGGCGGGGGCGCGACGCTAGAGACGGGATTCTCTTGCACGCCGCTCGTCCCAACCTTGGTTAACGCCAGTGGATTGGCGTTACGAGGGATTCAATTCAATTACCAGACTCCTTACACCATGAGTGGCAACTTTACCCTGCAATATCAGCTAACGCCAACATTAACCGTCCAGGCTGGATACGTGACCTCGTTAGCGCGTCATTTGGAGTCATTTCCCAACTCCAATCAGCCCACGCAGATCGGAGTAAAGGCGCTTCCGTTCCCGGACTTCGGGGAAGGATCAAGTTATGCCATCACTGCCGGCAACAGTTTCTATCATTCGCTTCAGACCAAGGTGGAAAAGCGATTTGCAAGCGGACTGAATTTCCTGGCCACGTATACGTGGTCCAAAACCCGCACTGACGCAGGCGATCTGCTGAACGGCGGCAGCAACCAAGGCTTCCGCGCCCCGGATGTCGCCGGGGTCGGGATCCACTATGACTACGGATTGGCAGATTTTGATATTCGGAACGTATTTCACCTGAGCGGTGGCTATGAGCTTCCCTTCGGCAAGGGCAAACGTTTTTTGGGCAGCAATGGGTTTGCCAGCAAGGCGTTCGGGGGGTGGAGCATCAACGCAAGCGCGGTGCTTGAAGGCGGCCAACCCATAACTTTGACCTGCCCTTCGGGCACAGCCCCCAATACCGGTTGCTATGACTTCATCGTTCCAGGGCAGAGCCAGAAGAGAGGATTGCACATCGACTCCAACGGGAAGTTGAGCTTCTTCGGCAACCCCGCAGCCTTTGCCCAGCCAGCGGCGTGTACGACCTTACCCTGCCCTCTCTCCACCTTGGGCGGTCCCCCAGACCAGATTGCCGGGCCACCCTTCAAACGGCTGGACTTCTCAACCTTCAAGGATATGAAGCTCAGCGAACGCTTCACTCTGCAGTTCCGAGCTGAGTTCTTCAATATCCTGAACCACCCGAACTTTAACGCTCCAAATTTCGGTGGTAATGGAGTTGTCGCAGTCTCCGGTTCTGGGAATTTTACGAATTCGAGTTTTGGCGAGATCGGATCCACTCGCGATGCTCCCTACGATCCGAGGCAGATCCAGTTTGCTTTGAAGCTTTACTACTGATTGTCCCTATTTGCCCGGGAAGGCGTTCTATCAGAACGCCTTCCGATTCTGTTTACTCAGTTGTGCGCTCCCGCGTGCGGGGTGCGGGTGCTAACATAAAAACGTTGTGATCTTCCGACATCGGCTCATGTGCACGGTTTCTACCGCCCTCCTCGCGTGTTCGCCGGTGTTGACAGCAAATGCCGGACAGAACCAACAAGCACCACCAAATCCCCAACAGCTTGATCGCAAGTTCCAGGCCGCCTCGGCTGACTACGACGCAGGGCACTTCGCCGAAGCGGCGGCGCAACTGGAGAATCTGCTGCGTGAGGTACCCCAGAGCTTTGAGGTTCACGAGCTTATTGGACTGGCCTATTCTGCGGAATCACAAGACGACAAAGCCAATGAGCATTTGGACCAGGCTGTGCGTCTCAAGCCGGATTCAGCAGCAGCCAGGACTAACCTGGCCGCCAATCTTGTTCGCCTGGGCCAGTCCGAGCGGGCGGAAGCAGAGTTCAAAGCCGCGCTGCGACTCGAACCACACAGTTTCGACGCCAACCACAATCTCGGCGAGTTTTATGTGCAATCTGGAAAAATCTCGGAGGCGGCGCCTTTTCTCGAGCGCGCCCAGAAGATCCATCCCTCGGCCTACGATAATGGCTACGACCTTTCCCTCGCCTACGCGGAGATTGGGAGGCTCTCGGACGCACGGCAGTCGGTCCACGATCTCTTGAAACAGAAAGATACGGCGGAGTTGCATAACCTTCTGGGGCAGATCGAGGAAAAGGACAAGAACTACGTGGCTGCGGCCACAGAATTTGAAACCGCCGCGCACAAAGATCCGAGCGAGAGTAATCTTTTCGATTGGGGCAGCGAACTTCTTCTGCACCGGACTCTCGAGCCGGCGATTGCAGTCTTCCGGCAGGCTGCCGAGCGTTATCCGAGTTCAGCGCGGATGGCGATCGGTCTTGGCATCGCTTTGTACTCGCGCGGCAACTATGACGACGCGGTCAAATCCCTTTTGCGGGCGGCCGATCTTAGCCCCTCGGACCCGCGGGGCTACTTTTTTCTGTCCAAGGCCTATGACAGCACACCCAGCCATGCGGATGAAGTAATCCAGCGATTCAGCCGTTTTTCGGAACTTCAGCCGGGCAATGCGCGCGCGCTTTATTACTACGCGATGAGTTTATGGAAGGGAAAGAGGGCGCAGGAGGCGAGCCTCGATCTCCATCAGATCGAATCGCTGCTCCAGAAGGCGGTCGCGCTCGATCCCAAATTCGCCGATGCGCATTTGCAGTTAGGGAATCTTTATTCGGATCAGACACAGTATGCCGCGTCCATTCCTGAGTACGTGAAGGCATTGGAAAACAATCCGAATATTGCCGATGCTCACTATCGGCTGGGCCAGGCCTATGTGCATACAGGGCAGAAGGACAAGGCGCAAGAGCAGTTCCAGGTGTACCAGCGGTTGCGCGCTCAGCACCTGGCTGATCTGGACAAACAGATCGCGGACATTCGACAGTTCGTTTACTCCGAGAAAGAAGAAATGCCGGCGAAGCCGTGATTAGACCCAACGCCTTGGGTGTCGGCATGGACCTTGGATGAGAGTCTTGCCGCAGTATCGAGGCCACCGAGTGAGTGCGGGCCCGCTGAGTGCGTCGAGTCCAAAAGGGGTTGGACACATTCTCGCCCGTACCCGTCGCGACTTCCTGCGCAGCGCCGCCGGAGCGACTCTAGGAAGTACCTTGCTGCGCTCTTCCTGGGCTCGAGTAGCAGCCCCCTCCTCCAGGAGAAAAGTCGTTGTGGTCACGTTTGGTGGCGGTGCTCGCGATCAGGAGACTTTTGCGCCCGAGGGTCAGGAAAACATTCCCCACCTGATGCACGAACTCATCCCGCAAGCCAGTTTTTTCACGCAGGTCGTCAATCGTGGAATCCTCGGCCACTACGTCGCGACCGCGAGTCTGGCTACTGGCGTCTATGAAACGATTAATAACTTTGCCTCGCTCCCTCCGCAATCTCCCACGGTATTTGAATACTTTCGCAAAGACCTGAAGCGTCCATCCTCGGATGCCTGGGTGGTCGCTCCCAGCAATGGTTTCAACCGCATCGGCGAAAGCAGTCATCATTCCTACGGCCCCGGGTTGGGCGCGCGGGTGATTCTGCCGAAGCATTTGTTGACGGCGGCCACCTCGGGCCGCCGCAACGACTACGAACATTTGCTGCGTGACAACTACGAAACGCCTTATTACACGCCGGAACTGGAAGGCAGCGAATTTGAGCTCCAGCAACTCGAAATGATCCTGAAACTTTCGGTTGACGACTTCAAGGCTCATGCGCAGACCTTGTCGAGCCCGGATGAGCTTTCCGTTTACATTGCGCGCCAATTGATGCGGCAAGTGTCGCCCAGCCTGTTGTGGATCACCATGCACGACATTGACATCGCGCACGCCGGAGCCTACTCGCTCTATGTTGAGGGAATCCAGCGCACCGACCGCTTGTGCTCTGATTTGTGGAAAACCATCCAGAGCGAGCCGGAATACGCGGGCAAAACGACTCTATTCATCCTGCCCGACTTCGGTCGCGACTCCGACGAGGATGCCGGAGGGAACGGCTTCCAGCATCATCGCACCGGGGACGCTCTTTCACGCACTACGTGGATGTTGGTCGCCGGACCGGGGATTCGCGAAAACGTGGTCTTCGATCGGGCGATGGAATCCACCGATCTGGTGCCCACGCTGGGATCTATGCTTGGATTTTCAGCGTCGTTTGCTCAGGGGAAGCCGATCAACGAACTGTTGTAACTTGCATGCTTCCACGCGATCTCAAACCCGAGCAGTTCGCTAGCTATCCGCCCGAAGCGCGCAAAATCGTCACCAACTATTTGGGGATACTGCAACGGTTGCCTTTGAGCTTCGTGCCCGGATTGTTGCGCGAACTCATCGATTATGATTTCAAATTTCCCGCTGAGCGCAAAGCACACGAAAAGGAACTGGCGCATCTCTGCTCACTGCCTGCCGGCGAGCTGAAAGAGTGGTTTCAAGGATTCGCGGAAATCCGCCTTTCTCCTCAGCTGGAAAGTTTTGATTGGATAAAATTGCCCGCTCAGTTTGTCGAACAGTTGTCGGCCCATCTTTGGAGCACCCACCAACTGGATGCGTTTCGCAAAGCTTCGAACGAATACTCGGATCGTCTCCACTCGGCAGTGCCGCCGGCCCCCCCTGCTGTTTCAAGGCTGGGCATTACCGTCATAGGCCAGGGAGTGGCCTCCTACGATGAGCCATTATTTCGCAAGTTGCGCCCCCACGGCGCATATTTCAGCCGCGTCAAGCCCGAAGATGGATTGCGGCTATTGCTGGACTCGGTTGCCGCGAGGGCCAAGGCACATCCCGCTCCCTACGGACACTGGTACATCGATGGCGGGGAAGAGGCGGATCATGCCCCAGCCCTAACCTGCGTTTCCTACAAAGCTCTGGAACCGGTGCGTGCTGCATTGTTGCGGAAAATGCAGACAGAGCTTGATCGGCCGGGCATGGGCCCCGAAGCGCTGCGTACGCTCTTAGCCCAGATGCGTCCGTCAGATCTTGGCATGAACGCGGGGAATAGTGGCAAACCGCGAGACGAAGTGCTGGATCGATTTCAGGTCAAATTGTTGACCCAGGGTTCAGGGACCCAGATCTTCAGTACGAGTTTCGCCCAGTGGGCTGCGCGTGAAGCTCTGCGGCGGGCTCAGCCACTCACCTTGCTGGTGCGGTTTGCTCCGCGACAGCGGCAGAAGCCGATGAACGAGTTGCTTTCGGCCGTACCGGCCCGTCCGGAACTCGACTTTGTCGGGTCGCTGATCGACGCCGACTTGGGTGCATATTACAACTGGCTGAATCAGCAGCGCCTGCCCGGAGCGGAGCAGTCGTCATTCCTGGTTTGGTTTGAAGGCCACGGTCAAGCCCTGACGATTGGCCCTTCGCTGCCGCGGGGCACCGAATCCACATCAGCCGCAGATCTCGCGCAGTTGCTTGCCTTGGCTGTTTGAGAATGACTGTCTAAGCATCATGCTTCAGATGCAAATGCCACCAAGCTTCTTGCGTGCAATCGATAATTAAGGAAAAGAGCAAAGAACATGGATCGACGCAGGTTCATAAAACAAACCGGAACACTTATCGCCGGAGCGGCCCTCGCGCCTTATACGATTCCAGAAAATGGCGCCGACTCGAACCCTCCGGCCGGACGGCTTGTTCTCCCCATGAATCGAAAATGGCGTTACAGCCGCAGCTTCGTCGAAGGCGGCCACGCGAAAGATTTCGACGACTCCGGCTTTGAGCGAGTCGTGATCCCGCATACCAACGTCCGGCTTCCATGGCATGGTTTTGATGAGAAAACCTACGAGTTTGTCTCTCTTTACCGCCGCCGCTTCAAACTCCCGGCGGAAGCGCGAGGAAAACGCGTCTTCGTCGACTTTGAAGGGGTCATGACCGCGTCCACGGTCTGGATCAACGGAGAGCGCCTCGGAGAATATAAAGGTGGATACACTCCCTTCTCCTTTGAGTTGACCTCCCACCTCGACTTCGAGGGCGAGAATTTGCTCGCCGTAGATGTGGATTCCACGGAGCGTCCTGATATCCCACCGTTCGGCTACGAGATTGACTATCTTACGTTCGGCGGCATCTATCGCGAGGTCTCTCTGCGTGCAGTACCAGCGACATTCATCGAGAACATCTTTGTGCGGCCGAAGAACGTCCGTACCCAGAGCCCTGCGGTCGACGTGGATTGTTTCGTACAGCATTTGGAGGCCTCGAAAAACACGCTGACGATCGAGATCGAATTACTCGACGGCGATCACGTGGTTGGGAAAACTTCGCAGCAATTACCAGCCTCTGCACCAGAGAGCGAGCCGGTCGCACACACGGCACACCTTGAGGGCCTGAACGGAATCAAATTGTGGGACCTGGAGAAGCGAAACCTCTACTCTGCCCGGGTGCGCTTGCGCCGCGGAGCCCAAGTGGTTGACGAAGACTCCCGCCGTTTCGCCTTCCGGGAGGCGCAATTCACCGATCACGGCTTCGAATTGAACGGCAATGTCATCAAGCTGCGTGGGCTCGACCGTCATCAGACCTTCCCTTGGGTCGGGCAGGCCATGCCAGGACGTCCGCAGCGCCGCGACGCGCAGATTCTGCGCAACCAACTCAAGTGCAACATTGTCCGCACCTCGCATTATCCGCAGTCGCGCCATTTCCTTGATGCCTGCGACGAAGTAGGCCTTTTGGTTCTGGAAGAGATTCCGGGCTGGCAGCACATCGGGGACGAGGCTTGGCAGAACATTTCCGTCGACAACGTCCGGCGCATGATCCGCCGCGACTGGAACCATCCCTCCATCATTTTGTGGGGAGTGCGCATCAACGAATCGCGGGACAACCATGATTTCTACACGCGCACAAATGCGCTAGCCCATCAACTGGACCCGACTCGCCAGACGGGAGGCATCCGGTACTTCCAGGAATCTGAATTCCTGGAAGATGTTTTCACCATGAACGACTTCGGTTTTCCGCTAAAACCGCCGAACCATCCGCGGTACTTGAACACGGAATTTTGCGGGCACACCTATCCCACCAAGACCATCGATCAAGTCGAACGGCTGACCGAGCATACGATACGGCATGCACGCGTCCACGATCAGTTGGCTTCGAATCCGCAGTATGCCGGCGGCATCGGATGGTGCGCCTTCGATTACAACACGCACGGGAATTTCGGTTCTGGCGATCGAATTTGCTATCACGGTGTCACCGACATCTTCCGAGAACCCAAGCCAGCTGCGGGATTCTACAAGTCGCAGTGCGATCCCGCAGAAGAGATCGTGCTGGAACCGGCCTTTCATTGGGCGCGGGGGGACGCATCCGTCGGATTCTCGAAGGCGGTCGTCTGCTCCAATTGTGATCATCTCAAGTTCTACATTGACGACAAGCTGATCGCGGAGGTGGATCCGGATCGCAAGCAGTTTGCGCACCTCAGGTATGCTCCCTTTGTCCTTGAAATGGGAGAGTTGTTTCACAAATGGGGAGACCTGCGGATCGAGGGCTACATTCAGGGCAAGCAGGTCATTGCGAAACGGCTTTCGGGGAGAGGTGTCGATACGAAGTTCATGCTCCTGCCAGACGATACTGATTTGATTGCCGATGGCGCCGATTCCACCCGGGTTGTTCTACGCGTTACCGACGAATTCGGCGCGGTCCAGCCTTTTGCGAATGACGCGGTCAAGTTTGAATTGGAAGGCCCAGCCGAGATGGTTGGAGATAATCCGTTCTCTTTGATCGGAGGAACTGGAGCGATTTGGATTCGAGCCCAGGAAAGGCCCGGGAACGTTCGGCTCAGAGCCATCCATCCGTACTTAGGAAGTCAGCAGGTCGAGATCGATGTGGCTGGAAGTCCGGAGGAAACCGTCTAGAAAAAGGGCCACCCCTAAGCCGAAGCCAGAATCACCAAAAGCGCCCACCCGCGTGCTACGTGATGGCGCGGTCGAGATGGACATAGCCTCCGTCCACGAAAACGTGCTGGCCGGTAATGTGCTGCGCTCTCTCAGATATCAGGAAAACGATCATGGAGGCGAGTTCCTCAGCTGTCGTCATCCTTTTTCCTAAAGGAATGTTGGAGACAATCTTCTGGAGTTTCTGCTCCGCATTCGGAAAAGTGCCGAGCCACTGGCGGTACATGTCAGTCATCACTTCGGCCGGAACGACAGCATTGACGCGGATGCCATATGGCAGGAGCTCGACCGCCCACTCCCGGGTTAGCGCGAGGATCGCTCCTTTGGCCGACGCGTAACCGGACGTGCCTCCTTGCCCCGTAATTGCTGTTTTGGAGGCAACATTCAGGATCGATCCCTTGGATCGCTTCAGGTGGGGCAGGGCATAGTGCGCCATGCTGTAATAGTGCAGCAGATTTCTCTGCAATGAACCAAGGTATTGCTCAGGACTGCCGTGTTCGAGGCCAACCCGGTCATTGACACCCGCGTTGTTGATCAGCGCGTCTAACTGTCCGAACTCCTGAACCGCCTGTTCAACAGCTTGCAAGCAGTTCACTGCTGAGTCCAGTTCAACGCCGATCATCGAGCATCGCATCCCGGCCTGCCGCAATTCGTGACGAAGTTTGTCACCTGCCGGCTTGTCGCGATCGACAATGACGGGAATGCCGCCTTCTTCCCCAATAAGATGAGCCGCAGCTGAACCTATGCCTTTGGCTCCGCCAGTGATGAGAACTACCCTATCTTTCAGTGCCAGGTTCATAAGGGGAGGTCTTCAGCCCATTCAACATCTCTGCCTAGCCGCGCAGGTTCAGGAAGCCTCCATCAATGGGATAGTCGACTCCGGTGATAAAGCCCGCCTCGTCGGAGCACAGAAAGAGCGCAAGTGTCGCCACTTCGTGAGGCTCTGCCATGCGACCGATGGGCTGCACCTGCGATAACCGCTGGAACATTTCCTGCTCGCGGCCTGGATAGTTCTTGCGTAAATACCCATCAACGAAAGGCGTATGCACCCTCGCCGGGGAAATGCAGTTGCAACGGATGTTATGCGCCAAATAGTCCTTGGCGACAGAATAAGTCATCGCAACCACGGCGCCTTTGCTCGTGGAATAAGCGAAGCGGTCGGCCAGCCCGACCGACGCCGCGACCGACGCCATGTTTAGAATAACCCCGCCTCCGTGCGTCTTCATGTGGCCGACCGTGGCCAGCATGCAGTTGTAAAAGCCCTTCACATTGACGCGGTAGATCCGGTCGAAATCTTCTTCTGCCGTATTCTCCAGTTTGCCAATGTGCGCAACACCGGCGTTATTGACCAGGATGTGGACGCGCTCCTTTTCGAAGACCGATTGCAAGACCGCCTTTACGTGGTGTTGGTTTGTAACGTCGCACTCATAGGCGTGCGCCTTGCCGCCAGCCTCCGCTATCTCCCGAGCTGCCGCTGTCGCCTGTGATTCATCGGTATCGAGAACGTGGACAGAAGCGCCACTCTGCGCAAAGGTCTCCGCAATTGCCCGGCCAATGCCACTGGCACCGCCGCTAACGATGGCGGCTTTGCCGTCCAGCTGGAATCGATCCGACCTCTGATGTTTCAGAGCGAAACCCCTCTCTTCCAGGGAATGAAATCGTCCTGACCTAGCAGCTCTGCTTTGGTTCGGGCTTCGCCACTGGCCACGCGCACGGCGAGATCAAGAATCGCGTTGCCTGCTTCTTCGACTGTTTTGTTCCCGGTAATGATATCGCCTGTATCAATGTCGATGATGTCCTGCATCCGCTCGGCGAGTGGACTATTGGTGGAGATCTTGATCACCGGAGCGATGGGATTGCCCGTCGGCGTGCCCAAACCGGTCGTGAACAGCACCACGCTGGCTCCAGCGCCCACTTGGGCGGTGACGCATTCCACGTCGTTGCCGGGCGTGCACTGCAGGTTCAGCCCCGGTTCGCTCGAGTATTCGGGATAGTCCAGAACTGCTGTGACCGGCGAAGTTCCTCCTTTTCGGGCGGCTCCCGCAGACTTCATCGCGTCTGTGATCAGCCCGTCTCGAATATTTCCCGGGGAAGGATTCATGTCAAAGCCTGACCGGACTGCTTTTGCCCGAGCAGCATAGTCGCGCATGAGTTGGATAAACCGGTCGGATACCTCATGGCTGACACAGCGGTCAATGAGTTCCTGCTCGACCCCACAGAGTTCGGGAAACTCCGAAAGGATTGTTCTCCCTTTTAGAGTTGCCAGCACGTCAGAAACGTGTCCGATGGCTGGATTGGCGGAAATGCCCGAGAACCCATCCGACCCGCCGCATTTCAGGCCCACACACAAGCGCGAAAGGGGCGCCGGCGCACGGCTGGCTTTGTTCGCCTCTATCAGGCCCAGAAACGTGGCCGGGATGGCTTCGGTGAGCATCTTGAATTCTGATCCGCTCTGTTGCTGTTCGTACATCAGCAGTGGCTTCTTGAAGCCGGGATCACGCCGCAGTATCTGCTCCCGGAGAATGGTTCCCTGCGAGTGCTGACAGCCCAGACTGAGAACCGTTGCCCCGGCGATGTTGGGGTGGTGCAGATAGCCGGCAATCAGACCGCAGAGATTGTTGGAGTCTTCCCGCGTACCGCCGCAGCCCCCCTCATGCAGGAGAAACTTGATGCCATCAATATTCTCGAAGATTCTCGGACTGGCGACAGCCCGAAGAGTTTCCGGCAGCGATTCGGGGACAAGCTTTGGCGTTTCCCCCTTGAGGTAACGCCGGACCAGTTCTGCCACCTGCTGGCGGTAGATCTTGGGGGGAGCAAATCCCAACTCTTCTTCGAAAGCCTGTTTCAACACGTCAATGTTTCTGTTTTCGCAAAAGACCAGCGGCACCACGAGCCAGTAGTTCCGCGTCCCAACCTGGCCGTCGGCGCGGAAGTATCCCATGAACGTCCGCTGCCACCACGGACCGACGTCGGGCGGGGTCCACCGGTAGTCGTGAGAACTTTCCCGGAAGGGAGACGTTTCGTGAACCGTGTTGCGCGTGGTCAGAATCTCACCAATCTGAATCGGTTCCCGGGCCTTGCCGATCAGAATGCCGTACATGATGACATCGCTGCCGGGCGCAAGGGTCTCGGTTACGAACTTCTGTTTGGCAGGGACGTCGGTTGCCAGCACAAGGTCGTGGGAGGAAAGGCGAATCCGCTCTCCTTTACGCAGGTCTTGCAGCGCAATTAAAACATTGTCGCGGGCGTCGAGTTTCAGGACAGGATTCGGCATGGTCAATATTAATGGGCGATTCGAACTGGCTTACGGGAACAATTCTCGCATAGTTGGAGCGTCAGCGATTGAGTCCGTTGACAGCGGCACCCGGGCAGACTAGTTTAAATCCCGTAAAGTAAACGGTTACTCTCTTCCAGAGATTGGGGAATCCATGGTTAGAGTGGGACCGAGCTGCAGTCGGCAGCAGAAAACGGAGAAGCTTTGATCCGACGGCGTGTCTGGTTCATGGGTGCTGTGCTTTTCCTTGGTCCACTCAACATGGTTTGTCAGGAAAAGACCAAACCTATGCTGGCCGCCACCCCGCCTATGGGCTGGAACAGTTGGGATGGGTATGGGACCACGATTACCGAGGATCAATTCAAAGCCAACGCGGCCTGGCTCGCAAAGCGCTTGAAGCCCCAGGGTTGGCAATATGTCGTGGTCGATATGGAATGGTTTGTGATCAACCCAATACCCGAGGGCAACTCCAAAAATTCGCAGTTCAGTCTGGACAGTTACGGTCGTTTCACTCCCGCTACAAACCGGTTTCCATCGTCGGCCAAAGATGCAGGGTTCAAGCCCTTGGCGGACTATGTGCACTCTTTAGGGCTGAAATTCGGCATCCACATCCTTCGCGGTATTCCCAGGGAGGCGGTCGAGAAGAACCTGGCTATCGAGGGATCCTCTTTTCGTGCGACCGACGCCGCCGACACATCCGAAACCTGCCCGTGGAATCCGGACAACTATGGCCTTGACACACGCAAACCTGGTGCCCAAGCCTACTATGATTCGATAGCCCGACTCTATGCAGGTTGGGAGGTCGATTTGATCAAAGTGGACTGCATCGCCAGTCACCCTTACCGAGGCGACGAGATCCGCATGCTCAGCGAGGCCCTGCGGAAGACAGGTCGGCCAATCGTCCTCAGCCTCTCGCCCGGTGCGGCGCCGATCGACAAGATTGACGAGATGCGGCAGAATGCGCAAATGTGGCGCATCTCCGATGACATCTGGGATTTGTGGCACAGCACGGTGGCATACCCGCAAGGCCTCGGCGATCAGTTTGCCAATGTCGACAAGTGGGCAGGCCTGTCCCAGCCCGGCCACTGGCCGGATGCCGACATGTTGCCGCTCGGGCGGCTGGCTCCGGCGCCAGGTTGGGGCAAAGCGCGCGAGACCAAGCTTTCGCACGATGAACAGCGCACCTTGATGACGCTCTGGTGTATCTTTCCTTCGCCGCTGATGATCGGCGGAGAATTGCCCTCTGCGGATGGCTGGACGGTTTCTCTGCTGACGAATCCGGAAGTCATCGCCGTGGATCAGCACTCCTCCGGGAATCATCCGGTAATCAAAACCGACAACTCGGTTGTTTGGCTGGCCAATTCCGACCTCAACGATAACGATAAAGACACGCACTACGTGGCGCTGTTCAACGTTGGCGAATCCAAGGCCACACTGCGCTATGACTGGAAGGATTTGGGGCTGACAGGAAAAACTTACAGGCCAAGAGATCTTTGGCAGCGCAGAGACTTGGCCTCTTCGGTTTCAATGGCGGTCACGCTGCCGCCACACGGCAGTGCGCTCTATCGGCTGTCTCCAGCCGACAGGTAGGGCGAACCCCGCATCCTGTTCGAATACCACCGGTCGTCGGTAGCTAGTTCCACTGAGCATTGTGAAAGGCGCACGATGCATGTTCCGGCAGCCGAAAAACCTGATAGATCGAATTCGGTGAAGCACCAGCACCCGCTGTTTCCCGCCGGGCACCTCGTCCCTTTCGTTCTGGTGACGGCCCTGTTCTTCCTCTGGGGAATTCCCAACAACCTGAATGATGTTCTAATTCGCCACTTCATGAAGTCATTCGCGATCACACGTTTTAAGGCTGGGCTGGTGCAGTCGGCCTTCTACATGGGCTACTTCCTGCTGGCCATGCCGGCCGCGCTTCTCATGAGGAAGGCGGGCTACAAAACCGGATTTGTGATTGGGCTGCTGTTATACGGAAGCGGATGCTTTCTGTTCTGGCCCGCTGCTATAGCGGGGAGCTATGGATTCTTCCTCTTCGCGCTGTTTGTGATTGCCAGCGGCCTGTCATTCCTGGAGACGGCGTCCAATCCTTTCATCGCGCAACTGGGTGATCCTGAGACCTCAGAAAGGCGGTTGAATTTCTCGCAGGCATTCAACCCATTGGGAGCGATTTCGGGAGCCCTGATCGGGACTGTATTCATTTTCTCCGGGGTTGAATTGAGTTCACAGGATGTTGCCGCACGCAAGGCCCAGGGCCTGTACGAGGCGTACCTGCGGACCGAGACGCTGCGCGTCATCAAGCCGTATCTAGTGATCGGGGCGGTGGCCATCTTCTGGGCACTGGTTATTTTGCGCACGAAGTTTCCGGCAATTCAGAGTGAGCACGAGAGCAGCAGTGGTGACCATGGCCACTTCAAAGAACTGTTTCGCTACCCGCACTTTTTATGGGCAGTCTTAGCGCAGTTTCTCTATGTCGGCGCCCAGGTCGGCACATGGAGTTATTTCATCCAGTACGTTCAGGAATCTACTCACCAACCCGAGAAAATCGCCGGCTATTTCCTGACCGGCACGCTGGCGGCATTTGGAGTGGGAAGATTCGCGTCCGCCTACCTGATGCGCACGATTGCGCCGAATAAATTGATGGGGGCCTACAGCGTTGTCAATATCGCTCTCGTGTTCCTTGGCGTGCTGTTTCCCGGATGGCTCGGTCTGTGGTGCGTCTTTCTGACTAGCTTCTTCATGTCGCTGATGTTCCCGACCATCTTTGCCCTCGGGCTCAAAGGCCTTGGTCCGAATACAAAAATCGGGGGGTCACTTTTAGTGATGGCGATCGTCGGGGGCGCGGTGTTGACACCTTTAATGGGCCTCATTTCCGAGGCCGCCCACAGTATCGCGGTAGCGTATTTAGTGCCGCTCGTTTCTTACATCGTGATCGCTCTCTATTCCTTCTTCGGCTCAAAGCAGGCGACCGCAACGAGCTAATGAGATTTATCCAGCAGGAGGCTTACTTCCATGTCATTCAAGTTTGTACGCATGTTGATGGCGATGGCTGCGCTGACTGCGGCCGTGCCGCCCGCGGGGTTACTGGCGCAGTCAGCGGATGCAACCGCTCCCAGCGCAGCGCAAGATCCGCTCACGACTGACCGGGCATGGCAAAAAGCCAGCGCGAAATACGACGCTCCCCGCACCGCCATACTGGAGGGTGTCGATCGCGTAAACGCTACTGGTCCCTATCGGCCGGACTGGGAATCTCTTCAGAATTACAAAGTGCCCGACTGGTATAAGGACGCGAAGTTCGGGATTTTCATCCATTGGGGAGTCTATTCCGTGCCCGCTTTCGACAGTGAATGGTACCCACGTGTCATGTACATCGAGGGCTCCGACGCCTACAAGCACCACATCGCTACTTACGGCACACAAGACAAATTCGGCTACAAGGATTTCATCCCCAGATTCAAAGCGGAAAAGTTCGATCCTTCCGCATGGGCGCGACTGTTCAAGGAAGCTGGCGCGAAATACGTGGTTCCCGTTTTCGAGCATCACGATGGCTTCACGATGTACGACAGTGGCCTCTCGGACTGGACCGCGGTAAAGATGGGCCCACATCGCGATCTATGGGGAGACCTAGCCAAAGCCGTTCGCGCCGAGGGTCTGCATCTTGGAGCCTCGTCGCATCGTGTCGAACACAATTTCTTTCTGGGCGTGGGACGCGTCATTCCCTCCGACATTAATGATCCGAAGTATGCCGATTTTTACGGACCCGCGCACCGCTGGCTGGAGGCCAAGAGAGGCACGCCGCTTTCCAACGATTTCACTTTCGTGTCCAAAGCTTGGACCGACGATTGGCTCGCCCGGTCCGCCGAAATTGTGGAGAAATATCATCCCGACATCATGTATTTCGATTGGTGGATCGGGCAGGCCTCGGTTCGTGAAAACCTCACTCGTTTTGCAGCGTTTTATTACAACCAGTCGGAGAAGTGGGGTGGGCCGGTTGGCGTGATCAATTACAAAGACTTCGCAATGGACGAAAAGGCCGCAGTACTCGATCTGGAGCGCGGACAGCTTGCGGGGATCCGGCCACTCTACTGGCAAACCGACACCTCCATCAGCAACAAGTCATGGGGCTACATTGAGAACGACACGTTCAAGTCGCCGGAGTTCGTTGTCCACCAGTTGATCGACATCGTGAGCAAGAACGGCAATCTGCTGTTGAACATAGGTCCGCGGTCGGACGGCACAATACCTGACGAGGTCCAGCAGGTACTCCGCGACGTGGGCGCATGGTTGAAGGTGAACGGCGAGGCGATCTACGGTACGCGGGCCTGGCACGTCTACGGGGAAGGTCCGACCAAGGTTACGGAAGGCTCCTTCCATGACACCGACACCATGCCGTACACGGCAGAGGACTTTCGCTTCACCAAGAAGGGCGATGCGCTCTACGCGATTGAAATGGGTTGGCCTTCCAATGGAGAGGCGGTCATTCACTCGCTCGGTACAGCTCCCGGTCAGTCGAAGGTCAGGTCGGTTGCTTTGCTCGGTGCCGACTCCAGCCTCGCATTCGAACAACAAGAGGATGGTTTGCACATACGACTGCCGGATCGCCCACCGGGAAAACATGCATACGCATTTCGCATTATGTTTAACTAAGGCGCTGGTTCGAGTGGGTCGTCGCGTTTTGACTCACGCCGTGGTATTCGGCTGCGAATATTGCGATAAAGTTAACGATAACCGGGCGAAGTTTGATTCGGCCGCTCCTGGATGTGGCCCGAGTCGACAACTATTTTGGCCACGTCGGCGGCGTTTCAATGTAGGTGGGATTAAGGTCGGCGACGGACGCACAGCCGAGCAGGCGAAGCGTGCGCTCAACGTCTGCTCGCAGAATCTCGATCGCACGGGCAACACCCGTTGGTCCTGCCGCCGCTAGTCCGTACGCATAGGCGCGTCCTACCAGCACCGCACGCGCTCCCAGGCACAGGGCCTTGACGATATCGCTGCCGCGGCGGACACCGCCGTCCATCAGCACCTCGATCCGTCCCTTTACAGCGGCGACGACTTCCGGAAGCGCCCGCAGCGTCGCTGCGACGGAATCAAGTTGCCGGCCCCCGTGGTTCGACACCACCACTGCCGCCGCTCCTTCATCAATTGCGCGCAAGGCATCGTCACCGGTGAGAAGTCCTTTCACAATGATCGGGCCGGACCATAACTCGCGGATCCATCGCAAGTCTTCCCATGTCACCGTGGCCTTTGAGAGAGCGGCGCCGACGTCGACCAGTTCCATGGGACCCTGGCCCGGGACCACGACGTTCTCCAGTTTCGGCAACCCGCCATCGAGGAGAAACGACACCAGCCAGCCGGGGTGAGCCATAATCTCTGGCAGATACGGGATCTTTGCGAACGGCGAAGTCCCCAGAAGTTCCTTCATTCCGTTGCGCGGGTCGCGCTCGCGCAGGCCAGCGACGGGCGTATCCACCGTGATCACCAGGGCATTGAGACCCGCGCGACGCGCCCGATCCAGCGCGCCCTCGGCCGCCGCGCGTCCGCCCATGAGGTAAAGTTGGTAGAAGACTGGTCCGCGCGACGCCGCTCTAACGTCTTCCATCTTGTGGCCGGAAATGGTGGAAAGAATGTAACCGGTCCCTGCTTTTCCAGCCTCTTGAGCCGCTGCCACCTCGCCACCAGGATGCATTAGCCTGCTGTACCCCACCGGAGCCAGCATCGCCGGAAATGAGATTTCGTGTCCGACCACCTGGGTCTTCAGGCCACAATCGCCAACTGCAATCGCGCCGCGAGGACGGAACGTAACATCGCGGAACGCGCGACAGTTTTCCGCCAGCGTGATCTCCCCCTCCGCACCGCCATCGAGATAGTCGAATACGGACTTGGGTAGACGATCGTGCGCAATACGGCGCAGATCTTCGATATTGACGACTTGAGAAGAGCTCAGCGTTCGATTCACGCCAGCCATTATCTACCTCTCGTGGCCGTCGCGCAGGAGCATGCGAGGCTCCCGCCAGCCTGGTTTCTTGATCTGACGACGAGTGTCGAAGTTACCAGAAGAGGCGGGGCGATTGCTACTCTCGCAGCTTATTCATTAGCGGTGGCGTGATGTGACCAAAGGCTTCAGTCGCAGCTTACTAAAATGACGACGCTCATGAATCCGAAATGGAACGGGCAGTCCAAGTGGTTTGTATCGAAGAGGAAGGAAAATGCTTGTGATTGCAATCACTGTCCTCGGCGACGGCGCGCACAAATCCGGGTCGCGCCATGAATTCGGAGTGGTCGGATTGAAGGGATGGCCGAGTCGGTCCTTACATCGGGCTACTTGGCAGCATCTTGTTTCGTGAAGTCCGCGGTTCCAACCTTAATGATTGTGCCGCGAGGCTGAGGTTTGAGTTCTTTGTCTTCTTGCGGCTTGCCCGCCGTGTCCGGCGGAGGTGCGGGCGCTGCCAATGGCTGAGGTTTTTCCACCCAAACTCCGTACACACGGCCCCCATATGCCGCCAGACCCGTGTAGTCACCGAAGAAGACGCCGCTGGCTTCGAAGGGCTCGTCGGTCCATGCGTAGTTGGCGAAGCTGCGTCCGCCGTCGGTCGAGCGCGCCAGAACCACGATCTGCTTTTTGCCCAGTGGATCGCCTCGGCGATCGTAAAAAAGAACGTCGACCGAACCGTCGGTCGGGTCCACGGCCAGCCACTGAAAAAACTGCTCGGCCCCATTGTGGACTGGATCGTTGTTGACCCGCACGGGCGCGTCCCACCGCTCGCCTCCATCGCCGGAGGTCGCGAGAAAAACGTCCAGGTCGCCGTTGCGATAGTCGCTCCACGTGACGTACAGGCGCTTGCTCTTCGGATCGATTGCAAGTTGGGGAAAGCCGTTCGCCCGCACGAGCGTTTCCACCGCAAACATGATGGGCCCCGTATGAATGATGGCTTGGGCGTGGGAAAAGTTCTTCCCGCCATCGCGTGAAATGGCCAGCATGATCTCGCCATCCTGGTTCCAGATGGCGTAGAGCGTGCCATCGGGTGCGACCACGCCAGAGAATCCTTCGGCGGCTCCGTTGTCATCTCGCGGCAGACCAGGATGCGCGTCGATCTCGATCGGAATCGACCACGTTTTGCCGTCATCCGTAGAACGGGACAGTACGATCTGTGAGTCCGTCAACCTCCACCGCGTCCATCCGATGTAGAGATTGCCCGCGAAAGGGCTCTTCGTATTGTCTGCGACGATGTAGGGCTTGTCTTCAAACGGAATATCCGGTGCGGTCGATTGTTCTGCGACCGCTATGTGATCCGCCTCCCAGGTTTTTCCACCGTCGAGAGAACGGCGCACGAAGATTCCGTTGCGTGTCGCGCCGTGGGCCCAGTAGTTGAAGGACCCAAGCTTGTCGAACGCGATGTAGCACAGGATGGCGTGCCCCTGACTGTCGAACGCTACAGATACATCGCCAGAGACGCGGTAGTTCTTGGCCTCGGTACCCTCGGCCACCTGCCAGGTGTGGCCGGAGTCCTCGGAGTAGGCAGCGTGTGCTTCGTTCTGAAACACGGCCACCACCTGCCGAGGATCCGCCGGATTCACTGCGATCCCCGGCTCGGTGAAATGTCCCGGCACGGGAGTGAGCGTGAACGCCTGGGCCCCCGGCGCCTTAGGCAGATCCGGTCCCTGCAAGAACAAAGCGGCGCTCAGGAAGAACAACGCCGTCGCCAGGGACGCTCGCTGAAAGAGTCGGTTCAGCAGCATTCGAGGTCTTCCGATGTTTGCCATCAAGTCGGTGTCGCTAAGCAACATCTGTGGCACACAAGGCCGCGCCACCAGCGATTCCTGCATCCGCCCCGTAGTAAGCCATCACCAGCGGGATCTCGGATGCCCGCGGATTCACACACCAATCCGGAAGCCGGGTCTTGATCTCATCAAAAAACGGATTAAGCATCGCTGCGACGCCGCCTCCCATCACCAGAACGTCAGGATCGAGCAAATCAACAATATTGCCAAGCCAGGCCGTAAGCAGTTCCACCGCTTCCTGAAGAACCTCTCGCGCCAACGGATCGCCCGCAGCATAAGCCTGCCCAACCATTTCGCTGGTGACCGTAGCAACCTTTTGCTCCGCCAAGTCAAGAATGCTTGAGGCACGAGAAGGAGCAGCAGAGATCTTGGCTCGAGCCCGTGCTCCGATCGCCGGGCCCGCGGCCAATATTTCAATGCAGCCGCGCTTGCCGCATCGGCAAACCGGGCCGCGATAATCGATGCTGACGTGCCCGCCCTCGCCGGCCGCTCCGGTGTGACCGTGGTAGATCTTCCCGTCGAACACGATTCCGGTGCCAATCCCGGTTCCGATGGTCGCGTAGAAAACGTAGCGATATCCCCGCGCCGCCCCCCAGATGGTTTCCGCCAGCGCCGCCGCGTTCGCATCATTGTCGACTTTAACCGGCAAGTGGTAGTGCTTCGCGACTTCCGCGGCCAGCGGGAAATTTCGCCAGCTGGGAAGATTGGGCGGATTGAGGACCACTCCGGCCTTCGGATCCAACGGCCCCGGTGCGCAGATGCCGATACTCTGCAACCTGCCGTCGGCAGTCGCGGACGACGACAAGATATCAATCGCATCGGTGACGGCCTGCAGCGCAGCATCGGCCCCAGCGCTGGTCACCATGGGCTTGCGTGCTTGTGCCAGTATCTTGCCCGCGTGGTCGACCAGACCCACGGCCACTTTGGTGCCGCCGATATCGACACCCAGAACTAGGCCTTTCCCCATCGCTCGATGGGTCATGGCTTCGTCGCCGTCTGGATTAATGCAGAGTACTGCACCTTGATTGTTTTGATCTCGTATGGTTTGGTGTGCACTGTAACGCCATCGTTCTGTACCGGAAGGCTGCCGATCGGCTTTTCCATCAAGTCGGTCTCAGCTGCCGACTGCGCTCCGGGTGGAATCTGCAGTTGCACCTCTCCCGCGTTGCCCACCCATTCATAGAAACGCAGAACCAGCGCATCCTCGTCCTCAGCTTTCTTGAGTGCGGTGACGATTATGTTCTCAGACCGGGCCTGCACAAAAGAATGTTCCGGGGCGAGTGCCCCCTCATGCTTTCCGACCGGCATGGAAATCAGTTTGTAGTTCAGTTCATAACCCCGGCGGACGGTTAGGGCGTCCTTCCAGCCTCCGCCATGCGGGTAGAGCGCGTAGGTGAATTCGTGATGGCCTTCGTCGGCGTGAGGATCAGGCCACTCCGGCGACCGCAGCAGCGACAAACGAAGGACGTTGCCCTTCGCGTCGTAGCCGTACTTGCAGTCGTTGAGCAGGCTGAACCCATGCTTCGCGTCCGAAATGTCAGCCCAGCGCTGTGCCGGCACTTCGAACTGGGCCTGTTCCGCGGGAGTATTTCGCGTAGTCGGGCGCTCCACCGAGCCAAAGGGAATTTCGTAAGCCGCCTTGTCGCTGTGCGCGCTCACCGGAAACGCGACTTTTAGCAGGACGTGCTTTTCATGCCACTCCGCTTGCATCTTCACGTCAACCCGCGGGGCGCCGGCGTACAGAATGATGTCGCGCACGAACGTCGAATTCTGGAAATGGTTCTTAACCTGAATGACCGCCCGCATTGGTCCGCTTTCGATGAGTCTTACTTCATCCGCCTTGTCCAAATCCCAGTGCTGCTTCTCGAAATCCGCATCGATGTTCCAGGCATCCCATTGTTTGGGCTTGTCGACGAAGGTCTGCAGCAAATTTCCGCAGGTCGCGTTCTTCGGCCCGCCGGTATCTGTTTCTGCGGGAGCAAGCGACTCCGTACCGCTGCGCTTGTCGAACAAACTCGTCATGCAGCCGCTCTGCGGATCGACTTTCACACGAATGAACTCGTTCTCCAGCGTGTCGGCGGAAGCCTTGAGCACGGAATGGATTGCCGGCGCGCTCGCGGCCGCGCGCACAAGATAGGTCTTGTATCCAAGCGACGGGGTATTCGATAAAAGCAGCAGCCGCGCACGGTGCGTTTTCGGATCGAGCGAGAGCAGTTGCGACTCCGCAGGCTTGCCATTTGAATCAACGACCTCTACTTGCTTGGCCGGGGCCGGCAGTTGCGCCTCAACCTCTGTGACCTCGGTGCGTGGCCACGAGAGGGAATTGAAAATCATGATCGGCACACCCTCGCCCTCGGTGTTCACGTGCGCCGCAATCTCCCGTAACGAGCCTAGCGCGACGTCTTTCGCGAACCGGTCAACATTCTCCAGATTCCGCTCGGCATCCAGATAATTCACCGCGATCCCCGATCCCGGCATGATGTCGTGGAAATGATCGAATAACAGATTCTTCCAATACTGCTCCATCCCCTCCTGCGGATAAGCGCGCCCGTGGAGCGAAGCCAACGAAGAAAACTTCTCCGCGTTCAGGAGCAGCTCCTCCGCGCGCCGAATCCTGCGCTTGGTCTCAGCCTGCGTGGTGAACACTCCGCGGTGATACTGAAAGTAGAGTTCGCCATCCCATGTGGGAACCTGCATGCTCGCGAGTTTCTTCTCGAGATCGGTAAAGAACTCGCTGGCGAAACTGAACTCCAGCTTCGGAAACACGGTGTCCGGAGCCCTGAGCTGATCGGCATGATCCAGCATGACCCGCGTCGGCCCGCCGCCATGGTCGCCAACGCCGTAAAGGTGCATCATCTCAGGACTGTCGGTGAGCTGCGGCCCGTAGATCGAAGGCATCCAGACCGATAGGTCGCGGCCCAGTTGATCGGCATCGATGCCACCAGCGTAATCGCGCGGGAAGTAAGTGAGCAGGCGGCTGCCGTCCGGCGCCTGCCACCAGAAAAGTCTATAAGGGAAGGTAGTGAATTCGTGCGCCCAGAGCAGCTTTTGGGTCACGAAATAATCCATTCCCGACTTCTTGTAGATCTGCGGAAGCTGATAATTGTAACCAAACGAATCGGGATTCCACCCGATCTTCACATCCACACCAAAGTTCTTCTGAAAGTACCGCTTGCCCACCAGGATCTGCCGCACAAGAGATTCGCCGTCCGGCATATTCAGGTCCGGCTCGACCCACATCCCGCCGATGATCTCCCATCTCCCTTCCTTGACACGTTGTTGGATTTCTTTGAACAGGTCGGGATACTTTTCCTGCATCCACTCAAACGTGCGCGCCGACGACATGGTGAACTTGAAGTCCGGATATTCGCGCATCAAGTCGAGCACGCTCCGAAATGTGTTGCGCACGACTTCCACGGTTTCGGTCCACGGCCACAGCCACGCCATGTCGATATGCGAATTGCCGACGGCGCGAATGGTGAACTGCTGCAGCCAGGGCTTGAGCACCTCGAGTTTCGCGTGCGCCGCTATCAGGGAAGCATCGAACCCGGCTTGATCTCCTCGCTCCAGCGGAGAGAAATCAACCGCATTTACCGCCGCATCCAGTTGCTGCTCACGCTTGGCTTTTCCATCTTCATAAGCGCCCATCAGCGGCCGCGCAGCGAGAATCTCCAGGCGCAGCAATCCCGGATCGGGCCGTCTGTGCGGAGGTTCCACAATGAGTTCGCTATGAAAGAACTCAGATTGCACATCGTCTCCCGCTACCACCCGCGCCGCCACCAGGAATCTCTGCCCGGGCTGAGCGTTCTCGGACAGCAGGACAGGAAGGATATTGTCGTCGTCCCCGCGATAGAGAATGCCCCCGTTCGAAAATACCGTAATCATCAGGCTGCCTGGACTGCCGAAACGAAGATCCAGTAGAACGCGCGAACCTTGCGTGGCGTATCCGTTGACTTTCTCCGGAATCTGTACCCATCGCCGGAACACGCGGGTGCCCGTCCAGTGCTCCTCGTTCGCGTGCCCTCCTCCTGGTCCCGACACATTCTTAACGGTGAAGGTGCCCCAATCGGAGTCATTCAGACCGGGATCCTCAGGGTGCGGAACGTCGGCCTGGGAACGCCATTCGGCCTGGCCCTGCCTTAACAGCGACTGCAGCCGGTCAAGCGTAGTTTTAGAAGGATCCCCAGAACTCTGGGAAAGCCCGAAACTCGAGCATAGTAGAACCATGAGCAAACGGGGGAGGGCAGAACGCTTCATCGAACAAAGCCGCCTTTCGAGGAGAGTTAAAGATAAGAGCAGCGATCTAAACAAGCAAACCAAGATATCATTCAGGTCTGTAGAGATCCTAAGTTGTTGATTCTACAGCGCCGTCGCGCCATCAGCAGAAACGGCGCAAATTTCTGATTCCTTCTATCCAAATTATTCATCGAAGTCATTACGCAAGTGAGTTGACGGTTTTGGCCGCTCAACTTATGATGCATACTCGAATGTCAGATCGCCTCAACCTCGGCGCCGTGTGCTGTTGTACTTGTTGTTGTTGTGCACGCGTGTGCACTGGCGCGGGGAGGCTGCTGATCTAAGAATTCTTTCTTAATCCAAGCACTCATAACCCACCGCCAGATGAACTGGCGGTGGGTTTTTGTTTTACGGCGAATTTTCTATGACGACCACAGTGAAAGAAACGAAAGCGCAGCGCGTCGAGCGTCTCAAGCGCGCCAAGAACCCCTGGGAGGGCTTGGACGAAATTCGCCGCTTTGCGCGGGACGGTTTCGGCTCTATCCCCCCGGAGTGGATCGGCACCTATTTCCGCTGGTGGGGCGTTTACACGCAGGGCGACGGCGTCGGCGTAACCGGCGGGCAAGGTGGCGAAGGCCGCGCCCTCCAGAGATTCATGGTGCGCATACGAATTCCTAACGGCATTATGAACTCCCGCCAGCTGCGCGCCCTCGCTGATCTGACCCGCCTTCACGCCAACGGAATCGCCGACCTAACGGTTCGTCAGAATATTCAATTGCATTGGGTCACCATCGAATCGCTTCCGGAATTGCTCGACGGCCTCTGGCAGGCAGGACTGAATACGACCGGAGCGTGCGGCGATGTCGTCCGCAACGTTACCGGTTGCCCGGTTGCCGGCGTCGATGCCGATGAAATTTGCGATGCCTCTACTTTGGTGCTCGAAGCCTCGCGGCTGCTGGCCGGAAACGCCGAGTTCTACAACCTGCCGCGCAAATTCAAGATTTCGATTGCCGGATGCCACTCCTGGTGCTCCTACCCCGAGATCAACGACATCGGCCTGACGGCGATCACTCGAACGCTTGGCGGCAAGCCTGAAGTCGGCTTCTCGCTGCGGGTCGCTGGCGGACTCTCCACCGAACCTTATCTCGGCGCCCGTTTGAACGCCTTCATTCGATGGAGCCAGGTCCTGCCGGTGATCAAGGGAGTTACCGAACTGTTCCGCGATTCCAACCTGCTCCGGGAACACCGGGAGCGCGCCCGCCTGAAGTTTCTCTTCCTGCGCCACGGATGGACAGCCGAGCGTTTCCTCGCCGAATTACACGATCGCATCGGGTTCAAGCTCGACCCAGCGGTGGAAGAGCATCCCCCCGAGGACGTCTACCGCGATCACATTGGCATTCACGCGCAGAAGCAATCGGGTCTCTCCTACGTTGGCGCCGTCGCCCTGCGGGGACGAATCACGGCCGACCAGATGCATTCTGCCGCAGATCTTGCCGAGCGCTTTGCCGGCGGCGAATTGCGCGCCACCAACATGCAGAACCTGCTGGTCGTGAATGTGCCCGCCATCAACGCCGACGCGTTGGCGAGAGAACTCGACGCGATCGGCCTGCGAGTAGGTGGTTCATCGTTTGCACGCGGCACCGTGGCCTGCAGCGGCACAGAATTCTGCAAGCTGGCGATTACGGAAACGAAAAGCTTCTCGCGCTGGCTCGTCGAGGAACTGGAAGAACGCCTGCCCGGCTTCGATCAGCACCTCAAGCTGCACGTCACCGGATGCCCCAACAGTTGCGGACAGCACTGGATCGCCGACATCGGCATTGAGGGCAAAAAGATCAAGGTTCACGATCGGATGGTCGATGCCTACTACTTTTGCGTGGGCGGAGCGCTCGGCCTGCATCAGTCCACTGCGCGGCCCGTCGGATATCGCTGCGCCGCGACGGACGTACCGGATGCGCTCGAGCGTCTGCTTGGCCAGTATCTGGCCCTGCGCGAGCCGGGCGAAAATCTGCGCCGGTTTTTTGCTCGTCATAACGATACGCAACTGCGCGAATTTCTCGCCGGCGAATTCGTGCCGGCCGCGGTTCGCGATCTGCCCTCCCCGCAGAATCTGTCGCAAGTAGGAGTGATCGGTGACTAACTTGTTTCCCATGTTTCTGAAATTCGAGGGCCGGCAATGCCTGGTAGTGGGCGCCGGCAAGGTCGGAGAGCCCAAGATCGCGGGCCTGCTCGACACGGGCGCGCGAATCCGGGTAGTCGCCCTCGACGCCAGCCCTGCGGTTCGCGAGTGGGCGCGCGCCGGAAGGATCGAACTCGACCTGCGCGCGTTCTCGCCCGATGATCTGGACAGCGCTTTCCTGGCGGTGGTCGCGACCTCTTCCCGGACTCTGAACGAGCGCGTCTATCACGAAGCGCAACGTCGCGGAGTGTTGTGCAACGTGGTGGACGTTCCCGATCTCTGCGACTTCTTCTACCCCGCGGTGGTACGCCGTGGCGATCTACAGATCGCAGTTTCCACAGCCGGTCAAAGCCCCTCGCTGGCACAGCAAATACGCCAGCAACTGGAAAAGCAATTCGGCCCGGGATACGCCGAGTGGGTGGCGGACCTTGGCGAGACGCGAAAGCTCATCCTCGCCAGCCACCTCGACAAGGAACGCAAACTCGACCTGCTCCATTCTCTCGCCAGCCGGGAGGCCTTCGAGGCGGCGCGGACTGAGGCGTCCGAACTCGTCCCCCATGGGGAGCATAAATGAAGGGCAAAGTCTATCTTGTCGGTGCGGGGCCGGGTGACCCGGAGTTGCTCACACTGAGAGCGCTGCGACTGCTGCGCACCGCCGAAGCTGTTTTGCACGATGACCTGGTCGCGCCGGAGATCTTGAATCTGATTCCTCCGACGGCGCAGGTGCACAACGTCGGCAAGCGCTGCGGCAAGAAGAAGATTCTGCAAGGCGAGATCAACTTTCTGATGGTCGCGCTCGCAGAGTCCGGAGTGAATGTGGTTCGGCTCAAGAGCGGCGATCCCCTGATCTTCGGCCGGGCTGGCGAAGAAATCGACACGCTGCGCCGGGCCAACCTGCCCTATGAAATCGTCCCTGGCGTCACCTCTGCTCTCGGTGCGGCAGCCGTCGCTCAGATCCCGCTTACCGATCGCCGGACCTCTTCCTCGGTTGTTTTCATCACCGCGCACCAGGCTTCCGGCAGTGGTGAAGCCAACTGGAACAAGCTGGCGGGCAGCGGTGCGACGCTCGTCATCTATATGCCGGGCCAGAACCACTCGAAAATCGCCGAGAAGCTCATAGCCGCTGGACTCGAGAGCGAAACTCCGTGCGCCATCATTTCCCGGGCCAGCACCCGGCATCAGCGCACCCACCGCACCACCATCGCCGAACTAACCCGCGCACCACAGCTGGCTGCCCCAACATTGCTGGTGGTTGGAGAAGTTGCGCGCTTTGCCGATCCGGTGGTCTCTGCCCAGCAATTCGTAGTACCCACTGTACCCGCGGCAATCGATAGCAGTGCGTATGCCGTATGGGGTGCCGGTTCATTTGGAAAAGCAGAAGTCGGAGAACTGGACTTCGGAACGAATGAGGAACCCGTCGCGTGAAAGACCAATTCAAAAACCAGATCGCCGATGTGCAGACCGCGGCCGATGCATGGAGCCCCCAGCGCACCCTTGCGTGGGCATTCGAGACGTTTGGCGATAGAGTAGCCATTTCCTCGGCCTTCGGCGCCGAGGGCATGGTGCTGATCGACATGGCTTCCCGCGCGCGCCGCGACTTCCGCCTCTTTACCGTCGATACCGAATTCCTTTTTCCCGAGACCTACACCTTGATGGACCGCATTGAGGAGAAATATGGCATAACGATCGAGAAGGCGTATTCGGTCCTGTCCCCAGAAGAGCAGGAGCGCTCTCACGGTTCGGCACTGTGGACTCGCGATCCCGATCTGTGCTGCAACCTGCGCAAAGTCGAACCGCTTCGCCGCAAACTAGGCGAACTCAGCGCCTGGATCACCAGCATCCGCCACGATCAGACCTCGGCACGTGCCGGTGCGCGCAGAATCGAATGGGACGCCAAGTTTGGACTCGTAAAGATCAATCCCATCGTCGATTGGACGTCAAAGCAGGTGTGGCGTTACATCCACGATCATGACGTGCCCTATAACACGCTTCATGATCAGGATTATCCCAGCATCGGCTGCACGCATTGCACGCGCGCCGTCAGAGCGGGAGAAGATCCGCGCGCCGGGCGGTGGCCGGGTTTCGCCAAGACCGAGTGCGGTTTGCACATTATCGCGCCCGCGCTCGACTCGACTCTAGCAGTTGGGTCGGAGTCCGCCGAATTCGACTGACCCACTTGCGCATCAGCCGGCCTGGCAGAACGCGCTGGTCATCCCTCCCCAGTCGCGTGCCGGCTCTACTTGCGGGAAGAAGATTCCGTGGAGCCGCCGCACCGACTCGTCGAGCTTTGACTCTTCCACCAGGAACGAGATCGTCCGGTCCGAAGCTCCCTCGCATAGAACGCGCACATCCATATCCGACACCGCGGCAAAGACGCGGCTGGCGACCTCCGGTTGCCGTCGAATGTTTTCACCTATCAGGCAGACCAAGGCCTTGTGATTCTCCCACCGCACCTCGGCCACGCCTCGAAGGTCGGCGGCAATTCCCGGCAAAGGCGTCGTCGAGCCAACCAGCAACCAAACGCGCCCAAGCGACGCCGCCATGACGTCGACCGGACAGGCGTGCTGATCGAACGCCGCATACACCGCGCCGAGTAGGTCCGCGCCGACTCCTTGCGGCGCTTGAATTTCGACCGCAGCGACCTTCCGCTTGGCGGTGATGGCGCTGACCGTGTTGCCCGTTCTTGCCCGAGCCACGATTTCCGTGCCTTCGCCCTCTGGCCGCCGCGAATTCAGAACGTACACGGGAATGTTTTCCCGCATCGCCGGAGCCAGCGTCGCCGGATGCAGCACCTTCGCACCAAAGTGCGCCAACTCCGCCGCCTCATCAAAACTCATTTTGCGGATTACCTGCGCCTCGGGGCATATTTTGGGATCGGTGGTCATGATGCCATCCACGTCGGTCCAGATTTCGACGCGCGAAGCGCCCAGGGAAGCTCCTGCGATCGCAGCGCTGTAGTCGGACCCGCCTCGGCCCAGAGTCGTAGGGACTCCATCGTGCGTCGACGCGATGAACCCGCCCATCACCGGCACGCTGCCGGACCCGAGCAACGGACTCACGGCATCTTGCAGTCGCTGGTTCGTCGCCTCCCATACCGGATGGGCCTGGCCGTGGCGACCGTCGGTAACGATGCAGTTGCGTGCGTCGACATGCGTGGCGCGGACTGAAGCGTCGCAAAGCGCTGCCGTGACCAGTTTGCTGGAGAGGCATTCCCCAAGGCCGAGCAAGTGATCTTGCGCTCGCAGGTCGAGCCGATGCGACGCTTCCAGAGTGCGCAACAGTGATTCCAGGCTTTGAAATTCATTTCGCAACTCTCGATCGAGGGCGCCATGAGGGCCGCCGTCTACCAGTTCGTCGGCCGTCTGCTCGTGGCGCACATAAATGTCTCGCACCGTGGCCAGCGCCGAGCCGAGGTGGCCCGCAGCCGCGGCCTGCCCAGCTTCCAGCAACTGGTCGGTGACCCTTGCGAGCGCGCTGACCACGACCACCGCCTGCGAACCGATTCGGCTCTTCACAATGCCGATCAGCCGGCGGATGGCGTTCGCATCTTCCACCGACGTGCCTCCAAACTTCATCACCACCACATCGTCGCCTCGCTCAAATCTGCTTTGTCGCTGTGGTCCGCTCATATTCGTAGAACTCCGTTCTCGATTTCGCGCAAGAAAAAACCCACCGCCAGATCGCTTCTGGCGGTGGGTCCGGTTGAACTTACTTTACGAGTGCTTTACTTCATCCGATCCCGTCCTCCAGAAGACACGTAATTCGTGTCGACATGCTTGTGCCTGTCGATGTAATTCGCTTCGCCTTCTGGATAACGGTCTTCATTGAATTCGTGTACCGAGGTACGATCACCCCGTCTTCAGCGTACTTGACTCCGCTCACTCAAGGAAATTCAAAATTCCGATGGGAGGAATCCAGATTTCCGATACGGAGAATTGAAAAGAGTTAAGAATCGGCTTTCTTTCCAGCACCGGTAATCTGCCGAAGGAGCGCAACAAACGCCGTTGTGGCCACGGAAAGCGTCCGATCACGCCGGTAGGCAAGTCCTAACTCGCGGTACAGTTCCACGTCTTCCAGATCAATCAGCTTGACCCGGCCGGCATCGACCTCATCGCGTGCAAAAGCGGTGCTGATCAGCGACACGCCGAGATCCGCCGCCACAAAGCTCTTAATCATGCCGATGCTGGGCAGTTCCATTCGTACCTGAAGTTCCGCGCTGTAAGGACGAAAGATCTTGTCCAGCAGTCTTCGCGTGTGACCGGTCTTTGGAAAAAGTAACGGATGCTTGACCACCTCGCTCACCGGCACTGCCTTGTGCTTGGCGAGCGGATTCTTCGGGCTGACCATCAACATCAGCTTGTCGCGAAAAATGGGCTGAATCTTCAGGCTTGGCGATGTGATGGGTAGGGTAAGAACTCCTACCTCTACCTGGCCGTTCTCCAGTTTCTCCACGATCTTGTAGCTGAAATTTCGATAGATACTGATCTGAACCGGCGGAAAGCGTCGGCAGTACTCCGCGAAGACCTCGGGCAAAACGTAGAGGCACGTCGCTTCGTTAGCGCCAACGCGCAGCGTGCCTCTGGGCGTTCCGCTATGATCGGCGACCGCCACCAACGACTCGTCCCGCAGACTCTTCAGGCGCTCGGCGTACTCGTAGAAAACCTGCCCCGCCGGGGTCAACTTGACCGTCTTTCCCGACCGGTCGAGAAGACGGTCGCCGTACTCCTGCTCCAGTTGCCGGATTTGCGCGCTGACCGCCGACTGAGAGCGAAATACTTTCTCGCCCGCACGCGAGAAACTGCCCTGTCTGGCTACTTCCAGGAACGTGATGAGTTGATCAAAGTCCATGGCGTGAACGAATTATAGCGGACTCAGCCGGGGCCAAGGTTGACTAACCAGCAGTAATCCAACGATGTCGTCCTCGAAAATTCTTATGGTCGGTATCAAAATTCTTAATCGCTCCGCCCTGCGTGAAACCGGCTTGCGAATCCCGGTCACAACTGACGAGTCCAAGGTAATATGACTGCGCGGCACTATGATTCAGCTCTCGGACATCCAGACCGCCCTCGCCAGAATCCGCTCCGACATCCGGGTCTCGCCCTGCACCCCGTCCGAGACCTTCTCCGGCCTTACTAACAATTCCATCTTCCTCAAACTCGACAACCAGCAGCGCACCGGCGCGTTCAAGGAACGTGGGGCGCTGAACAAGTTGCTGACGCTCAAACCGGACGAGCGCGCTCGCGGCGTGATCGCTGCGTCCGCCGGCAATCACGCTCAGGGCGTTGCCTACCACGCCGGACGTCACGGCATCAAAGCCCGCATCTTCATGCCGCTTCCCACGCCGCTGACCAAGGTCTCGGCTACGCGTGCCTATGGCGCGGAAGTTGTCCTGCACGGCACCAATTATGACGAGGCCTACGCAAGAGCGGTCGAGATTGGTGAGCAGGATCGCCTCACTCTCATTCACGCGTTTGACGACGACGCAGTCATCGCGGGGCAGGGAACTCTCGGTCTCGAAATCCTCGAGCAACAACCGGACATTCAAGTCGTGGTCGTGCCCATCGGAGGAGGCGGGCTCATCGGAGGAATCGCCTGCGCGGTGAAAGAAACCAATCCCGCGGTGACCGTGTTCGGGGTCCAGCCGGTCCGCATTCCCTCCATGCAAGCCGCGGTGGCCCAAGGCAAGCCCGTTACGCTGGACGCGGCGAAGACCATTGCCGACGGCATCGCTGTGCGCCGAGCCGGAGAACGCACGCTACCCCTGGTTCAAAAGTATGTGGACGACATTGTGACCGTGGAAGAAGAAGAAATCGCTAATGCGATTCTGCTTCTGCTTGAACGAGAAAAAACTCTGGCCGAAGGCGCCGGTGCTGCCGCTCTCGCCGCCGTCCTGAACCGCAAATTGCCACTGGCCGCGAAACGTGTCGCCGTCCTCGTCTGCGGCGGCAACATTGACGTCACCCTGCTCGCGCGCATTATCGAGCGCGGTCTGGTGAAGGATGGACGCCTGGTCCGCCTGCGCATTCATCTTCCCGATTTTCCCGGCGCACTGCACCGCCTGACCGGAATCCTTGCCGATCACCGCGCCAATATTGTCGAAACCGCGTACGACCGCGCGTACCATGGAGTGAACCTCGGCGATACCGCCATCGACATCACCATGGAAACTCGCGGGCCTGACCACATCGCCGAGCTTCTGGCAGCCCTGGTTTCGGCGGGTTACACGCACGAAAGAATTCTGTGAGCGAGGGTGCGTGAATAGTCCTCAGGCGTGCGACTTGAGCCATCAGGCGTGATACTGACGAACGTCGGAACGTCATGTTAAGTAGAATACTGGTGCAGCCGAACTCGTTTCGCCGCGAGCTTCTGACTTGACCACAGCCGCAAAAACCACGGGCCTTCGCTACTGGATGCTGCGCGCGCTCCAAGAGTGCGACCGCGTGGCTACCGACTTCGGCGCCGACCCCGTCCACAACTTGCGCGTGTCGCTGCGTCGCTGCCGTTCCCTGGCCGACGGCATGATGGCGATGGACCCAGATCCCGAGTGGAAGGCCATGAAGAAAGCCGGCAAGCGCCTGTTCCAGCGCCTGGGCGACCTGCGCGACATTCAAATCATGATGGAGTGGATCGACCTCTTCGATCCCGCATCGAATGTGGAGCGGACATTCCTGTCCGCTTTGCCGCCAGAAGCAGAGCACTCGGGTCACTTGGCGGGCGCTGCCCCCGCAACCGGACTCGCAGGTGATAACGCCCGCGACGCCGCGGCCAAGGCCTTGCTTGAAATCCTGCGCCACCGCGAGAGCGAACAGAAACACGAAGCTCGCGCAGCACTTGAGGAATTCGACCGCAAACAATGGCGGCAGTGGAGTAAGTCCTTGCCGCTGCGGGCGGCGCGAATCCGGCCAGGAAGCGCTGTGTTTAAGCATCTCGCGCTTGAGCGCTGGACCGCCGCGCGCCAACTGCACACCCGCGCTCTGCGCAACCGCTCGCAGGTGGCGTTTCACACCTTGCGCATCGGCATCAAGCGCTTTCGCTACATCGTCGAGAATTTCCTGCCCGCCGAGCATAAAGCCTGGAGTAACGACTTGAAGCACATGCAGGATCTGCTCGGCGAAGTACACGATCTTGACGTGCTGTGGGCCACGGCACTTTCCTGCCACGTTTTCCCAGATGAGCCCTCGCGCAAAGGCTGGCACGCGCGCATTGTGGAGGAGCGAACCAAGCGGATCGAAGAGTACCGCCAGACCATGATTGCTCCCGATTCCCTGTGGAATGTCTGGCGCGCTGGTTTGCCGCAAGGCAAGCAGATTCAGGAGATTGCCACCCGCCGCATGAAGTTGTGGGCGAAGGCTCTCGATCCTGACTTTGCACACTCCGAACGCGTGGCTCGCCTCGCGCTCGAACTCTACGACGGCCTGGGCACAGCAGGATTGCTGGGTCCCTTGCAGGAAGCAGAGACCGCCAATTGCAACGGCGCCGATCCGCGCTCGAGTCTCTATGTCGCAGCTCTTCTGCACGACGTGGGCAAGGCGAAGGGCAACAAGGGACATCACAAGGTGTCCGAGGAGTTGATCAAGGCTCACGGCACGCCCTTGGGATGGAGCCCGGAAACCATCGAGCGCGCGGCCGTCGTTGCCCGCTTTCACTGCGGTGGGTTGCCCGTGCCCGGACACAAGGCCATGCGCGATCTGCTTCCCGGCGAGCAGAAGATCATCGCGCGGCTGGCGGCGATCCTGCGTTTGGCCAATGCCCTGGATGTCGCGCATGACGGCCATATCCGCCGCGTCAAGATCGAGAACACCATTGCTCTGTCCAAAAGTCGGCAGCGTCGTACGAATGGGTCCGTGCGCAAGCCCGCCGTTGTGGCGAAAAACGAAGCACTCGTCATTGGCGCAGAAGGCTACACAGCAGGCAGTCCCACCGCCCAAACGGTCGCCGCCGAAAGATATTTGTTGGAGACCGTGCTGCGGCGGCCGGTGGTGGTCAAGGCCATGAAGGGTGTAGCGAGCGGAAAAGGACCCGAGGCGGCGGAATCCACCTAGTGTCCCCGAGACGGTCCCGGACTTCATAAAGAACAGGCGGTAACTGCCGAGCCACTTCCGTTTCTCCCGAGTGCGCGACTACAACTTTATAGGTCTATGACTCACACGCAACTGGTGGAGAAAGCGGTGCGGTGGCTGCGGTCTTATCGCTGCGGCGTGGTGCTCTCGGAGCAAGCCTGCGTCAGCGGGGAGATGCCGGACGCGATCGGCTGGAAGCGGGCCTGCCATTCAGTCCTCGTCGAATGCAAAATCACGCGCACGGATTTTCAGGCCGATCGCGCCAAACCTTTTCGGCAAAAGCCAGAAAAAGGCGTCGGCAGCGAGCGCTTCTATCTGACTCCGCCTGACTTGGTGGAAGCGGCGGAACTGCCCGCTGGCTGGGGATTACTCGAATGTCGCCGCGGACAGGTTGAGGTGATTCAACCGTCGGCGAAAAATCTGCGCACTACCGCAGGTTTCCGCTGCGAGATGAACCTTCTGCTCGCCAGCCTGCGACGCGTCGAGGTCCGCATCGAACCCCAGAGCATTACCGACTTCCTCAAGTGGAAGAACCGCATGGCGGAGTACAACCGCGGAACCCTGCCTGAGGGACTGGATGCCCCCGACGACGAGTTGAACGAATTCCTTGATCCTGAAGTTTTCCTTTCCACGGATTGAACGGTCGTCTAGCAACGACAAAAAACCGGGCTGGTTGGCCCGGCTTTTCCTGCGTCGAGTTGGATGCGGTTACATCACAGCACGACGCGACTGGCGCTGCGGTGCTTTTCTGGCTGGTTTGGACCACGCCGGTTGCCCGGCTGTGCCTCCGCAGACCAGTCATAGATCGCCGAATAAATCTGAAATCTCGAAGAAGCGACGAAGCAGACCGAGGACGAAGTGCAACTTGGGTTCCACGCAACAACTTCAAGCAAAAAGAATAGCAATACGCGTAAGTAACTGATTTATTTAAGTTAACGGTTCATTGCAACACATTGAGCGGGGCCGGTTCTGGCCTGCGCAAATGCTGCGGTCAGAAAAGTCTTGCACAACTTTGCACCGAAAGTTGTGCTTACATGTCCCGCCGGCCTTCCATGGCCTTCAGCATGGTGATTTCGTCGGTATATTCGATATCGCTGCCGACCGGGATGCCCATGGCGATCCGAGTCACTTTCACTCCGACGCGCTTGAGTTGCTGCGAGAGATAGACCGCGGTGGCCTCGCCCTCGACGGTAGGATTCGTGGCGAGGATGACTTCATCGACGTTGCCGGCGTCGACGCGGGAGATCAGGTTTGAGATGCGCAACTGCTGGGGGCCAATGCCGTGCAGCGGCGAGATCGCTCCGTGCAGAACGTGGAAGACTCCGTTGAAGTGTTTGGTCTTCTCAATGGCGGCGATGTTGGTGGGCTCCTCGACCACGCATACGAGACGTTGGTTGCGCGTGGGGCTGGTGCAGTAGACGCAAGGGTCGACGTCAGTGATGTTGTTGCACACCGAGCAGAGGCGGAGGTTGGCCTTGACGTCGCGTACGGCGGCGGCCAAAGCTTCCGCGTCTGCGTCGCTGGAGCGCAAGATGTGGAAGGCCAGGCGCTGCGCGCTTTTAGCGCCTACGCCAGGGAGCTTTTTCAGCTCATCGATCAGGCGGGACATTGGTTCGGCAAATTTGGACATGGGACGATTCTCGTAATTCACGTAAAGGCGCAATGAAAAAACGTTATCGTAGAGACGTTGCTTGCAACGTGTCTGTCGGCGGCGAGATGTAGCAAGCTACGTCTCTACGATTACGGGTTGGATGCGATAGTGTATTCGAAATCGTAGGAATGCTTTCCGTCGGCGGCGATGATGATGTTCATTTTACCGGCGATTCCTGCCAACTGGGCCGTGCCCGAGTCAGGCACCACAGTGATCGTCAAGTGCGGCACGCCCTGCGTCATGGTCCCGCTGTGCTGCAGAACGAAACTGCCCGCGCGCCCGCGGAGAGTGCCCGTCACGCGTTCGATCGCCACGTAGGCGCCTGAGCCTTTGACGTCGGTGCCGGCAGTCAGCATCTGGCCTTTGCCGGCGGCCTCGAGATCGCCGTGGTACTGTTTGTCGAGCGTCATTCGGCCTAGGGCGGCATCGCCGGACTTATCGTCTTGGGGAGTTACTTTCACGTCGAATGGTCCGTTGGCGTGACTGCTCACGGGTGCCTCTTTCTGGTTCGGGGATTGCGCGGGCGCTGGACCTGCACACATCAAGTACAAAGAAATGACCCCGACGGCGCATTGGGAACAAACGGTTTTCATTGTGCGTGACCTCGGTGACCGATGGGATGGTGTCGCCGCTGTTCAGAGTCCGGGAATACCGAGGCCTCCCAGCATGCCGCCGACGGTGGATTGCATCTGAGCGTCGACCTTGCGTGCCGCTTCGTTGATGGCGGCGAGGACCAGATCTTGAAGCATTTCGACGTCGCCAGACTTCACCGCTTCGGGATCGATGCGCAGGCTGAGCAGTTGCTTGCGGCCGTCCATTTTGGCGGTCACGGTGCCCCCGCCGGACGTGGCCTCGACCACAGTCTCCTGCATTTTCTTCTGCAGCGACTCGTACTGCGACTTGGCTTTGGACATCAGGTCTTGCAGATTGAATCCACCCATAGAACCTCACGTTCAAAGTTTTAGTGTTTCAACGTCCGACGGTGTTTTGGCGACGATCAACGGGTTTGCTGTGTTTGCTCTGAAGCCTTGAAACTCTGGCACCTTGAAACCGTACATTTATCGCTTGTCCCGATAGTCGATCACGGTGCGAATCTCGGCGCCGAATTTTTCCCGCATGCGGCGCACGACCGGGTCCTGCTCGGCGCGGTTGCGCCCCCCTGGTCCTGGCGCGAGCCGCGGCGCGCCGTTGCGTTTGCCTTCCTGCGGCGCTACTGTGGCGCCCGGAACTACTTTCAATTTGACCGCGCGGCCGAGGAGACCGCTGGCCGAGGCGATAGCGATCCGCTTGGCCTCTGGACCGAGCGACATATCCACCACGGTCTGCGACTCCGCCACCTTGATGACCAGTTCGTTCGATTGGACGCTCCATTCACCGGCAGACAGCATGGACACCAGCATCGGCTGGTTGTTGTCAGTGAGGGCCTGCAAGACGGCATTTTGCAGTCGCTCGATCTCCGCTGACGCGTCGGATTCCGGCGAGTGCGCTGCGCTTTCAGGCAACGGCTCGGGCACCGCCGGCTTGGCGCTATCGGCAGAGTTGTAGTCATCTACTTCGGGATGGTCGGAATCGACTAAATCAGGGGCTATTTCGAGATGCGTGGCTGGGGCGGCCGCCCCCATGATCACTGGCTCCGGGCCACTGGCGGCTCCGACGATGCGCGGCCCGGGCGCGGGCGGATTGATCGAAGCTTCCTGTCGTGGTGTGCCTTTGCGCGCGGAATCGGCCGCAAATGGGGAGACGTAGCTTGGGCGGGCTGGACTCTGCTCCGGGCGGCGCGTCTCGGGGCTCGGAGCGCTGCCCACGATAGCCGGTCTCGCGGTCGGGCGCTGGGCCGTAGTTGCCGGCGCCACAGCCGCGTCGCTAAGTAACTGCTCGAGCGGCAGTAGCTTTTGCGCGTGAGCCATTTTCAGCAGGCCGAGTTCGAGGTGGAAGCGCTGTTCCTGCTTGTATCCCAGTTCCCCGTGAGTGCGCAGCATGATCTGCAGGTGGCGCGTGAGATCTTCTTCGCCGAACAGGTCGGCGACGCGGGCAACCCGTTCGCGCTCTTCGCTGGAGATTTGCAGCAAGGACGAATCTTTGCCCGCGATTTTCGCGACGGTCGCATTGCGCAGGAAACGGACCATCTGGCGGGCGAAGTGGGTCGGGCTGTGTCCTTCCCCGATCAAATGATCGACCTGGCGGAGGACTTCTTCGCTCTTCCCCTCCGACACAGCCTGCATCACTTGTTCAAGAATGTGCGCTGGCGCCGCGCCGACCAGGCTCCGAACCGACTCGGCGGTAATCTTTCCGCTCGACGAAGCGATCGCCTGGTCGAGGATCGAGAGGGCGTCGCGCATGGAGCCGTCCCCCGCTTCGGCGAGCAGGGCGAGAGCATCGTCGTCGGCGTCAATTTTTTCGCGCGTTACCAGATCGCGCAACTGGCCGACAATGGCGTCGAACTTGACCGCCCGAAAACTGAAATGCTGGCAGCGGGAACGGATGGTCTGCGGAATGTCTTCCGGTTGCGTGGTCGCCAGCATGAAGACAATATGGTCGGGTGGCTCCTCCAGAGTCTTGAGCAGCGCGTTGAAGGCGGCGTCAGTGATCTGGTGCGCCTCGTCGAGAATGTAGATCTTGAAACGGTCGCGGGCGGGGCGGTAGCGCGCCGCCTCTCGCAGTTCGCGGATTTCGTCGATGCCGCGGTTGGTGGCGGCATCGATTTCAATGACGTCGACTGCGTTGCCAGCGCGGATCTCCGTGCACGACTCGCACACGCCGCAGGGCTCACGTACAGGCTTGTCCTGGGAGCGGCAGTTGAGCGCCATAGCCAGGATGCGGGCGACAGTGGTCTTGCCGATGCCGCGGTGGCCACTGAATATATAGCCGTGGGCGCTGCGTCCCTGCTCGATGGCGTTTTGCAGGGTGCGTGTGACGTGCTCCTGTCCGATGACTTCGGAGAACCTCTGCGGACGATATTTGCGGGCCAGGACGGTGTAACTCATGGGCGGAAGAGACGATTATACGTGATGCCGCAGAGGCGTGACCGCTTCAATACATAACCCAGCACGCTTGCTAAGATTCGCTGCAAAGCGATAGGCTGGTGCGTCAACATAGGTGTGGATGCGGCTTGGGAGAAGGCATTCCATCAGGCGCAAAGGAGCTTTTCATGCAACTGAAACTTGCGAAAAAGACAGTGGACGGGATTCTGGTCGTCGGTTGCAGCGGGCGGATCGTGTTTGGCGAAGAGTCGTCACTGCTGCGCGAAGAAGTAAAGAAGGCACTGCTAGACAGCAAGCGCATAGTGCTCAATCTGGGCGAAATCAGCTACATCGATTCGGGCGGCCTGGGCACGCTGGTGGCGCTGCATACTACGGCGTTAAGCGCGGGGGCGACGATCAAGCTCGCGAACCTGACCAAGCGCGTGGGAGACTTGCTGCAAGTCACCAAGCTGCTGACCGTCTTCGACGTGCACGACTCGGAATACAAGGCGCTGGAATCGTTCCGCAACGCGGCGTAAGGTCAAAATTCTCGCCCTTGATGGTGCGGATTAGGTCAAAATCAGAAGCCCCCTTTTTGCCTCAAAGAACGCGGCAAAGATGAGGCACTCCGCGGCTGGCAAGTTACATCGAGGTCCTTCGCCTCCCTTGACGGTATCACATTCCCTCGAACTCGCCGGACAGCAATACCGCCAGGTATGCAAAATGTTTCAACCTTGACTACGGCTCGGAAGCGAGACAGCATGATAGCCACTGAGTCCCATGATGCAGCGGTGAACTTCAACGTCGAGATCGCTGCGAGATTCCGTCGCCATCCCGCAGCGCAACAGTAAGGCTGTCACTGTCTGTCACCCCCCGGATATCAAACACAGGTCTCAAAGGGGGCGGCGACGACCGCACGGTGCCTGGTAACGCCTGGCGGAACGCTTTCGAGCAATATTCCGTCCCGGATGCAGTGAGCCAATCTGCAGAAAAGGCTTTCAAGTAACCGATGATCCCAGGCCCTTGACGGAGTCTTGTCAGGCGGTTTTCTGAGGGAGAAGGTTTTGAAGCGAAACAGTCGCGGCTCTGGTGCGAGCAAGACCGATCCCAAAGCTGGCGTGATGCGTCTGCGAATCGAGCAGGCGATTCGTTCCATTCCGCGCGGCAAAGTCTCCACCTATGGCGGGATTGCGCGGGCCGCCGGATTTCCGGGAGCAGCCCGTCAGGTGGCCGCGACTCTACGCCGCAGCTTTGGATTGCCGTGGCAGCGCGTGTTGGGGGCGGGAGGCGAAATTAAGTTAACCGGAGACTCAGCCATCGAGCAGCGACTCCGCCTCGAGGCCGAGGGCGTACGCTTCCGCGGGCGCCGCGTCGACATGAAGGCGCACGAGTTCAAAGGACCCCAACCCAAACGAGCACGAGAGCGTCTGCCGAAAGACTCCTCGAAGAAAAGATCCTGATACCTCCTGCCGGCTGCGTTCCCTGTCGTACAGGAAGACAACAACTGCAGCCGCGAAGGCCATGATGAGGCCGTCTGCGATTATCCACTGGGCATGCCGTACCCTGATCTCATCTGAGCGAAGCTACAGGGGTTGACAAAATCTGATCTCCGAGAACTTTCCGAAGAAACACAAGCCAAATCATTCGGAGCCGTCGCTCTCGAACGTGTCCAGGCTCTCGTCCACGACGAGTTGCGGTGGATTCGCAAGCCTGAGGACCAGATCGAACCCGGCAAAGCAGACGTCACATGCAAACCAGCACGTACACACCGGGATACAGCGCGCCAATCTTAAGCTTCATGGAGCAGCGCACAGCGGAAACGCATGCCGGATTCTTTCTTTCTCACTTAAGACCTGGTTTTCGTGTGCTCGATGCCGGCTGCGGCTCCAGCATGATCACTCTAGGGCTGGCGCGCAGAGTGGCCCCCCCGGGCAGGTGATTGGGATCGACATCGAGGATTCGCAGTTTGCCAGCGCTCGCGAACAAGCAGAACGAGAGTCTATTAACGCCGAATTTCGAAAAGCCAGCATTTACGAACTGCCTTTCGAGAGCGGGTTCTTCGGCGCCGTGTTCTCTCACGCGGTTCTCCAACATCTGAGGGATCCGATGGCAGCGTTGGCCGGACTGCGCCGCGTTTTGCAGCCCGGCGGCTTTATCGGTATCCGAGCGGGAGACATGGGTGGAATTCTGATTGATGCAGAGTCAGACGGACCGGCGAAGGGGTTTGCCGCGTACCTCTCGAACCGAGAGAAGCACGGTGGAGATCCCTATGTTGGACGGAAACTCGCTCGCCTTCTGCGTAAGAGTGGTTTCATGTTCGAACAAATGACTGCGTCATACGAGGTGGTCAGTGATCTCTTGCAGAAGATCGGACCTTCGCTGGCCGCACATTTGTCTACGGCCGGTGGTTATAGCCTGCAAGACAAGCCTGATGATTCTCTATTCGCTGCACTCGCGTGGTGCGAAGTGATTGGAACCCGCGTTGCTTTCTGATCCGTCTTCCTGCGTTCGAACATCCTAAAACGGAGAGCCGGCGTCTGGGACAGGACCTGAAAGGGTCAAGCAGGAGCTCGCGAGCATTTTCGCACACACCACGCGAGCGCCCCGCCTACTTTGTCGGAAACGGCCATACTGCTGAAACCGTGCTCACTCCGAGGTTGGCCGCAGCGGCCCGACCGTCGCGTCCCGCTACCGGAACCGCCAAGAATGCCACCGTGGAACCAGTCTTTGCATCCCTGGCAAATCCCACGATCTCCCCCTCCTCCGTGATGTCATTGGCCAGTTCGAGTTGCAGCGATGAGTTGGCCTGAATAAGGGTATTCAGGTCAGTTGTGACGCCGTTCTCATAAAGGAAAGCCCTTCCGGTGGGGTCATCAGCTCCTCCGAATGACTGACCTACCGCCATGCCGTGGCTGTTAATACCCCATGCCCAGCTATTTGTGTCGTCTCCAATCGGCGGGATTGGTTCAATACCCCGTTGTTTGTCCCAGAAAAAAGCGATGGGGTTGAAAGCACTGCCCTGCGTACCTTGCTGATTTGCAAAGCCGACGACTTGCCCTCGGCTATTGATGGCGGTGGGCGTGTTCCATGCCACTCCGCCGTCAAAGTTGCCAATACTTATGGGCGTAGCGGTTTTGTTTTCCCACAACACCGCGTGTTGAGCACTGGTGCCTCCAACCGCATTCGAGCACAGACCTGAAATGCCGACGATCTGACCTTTGTCGTTAATCGCAGTTGCGGCGGAATCGGGATCGGCAGCAAGGGGCGAAAGCTGCGTCAGCTCGCCCAATTCTGGCCCCCACACCACTGCTTCAAACTGCAGCACTTGGTTGGCAGGAGGAGCGTTATTGCAGGTTGAATCGTGAACACCATTCTCGGCCCATCCAGCCACCTCGCCGCGATTGTTGGTTCCCGCTGCATAGCTGTCGATGCCTCCAGGCAGCGGCGCCAGCGAAGACATGACACCCGCTTGCCAAACGAACCCAAGACATACATGGTTAGTGATGGTGGGAAAGTTCGCTTGAGCGCAACTCCATGCTTCATTGAAGGGATTCATATCAGCAGTCTCGGATATCCCCGCGATCAATCCCCGATTGTTCTTGTTGGGCCAAGCGACGGCGCTATTGGCTCCACCGAGCGTGCCAAGATCGATCGGAGTTCCGACCCACAGTTCGGCATGCTCGTTTGCATTACCCGCCTGCAACGCATTGCCGGCGGTCCATCCGATATTGTTGATGCTTGCGGCTGCGGCGCTGTTCCCTCCGCCCGGCTCTCCTAGGTTAAAGACGTAGTACCGCGTCGGCGGACGCGTTTCTTGCTGAGCCTCTGCAATCTGGCCCGAGATTGCCAACACAGAAATTGTCGTCATGATCGTGACGCAGGTCACAAGTCTTTGTTGCATATTGCCCCCATTCTGGACTTACTCTGGCTCGAAGAATTGAACTCGTTGAGCAGCGCCTCTGCTGCCAGTAAGCAATCTGCTCAATACGAAATCGAACCATAGCGAAATTAATGGCGACGGGGTGGACGTTCGCGGACCTTGTTAGGTGGTAGCTGGACGTTTGCGGACCTCGATCGACCCTAATCGGCAGGTTTCATCGCCGTCCGAAAACGTCCACAATCTCAGCGGTGGTCGGTTATTCTTGAGGTGAGGGGTATTCGTTTGTTCGCGCTGGATGGACGCCACGTGGATCTGGAATGGCAGATATGCTCCCGCGCACGGCTGTCTCGTGACGCGCGATTTGATGGAAAGTTTTTCATCGCTGTCCTTACCACGAGGATCTATTGCCGTCCGATTTGCCCGGCGCGCACATGCAAAGAGAGTAACGTCCGTTACTTCCCCACCGCTGCCGCAGCTGCAGAGGCCGGCTTTCGTCCTTGTCTTCGGTGCCGTCCCGAGAGTTCGCCCGGCACCCCGGCGTGGTTGGGAACTTCTAGTACCGTTTCCCGAGCGCTGCGCCTTATCTCCGAGAGCGGACTTGAGGACGGCGGGGTCGAAGCTCTTGCCGAACGGCTCGGCGTCGGTGCTCGCCATTTGCGCCGTCTGTTTCTACGACATCTCGGAGCAACTCCGATGGCCGTTGCTCAGACTCGCCGGCTGCATTTTGCCAAGAGGCTGATCGACGAAACCTCTCTGCCCATGGGTCAGATTGCACTTGCGTCTGGGTTTGGTTGTGTGCGCCGCTTCAATGCGAGTATCCACAAGTTCTATCATCGAACCCCCACCCAAATCCGGCGATTGGCACGACAGAAAGACATTCAAACAGAAAACCAATACGTTTTCCGATTGAATTTTCGGCCACCGTACCATTGGCAAGGAATGCTCGCTTTCTTAGCCCCACGTTGTACGCCGGGTGTTGAAGTTGTTGAAGCCGGCCGCTACCGACGGACCATCTGCCTAAGTGGAAGGCGTGGCTCCTTTGAAGTCTGCCCCGACCAAGAGCGACATTGCCTCGTAGCAAGGATTGAATTCAGCGACCCTAAGTCGTTGTTCTTGATCGTGGAACGCATTCGGGCCATGTTCGATCTGAATGCGGATTGGCTTTCGATCGCGCACACGCTCCGCGCTGATCAGTCTCTTGCCCCTTGCATCGAGGTAGCCCCAGGACTCCGGGTGCCGGGCTGCTGGAATGGCTTCGAGCTGACAACGCGAGCGATTCTTGGTCAACAGATCACGGTGAAGGGCGCAACCGCCCTGGCTGGCCGCTTAGTGCGGAAATTCGGCCAGCCATTTCAAGGACCAGGGGTCCTTACTCATCTGTTTCCTGCACCTGAGATTCTTGCCGAGGCCAAAATCGACACCATCGGGCTAACTGCGGCGCGCGCCGAGACCGTTCGCGCCCTGGCTCGTGCGGTTTGTGAGGGCAAGATAAACTTTTCAGGAATTATCGACTCCACTACATTCCTGACCCGTTTATATGAACTTCCCGGCATCGGCAAATGGACAGCACAATATGTAGCGATGCGAGCGCTGGGCGAACCCGACGCATTCCCCTCCGCAGATCTTGGCCTTCTGCGTGCTGTGAACCTTCACAGTGCTCGTGAACTGGAACAATATTCGCAATTGTGGAGACCTTGGCGTGCCTATGCGGCGATGTATCTATGGAGATTTGGTCTTCAGCGATCAACCCTCCGCGATAAAGATAAAGATAAAGAGGTTGTCGCCGCGCCTCGTCAGGAACCCATCGAAGATGTGTCGGCCCGGGTCGTAGAGTGATTCAGGGTTCCTTTATCCACAGGTGCGCCGAAGCAGAGAGGGCGCAGGGACAGCAGGGACAGCAGACTTCCACATACAACGAATGCCTGATTCTCATCCGGCGTGAAGTCGTCGTCCACTCCGATCTTGGTGCCATTCTCCCCGAACAGGTCTCTGCCAAATTGGGCCTCCTGCTATTCGCTGCAAATCTGTCGGAAACAACCACGTGACACATCTCAGCGTTCGGATACGCATTTACTACGCGTAGGTCCATCCACCATGAAATCGGTTCGTAAGTTAGAGCTTTTTGTTGTAGGGCGTTCCCCTCCATCGACGGCGATGATCATTTCTTGAACTGATCGTCGATTTTCACCTGATATCCCGTGGCCATCTTGTTGGTTTCGTTGGCCATGCCGACGACCGCCATCAGTTCTTTGAACATGGCGTCGGTCATGCCTTTCTTCTGCGCGGACACGGTGTGCGACGCGATGCAATAGTTGCACTGATTAGTCACGCTCACGGCTACGTAGACCATCTCCTTAGTCAGAGGGTCGAGCGCGCCGGGGGCCATGATCTGCTTGATGTCTTCCCACGTCCGCTTCAGCGTAGCGGGGTCGTGGGCGATCGCCTTCCAGAAATTGTTGATCCAGTCGGTTTTGCGCGTAGCCATGATGTCGTCATAGACAGCGCGAACCTCCGGGCTGGCGTCTTTATATTCGATGAGGCTGAAGATGGACATGGGTTCTCCGCGATAGGAATCATTCACCACAGAGACACAGAGGACGGCAACCCCAAAAAGCCTTCTCTGTGACTCTGTGTCTCGGTGGTGAAATTGCTCCTGAACTTCGATCCGCCCCGGCGTGGTGAGAGCAGAGACGTAACCAGTTACGTCTCTACGGCAACTCTCCGTTGAGCAATTTCTCCAGTGACGCCGCCGGAACGCGCACGCCCACATAGAACTGGCCAAACAAAGCGTAGACCGCGCTGACTTCGTCGAAGCGCATCTCATAGATCAACTTCTTGAATACAAGAGGCTCGTCAGCGAACAGGTCGACGCCCCACTCCCAGTCGTCGAATCCGATTGAGCCGGTGATAATCTGCCGGACTTCTCCGGCGTAGCGCCGGCCAACCAACCCGTGCTCGTTCATCTGCCGGGCACGCTCTTCGATGGGCAGCGTGTACCAGTTTTTGTCTTCTCCGCGGCGGCGGTCCATCGGGTAGAAACAGGCGTATCGGTTCGGTGGAATCTCGGGATAAAGGCGCGGGCGCATGGCTTCCTTCTGGCGCGCCACGGTGTCAGCGATCTCCCGCTTCCATTGCTCGGAGTACGGCTCGATGCCGCGATCGGTCAAGCCTTTGTAGACTTTCACGGTAGACTCGTAAAGGCCAAGTTCGATGATCGACAGATACGAAGTCGTGGGCTCGAGATAATCACTGAGGCGGAGGCCCGCGAGCTTGAGCTCCGCCTGATTGAGATCGGCGAACGATTCGCGGAAGTGGATCAGCATCACATCGCCCTTGTGGCCGATGAGCGAATACAAGGCCGATTGTCCGGCAGAGTTCTTCTCCATGGAAGCCAGAGCGTCGGAGGCCTCTTTCGCGATTGCGATTTTTTCCGACAAAGGCAAGGCCCGCAAGGCGGGCCAGCGGAAACGCATCATCTGATGCAAGACGCTATAGCCTTCGGTCGTGAGCGGGACGGCAGGAATTTCGGTTGCGGCCTGCGGGCGAGGTTGGTGCGTGGTGGTCATGAACGCCTCTTTCAACGCGGTTCGAACGCGTACCAACTGCTATTGTACCCGGAGCGCGGGCACGGCTTACGCCCGGCAGGACCTGGCCGGCAACGTCACTACGATATAACTTGATTTTATGGGACGAGCATTGCAAGTCATCGGTGGTTTCCTGCTGCTGGCCGTGCCTCTCCTGGCGCAGGACAAGCGGTTGTGGGTGCTGCGTGCGCCGGGGGAGATGGTGGAGTACGATCCGTCCACGTTAGCCGCGAAGCAAACCGTAAAGGTTCCGGCCGAGGCCGTGCAGGCGCCGCGAAGCGTTTCAGTCAACCGCATGGGTCAGATTCTGTTTGCCTCCCCGGTCTCGTTGCCTTTGGCCGACAGCGACGTCGAAGCTCCGCATAAGGTTTGGTTCTGGAACGGCCGCGTCGCGGCCACGTTCGATCTCGGAGTGAAGCGTGAGAGCGCCACTACAGGATCGAATCAGTCGGTCACGGAGCTGGCCCCCGAAGTTCACCTCGCCGCCGACGGTGGACATCTGTTCTGGTTTGCTAATCAGGAGAGGCGGCTCGTGCGCGAGGGCGTCGACCTTTCCGTCACGACGGCGTGGCAGGCTTGGCACACAGATTTGAACGCGGCAGGGCGCGAGGACCTCGCGACGGCGAAACTGCCGGATTGCCGCTGTCCGACAGGAGCGTGCGAGGAAAGTTGTCCCTACGGCGTAGTTTGGGCACCAGAGGGTGGAGTAGGGACGTTCTTTCTGATGACCCAGTTTGTGGCTGGAAAAGACGAGCCTGCCTACAAGGCGAGCGCGCGCTACCAGCAGGAAGGCGGAAACTGGACTGCGAGTCCGCTGCCCGAGCCGCTGCGGCGCGTGCTGGACGCCGCTCCGGCAGGCGACGTGATCGTCGAGGCGATCCCGGACACTGCGTGTTGCGGCTGGTCGAATCAAAGCAATGATCAGACGCTCGTGGTGGCGAGCGGCAAGACACGAGCAATCTTTGACGAGCAGGCCGCGTACAGGAATCCTGATTACGACGTGAGCTTCTACACCTCCAACGCGCAATTGTCGCCGCAGCTAGCGATGGTGGCGATGACGGTGACAGCGACGGCGCAGCCCAACCAGCCGATTCAGTTGGCAGAGGAAGGCCAGGCGAATCCGGAAGAATCCAAACAGATTCACAAGGCGCTGGTGGAGTTGCCGGCGGTTGAAGTGAAAAGTCTGGACGAATCTTCGCGGCGCGTCACGTTTCTGCCTCACACCATCCTGGTGGGATGGATCAGCGAGAAGGAATTGCTGCTCGTAGAGGATCACATACTTGTGGTCTACAATCTGGCGACCGGTGCGCGACGGAAGTCGGGCGTGCGGGTGGACGATGCGGCGCGGGTTTTTCTACGATAGAACCTTCGTGATCTTCTGCTGCCCGGCGCGGTAGATCATCCAGCCCAGGATATTGGCACCGACGACGAAGCCGGCCACTTTCAGCGAGTATCCCACTTTGCTCGCGACCGGAATTACGGGCTGCACAGAGAGCACGACAAACAAGAGAGTCACGAGGAACCCGGATGCAGCCCCCAAGCGCAGCCAACCACCGGGACGAAGTCCCTTCTCTTTCGCCGAGAACAGGGGGATCGCGAATTTGGCAAGGTAGGCGAGACCATAGAAGGTCCAAGCCCAGATTTGCAACAAGACAAATGACTCCTGACTGCCGGTCCCGATGAGCACCGCGATGCTAGCTGCGAGCGCCACTCCACCCATGAACAGGATCGAATTGACCGGCGTACGGTACTTGGGATGGAGACGCGTAAACCACTGGGGCAGCAGGTGATCCCACCCCGCGACCAGCGGCAGGCGCGTATTCCCGGAAAAGTAAAGGGTGTAGCAGCAAAGATAGTTCAGAAGCAGCAACAGAATCGCGATGGAAACGATTGGGGAGGCCAGGCCGAAAACGGCAAATCCGCGGCTGAGGGCCTGAGGGATGGGCCCGATTACGTCAACTGCGTCGGGCGCGACGAAGGCGAGAATGCCACTCGTCCCAAGGGTATAAAGCAGCGCAATAATAGGCGCTGTGAAAAGGATGGAGCGAGCAAGGTTCCGTCCGGGATTGCGGGATTCTCCCGCAAAAATGGCGACGTACTCGAAACCGGACAATGCCCCGAAGGTCATCTTGCTGAAGACACTTAGGCTGAACAAAGTCATGGGCGGCAAAACCAACGGGAGCGGGTGATACGCCCGCAGATGCCCACGCCACACATGGATGTAGGGCAAGACGATGAGGACTGCCAGAATGAGAACGGTAAAAATGCTTCCGGCATTGCTTACCCATTTTCCGACGCTCAAGCCAAGACGAGCGATTACCATCATGAGTGCGATGAGCGCGATGGCAGCGCCGATGAGGGCCGTTGGACGCGATGCGATCCAGGCCGCACGAGGCACTGCGTAGGAGATGTACGTGGTCGTGACCAGCGCGACCTGAGAAACCTGGACTGTCGTGTTGAGCCAGAAGTTCCACGCGACGAGGAATCCGACGCGGTCGCTAAAGGCAAGCCTGGCCCATTCGTAGAGGCCGCCCTCGAGGGGCATCAAGCGATTCAGATAAGCGACTACGAGCGCGTGTGGGATGAAGAATAGAAGAATCGCGAGCAGCCATAGAACGACATGAGAAGGACCCGCTTTTACAGCCGTCCCGTAGAACTCGGGAACGATCACGATGAGAATCTGGGTGAGAACGAGATCGCCGATGCCCAACTCTCTGCGCAGGACTGCGCTACGGGCCTGGATTTCGGCCTCGGCTTTCAGCAGGGGCGGATTGTTTGCCGCAGTCACTTTAGTGGCCCGGGCAGCGGGTACGGGCTAGCACTCTATTTCTTTCCGGTGGGCTTCAGCAGCAAGTCCTGATAGTCGAAGCTGAAATCCGCAAGCGGTGAAACGGCGGCCATGCGGGCGCTTTCGATCCTCCCGTCCGGGTTCAGTGAAAAGGTAACGAAAGCATCTTCGATGGTGCGGGCTCGCCAGCGGGCTTTGAAAGTGTCGTACTGCCAATGCTGAAGGTCACCGACCATGGTAGGGGTGTGGTCGAAGGTAATGACCAGGCCGCCGCTTTCCAAGCGAATCGTAATGGGCCCGTACCACGCGTCGTTGTAAACCCCCACATATTTCTCCAGCGGCAGGGAAGGCTTGGAGTCAGCGGCGCGCCCGCCCTCGGCTTTCTTCATGGTGTCGGCGGCTTCTTTTTCGCGGGTATCTTTCAGCGTCTTGAAATTCGCGATCCAGTCGGTGGGCGGCAACTGGAAGTAGTAGTCGAGCACGTGGTAGAGAATCGAATCGAAGGCGCCGCCCTCCTCCGCGTTCGTGAGCACAACGACGCCGAGACTCTCTTCCGGCACCAGCATGACGCGCGAGACGAAACCGGAGAGTCCTCCGGTGTGGCCGACCAGCTTTCGGCCGTGATAGTCGCGCAGTCCCCAACCGAGAGCGTAATCGGCGAAGTTGGCCTTGAGCCCGGCCAGGGGTGGCGGAGGATCATTGGTCGGAAGAATCGTCTGCGGCGTCCACATTTCTTTCGAGCGCTGCTCGGTAAAAAGATTGCCGCCGCGGTCAACGAACTTGCCGCGGTTCAGCTGCAACTGCACCCACTTCGCCATGTCAGCGGCGCATGAATTGATCGAGCCCGCCGGTCCCGCGTTGTCGAGGGTTTCGAAAGGGACAACCTGCAACTGGCCGTCGACACGCGAATGGGGGACGGCATAGTCGTCGCCAGACTTGTAAGCAGCCGTGCTGACGTTGGAGTGGCTCATTCCCAACTGCGCGAAGATACGCTGGCGGACATATTCATCCCAGGAAGTCCCGGTCACGGCGGGAATGATTTGTCCCGCCGTCATGTAGAGCAGGTTGTCGTACGCGTACTGACTGCGGAAGCTGGAGGCGGGCTTCATAAAACGCAGCTTGTAAATGATTTCTTCGCGCGTGTAGGTGGTGTGCGGCCAGAACAACAGATCGCCCTCGCCCAGTCCCATGCCGCTGCGGTGGGTTAGAAGATCGCGGATCGTCATCTCGTGCGAAACGTAGGGGTCGGACATGACGAAGCCGGGCAGTCGCTGGTAAACGGGATCGTCCCAGGAGAGCTTGCCTTCGTCGATCAGAGTGGCGAGCGCCGCGGTAGTGAAGGCCTTGGTGTTCGATCCGATACCGAACATGGTGAACTCATCGACCGGAATGGGATCGCCGAGTTTGCGGACGCCGTATCCCTTCGCCACAACAATCTTGCCGTCTTTCACGATCGCGACGGCCACTCCCGGGACATCGAAGGTCTTCATGGAAGCCGCCACATAGGTGTCAAGGTCCGCGGGAGCGGCGGTGGCGGCCGCCGGCGCCGATTGTCCCCAGACGGAAATCGTGAGATTCAAAGCAACGAACGCGATGGCGAATTGCTGCAGGAACCTGAGCTGCATGGGGATCTCCAGCATGAGGCGATAACAGGAATTGTGACCGGGAGATTAGAACACAGACGGGCGAGATTCTCCGATATATGGAGGAAAGAGAACCCGGAGCCAAGGCCATGCCGGGCTCCACTCCGGGCCAGCAGTCTTCAATTCATGCGATTCGAGACCACGGCAGTGATGTAGTCGAGCAACTGATCTGCATCGAGCTCGGACTCCAGCAGATCTTCCATTTGAGTGGGCGTCAAACCCATTCTGGTTGCAGCCTGTTCCAGTATTTCCTCGGCAGAATAGGTGGGACCCTGATCGTTGAAAATCATTTCAAGCTCCTCCATTGGAGGAGGAACAGAGTCACCGTTTTGAGGCTCCTGTGCGTCATGTGTGCTCTCTTTTTGCCAGAGTTGGTGGCGGGAGTCAATGGAACTAAAGTTGTATATCGCCGGGCAGAGCGAGACGGTGGAACCAAGTGAGTCAACAGATTGTCGCGGGCTGTGGCCCGCTGTACAAACGCTCTGCCTTCGTATACAAACGCTGCAAGCAGGTTGCGGCGGGTCATTGGGGGGATTCAAGCCTTTGTACCTTAGGCCCAAAACACTCGACGAGGCAGTTTCGTTGCTGGCCTCCACAGGGGGCCAGATTTTGGCCGGAGGGACGGATTTCTATCCGGCTCTCGGTGACCGGCAGCCTGTCGGGCGGGTCATCGACATCACACTACTCCGAGAAATTCGAGGGGTCTCCTTCCTGCCCGACTCGATTCGCATCGGCGGCCTGACCACCTGGACCGAGGTCCTTCAAACGCCGCTCCCCCGTTGTTTCGAGGCTCTGAAGGGGGCAGCCCGGGAATTGGGATCGGTGCAGATTCAGAACCGTGGCACGGTGGCGGGGAACCTGTGTAATGCGTCACCGGCGGCCGATGGCGTTCCGCCACTGCTCGCGCTGGAGGCAGAGGTCGAGTTGGTCTCTGCCGCGGGACGACGTCGCATGCCTCTGGGCCAATTCATTACCGGGAATCGCCGGACCTTGCGACGGCCTGAGGAAATTCTGGCCGCTGTGATCGTAGCGCGGCGCATGGATCATGCCGCTTCGGCATTCTTGAAGCTGGGGGCGCGGCGGTATCTGGTCATATCCGTCTCCATGGTTGCGGCCGTAGTGCAAGCGGAGGCGGGTCGCGTCGCGGAGGCGCACATTGCGGTCGGATCGTGCTCTGCGACTGCCCAACGGCTTGCGGAACTGGAACATGAACTCGTCGGCCGTCCCGCGCAAACGGGAATTGGTGTTTTCGTCAAGGCGGAACACCTAGCGCCCCTGTCTCCAATTGATGATGTTCGTGCGACGGGCGAATATCGCCGCGATGCTTCGCTGACACTGGTGCGGCGTGCGCTCGACGCATGCGTGGGAGTCCGCTGAGATGGCGACTACGCAGAAACTATCGGCTGAGGCCACCTCCGAACTGATCTCGTTCTCCGTGAATGGGCGTGCGGCCGAAATTTCGGCGCCTGGAACTCGGCGGCTCTCGCGTGTGTTGCGCGACGATCTCGGACTCACCGGAACGAAAGTCGGCTGCGATGCCGGCGACTGCGGGGCCTGCACCGTCCTGCTCGATGGCGGGCCGATTTGCGCCTGCTTGACGGCTGTCGGGCAGGTTGCAGGATGCGAGATTACGACGGTCGAGGGGTTAGCCTCGCGCGGGCCGCTGCACGACCAACTGCAACAATCCTTTCTCAGCCACGGCGCCTCACAGTGCGGAGCCTGCACGCCGGGGATGCTGGTAGCGGCGACCGCGTTGCTGGAGAGGAATTCGTCTCCTGACGAAGGCGAGGTCATGGATGCGCTCGGTGGCGTGCTCTGCCGCTGCACGGGATATCGGAAGATTATCCGCGCGGTAATGGAAGCGGGGACCAGTGTTGCGCCCGCGTCGCCCGCCGCAGGGGCAGCGGTGGGGGCGCGACTTGTGCGCCTCGACGGCCAGCAGAAAGTCGACGGCACGGAAGTCTTCGGGGCCGATGAAACATGCGCGGACGCCCTGGGAGTGCAGGTGATTCGCTCTCCACATCACCGAGCGCAATTTCAGTTCGGCAACCTCGATCAGTTTAGGGCGGCACATCCCGGCGTGATACTGGTCCTGACCGCTAAAGACGTCCCCGGAGTCGATTGCTACGGCGTGATTCGCAGTTACGCAGATCAGCCAGTGTTTGCGCACCGAGAAGCGCGTCATCGTGGCGAAGCGGTGGCCGCCGTGGTCGGCGAGCCGGAGGTGCTGGAGGCGCTCGACTTGGCGGACTTCCCGATTCGCTGGGAAGAGTTGCCGCCGTTGAAGACGATGGACGAGGCGCTCGCGGCGGATGCGCCACGCATTCATGCCCACCGCGAGGAAAATGTGCTGGTTCGCGGACGAGTTGTGTGTGGCGATGTGGAGAACGCACTCGCGCGGGCCTACGTCGCGGTCGAAGGCGAGTACGAGACTGGCTTCGTCGAGCATGCCTACATTGAACCCGAAGCGGGGTTCGCGCGCCGTGTCGGCGACGGCATCGAGATTCAGGCCTGCACCCAGTCGCCGTACATGGATCGCGCCGACATCGCGAAGATTCTCGGGATTGCACCAGAAAAGGTTCGAATCATTCCGACCGCCGTCGGCGGCGGTTTCGGATCGAAACTCGATCTATCCGTGCAGCCGTTCGTGGCGCTGGCCGCATGGAAGCTGGGCCAACCGGCGCGTATCGTGTACTCGCGGAGTGAGTCGATAGTATCGACCACGAAGCGGCATCCGGCCCGCCTGCGCCTGCGCGCGGGCGCCACTCGCGATGGCAAACTGACGGCGCTCGATTTTTCCGCCGACTTCAACACCGGCGCGTATTCCTCCTGGGGGCCCACCGTTGCGGGACGCGTGCCAGTTCACGCATCGGGACCGTACCGGGTGCCGAACTATCGCGCAATCACCCGAGCCGTCCACACCAACCTTGTTCCTGCGGGAGCGTTTCGCGGATTCGGTGTGCCCCAGGCAGCGATCGCGCAAGAGCAGTTGTATGACGACCTCGCCGACAAAGTCGGCATGGACCGGCTTGAGTTTCGCATTCTCAATGCGCTCGACCATCACACCCCCACCGTCACCGGGCAAGTTTTGGGCGAAGGCGTGGGCATTCGTGCCTGCCTTGAAGCGTTGCGGACACGTTGGAAGGTCGCCCGTGCGCAGACATCGGAGTTTAATGAAAACTCCGCGGGACCGCTGCGCCGTGGAGTTGGAGTCGCAGGCATGTGGTATGGGTGCGGAAATACATCACTGCCGAATCCGTCAACGGTGCGCATCGGTCTAAAGCGCGATGGCCGCATCGCTCTGCACCAAGGCGCTGTGGATATCGGTCAGGGATCGAACACCATTGTGACCCAGATTTGCGCGGACGCTTTGGGCGCGCCGGTAGCCCAGTTTGATCTAGTGTCGCCAGATACCTCAATTACGCCGGACTGCGGCAAGACTTCTGCTTCACGCCAGACATTCGTGACCGGCAAGGCAGCGCAAATGGCGGGGACGAAGTTGCGTAGCGAGATTCTAAAGTTGGCAGGCGCGTGCAACTGCGCCGTGCTTGGCTTCGCCGATGGATTCGTAAAAGTGGCCGACAACGGCAAGAAGACCACCCTTAGTCTGGCAGAGTTGCCCCTTGACGGACACGGATATGTCATCACTTGCGAGTCCACATTCGATCCCCCGATCACGCCACTGGATGAGAACGGGCAGGGAAAACCCTATGCGGTATTCGGGTTCGGCGCGCACATGGCGGAGATCGAAGTTGATATCGAACTTGGCACAGTGCGCGTGCTCAAAGTGACTGCGGCGCACGATGTCGGGCGCGCCATCAATCCAACATTGATCGAAGGCCAGATCGAGGGCGGCGTCGCGCAGGGTTTGGGGATGGCGCTCATGGAAGAATTCTTCCCTGGCAAGGGCGAGAATTTGCACGACTACCTGATCCCGTCGGCCGGGGATGTTCCTCCCGTGGAATCGATTCTGATCGAGGAACCATCTTCGATTGGTCCGTTCGGCGCCAAGGGAATCGGTGAGCAAGCCGTAATTCCAACCGCCCCCGCCATTCTCAACGCGATTCATGACGCGACCGGCGTGCGCATTCACAAAATTCCCGCAACGCCGGATCGCGTGCGCGCAGCGATTCTCGCCAAAGGCAGGAGAGGTGTACGTGGCTGACGACGCAATCCGCTGCGATGCCTGTCCGGTGCTCTGCTACATCAAGCCCGGACGGACGGGCGCGTGCGATCGCTACGGGAATCACGACGGCAAACTGGTCCGGCTCGATCCCCACGTGGTGCTCGATCGCACTCTCGAGCGCGGAGAGTCAGTGGTTCCGTTTCTCGAACGCAGCCAGGACTGGGACGGAACGCTAGTCAGCCACGGCGAGATGTTTGTGACTGCCATTGGCGCGGGCACGACCTATCCCGACTACAAGCCGGCACCGTTCATCATTTCGTCACAGGTCCAGGGCGTGGACATGGTAACGGTGGTGACGGAAGGAATTTTCAGCTACTGCGGCGTCAAGGTGAAGATCGACACCGACCGGCATCTGGGCGAGGAATGCGGTACGGTGCGGGCGCAAGGCGAAGCCGTGGGCCATGTCACGACGGGCGAGTACGGATCACAAATGCTCTCGCTCGGCGGTGTGCGCCATTTGACGGGCGGCAGCCGGCATGAAGGGACAGCCACCTGCGACGCCCTCCTGAACCTGTGCAACGGCGAAGCGGTCGAATTGAAAGTTGATGATGGCGCCAAAGTTGTGGTGCAAGCGGGCCGTCCCCCGATTGTCGATGGAGTGCAGGAAGAGCGCATGCGCGTCGGCTGCGGATCGGCCACCATCGGGATGTTCGCCAAGCAGTGGTTTGGCAAGGTCGATGATGTCGTGGTCGTCGACGATCACATTACGGGTGTGCTCTCCGAACATCAGGCGGGGAAATTGCTGGGCGTGCCTGAGACCGGAATCAAGTTGAAGGGAAGACGATCCACTCCGGGAAGATATTTTCAGGTGGCGGAGCCGGGGACGTCGTGGGGCGGCACCAATCTCGACGACCCACTTTCGATTCTGGGCAAGTTTAACGCCAAGAGAGCTTGGCCCGGGCTGCGGCTTCTGATGGTGAGTACGACTGGCGAGCATTGCGCTTATTTCGAACTGGATGCGAACCTCAAGCCGCGCGAAACCGAATTGCCCGCAGGCCTCGAGGAATCGGTGGCGCGCATCCGCGAGAACTGCGAACCCGCGCTGTGCACGGTCCTTTTCATGGGTGGCGCCGGGGGATCGTTGCGAGCGGGCGTGACCGAGAACCCGGTAAGACTGACGCACTCGGTGCGCGACGCGTTGACCCGCGTAACCTGTGGCGGCGCACCGGTCTATGTTTGGCCAGGCGGCGGGATTACTTTCATGGCCGACGTGACGCGAATGCCTCGCAGTGCTTTCGGATACGTCCCCACACCGGCGCTGGTGGCTCCGATTGAATTCACACTGAAACTCACCGACTACGCGGCATTGGGGGGATACGTCGACAGCGTGCGCCCTCTTAGCTCGATTTCGACGCAGCGCGAGGGCCGAAAGCGATTGACTGCTCGCAGGGATAATCCCTGGCCAATTGAGCCGGGGGCGGAAGGCGAGAAGAATAAGATTTAGAGTTGCCACTTGTCACAATGAAGATCCGTGCGCAAATTTGCTTGTTGCCCGATGGGCAGAGGCTTCATCTTCACGATGGACCGATCGATCTGATCGCGCAGGCCTTCGGAAGGCCACGCGCGGTCGAGAAGGCGTACCGGGCGGCTGCCGCACGGTTCGTGTCGGTGCTGGATGAACTGTGCAGCGAGCTTCGATTCTTGCGCCAGCCTTGCGTTCCAGAGGCGTCCTGGCCGCGGGGTTCGGTGGCGCGTCGAATGGTTGCCGCGGTGATACCGTATGCTTCGCACCACTTCATCACTCCCATGGCAGCGGTGGCGGGCGCCGTGGCGGAAGAAATTCTGGAACACATGATCATGGCGGCGGATCTTTCTTGCGCCTATGTGAACGACGGGGGAGATATTGCCCTCCTCTTGAGCCCGGGCGAGAAGTTCGTGGTCGGAATGGTCGAGCGGCCGGATCGCCCGTCGCTATTCGCTACCACCACGTTGAAGTGGGATGATCCAGTTCGTGGCATTGCGACCAGCGGATGGCGTGGCCGCAGTTTCTCGCTGGGAATCGCGGACGCGGTCACCGTGCTCGCCGATCGCGCGGCCGCGGCCGATGCGGCGGCAACAATCATCGCCAACTCGGTCGACCTTCCCGGGCACCCCGCGATTGTTCGGGTTCCGGCTCGCGAACTTACACCCGACAGCGACCTTGGAGAACAGCCGGTGACCCGGGCGGTGGGCAGTTTAACCGCGGGAGAGGTGGATCAGGCTTTGACCGCCGGCACGTGCACTGCCGAACGATTGGTCAGAATGGGTTTGATCCGGTCCACGGCGCTTAATCTGCGAGAACAAGTGCGCGTCGTGGGAGAAATTGGAGAGCCGAAAATAACTGCGGATCGAGTGCGAGACGGGAGCATGGTGCATGCCTGAGGTGGTCATCAGAAAAAAACTGACCTGCGTGGAGGAGATTTTCCACGAGGGAGGCCCAGTCGCGGACAAGCCTTTGCGCCGCGCGGCAGCGCTCACGGTCATCCGCAATCCGTTTGCCGGATCGTATGTTGCCGACATCGAAAGCTTCATGGACGATCTCAAGCCTCTCGGGCTGGAGATGGCGCGGGCTCTGGTCGCAGCACTCGGCGGCGAACCCGTAGTCGTCGAGGGTTACGGCAAGGGAGCGATTGTGGGCTCGGCGGGAGAGATCGAGCACGGAGCCCTATGGCATGTGCCGGGAGGATACGCCATGCGTGAGGTGCTGGGCGGGGCCAAAGCGATCGTCGCCTCGACCAAAAAAGTCGGCGGCCCCGGAACTCGGCTCGACGTGCCCATCACGCACATCAACGCGTCGTACGTGCGGAGTCACTTTGATGCGATGGAGGTGGGCATCAACGATGCTCCGCGTGCCGATGAGATTTTGCTGGCTCTGGTAATGACGACAGGTCCCCGCGTGCATGCCCGTGTTGCCGGGCTCAAGGCATCGCAGGTCAAGGGCGAGGACGGGCTGCGCTGAGGGCGAAAAATGAAAGCAAAAATCCGGAAGATCGCAACCTTTGTGGAGGAAACCCACCACGAGATGGAGCGCAAGATTTCTCCGCCCACGCGCAAAGCGGCGGCTGTAGCTGTGCTCGAGAACCCTTGCGCAGGTAAGTATGTCGAGGATCTGTCCGAGTTGATGGCGATTGGTGAAGAACTGGGTGAGTTGCTCACGGCAAAGGCGGCCGCTGCGCTGGGAATCTCAGGCCCGTCCGCAGAGAGCTACGGCAAAGCGGCAGCGGTCGGCGAGGACGGAGAACTCGAACATGCAGCCGCGATTCTGCATCCGAAACTGGGGGCGCCCGTGCGTCGCGTGCTCGGCAAGGGAGCGGCGTTGATTCCTTCGTCGAAGAAACGCGGCGGCCTGGGCCTCGTGCTCGACATTCCGCTGGGCCACAAGGACGCGGCATATGTGCGCAGCCATTTCGACGCCATGGAAGTGCGGTTGAACGACGCGCCGCGCGCGAATGAAATCATGGTGGCAGTTGCGGTGACCGACAGCGGCCGCCCGCTGGCTCGCGTGGGTGGGCTGACTAAAGATCAGATCAAAGGTGAAGATGGGCTACGTTGATAGCGGTCAAGATTTCGGCGCTTGCATCAAGAACGCGATGTCTCCCACTTTGTAGAGGACCTTCCCCGCAGAGTTCGCCGTTGCCGTCACCTTTCCCTCGCGAACGGCCGCGAATGCCAAAACGAGCCTCGTGAGAACCGTTGGCGATGCGACAGGAATATTGTGCGCGCCTAAGACAACTCTGATATCCGGTGCGAGCGCGTTGAGGCGACTGATCGAAGCGGCGTACGCTTTGAAATCGGTCTCGGGCCGGAAAAGCCAGATCGGAGCAGGATAATACGTATCTCCGGTGAACAGTAGGCCATTGGCGTGATCGATCAGCGAAACCGCATCCGGTGTGTGGCCGGGTGTGGCGATGACTTCGAGTGTGCGGCCGCCAAGATCGAAGCGGTCCCCGTCGTGCGTATAGGCGGTGATCCTCCAAGGCCGCGTTGCATAGGCCTTTGCATCAAATCCTTTAGGAAGGGCGCCACAAATCTGGTCTGGCGTGATCTCCGCCTGCGCATCTTCCCGCGAGCCACGCGCGTTCTTGCGCGTGAAGTCGGTATCCATTCCGTAGATCGTTTCGAATTCCCAATTGCCGCCCACGTGGTCGTCGTGGGTATGCGAGTTGATTACGATAATGGGCAGTCGGGTGAGCTCTGCCGTGACTTTCTTGATGTCGCTGATGCCCATGCCCGTGTCAAAAAGCAGGGCCCGCTTTTTTCCGACGATGAGGTAACTGATGACTTCCTCGGCCTGGTGCGGTTCATAGATGGCGAAGACACCGGAGGCCGGCTTGTAGACCTCGAACCATGGATCGCTGACCGTGAACCGTTCAAGGGATTTGTATTCCGGCCGCGGGAGGGGGCGGCACCAGTCCGGAATAGAGGATTGCGCCAAGAGCGGCGCGGCGAACGAGAGGGAAATTGCAAGAATGACAAATCGTTTACCCACGCACCACCTCCGGTATCCGCGTAGCTGGCGGTGTGTTGCGGCTGCGCTGAATACTGACCACCCCGTCAGTAATGACCATGCTCACCCCGGGCAGGTCTCCTTTTTGAATACTGTCAAGCAGATTCTTGCCCGATGACTGCTGGGCCGTGTCGAGAAAGACGAAGCTGGCTTCGCGCCCGGGGCCAATCAGCCCACAGTTGAGGCTGCGCATTTTGCTGGTATTTCCGGTGGCGAGGCAGATCGCCACTTCTGCCGAAATTTCGCCCAATGAAGACAACATTGAAATCATGCGCAGAATGCCGAGCGGCTGGACGCCCGAGCCTGCCGGAGAATCCGTTCCCAGAATCACGCGATGCAGTTGCTTGAGTTCTTTCGCCGTGCGCAATGCGAGCAATCCGGCGCGTTCATTTCCGTTGTGAACGATTTCGAGAGCGCGAGGTGAGCGTTCACACAACTCGACGATCTGCTCGTCGGGAAGGGCCGTGTGACCTCCGTTGACGTGGCCGATCACGTCCGCGTCGGTTTCCAGAACCATGTCTTTGTCGATGAGGCTCGAGCCCGGAATCGAAGGGCCGCCGGTGTGAATCGTGCTCTGCATGCCGTATTTGCGTGCCCAGGCGACCATGCGTCGTCCGGTGATCCCGTCCTTTACGCTGCCCAGCCCGACCTCGCCTAGGAACTTCACTCCTGCGGCGGCAAGTTCCTTGAAGTCATCTTCCACCATACCTTGTTCAAGCACCGGCGCACCTCCGTAGACCTTCACGCCTCCGGGACGAAATGCATGGAACGCTCGTTGCGCAAAAATGGCCATTGCCTTCAGTCCGACGATGTCCTTCGGCCGGCCGGGCGTGTGCACTTCTCCGGCGGAAACCATCGTCGTGACCCCGCCGTGCAGACAACTGTCGATCCAACCAAGTTGGTTCTGGCGGGGAGTCCAGTCGCCGCACACGGGGTGCACGTGGCTGTCGATCAATCCGGGGGCCAGGGTCGTGCCCTTGGCATCGATGGTGGTGGTTGCTCCGGCAGTGTCCAGTTCTCCCTCTTTGCCAACAGAATGGATAACGCCGTTCATGGCAACGACCGCGTCTGCATCGAGGATGGGGCGATCGAGGTCTCCGCTGAGAAGCATCCCAACGTTGCGGATCACCAGCTTGTTTGGGATTGGCTTGGCGTTTGGGTCGTGGCTCATGGTCGTGTCCAAATTGAATCTTTCGAATTGCAAATCATACGCGACGCTTCTTCCCCCGTGAAGCTTCGCGATGCGCAATCCTCAGCAGTTCGGGTAGCGCATCCGCTTGGATAGAGGCGAGGTTTACGAGAATCCACGGATAGTCGCGATAGTGATCCGTGATGAAGTAGGTCTCAGGATCCGCGGCCATCATTTCCTCCCGGCGCTCGAAGGACATTTTGAGCACAATTTTGTCCAGGTCCTGATGCAGGCGCACGAACAGCTTTCCGTTGACCTTCAGTGCTGGAGACCCGTACGCTGTGCGCTCTTCGACGTTAGGAAGCGCGAGGGCGAGACGGCGGACAGTGTCATGCGTGACGGGCAGCGTCTTCATAGGATGCCGAGGTAAGAGAGTCGAAGTAAGAGCGTCGCAGTAGATTAGCGCGGAGCGCATGTCCGCGCGCGATCGACGATTGTCAGTGCGCCAGGAATGATGCTACGCTCGCCCTTCACCCGCAAGGAGAAATAAGGAGAAATATGGTTTCGCCCGACTTCATCTTTTGGGAAGTAGATGTTCAGGCCGACTTCATGCTGCCGGGAGGAAAACTCTACGTTCCCAGCGCCGAGAAGTTGCTGCCGAACATCCAGAGGCTCACAGATGCCGCTCGGCAGGGACGCGTATTCCTGGTTTCGCACGGATGTTTTCATACGCCCGACGACCCGGAATTCAAGATTTTTCCGCCGCACTGCGTGAAGGGAACCCAAGGATCCGAACTGGTCCCCGAGGCACTGACAGACACAATCGCCCGCGTGCCGAACGAACCCGGCGCAAGACTGCCCGATGATTTGTTGACGTATCACCAGGTCCTGCTGGAGAAACAGACGCTGAATATTTTTGAGAGTCGCCACGCCGATGAGCTTGTCCGCCGATTGGGGGATCATCCGGAGTTTGTGGTTTTCGGAGTCGTCACAGAATACTGCGTCAGATTGGCCGCGAAAGGGTTGCTCGAACGTAAACGTCGCGTAGCGGTGGTGCAGGACGCCATCGAGACTCTAAAGCCAGAAGGCGGCCAGTCGGCCATTGCTGAACTACGACAACTCGGAGCGAGACTCACGACCACCGATGAGGCTCTCCGAGCTTTGAGCACCAAGAGTCCGGCCCGCCCTTAGCGGTGATCCCGGTCGTGATCGTGGTCGCCGTGGTTGTGGCGCCACGTCCAGTATTCCTTCTGCTCCTCCGGGCGAAGTCTGCGGAAGTCGCGATCGTGGTCGCGATGCGTCTCGTCGGCCCAGCGGCGGTAGTAGACCACCTCGTCATGGTTCCACACGTGATAATCCGTGTAGTAAGGGTCGTATACGCGGTAGGCGTGATGCTCGCAGGCGATTCCAGCCGCCGATGACGCCAACGTGGCCGCCAGAAGCAGCATGCGCAGGGGACTTGAGCCACGACTCATGTTCTTCTCTCCTCGACCGTGAAAACACAGTTCACGCCGATTAGTTGCGGGATTATCCCGCGCAGTTGTGGCGGCCCGTGCTTGCGAACGATATTTCATTTCCTTGCGAATACTTTCATTCCCATGCAAGCTGTAATAGACTACTGTGTCCTTGAAGGGAGCGAATACTAGATTGCCTGACCCATTGCGGGTTCTGCTGGATTTGCCGGAGCAGGAGAAGAGCGAGCGCGGGCTTGAGCATACGCCGCGTGAGATCTGGCAGCAGCCGGCGACCTGGCGCAATACCTATGAGCGTTGCCGCGACCGGCGCGCCGATCTGACCGAGGTCCTGCGCAGTGCTGGAATCGGCCGCGGCACGGCTTCGCCCACGGTCTACCTGATTGGCGCGGGAACCTCCGACTATACCGGCCGTGCCTTGGCGCCGTTGCTTCGGCAACGATGGGGAGGCGATGCGTGGCCGCTTCCCAGCACCACGCTCCTCACAGACTTTGAGGATTTCCATCGGGCGGGAAGGGAATATCTCTGGATTTCGTTTTCGCGCTCCGGGGATAGTCCGGAGGGTGTGGCGCTACTGGAGCGCGCGCTCGAGCGGCAAGGCGAGATTAGGCACGTCGTCATCACCTGCAACCCGCAGGGGCAAATGGCCCAGCTCTGCGCGCGACATCCCGGGCGGATGCTGGCCATCGTTCTCGAGGAGGCGGTGAATGACCGCGGCTTGGCCATGACCAGTTCCTTCACCAATATGCTCCTGGCCGGCCAATGCGTGGCGCACTTGGACGAGTTTGAAAAGTTCGGAGATATCGTCGAGCAGATGTCCGAGACCGGCGGGCAGTTCCTGCCCTCGGCGGCTGAGGTTGCCGCCTCTATCACTACCCTCGGATGTTCGCGGGTGTGTTTTGTCGGGTCGGGAGTGCTGCTGGCGGTGGCTGATGAGTGTGCTCTGAAGGTGGTCGAGCTCAGTGCGGGCAAAATCACTACCCTCGCGGAAACACCGCTAGGATTGCGCCACGGGCCCATGTCGAGCGTGGACGGGCAGACTGTGTTTGTCGCGTTCCTGTCCAGCGAGACGCGGCGGCGAGGCTACGAGCTCGACCTGCTCGAGGAAATTGACCGCAAACGTCTGGGCCGAGTTCGGGCCGCGGTCACCGTTCAGGGGATTGATGATGTTGCGCCACTGGTCGACTATTGCCTGCCGCTGGATTGTCCTGCTGATTTCCCGGACCTGTATCGTCCCGTGCTCGATGTGATGCTGGGCCAATTGCTGGGTTTGTTCGCTTCGATGCGCAGTGGCCTCAAACCGGACCAGCCAAGCCCGAGCGGAACCATCACGCGCGTGGTGCAGCCCATCAAGCTCTATTCCTAGGCTCCAAATGAAGCCCCGTCGACGCTGACGTGCCTGGCTTATACGGGCAGACGGATCGGTGCCCAAAGCGTCGCCGGTGTAGGCGAAGGCACGGGAGCGCGATCCGCCGCAGATGTGGCTGTACTCGCCGAACCGCATTTTCCGTGGAACTGGTGCCAGCGGCAGCAGATTGCGGCGTGGACTTCTACGGCCTGGCGGGATAGCTGGAGACCGATAGAACGCGATGCATGTGGCCGCAGCGGCAAGTTCCTGGCCAACGCTTTCCCTATGATTCAGACCGGGATTGCTTTATTTGTCCTGCCTGGAAGATCCTCACTCGCTGCACTCGATTCAGTCGTGGCCATGGCGTTTATACGCGCGTGTACCACGCAGGGAAGAGAGTTTGTGCGCCATGCCCGTTCCGCAGCCAATGTGCTCCCGTGAACGCGCAGCCTGGGTGGAGAGGAGCGATTACGCACATCGAAGAGCCCGCGGCCCCAACCGCATTCAAAGCCAAGATGACCACCGAAGAGGCACAACAGATCTAAGCCCAACGCTACTTGATCGCCGAGTTTCCGCAGGCCTGGATCAAAGAACGCTGTGGGCTACGGCAGTTTCGCTGTCGAGGGCGCTGGCAAGTAAGCATGGAAGCTACTTGGGCATGTCTCAGTTACAACCATCGCACTTCTTGATGTAGGTCCGCTCTTTTTACAAAGCCCTTACTCTCTTTACAGGTCTTTTACACGCCTTTTGCCATTCGGCAATGATCCGAAATACTTGGCCGTTTAGATTGCGTCGAGGAGTTCGGAATGCGTATCGCGATACGTACTGATCTTCGTTCGATGCAGTCTTTAGATCGCTCTCTAACATAACTACAAGTCAACGATTTGACGAGTGTCGGAACTGCGTATTTACAGGGAAACCGATAGGGTGCACAAGTGGGGGCAGAAGTTATGCGTAAGCTTTAAGAAAGAAGCCATGATCAGGAAATAATGGGTTGATCGGAATCTTTCAACTCCGCGTGGCGGCAACTGCCTGTGACTACTGATGTGTGATCCGAATCCAGCTGTTCTTGCCAGTAAATAAGTTGGATCTGACCCGTCTTGACGTAATACCACGCCTGTGACCCTCACCTGTCACAACCGGGGAGCAGTTCGCATTCGCCTCCCGGCGGGGGTATGACGCGTGGGAAGCGTAGAAAAGGAAATAAGGAGACGTGAGATGAAAAGAGCAGTCGATTTCTTATTAACGGCGGTTTCTCTTGTTGTTTTGTTTTTTTTATCTGCGGTGAATCCACCAAAGATGGCGGCACTCCCGAGCTTCGCTCGCCAGACAGGACTGCCCTGCAGCGGCTGCCATTATAATCCTCCAGAGCTCAATCCGGCTGGCAGAAGGTTCAAACTAACAGGCTACGTGGATAAAGGGGACGAGACGAAGGTCATCAAGGCAGACGGGGGGAAGACGCGCTCCCCACTGGATCTGCTCGCTGCGCTGCCTCTTTCGGTGATGATGGACGTTTCCTTCACCTCGACCAAGTCGCCCATTCCGACGACCCAGAATGGCAGTTTCGAATTGCCTCAGGACATATCGCTGTTCCTCGCCGGAGCATGGACCAGCCATGTCGGAAGCTTTCTGCAGACGACTTACAGTGCGCAGAAAGACCACTTCACCAGCGACAACACGGACATCCGCTATGCCAATACCACCAAACTTGGCGGCAAGGAGTTGATCTGGGGTCTTGACCTCAACAACAACCCCACGGTTGAAGACCTTTGGAACAGCACTCCGGCGTGGGGCTATCCATGGGTTGCGAGTGACTGGGCGCCAACGCCGGCGGCTGCGCCCATCGTTCAGGGCCATTTGGCGCAGGACGTTGCAGGCGTCGGTGCGTTTGGGATGTGGAACAACCATCTCTATCTGGATGTGGCCGGGTATCGGTCCGAACACATCGGCGGTGCTCAGCCGAACCCGGGGGCTGCGGGAATCAATATTCGTGGCCTCGCCCCCTACTGGCGGCTGGCCTGGCAACAGCTCACCGGAAAAACGCAGTACGAGGTCGGTACCTATGGCATCCACATGCGGACGACTCCGAACGGGGTCACCGGACCGGAGGACTCCTACACAGACTGGGCTTTGGACACCCAAATCGATCGCACGCTATTCAGAAAGGATGTGCTGTCGTTTCGGGCAGCCTACGTCCACGAAAACAATGACCTGATCGCTAGCGTTGCGCAAGGCTTGGCCGGCCAGGGTTCACACCACTTCAACACGGCCTTGGCCAATGCGGAATATCATTTCGGCAATCGCTATACCGGGACATTCGGTTGGTTTGATACGACGGGCACGGTGGATCCGACGCTGTTTGCGGCGGCTCCCGTCACTGGAAGTGCCAACGGAGATCCGAGAGGTGCTGGATACATCGCGAACTTTTCTTTTTGGCCGTGGCAAAACCTGTGGCTTGCGGCACAGTACACGGGATACACGCGTTTCAACGGCGGGTCGACCAACTATGACGGCTCCGGCCGGAATGCGAGCGCAAACAACACAATTTACCTAGACATTAAGTTCCTCTTCTGAGCACATGTTGACACTGTTCATCACGACTTCAAAGGAGATGATTAAATGAAGGGCACCAAAGCAATCGTTCTGGCGGTAATCGCATCTGGGCTATGCAGTGCGGCGTGGGCAGGGGATATCGAGGGCAAAGTCACCGGCATGAAGGGCCGTTCGGTCGTTTACGTCGATGCGATTGCGGGAAAGATGTTTCCTGCTCCGAAAGAGCACCCCGTAATTGATCAAAAGGGGCTGATGTTTTCTCCCCACATCGTGGTCGTGCAACAAGGCACAACGGTGGACTTCCTGAACGCCGACAACGTGGCCCACAACGTCTTCTGGACTGCGGTCGGCAGCGATAAGAAAGCCGGCCACAATCTTGGAACTTGGCCCAAGGGGGAAAAGCGGTCCTACACATTTGACAAAGCTGGTGTGGTACCGCTGCTGTGCAACGTCCACCCTGAAATGGTGGGTTACCTTGCTGTCAGCCCAACTCCCTATTTCGCCGAAACGGACGACGGCGGCAATTACAGAATCAAGGACGTTCCCGACGGCAGCTACACGCTAGTGGTTTGGCATGAAGGTGCAAAGAACCAATCCAAACCCGTAACTGTGGCCGGCAGCGGTAAAGCGGATTTCACCATGAGTAAGTAAGACTACGGAAACGTGGGGGCAGGAAGCTGGGAAGAAATTGGGTGAGAGCAACTCGATAATGCTACTGCGGGACCCGAGGCGCGAGACAATCTCCCAATTTCCCCGGCGCTGAAACGCGCCGGGCTATTATCAGACGCCCCTCCGGGGCGCTAATCTCAGTGTTGTTGTTCTACCGCGTCGTCCGAAATTTAATTCGCAAGCACGCTCTCCGGGGCTGTGTTCACCTCCCCCTTGTCACTCACGGCTTGCGCTCCTTCGACAAGCTCAGGGCAAGCGGTGGGCTCTATTCTTGCGCCGCTTCGCGACTGAAGCCTTCTTTAATTCCACTTTTCTCCGCAGGCTAAAAGCTACGACGCAGACTCCCTGGAGACGGTGGCTCACAAGGATCTTTAAAGATAGTGAATTTTCACAAGTCATTTTTCTTCCACTTGACGTCCGGCTACTTGGCATATTTATCTCGATAGAACATGTCACGCAAGATTCCGCCGCTTGAGCTATCTCGGTCGCAGATCCTAGGCTTCCGGCGGCGGGTTGGTTCGCTTGACGAACGGCTACCGGCAGGGGCGAAGTCGCTGCGGCGAGCCGCGTGGGCCGGGTTCCAGGACTCATCGCCACGGGCCGCGCTGCTGTCGATCCACGCACGAGTCGAGGAAGCAACGTCGACCAGCTGGGCGCACCCATCCCTGGTGCAGCTCTGGGGGCCGCGGTACAACGATTATGTCGTAGCCGCGCAGGACATCCCGGTATTCTCGCTCGGGCGGCTACCGGAGGACGCGCGTCGCCGCGCAAGGGCGCACGACACCGCGTCGCGGCTCCACGCGTTTCTCGACGGTCGGCGGATGCCGTTCGGCCAGGCGGGGCGTGAGATGGGAGTGCCGCACAACAGCCTCCGATACGCGGCGCCGACGGGCACGGTCCTGCTGCGTTGGGATGGCTCGCGCCAGCCGGTCGTCTGGACCGTGCCCGCGCCCGACATGGATCCGTGGCAGGCGCGTCTCGAACTCGCTCGCCGGTACCTTCACATCTTCGGTCCGGCTACGCCCGCCTCGTTCGCCCGCTGGGCCGGGATCGGGAGTGCGGAGGCTAGCGCGGCGTTCAAGCGGCTCGCAGGTGTGCTGACGGCGGTGCGGACGACGGTTGGCGACGGGTGGATCCTCGCCGATGACGAGATGGCGTTCCGGTCCAAGCCCGGCGCGACTGCGGCTGCACGACTGCTGCCCGGCGGCGATGCGTACTACCTTCTGTGGGGAGCGGATCGAGAGATCCTGGTGCCCGAGGCGAAGCGACGGGCCGAACTATGGACAACACGCGTTTGGCCGGGAGCGGTACTCGTGCGTGGGGAGATCGTTGGAGTGTGGCGGCGGTCGGCGGCCGAGGTTTCGATCGACCTCTGGCGCCGACTTTCATCGGCGGAGTGGGCGGCGGTCGAGGCCGAGGCGTTGTCACTTCCGCTGCCAGGCCCGATTATCGTCCGGCGGAGCGCCGATGAAGGTCGTCGTCCGTAGCGACGGTGCGCAGCGGCTGAAGCCGAAACTGATTCTCCGTCGCTTACGGGGGCGCTTAAGCAGGCTGCGGAAAACTCGCACCAACGGCAAAAAGCAACCCTCAGGCCCAAAAGCGTGGACTCGTTTTGGCGACCGAGCGGCACGACTGAACGTCGTGCCCTTCCCAAAACCTGCACGAGCCGGAGTTTTTCCGCGGCCAAGCGATGCCCCGATACGAATCGCGAGTTTTCCGCGAACGGTTTAGGCGCAGGCCGCGGGGGGAAGGACTGCCTCGCGCGGTGCCGGCCCCATTCTGTCGCGGCTTCGGGGCTTGGACCGCGCTGTACGCGGAAAACAAATGCCCGGGTCTGGGGTGGGCTGGCGGTTCCGTGTGGCGAGCCGGAGCGGGGACTTTCAGATGTCCGGCGCTGCAAGGCCAGAGGTCGCCAGGGAGCGGATCACTCACCCACACACTTTTGCACCTACCGTTCAGGGTGGCGCAGTCGTCGCCGATTGGAACAGCGGTCTTTACTCGCTTGCAAACGCCGCCAGGCTACTTCTTCTGCGCCGCGCGGATGTATCCGATGACCATTCTGACCTAGTCCGCCGAAACGCCCTTGTTGGAGAACGTGTGCATCGCCCTCTTGTCCTTGCCGCCTTTGCCAATCATGACGGTCAGGTCGGCATCGGAAGATTTCTTGGCGTCATCGGAGACCAGGCTGGGAATCTTGGCCGCCGGTTTTCCACCCAGCTCCGCGCCATGGCATGCAGTGCTCTTTGCTTTGTAAATGGCCGCGCCATCGTCGGCCGCCCAGGACAGATTGGGCAGAATGAGGAACAACGTCAGCGCGATCATCGCGATCAGGACTACCAGTTTCATCATCTTCATGATTGCTATTCCTTTCAAAAATTCCTCGCCGTTTCGGCTCGCCCAAAACTCCGTTCTGTCGCGAACGAAACTCGAGGCTGATAAGAATGAACTAACGTTCGACCGTTTCTATGTTGCCACTGAACCGGTCTGTGATCGTGGTCACGGCAGGTCGTGACCGAAATCCGAGCCTGGCATGGTACGACCGCCAAGATCGCGTCAAAAGACTCGCATTTGGAGTGATACGGCAACAATCTCGACCGCCTGCGTGTTTTATTTACGCTACGTAACCAAATGAAACGTAAAGACTTGAGAGATCGGGCACGAGCCAGTCTTTGGCCACCGGGTTTGCCCTCGTAAGTTTGCAACTTGCGCCTGAGGTATCGTCTTGGAACCGACTCTCCTGGTGATCGGACTCAACCATCGGACGGCATCGCTGGGTATGAGGGAGCGGTTTTGGATCGGCGAAAATCGGCGCTACAAAGTCCTACAGCAGCTCAAGAGTGCCGAGGGCATCGAGGAAGCAGTCGTTTTGTCCACCTGTTGCCGCACGCGATTCCTGCTGTGGGCCAGCGAGCCAACGTTGGCAGCGAACTCCCTGCTGCAATTCCTTGGGGCTGACCACGGCATCAAACTGGACCGAGTGGGAACATTTCTACCGCTTGCCGGATGAAGCGGCTCTCACCCATGTTTTCCGCGTGACTGCCGGACTCGATTGCCTGTCGCTGGGCGAGGCCCACATTGTTCCCCAGATGAAGTCAGCATGGGAGCAGGCACGGACCGTAGGGGCCGCCGGACGTTTTCTCAACGCAATTCTCGAAAGAGCTCTCAGCGTCTCGGAGAAGGTGCGTACTGACACCGGAATCGACAAGTGCAAGGTCTCGATTCCCGCGGCCGCGCTGGACCTGTCGCGGCAGATCTTTGGGTCACTGGACGGCCGCAGAGTCCTATTGCTGGGTACCGGAAAAATGAGCGAAGTCTCTGCCTGCGAGATGGTCGAGAGCGGCGCGGCTTCAGTGGTCGTGATCGACCAGTCTTCGACTCGAGCCCAGGAATTGGCCGACAAGCTCGGAGGCACGGCGGCAACGCTGGCCGACCGCTGGCAATGCATGCTGCGGGCGGACACTGTCATCAGTTCAACCGGATGCCCGCACGTCATTCTCACCGGCGAAGAGGCAGAGCGGATTGCCATAGAACGCAACCGCGTAGCGCTTGTCATCATGGATCTCGGATGCCTCGCGACGTGGACCCGGAGGTACGCCGCGGGGATGGAATCCTGCTCTGCGACCTGGAGGGTTTGGCGCGGGTCGTGAAGGGCTATGCCGGGGAGCGTACGGCCATCGCTGCTGCGGCGGATAAGATTGTCGCCGAGGAGGCGCTCGCGTTCCGCGCCCGTCTGAAAGCAGAACGAGTGGTGCCTACCATCGTGGCGTTGCGCCACCGTCTCGACGAGATCAGCCAGCAGGAACTGGAGTCCTTCATTTCCGAGCGCGGGCCTTTTACCCGGGAGCAGGACCAATCGTTGCACGCAATCACAGCCCAGATCCTCCAGAGAATTGCCAGTTCCCTGGCTCGCGAACTC
>DATKFH010000040.1:0-3034 GCA_035511455.1 Candidatus Sulfotelmatobacter sp. | reverse complement strand
TCGGCATGTGCTTGGAACACGAGAAGGCGCGAAGGCTGCCCCAGGTACGAGGTCACCATGAAGACTTATCGCTGTAGGGCGTACATTATGACGCTGCTGACTTTGAGTCTGGTCATTCCGGGAGTGTCAGCTGCCCAGTCTAACCAAGAGTCCGGACGCGGAATGAGTCAAATAGATAGCGCAACTTCCGGCGTCCATGACTTCGATTTCTTAGTAGGCCACTGGCGAGTTGATCATCGAAAGCTGAAGGAGCGTCTCGCCAACAATCACGAGTGGATTGAGTTCGAAGGTACGTTGAGCAGCCAGCCGCTGATGGGAGGCTACAGCAATGTCGACGACCTCGTACTCGAAGTGCCGGGCGCTCCCTATCGTGGCGTAGCGCTGCGATCCTTCGACTCGAAGACCCGGCAGTGGTCAATCTGGTGGCTCGACAGTCGGACCCCACTGGGACCTCTGGATCCACCCATGAGAGGGACCTTCAAGGACGGTGTGGGAACGTTCTACGGGGATGATACCTACAACGGGAGACCGATCCGCGCACGATTCTTATGGACCAAGATTACTCCGACATCGTGTCACTGGGAACAGGCTTACTCGCCAGATGAGGGCAAGACATGGGAGACCAATTGGGTGCAGGACATCACGCGGGTACACTAATCGAAGGGAGCGAGGTTCCCAAGTAGCGAGCGACCAAGAATCTGGCGCGGTCGCCAGTCAGTGATCAGGCCTCCGCCAGTGCGTTTTTCAGGAGCGGGCTTGCAGGCAAGCGCTTTACCCAACATCTTCGCCGTCATCGTCCGCCCAGTCCGCCACTATTGCTTGTCCCAGCCTCGCACACGCGGCCACCATCGATCCACGTTCCGGCAATACTGCTCATAGTCTGCCCCGAATTTGCCGCGCAGAGCGGGCTCTTCATAAAAGAGAACGAACAGATATATGGCGAGGGCGACCGCTGCCACGCCAGCAATCGCGGCTGGGTTGGCGTGCCCGAAGATCACCCACAGCCCAATCCACCCCACGGCTAAGCCCAGATACATAGGGTTCCGAACATGCCGGTAGAGACCTACCACGACCAAGCGTTGCGGCGGAGCGAACGGCGCGGGGGTACCGCGTCCCGTCCATCCGAAGTCCCAAACGCAGCGCAGGGCAACCGCAAATCCCAGCCCCGAGGGAAGCGCCGCCAACCATCGCCAACGTGCTGTGCCCGTCGTGTCCACTCGGAAACCGAGCCACTGTGGCAGCAGCCAGAACCACAGTGCGAAGAACGCTCCACCTACTACCAGTGACGCTGCCGCGGTTAGATATTGATGCCCGTGAGCAACCGTCGAAACGCCTCCAGATTGGCCCTGAGACATACACCCTCCTGTTGCCTGCCATAAGTTCACTACTCCGCGATTCCTGCCACTTGATTGAAGAACCCGATCAGGTACTTCCAAACCAGGTAATAAACAATCAGCACCACGGGAAAGATAATTGCTATGTGCGCGTAGTGCACGTTCACGACGCCAAAGTAGAGGAAGCCGTGGTCCGTCGCCTTCAGGAAACCCAGGGAACGCCCGAGAAGAAATCCGAGTGGGGCGAGGATGAAAGGAAGGACTGCGCCGTGAATCCCCAGCGGCAGGTGTGTGCGTGAGCGCGAAGCCAGGTACAGCACGTTCCACACGCCAAACAGGTTCGGGATGATTGCCATAGGAAAAATGATGACCCGCTCTACCGGGATGGGAACGTCATAGACGAATCGCGCGATGCTAAACAGCGTCAGCGCGACCAGCAGAAGTGGCGTCGGTACCGAGATTCCCGACATGTAAGCCCGCAAGTACGGATGACTCTTCATAAGGCCTCCTTCCACAGCTACAGGTGGTACGCGAACACGAGAAGCAATTGCGGAAAAAACAGAAACACGCTGGCGCTGAAGCCGATCAACGCCCAGTCGTACCAGGGAACCGGGGTCGGGCGGGGGTCGAGTTTGCGCAGTACCGCAGGCCAAAGGTCGCGGCCAAGTTCGGCGTGGACTGGCGGAAACGATCGCTTCAAAGCTTGGCAAATTTGCCGTTCGTCGTGTTCGTTCATTTCTCTACCCTCATGGCCTTTCACTCAGGGCCTGATCCCATGGTGGTTCAGTTGCTTGCGCAATACGCGAACCGCGCGGAATACTCGTAACTTCACGGCGCCCACCGATATACCTAGGGCATCAGCAATTTCCTCATAAGGCTGCTCCTCCAAGAGCGCTAACGTCGCCGTCACCTGCAGCTTGGCTGGCAACCGGCGAAACGCCTGCTGGATCTTTTCCCGAATCTCCTGCTCGACGAGATGATCGGTCGGAGGTGCTCCGGTGGGCTCTGCGACCAACCTCTGTTCCGGACGTTTGCGGCGGAGATGGTCGAGCGCGAGGTTGGTGGCAATCCGTCGCGACCAAGCTGCGAAGTTTCCATCCGGCCGAAACTGTTTCCGCGCCCGATAGGCGCGCCAAAGTGTCTCAACGGTCAGATCCTCCGCAATGCCTGGATCACGCACGATGCGCACAATCCACGCGTAAATGTGGCCCTGGAACTGCCGAACCAAGGTCTCGAAAGCATCGATCTCGCCAAGCGCAAATCGCTGGAAAAGATCCATGAGCATCTCTACTGTCTATTACGTGTCCGGAACGACTCGGTTACAAGTTTTTTAATGTTCGCGCCAACAAGGGGAGACCGCTAAGAGTCGAGAGCGCTGGTCAGACGGGAAAGTGCTTATCTATGGGATGTGGCACCTTGTCTACTGATGTACCGCATTCGGAGTGGATGACCCGAGATTTGACCGGAGCAAAGCGTCTTTCCGGGACCGAGCCGCTCAGCGCCCATCTGGATTAGTTCAGGTTTGTTCGACCATCTGGACAGAATGATCCGCAGGGTTGTTAGTCGCTGACCATTGCGGAGCCGGCCAGCCGACGCACTTTGATGTCCCGCATCGGCGGTTGACCGAAGAAGCGCTTGTACTCGCGGTTGAACTGACTCGCACTCTCATAGCCGACTTCGAACGCCGCGCTCGCGGCATC
>DATKFH010000039.1:0-3112 GCA_035511455.1 Candidatus Sulfotelmatobacter sp. | reverse complement strand
AGTCGAGTTCCGCGCCACGCTGCTGGAGGAGCTGCATGATCTTGAGGGTGGGTGATTCGCGCAGATCGTCGACGTCTTTCTTGTAGGCGACACCCAAGACCAAGATTTTCGAGCCTTTGATGCTTTTCTTGCGCTCGTTCAGGGCGGCGGCGACGGCTTCCACGACGTGATACGGCATGGCGGTGTTGACTTCGCCGGCTAGTTCGATGAAGCGGGTGGCGAAATCGTATTCGCGGGCCTTCCAGGAGAGATAGAAGGGATCGACGGGAATGCAATGGCCGCCGAGGCCTGGGCCGGGGTAGAAGGGCATGAAACCGAAAGGCTTGGTGGCGGCGGCGTCGATGACTTCCCAGATGTCCACGCCCATGCGCAGGCTGAGCATTTTCAGCTCGTTGACGAGGGCGATGTTGACGCAGCGGAAGATATTTTCGAGGAGCTTGGCCATCTCCGCGGCGCGTGTGGAGCTGACGGGTACAACGCGGGAGACGATGGGAGTGTAGATCGCGCAAGCCGCACGGCCGCTCGCCGGATTCACGCCGCCGACAACCTTGGGAATTTGCGCGAGGCCGAACTGCTTGTTACCTGGATCTTCCCGTTCGGGAGAAAACGCCAGGAAGAAGTCGCCCAGGGTGTTTTCGGCGTCGGGGCCTGACAGAATCGGGCACTTGAGGCCGCTCTTTTCGAGGATGGGGAGGACGAGTTCCTCGGTGGTGCCAGGGTAGGTGGTTGATTCCAGGACCACGAGCTGGCCTTTTTGCAAATGCGGGTAGATGGCGATGGCGGTGTTTTCCACGTAGCTCAAGTCGGGCTCGCGCCGCTCATCGAGAGGGGTGGGGACGCAAATGATGATGGCGTCGACTTCCTTCAACTTTGCGAAATCGGTGGTGGCGCCGAAATGCTTGCTGTTAACGAACTGCTGGATTTTGTTTTGCGGGATGTGCTCGATGTAGGATTTGCCGGCGTTAAGCATGGACACTTTTTTCGGGTCGGTGTCGAATCCAGTGACTTTGTGACCTGCTTCGGCAAAGCGTAGCCCCAAGGGGAGGCCGACGTATCCGCAGCCAATAATGGCGACTTTGAGTTGCGTGCCTTTGAAAAACTCGGGTTTTCGATCGATTGCCATGAGTTGCGTCGAGCTCCTAGAATATTTTTGGGGATGCAGCCGGCCGGGCCAAAGGCCGATGAGACAGAGACAAATTTAATATAGCAGGGTTGAGAGCAACCGCAAGGAAGGTAGAGGGGAAAGTTTCCAACTTAGCAGCCAGTGAAAGACTGTAGGGTTCCGAGGGATGGGATTTCCAGGGCCATAAGTCATTGATTTGACTGCCCCGGCTATGGGAGTCGACGTGTGACGCTGACGTCTTCTGTGGGACGCTGGTTCGGCAGATAGGTTAAAGTAACGAGAATATGGTTGACGTACATTGCCACATTTTGCCGGGGTTGGATGATGGGGCGGTCGATGTCAAAGAATCCTTGGCGATGGCGCAATCGGCGATTTCGGACGGCGTAACCCACGTGGTTGCAACACCGCACTCGAGTTCGGAATTTAGATTCGACTATGAACGGGTGCGCGCGCTGCACGGCCAGTTGCAGAGACTGGTGGGTGACCGGCTGGTGCTGGCGACCGGGTGCGATTTCCACCTAAATTTGGAGAATCTGGAGATGCTGCGGAAGGATGCGGCGCGCTTCTGCATCAACCAGCACAACTATTTGTTGGTGGAATTCAGCGAATATTCGATACCTCCGACGACAAGTCACGCGCTGCATGACATGCAGTTAATGGGCATTCACCCGATCATCACACACCCTGAACGCAACGGGATCATTCAAGCGCAGACGAGCTTGCTGGCTTCCTGGGTACGGCTTGGCTGCTTTGGGCAGGTGACGGGCGGGTCGCTGACCGGGACTTTTGGACCGAAAGCGCAGGCCGATGCGTTGCGTTGGATCGAGATGGGGCTGGTGCATTTCGTGGCCAGCGATGCGCATAACACGCGAGGCAGGCCGCTGCGGTTGCAGCCGGCCTATGAGGTGGTGCGGGAACGGTTTGGGGACGCAAAGGCACAGGGGCTGTTTTTGGACAATCCGATGGCGGCGTTTGAAGGGCGGGAGCTGCCGCACGTGCCGGAGGTCGCTCCTGACGGCAAGCCTAAGCAGCGGAAGCGTTTCTGGTTTTTCTAGCGGCTGGCAGAAGCCAAACTGGAGGGTCGCTGCCCTCTGCGAAAAGGAAACTTTTCGGCAATTAGGGCGCGAAACCTGCACCGGAGCGGGATAAACTTTGTAGGACCAGCGATAATGGCAATACGAAACCTTTATACGAAACTCCAGGGGGATACATGCGTGCGGTGATCACGGGTGGGACAGGATTTTTGGGATCGCATCTTTGCGACCGGCTGATTGCGGAGGGCTGGGAGGTGCTGGCGCTCGACAACCTGATTACGAGCGGAGAGTCGAATGTCAGTCACCTGGAAAGGAACCCGCGCTTCCGCGTGGAACGCGCCGACGTTACCGAACACATCGACGTTGCGGGACCTGTCGACTACGTTTTGCACTTTGCTTCACCCGCAAGCCCGTTCGACTATCTGAAATTTCCCATCGAAACGATGAGGGTGGGTTCCGAGGGAACGCACCACTCGCTGGGTCTGGCCCGTGCGAAGAAAGCTAAATTTTTTCTGGCTTCGACGAGCGAGTGCTACGGCGATCCGGAGTTTTCGCCGCAGTCCGAGGAGTATTGGGGGCGGGTCAATCCGATCGGACCGCGAGCGGTCTACGACGAGGCCAAACGGTTTGCGGAGGCCATGACCATGGCGTACCACCGGTATTACGGTGTGGATACGCGCATCGTGCGCATCTTCAATACGTACGGGCCGCGCATGCGGTTGAACGACGGCCGGGCGTTGCCCAATTTCGTGCATCAGGCGCTAACGGGCAGGCCGATTACGGTTTACGGCGACGGGAAGCAGACGCGGAGTTTTTGCTACGTTTCCGATCTGATCGAAGGGATTTACCGGTTGATGCTTTCCGACGAGCACGAGCCCACGAACATCGGAAATCCCGAGGAGATCACGATTCTGCAGTTTGCGGAGAGGGTTCGGGAACACTTTGAGGACGCGCG
>DATKFH010000038.1:0-199441 GCA_035511455.1 Candidatus Sulfotelmatobacter sp. | reverse complement strand
GAAGCTCTTTCATCTTCTACTTCCTACCGGTTTATCCCGGCGCACCCCCTTCCCTCCACCGGCGTTGCCCGGCTTCCTCGGTACTACGAACCTCTCCGCCACCCCACACGGCCCGGCCGGTCTCTCGCGAGTTGCCAGTTGATCCTTATTATGTATGATCACCGCTGGGGCTTCCCGTGTTGCGTCTGGTCTCCTATGCGTACATGCCATCGCCATTACCCCGGCAGGTTCGATGAAGCTTGTTCGCTCGTCCATCTCCACCATCAGCGGCCTTCCCTGTGTAACAGTCAGGTCGGCTCTTGCAATTGTTTTTTCGGGGCCTGCTCAGCGTTTACTCACGTTATGGCCTGCACGCTCGCCGAGTCGCCTAGCGACCCTCTACATCGAAAGCTCCGACAGCTTCGTTGCCTCCGCTGCCGTTTCGATTGCTACCGGGTGGAGCGAACCAGTTCCCGGGCGGCAGTTGCACCCGCTGAAGTCCAGCGCCTTTCACGGCGCACTGTTACGCTAGTCGAGGACTGCGACGCTCAGGGAGGGTTTTGAAAGTGAAGAAAAACATCCAATCGCAGCCAAGAACAGCCAGTGGCAGTGCGTGTTCCTCGGCCCAAGGAGGCACACGACAGGATAATCGTAGTAGGAGTCACCGCTGCTGGCTCATGCGTTTCTCCACATCGGTGCAGGCCATATGCATCGACTTGAGCTTTGCCCCGTAGCTGGTGAGCCCCATCCTTCCCGGCGGGACGACCTGATGACACGTGGTGCAACCGAACTCTTGAAACCGGGCAGCCGTCTTCTTGTCCGCACCGCTACGTTGGGCCTCTTTCAGTTGGGCGACGAGACTCATCGAGGTGAGCAGAGAGACGCAACCTTCATAGTTCTTTCCGACCTCCATCCCTTGCTCGGTGAGGCCAAGCCGACCCGCCTTCCCTAACGTATGACAGTTCTTGCAGCCATGCTGTTGGAAGACATACTTTGCCAAGTCGTCGCTGCTCATCTGCGACATTTGCGCCTCGGTCAAGGTCTTTGTAGACGACCTTGAAGAGGTCGCCTTGGGCGGGGGAGTGGTTTGAGACGTTGGCGTTGACTGCGAGAACAACGAAGCCGAAGAAAATGCAGCCCGAACGACCAGGAAGGTAACCAAGAGTTTGCACCGGAGGCTCATTGGCACTCTCCTTCCAAATCAAGGTCTTGGTCAAATAAAGGTCTGGGCAGGGAAGCCGTTTCTAAATGAGCACCGAATCGCCCACGAGGCGCGTTCAGCGTGATCCGTGCTTTTGTTGCGGTCCCTTCGCAGGAAGAGAACCGCGCCATCCGCCGGCGCTAAGGCTTGGCTCAGCGCCGGCGGCCAAGCTAATTTTTTCCGGATAGATTTCGAGAACGACGTTTCGGCAGGGCCAGCCCCACAATCAACAGCGTGCCTGCGCCCGCCAACGTAGTTCCGCCCCCGAAGTTCATCAGGCCAACATCCGCAAGTTGAGTTTGTGCGATTGCAGTACTGGGCCCCCCGTTCCCGCGGTACTGAGCCTCGACATCATCGTGGTTCGAAATCCTCGGGCAAGGAGCAGGCACCTCAGCACCGTTATAGGTCAGGCAGCGATTGTCCTCCAAGGTATTGGTGCCTGGAGTTGACATGTCTTGAATATCTGCTCCGATCAAGGCGCCGAACTCCGTCGAGACCTGCGCCGGAGGATTACCGATGACGATGTTTCTTCGAATCACATTCCCAACGTCACCGGTGTCGCCGATATAAACACCATTCATGTTACCGCCGATCCGGTTTTCCTCGACTACGTTGTTGTTACTTCCAAACAATCCAACTCCGAAATTGTTGCTGTTGGGCGATGTGGCCGAGTCTTTCGAGGTAGCCAAGCCGTTTCCATAGTAGTTGTTCAACCGAACTCGGTTGTGGCTGCTTTCAGCAATTCAAGTTCCCCCGCATGGGGCGCCTTCGGAGCCCATGGCGTTTCGTACCGAAGTGTTCCCCTCGATGTCGCTGTCGGTAGCACCGGCCAGGATTATGCCGCTGAAACAGCTATCCGTGACAGTAATCCCACGGACCGTGGCCCCGCTCTCTGAGAACAGCAATATCCCGAAACCGCCGAATTTCTGGATCAACCCAGGTCCTAGGATAGTCACATCGTTCGTCAACACATCAATGCCGTCGTTAGACGACGTCGCCGGCGTACAGCTGGGGATGGTTCCCGTCATCCTAAAGCCGTTCAGGCGCAATGTGATATTCGGGGCCCCTGAGGCGATGCAAGGCCCACCGACAACCTTGCACGTCACATCACCCACCAGTTCGCTGTCTTGCGTAATGGTGACTGTCGTGGAAATGGTTCCGCTGATTTTTGTCTCTGCGGCCTGCGAGGATCCAGCAGAGAGAATCAGTCCAAGGAGAGGGACTGCGAGACAAGCAAGAGTGTTCCGATTCTTCATCTCGGCCTCCTTTTCATCTACGTCAAAGTCTGTCGAGCTAGCTGCGGTCGAAGCAAACCGCGAGCCTAACGACGACTTCTTGCAGCAGGTTCTACAGCCAGAGTTATTCCCGGGGAGCTGCGAGCGAAAAGATTGCCGTTCCCCGGGGTTCGGCCTGATTTACCTTGGGTTCGTTACGAGACCTGGAAGAATTCCTCGCCTCAGGGGGTGCTGCGTTCCGAACGATGGGAACTGCTCTTCGGAGAGACGAAGCATGGGAATTATGCTCCGGCAAGGTAGGCGAGTCAAGAGAAGTCTTTGCCCCTCTTTGCCCCTCAGCGATTCCGTACAGCGCCATTTTCCCATCGAGTAGGCCACTGATTTGACTCGGGTTGGTGGCAGGCAAGGAAGCTGGAGCGAGTTGGACTGCTCGCGGGTGGAGAAAGCGCTCTTTCGCCAGCCGCATTCCTTAACTGCTTAACTGCTGCAAACAGCCCATTCCCCTCATCGAGCTTTCCGCCTCTCCGCGTCCATCGAAGGCATGACCGCCAGTGCCATTTCGACGCCATTACTAAGGCTCTCGAACTGGACCGGCTGCGCATCTCCGTTCAGCTCTTCTAGCCGTCTGCGCAATTCATTCCCGCAGGTTAGCTGAGCCATGCAGTGCTTACAGTCCGGCCTGTGGATTCTAAGAAGGGACAGGAGGTAGCAGATCCGAGGTCTCAAATTCACGACACACACCCGGCTTGACAATTTGATCTGCAGCAAACTCGCCTATCTCCACCGGGCTGTCGTTGCTCTTGCGCAAAGATAAGCAGTTTTTTCTGCCGTTCCGAGGTTGTAACTTAGGCCGAAACCTCTGTCACGGCCTACCAGGCATGGTTGGCGAAAAACTCATCGACCCTCAATGGGACCCGAGCGTCCAGAGCTAACGATCACGTTTGGCACTCAACCTCGATGATTTCCGAGCAGGCGATCCCACCGCGCCACGTCATAGTGAGTGTCATCGTTCGTGCTCAGAAGTTCTGTATATCTTCCAGCATCTGTCTTCTGCTGCAGACTTCGAGAAAGAGGCATCAAGCTGGCCATCTGTTCAAATCGACCCAACAGAAAGCAACAAGACAATACCGCCGCGTATTGTCATTCCATAGGTCGAGATTCTGCGCATGGTCCCGTTCTTGGTATGTCGGCTAGACTGTCAAATCCTTCAGCTGTGGTCGCGTAGCCGGCTTCTCGTAGCAACTTAGCAAGTTGCGCATATTGGCGCGCGTCCAGCACGAATCCGTCTTTACTTAATTCACCAGCCTGTGAAAGAGTTGATCGCGCCGTTTCCTCATTCAGAACGACGTCATTGTCAGGTTCAGCGAAGATCGCAGCAAGTTTGGCAAGGGCTGATTTAAGACTCGATTCTTCCAGCCAAACCCCGCGAACCATAACTCCTCGATTGACTTTAAATACAGAAGCGCCCTTCAGCGGATTTTCGTCAAGTAATACCAAATCTGCTCTCATACCTTGTGCTATTTGGCCGCACTCTTCGGCTTCTCGCATCGCAATCGCGGGCTCGGTTGTGGCTGCGCGCAGAGCTTCACCCGGCGTTAACCCAGCACTCTGCAGGAGTCCCAATTCGTCGACAAGGCCAAATCCCATGACCTGAAATGGGTAGTTGTCAGCGTCTGTGCCAGCCAAGAATTTTGCGCGAAGGGAAACTAGCTTCTTAACGATACTTATCAGGATCGGCTCTGCTTCCCTGGCTTGTCTGTTAGCGGCGCTTTCCTCTCCTGCTTGCGAGGCCAACCATTTCCTGCGGACGCGCAGCGGGACATATTGGCTTTCGGAACTCGCCAAATATGCCTTGGCCTCATCGCCACGTGCAAACGCCCTGTTCGCGTAAAGAGTCGGAGTATTCCACACAGCAGGCGTGTCGATAACCGCTCCGTAGTCAGTATCGCCAAGCCTCAGGGTACTGTCGTCCAGAAACCCTTTTAAGTGCTCCATAGTTCGCATACCCGATTGGGCGGCATATCGAACCGAAATGTCATGGGGGACATGCCCAATGAGGTCCATTCCGTCTAGACGAGCCTGCTGTGCCACAGCATCGAAGATCGGCCGGGGCACGATGTTCCAAAGTTTTATGAAATCGTAACCGCAAGCCGCCTCAAGGCGAACGTGCCGACGAGCATCCAAGGAATTGGCCGGGACAACAGCGTATCCAAATAGTCCGTAATCATTTATCAATGGACCAGCGACCGATAGGGACGGGGCCAACATCCTTCCTGCATTTATGCTGTCTCTTGCTTTCAACATCCAAGGAAACCCGGCCATATCGCGGACAGCGGTCACACCATTTGCTAGATCAAGTAGCCACCCGTCGGCTGTCGAAGTGTGGACGTGCATGTCATTCAGCCCTGGAGAAACATAATGATCGGCTCCATCGATTACTTTCGCAGTAATCTTTGGCTCCTTTGCCTTATCTCCCACCCATGAAATCCTAGATCCTTCAATGACAAGGCTTTCATTCGGAGTGATCGTCTCTTGGATAGGATCGACGACTCGGACGTTTCGAAGAATTACCGGCCCTCGAGGCGCGTCATGCTGCAGAGCCTGCAAGATTCCAGCAATAGCAATGTCCTGTTGCACCTTGTGAAGGGCAATCTGCCCAGCGCTCGCGTCCTGGCTAACTTGCCTCCCTACCGTCGATCGGACGGCTGAGGTTGTGGCAATGGGGCCTATCCGGCCTTGTGCCATGAGGGTTGACATCAATCCCAGACTTGAAAACATTAGGATCATCCTCAAATGTCGCATGCGCTGGATAGAATTAATTGTCATCACAATCCCTCGCTCTCCGCTGAGAAACCTTTCCCTTCCCTAAATTCGAAGCCGCTATTAGACCAGGTTTGACAGCGCGTCTTTCGCCGGTTGATGATTCGGATCACCGTATCCAAGTGAAGTAACCCGAAGGTGAAGTAACCAGAAGGCCTTTACGCTCAAAGCTAGCGCCATACTGAGTCGCCCTTGCCGGAAAGAACTCTGTCCAGATAGGTTGCGGTACTGATCAAGGCCAAATGGGTGAAAGCCTGCGGGAAGTTGCCGAGGTGTCGCCCATTCAATCCAATCTCCTCCGAGTAGAGCCCAAGATGATTGGCGTATCCCAGCAGCTTCTCAAACAACAGTTGAGCCTTCTCCAACTCACCACCGCGCGCCAGGCATTCGATGTACCAGAACGAGCAAGCGGTGAAGCTGCCTTCGGCGCCTGTGATCCCGTCCACGTGGGTGGACTCGGCCTCGTAGCGTCGAACCAGCGTATCCTCGACCAGGCGTGCTTCAATGGCTTTCATGGTCGAGCGCCACATCGGATCAACCGGGCTGATGAAACGCACGAGCGGCATCAGCAGCACCGACGCATCCAGATCCTTAGTCCCCTTCGATTGCACAAATGACTGGAGTTCGTCGTTCCAGAAGCTGGTAAAGATGTCGCTTCGGATCGCGTCGCGTGTGCGCCACCAGGCATCGAGAGGCCCCGATAGCGAGCGTTTTTGAGCGAGCCGCAGTGCTCGGTCGAATGCCACCCAGCACATCAACCGGGAATGCAGGAATTGCCGTTGCCCGCCGCGAACCTCCCATATCCCTTCATCGGGTCGTTGCCAATTCTTGCCCAGCCAGTCCAGCATCCGCTGCACGTCTTGCCACCCGGCGTTCGAAATTGCGTCCCCATATTTATTCGCCAGATAAATGGAATCCATCATTTCGCCATAAATATCGAGCTGCAGCTGCTGATAGGCGGCGTTTCCGATCCGCACCGGTCGCGAATGTTCGTACCCTCGCAGATGATCGAGCGTCACCTCATCCAGCTTCTGCCTGCCGTCAATCCCATACATCACCTGCAACGGTCCCCGTTCCGCATCGTCACTGAGCCGCCCCTTCAACCAGTCGATGAACGCCTCTGCCTCTTCAACAAAACCCAGTCGGATCAGCGCGTAAAGCGTGAAGGTCGCATCACGCAGCCAGGTGAAGCGATAGTCCCAATTACGCACTCCGCCAATGTGTTCCGGCAGGGAGAATGTAGGCGCTGCAATCAGCGATCCATGCTCCCGGCTGATCATCAACTTCAACATCAGAGCCGAACGGTTAACCATCTCGCGCCACCGGCCCTTGTACTTTGAATTCGCGATCCATCCTTTCCAGAAACGCGCCGTCTCCTGGAAGCGCGCCACTACAAACTTCATCTCGGGCTGCTGTCCCTGCGCGCGAACACCCCCGAACACGAACGTCGCTCTCTCGCCGGCTTGGAGTTTAAACTCGGAGGTTACATCCCCGGATTGTTGTTGCAGGGGTGTCGTGGAGTACAACGCCATCGATTGGCACGCGTCGCTCGCTGGCAAGAAAGTCGCATAGCGGTCTTCGATGTTCACGGTGTGCCCACAGGTCGCATAATCGAACCGCGGCTGGCACCGCATCTGGAAATCGACCTCACCGCGGATGACGGCCACGGTGCGGATAATCTCATTCGGTTGCTCGCTGTCCGTGCCAATGGGCATGAAGTCCGTCAGTTCGGCCACACCCTCCTCCGCGAGAAATCGCGTGAGCAGAATATTCGTGTCCGGCAAATACATCTGCCGTACGTTCCTTTTTCTGAGTTGCGGCTGAATTTGAAAACAGCCGCCTTTCTCGTCGTCGAGAAGAGCCGCAAACACCGTCGGCGAATCAAAATTTGGGTAACAGAGAAAATCGATGGAACCGTTCAGCCCCACTAGGGCAATCGAGCACATATTGCCAATCACCCCATAGTTTTCAATCGGTTCATAGCTCATCGGTTTGGCCGGCTCGAACGTGAATTCTAGCTGGTCCGAGAGCGTCGACTCAAACCTTCGAATTCGCACCGGTGAGCTTCGCTCCATCGTTTTGGTAAATCGGTCAGTGAGAAAAACCCGTGCGAGTATTGGTTTTGCACCCCCCTGTGCGACGTCTGACCTTGCCCACGAATCGAAATAAGTAGAAGATGGTCAAGGTGGAGGCGGGATACGGACAGTGCGTCAAAAACGCTCTAAGTTTTCTGTGATCAAGACTTTGACCTCTAACTTCTTTGTGGTCAATATTTTGCAGCCAGGTTTTCGAAAAACCGCGCCCGTCAACCCTTTCCGAGGGGTGGGGGGAGGAGGGTATACCCCTGCAAGCGAGATGGTCCGGAAACGGACCTGGGCAAAACACGCTGCTAGGAGCCAGCCTCCTAACTATTTTTTCGCGCGAATTCCACAGGCCATCTTCCATTCCCACGCATGAACTACGACGCCATTCTGGTGGTCTCCTTCGGTGGTCCGGAATCTCGCGAGGATGTCATTCCCTTCCTCGAGAATGTGCTGCGCGGAAGAAACGTTCCGCGCGAGCGGATGTTGGCGGTCGCGGAGCACTATTACCACTTTGACGGCAAAAGCCCGATCAACCAGCAGACGCGCGATCTGATCTCCGCCCTGAAATCTGAGCTCACTCAGCACGGACCAAAACTGCCGGTGTATTGGGGCAACCGCAATTGGCATCCGATGCTGGCGGACACTCTGCGGCAAATGAAGCACGAGGGAATTCGCCGCGCTCTGGGTTTCGTCACCTCCGCCTACAGTTCCTATTCTGGATGCAGGCAGTACCGCGAAGACATCGCCCGCGCTCAGGGCGAAGTTGGACCGGAGGCACCGCAGATCGACAAACTGCGCGCGTTCTTCAACCATCCGGGATTCATCGATGCAACCGCAGCTCGCCTGCGCGAGGCATTGGCGGAAGTCCCGGTGGGCGAACAACAGAATATTCAGATGGTTTACACGGCGCACAGTATTCCCATGTCAATGGCGAATACCAGCGACTATGTCCGGCAACTGGAGGAAGTCAGGAAATTGGTCTCCGGGCGGCTCGGAGTCAGCAACGATGCACTGGTGTATCAAAGCCGCAGCGGTGCGCCTGGGCAGCCGTGGCTGGAGCCGGATGTTCTGGATTACTTGCGCGAGGTGAAGGAGCGCAACCGGGCGAGCGCGGTCGTTTTGGCGCCCATCAGTTTTGTCTCCGATCACATGGAAGTGCTCTACGACCTCGATATCGAGGCACAGCAGCTTTGCGATTCGCTCTCGCTCCCCATGGTTCGGGCCAAGACGGTCGGTGTGCATCCCAAGTTCGTGGCGATGATTCGCGAACTGATGGTCGAGCGGATGACTCCTGATGCTGACCGGCGCGCGCTGGGCTCGCTCGGTCCGCGGCTGGATGTATGTGCGGAAGATTGCTGTCCCGCACCCCAGCGGCCGACTCGACCACAGGCCGCACCAGCAAAACCATAAAAGGGTTCAAGCCAGGGCAACAGAAAATCAGCGCACCAGAACAGGAGCTTTGGGAGGCTCGTAATCCGTGGCCTTGGGGCTGCCCTCGACCCGGTGCATGGTGCTCAGAATCGTCTCCATCACCGGCTCATCTCCTACGGCAGTATTGAGCATCAAGTGATACAGAGAGCGGGTGGGCCAATCGGCGTTGAAGTAGTGCTTCACGTAGGCGATGCGCTCGCGATCGACGGAGTCGACGAGTTCCTCGGCATCTTCTTCCGAGTGCCCGTCGGCGATCGTGCGGCGGATCTTCTCGGCGCGGGGAGCGTACAGAAAGACATGAAAAGCGTCGGGATTCTCGCGCAAGAGATAGGGTGTACCGCGTCCTACCGCGACCGCATTCCCCTCCCGCCCAATCTGGTTGGCGATGTCCTGCATCCAGGACATCATGCAGTCGGTGTCAAACACCTGCTCGCCCAATGGAGTGCCGCGTTCGTAGCTGCCTCGCCAGAAGGACTTGGCGAGGCGATGGAGGCGGCTGTCCATGCGCTCGTCGCAACGCTTCACGGTAGCAGCGTCGACCTTAGCAAGGCGGGCAATCTCTTCGGTGATGAGTTGATCCCAGAGTTTCCAACCGAGGCGCTGGGCGAGTCGGGCGGCGATGGTACCGCCGCCGCAGCCGTACTCGCGCTCAATCGTGACGAGGCGAAACATGGCTGCCGCTTAGTGTACCGCTATTCCCCCTCCGGGCCTCGATTTTTTCATGAGGAAGACCATCGGAACCATGCACAGAATCGATACCCCGAGAAGCCAGAAACAGTCGACATAGGCCAGCATGGTGGCCTGGCGGGCAACTACGCCCTGGATCAAAGCATACGCGCGCTGGGTCGCTCCGGCTGCGCTTTCTCCATGCGCCCGCAGAGCCCCCGACGCGCCCTGAATCATCGACTGCAGTGCGGGGTTGGTCGGGCTCAGATGACTGGATAAATTTGTCAGGTGCACCTGTGTTCTCCGATCCAGCATGGTGGTCACGACAGAAATTCCCACGCTACCGCCGATGTTTCGTGCCAGGTTCATCAGGCCCGAAGCCGCATTGTTCTTTTCTCTGGGCAGAAAAGCATAGGCGGCCGTGTTGATCGGAACGAATAAGAAAGCCATTCCCGCGGCCTGAACCAGGCGCGCCGTAGCTACGGTTCGGAAATCGATATCCAGATCGAACCCGGTCATGTGAAACAGGGAGAACGACAAGATGACGAGGCCAAACAAAAGCAGCCATCGCGGGGTGTAGCGGGAGAGCAGGAATCCCACCAGAGGCAGCAGGAGGATGATCATGAAACCGCCTGGCATGAGCGCCAAGCCAGCCTCTTGCGCCGTATAGCCCAGCAGGGTTTGCGAGAACAGAGGCAGCAGCAACGTGCTGCCCAGCAAGGCAAAGCCCAGCATAAACATGAGAAGGTTCGAGACGCCGAAGGTGCGGTCGCGGAACAAGTGCAAATCGATGATCGGATCTTTGTGCCGCCATTCCCAGAAGATGACAAAGATCAGCGCTGTCGCGGCGATCAGCGATAGAGTCACGATGAAGTTCGACTCGAACCAGTCGTCCCGTTGTCCCTTGTCGAGGACGACCTGCAGAGTTCCCAGGCCGAGCGCGACGAAGCCCAGGCCGATGTAGTCGATTTTCGTTTCGCTGAGCTTTCGGCGACGGAAATAGGGCGGATCCTGAATCAGGCGCGAGGTCAGCAGGATCGACAGGATACCGACTGGAATATTGATAAAGAAAATCCAACGCCAGGTGAAATTGTCGGTGATCCAGCCGCCGAGAGTCGGCCCGATCGCAGGCGCCGTCACTACCGCCATGCCATAAACCGCAAAGGCCATGCCGCGCTTGGCGGGCGGAAACGTATCGGCAAGGATGGCCTGCTCGCTGGGCTGCAACCCTCCGCCGCCCGCCCCCTGGAGTACCCGGCAGATGATCAGCGTAGCCAGGTTCGGCGCCAGTCCGCACAGGAACGAACTGATGGTGAAAAGCGCCACGCAGCCCATGTAGAAATTTTTTCGGCCAATAATGGAAGAGAGCCAGCCGCTCAGAGGAAGTACGATCGCGTTGGAGACGAGATAAGAGGTCAGGACCCAGGTGCTCTCGTCCTGGCCGGCGGACAGACTTCCCGCGATGTGCGGCAGAGCAACGTTGGCGATGGACGTGTCGAGCACTTCCATGAAGGTAGCCAGCGTGACGGCGAGGGCAATCACCCACGGATTGAACGCGGGACGCCAGGCTTCGGCCTGATCCAGGCTGGCCGTTGCAGAGCTCATTCGCGAGTCCAGACCTTGGGTGTCACCGACATGCCGGGGCGCAACTGATGATCCTTGTTCGAGCCCGGATCGAGCACGATCTTGACCGGGATGCGTTGCACGACCTTGACATAGTTTCCGGTGGCGTTTTCCGGAGGGAGCAGACTGAAACGCGCGCCGCTGGCGCCGGCAATGCTGTCAACCTTTCCGTTGTAGGTCCGGCCGTTGGCGTCGACTTCAATGGTGACCTTCTGGCCGACTTTCATTTTGCGAAGCTGGGTCTCTTTGAAGTTGCCAGTGAACCAAACGTCGTCCAGGTTGATGACCTTCATGAGTTCCTGGCCGGGAGCAACATTCTGCCCGACCTCGACCGTGCGATCGCTCACGATGCCGTTGACCGGGGCAACAATTCGGGTGTACTGCAGGTTCAGTTGGGCCTGATCAAGATCGGCCTTTTTGCGCTGTGCTTGGGCCAGGGCTGACGTGGCTCTCGCCTGTATGACCTGAACCTGCTTGGGCGCAGTGTTGGCGTAGCGTTGGTTGGCCTCGGCTTGCACGAGCTTGCCTTGGGCCTGCGTAACTTGTTGCTGCGCGGCGTCGGCGCTGGCGCGAGCGGCTTCGACACCGGCTGCACCGGCCTGGGCGACGGCAACTGCCTGGTCGTACAGCTGCTCAGAAATTTCCTGCTTGTCGACCAGTTGCTTGTAGCGGATCAGATCGTTCTGCGCCTTGACGTTGTTGGCTTCCGCCTGCTGGAGCTGCGCCTTGGCCGCTTCGAATTGCTGCTTGGCCGCCTGAATGCCGGCGCGAGCGCTGTTGACGTCGGCTTCGGTGGCTGAGACCTGGCTGCTGGTGTTCACCGAGGTGATGGGTACGTTGACACCCGCCGCCAGTGCGGCGGCTTGAGCATCTTCAAAATCCGCCTTGGCCCGTTCGTAAGCAACCTGATAGTCCGCCGGATCAATCTCGACCAGCACGGTTCCCGCCTGCACGTATTGATTGTCCTCGACATTAAGCTTGATAACGTGGCCTGAAATGCGGGCGCTAATGGAATTCACGTGCCCGTCGACCTGGGCGTCGTCGGTCGCTTCGTAGCTGGCCACGTAACGATATACAAAAATTCCCACGACGAGCAGAACCACAACCCCAATCGCCAGACCAATGCGAAATACGGAGCTCTGGGCGCGCGGGGGCCGGGTGTGAAAGTCCTTTTCAGTCGCCGGCAGCGGCTTGGTAGGGGCGGCTTCAGGCCGGCTTACTTCGGCAGGAGGGACTTGTGCGGAGTGTGCCATAGGCTATTGATTGCCTTTCAAATACCGGCGAACGCCATTTTCGGCGTCGCCGATCGAATGGGCGAGTTCCACCTTTGCCAGATTATGGGCATAAAGGCTCTGGATGTAGCTCTCGTGGGCGCTGGCCAGCGCTTCCTGGGCCTGCACGACTTCGAGATTGTCGGTTACGCCAGCGGTGAAGCGATCCTGCGATTGGGAGAGTGCTTGCTCCGCCAAGTCAACGGAACTGCGAGCGACTTCCACCTGGTCCGCAGCGGCATTGAGATCGAGCACTGCGGTGCGGACTTCATAATCGATGCGGCCGCGAAGATCAGCAAGTTGAGAGCGAGCTTGCTTTACCTCGGCATCGGCTTGGAGCACGTCGCCGTGCACCCTGGTCCCGGTGAAAATCGGGATATTCAGGCCTCCTGTCACTTGCCAGGTGCCGTTGGACTGGCTGGGGGTCACCCCGATGTCGCCGAGATTTGCGCTGAGATCGAGCGAAGGGTAGCGCCCGGCGGCTGCCGACCGCCGTGAAAGCTCGGCGGAGCGGACCTTGGCTTGGGCAGCCTGGTAGTCGGCACGGGAGGCATAGGCACGCTGCAGATACACTTCCAGGGGCAGAGCGGCCAGAGCCTGGTACGGCGCCTTTTCGGTGAGCACGAATTCCTGCCCTAGCGGCAGCCCGATGATGCGCGCGACAGTCAATCTCTGCTTGGCGAGGTCATTGCGGGCCACGATCAGTTGCTGCTGGCGGCTCTGCAATTCGACCCGGGATCGCAGCGTATCGATGGCTGGACTCACTCCGGCTTTTTGCTGGTCGGCGGCTTTGTCGTAGAGGGCCTGCGCGCTGTTGACCTGCGCCTCGGCGGTTTCCACGCGGGCGGCGGCGGCAATAGCCTGAAGATAAGCGTTGCCGATGGCGAGCACGACCGTCTCCCGAGCATCCTTATAGCTGAACTGCGCCGCCTTCACGTCTTCCGAGGCGGCGCGCTCTTTCTCGAGATCTTTGAAATTAAAGAGCGATTGCTCCAAAGAAGCGCGCGTGTCCAAGTAGTTGAAGGCGGGCACGGTTCGAGGGAGGCTCGCGCTGCTCGTCCCTGGGGCGGTCAGCAGGGGAAAAAGCTTGTTGAAGCCCAGCGCGGCCAAACTCTGGGTCTGTACGTTTTCGATGACATTCGCATTGAGGTTCGGCATCAGTTCGCTCAGTTCTTTCCATCTCTGGCCACGAGTTGACTCGGCCTGGTCGGATGCCAGCAGCAGGCCCAGATTGTTTCTTAGCCCACGATCAATCGCTTCCTTGAAATCGATCTGGAGCAGTTGGGAAGTGACACTGCCCTCGGGGGCGCTACCGAGAAAAGGATTTTGCGTTCCCGGCAAGGAAATGGATGGCGTTGGGGAGATGGGCGAGGTCCCGCTGCCATTCTGGCCGAACAGGCCAATCACGGCAAGCAAGGCGAATGCTGAGCAGAAATACGCCTTTCTTGAAACGTTCAATCTGCACCACGTCCTTTGCGGGGATGCCCATCGCGCTCCATGCCGGAACCCGGATGTTCTGCCAACAGCATAACTTGCGGAGTTTGATTCGTTTTTGACGAACCGCGATGCAAACGATTCCGCAGATTGCAGAGTCTTTCCATGATCTTCACCCGGCACGGAGGGCCCTGGTTGGACACTCCGAGAATCGAGAACGACGACGCCCAAAGTCTAAATCATCCGGAGGTTCAATACCTTCAGTGCGTTGCCTGGCCAGGATTGCCCCCGATATGCTGGCCGCTGAGGTGGCTTGGGGACCATGCGGAAAGTTGTCGTATCCATGACTGTTCTATGCCTGGCGGCGAGTCTGGCCTGCGCGCAAAACGCCTCCGCCGAAGCCGACGCGGGCCGGAAGGTCATTTCACGGATTGCGCCCGCTTATCCCGAACTGGCCAAGCGGGTGCGCTTGCAGGGCGTCGTTAAAGTGGAGGCTGTGATCCGCCCCAACGGTGCCGTCAAATCAACCCGAGTACTGGGCGGATCTCCGGTCTTAGTGAATGCCGCAACCGATGCGATAAGCAAGTGGAAATTTGAGCCCGGTCCAAGTGAAACGACTGAAGTAATCGAGCTGACCTTCATCCCCCAGTGATTCGAGGCGCGAGGTTTCTGCCGCGCCGCGTAGGCCGAAGAAATTCAACCACATGGCACCCCAGGCGGCAAAAGCGGCGAAACGTGCACCCGAGCGGCGGCAGCGGCGATATCCGCGATACCGCGTCGAGTTTCCGGTCAGGCTGACTCTGCTTTCGAGTGCAGGACGCCAATCTCTGGACGCCCACTCTAAGGACTTGTCCGTGGCCGGGATCGGGGTATTGATCGCTGAGGAACTGAACTTGGGCGAGGTGGTCGCTTTGGCCTTTGCGCCTCCCGGTTCGAGTGAGCCGTGGGAGCTGCGCGCGGTGCTGCGACATCGCCGCGGATACCACTATGGCTTCGAGTTCCTTTCGCTCTCCGGGCAGCAGGGCGATGTGCTTCGAAAATATCTTCCCGGGCTCGAACGGGCAGATTAAGTGGGAAAACGCGACTGATCCTGGGTGGCGAGTGGGGTGACTTAGGTCATCTTGAACGGGGATGACCCTCGGTTCAAGCTAGACACGAGGTTTCAGGGGTAAGGAAAGAGTGTCCATGAGCGCAGCAGCAGGAACTGACTGGACCAAAATATTGTCCGATCCGGACTTGGTCCGGCACGTGGGAAAATTGCTCCAGACCTACCGCGAAGCTCCGCCCGAAAAGCGGGAAGAGTCGCTGCTGAAGGCGATGCGTGAGATCAAGGCTGCCAGCGCAAGTACGAATGGCGGCACGACCGCAACGGCTGGCCCGGAACACGTTCCAACTCCGACTGCGGCCCCTCCGTTCGAACCCGACCTGTTTAGTCCAAACTGGGGCAGCGACCGGCGCCGCCACCCGCGGATGAAGTGTTTCCTCGCAGTTGAACTGCGGGTGGATGAGGCCCCGACACCGATCTGGGGAAATCTTTCCAATACCAGCGTAGGTGGATGTCTGGTCGAGACGGCAAAGCCGGTCAAGCCCGGCGCCAAAGTCGAAATCGGACTGTGGCTGGCCAACGGGAAAATCTGGGTAAAGGGATTCGCCCTCAGCGGAGTCGTCACTCGCAGTGGTCCGGCCAGTGGAATACGGGTTCGATTCGACCTGCTGGCCCCGGCGGAGCGGGACAGCCTGCGTCAGTTTCTGAGGTTCGTGCAGGACACGACCCGCGCCTCCCAGAGCGAAAACAACTACCTCCAGCTACTCAAGTAGGCCCCCGGTCCTGCTCACTCGCAGTTTTTCAACTGGGATTAATCCACGCCTTCCCGGAACTTGATACACTTCTGCGTATAGAACCCTTTCTGTCGTCGGGAACTCTAATCTTGTGTGATCGACGGATCGCCCTTGGGTGCACGCGCCCAAACTGGAGGAGCAGAGTCGTATGGTAGCCAGCGAGCAGGTATTGCTAACGGGACAGCAACTGGAGACGCTGTCGATCAACACGATTCGCACTCTGGCCATTGATGCCGTGCAGCAGGCGAACTCGGGTCATCCCGGCGCGCCCATGGGTCTGGCGCCGGTGACGTATTGCCTGTGGCAACAGTTCCTGCGCTACGATCCGGCGGATCCGACATGGCTTAACCGCGATCGCTTCGTGCTCTCCAACGGACACGCATCCATGTTGCTTTACGCCATGCTGCATCTGGCGGAGGTGAGGCAGGTCGGCAAGGATGGCCAGGTCTCGAAGGAACTGGCGGTGCCGATGGAAGAGATCAAGCGCTTTCGGCAGTTGGGCAGCCGCACTCCGGGGCATCCCGAGTCCCACCTCACTTCTGGCGTTGAAACGACGACGGGGCCGCTGGGGCAGGGCGTGGGCAACAGCCTGGGAATGGCGATTGCGGCCCAATGGCAGGCGGCGAATTTTAATCGGCCCGGTTTCGAGGTCTTCGATTACAACGTGTATGCGATGTGCAGCGACGGCGACCTGATGGAAGGCATCGGGGGCGAGGCTGCTTCCCTGGCTGGGCATCTGAAGCTTTCAAACCTGTGCTGGATCTACGATCACAATCACATCACCCTCGACGGCCCCGCCGATTGGTCCTTCAGCGAAGATGTCGCGACGCGCTTCTTTGGCTACGGTTGGAACGTAACGCGGGTGGCCGACGCGAATGATCTGGATATGCTGGCGCGGGCCTTCGAAGTGTTCAGGAAGACTACCGACCGGCCGACTCTGATTATGGTGGATAGCCACATCGGATACGGTTCTCCGCATAAACAGGACACCAACGCGGCCCACGGGGAACCGCTGGGTGAGGAAGAGGTGCGGCTGGTCAAGAAGTTCTACGGTTGGCCGGAGGATGCGAAGTTTCTGGTGCCCGACGGTGTGCGTGAACATTTTCGCGAAGGCGTCGGGAAGCGCGGTCGTGACTTTCATGCCCAGTGGTCGAAACTTTTCAGCCAGTATTCCGAGAAGCATCCGGATTTGGCCGAGCGCCTGCGCTGGATGCAGCATCGCGAACTGCCGCCGGGATGGGACAAGAATCTGCCCACGTTTCCGGCTGATGCCAAAGGCGTCGCGACGCGGGAGAGTTCGGGAAAAGTCCTCAACGCTCTGGCGCAGAACATTCCGTGGCTCATTGGCGGATCGGCGGATTTGGCGACCTCGAACAAGACAACTCTGAAATTCGAAGGCGCCGGAGATTTTCAGGCCGGCAGTTATGCCGGGCGCAACCTGCATTTCGGCGTCCGCGAGCATGTGATGGGCGCGAGCGTGAATGGGATGATCGTATCGAACCTTCGAGCCTTCGGCGCCACGTTCTTTAACTTCAGCGATTACATGCGGGCGAGCATCCGCCTGTCAGCGCTGATGGAGATCCCTTCGATCTTCGTTTACACCCATGATTCGATTGGGTTGGGTGAAGATGGGCCCACACATCAGCCCATCGAGCAGCTGGCTTCGCTGCGTGCCATGCCGAATTTGATCGTGCTGCGGCCGGGCGACGCCAATGAAGTGGTCGAAGCCTGGAAGATCATTGCGCAGCTGAAGCATTCCCCTGTGGCACTGGTATTGACGCGGCAGAATCTGCCGACGCTGGATCGCGCCAAGTATGCGCCGGCCTCGGGCGTCGCCAAGGGAGCGTACGTGCTGGCCGATGCCTCGGGCCAAAAGCCGAGCGTGATCCTGATTGGAACCGGTAGCGAGTTGTCTTTATGCGTGGATGCTTACGAGAAACTGAAGGCGGAAGGGGTCGCAGCCCGCGTGGTCAGCATGCCTTCGCAGGAGATTTTTGAGCAGCAGGATGCGGCCTACAAGGAGAGCGTCTTGCCCTCCAGCGTGACAGCACGGGTTTCTGTGGAAATGGCCGCGACCTTTGGCTGGGAACGATACGTCGGTATCAAGGGGCGGAAGGTGGGGATGCATCGTTTCGGAGCCTCTGCGCCAATCAAAGATTTGTTGAAGTATTTTGGGTTCACCGTGGACACGGTCGTTGCCGAAGCGCGCGCGGCGATGGCCGGATAGCCTGCCAACGATAATGGTCTACGTCCAATCGGCGCGCGAGCTAGACGTAGCAAGCGACATCTCTACGAATGGGAAATCTTAGGAGGTCATTGTGCAGCCAACTGGGGTAGTAGAAAATGCGAAAGCGACCAAAAATCCGCTGAAAGAATTGCTTAGCTATGGACAGTCGATGTGGCTCGACTACATTCGGCGCGATTTGTTCACGACCGGCAAGCTCAAGCAGTTGATCACCGAAGACGGCCTGCGAGGAATGACTTCGAACCCGGCGATCTTTGAGAAAGCCATCGCCGACAGTTCGCTCTATGACGACATGCTGAAGTCGCTGACCTCGCGCGCGGATCTCGATACTACGAGCCGCTATGAGCAGATCGCCATTCGCGATATTCAGGACGCAGCCGACACCCTGCGCCCGGTCTATGAAGAGTCCAAATTCCGCGATGGATACGTCAGTCTCGAGGTTTCGCCGTACTTAGCTCGCAAGACACAGGAGACGATTGACGAAGCACGGCGGCTGTGGAAGACCGTAAAGCGCGACAACGTAATGATCAAGGTTCCGGGCACGGCGGAGGGAATTCCCGCCATTCGGCGATTGATCGGCGAAGGCATCAACATCAACGTGACCCTTCTGTTTGCGCAGGAGGTGTACGAGAAAGTTGCTGAGCAGCATATTGCCGGGCTTGAGGATCTGGCGGAGCGCGGCGGCAAGCTGAACCAGATGGCGGGCGTGGCCAGTTTCTTCATCAGCCGCATCGACACGCTCATCGATTCCCTGCTGAACGAGCGCCTGAAGACCGCGGACTCCAGTCAGGAGGCGCTGCTCAAGAGTCTCCTGGGCAAGGTCGCGATTGCTAACGGAAAGCTCACCTATCAGGCCTACCAGCGCATCTTCAGCGGATCGCGCTGGCAGGCACTTGCGTCTAAAGGTGCCCAGACCCAGCGGGTGCTGTGGGCCAGTACGAGCACGAAGAACCCGCACTATCGCGACGTGATCTACGTCGAAGAGTTGATCGGGCCCGACACCGTGAACACCATGCCTCCGGCCACGATCGATGCCTTCCGCGACCACGGACGCCTTCGCAACGCGCTCACCGAAGATGTGGCAGGAGCTGCCAAAGTGATGCAGGATCTTGCGCGCGCCGGAATCTCGATGAAGGAAGCTACCGACAAGTTGACCGACGACGGTGTCAAGTTGTTCGCCGACGCCTTTGACCAGCTGCTGGCTGCGGTCGCGAAGAGCACCGCGATTAAAGGATAGATCGTGAGTCGACTCAAGACCTCCCTGCCGGAACCGCTGGCTCGAGCGGTAAAAGCGACGGTAGTCGATTGGCAGTCAGGCAACAAGGTAGGGCGCCTTTGGCAGCGGGATGCGACGCTGTGGACCGGCGGCGACGAGTCCAACTGGCTGGGCTGGCTCGACATTGTCGAGGAGCAGGTGGCGCAGCAGGACCAATTGCAAAAAGTCGCCAAAGAAGTGCAACAGCGCGGCTTTCAGCATGTGCTCCTGCTCGGAATGGGCGGGTCGAGCCTTTGTCCCGAAGTTCTGCGCATGACCTTCGGCCGGCTCACTCACTTCCCTACCCTGCACGTGCTCGACTCCACCGACCCGGCACAGGTCAAGGCATTCGAGCATCAGATCGACATCCCGAAGACACTTTTTATTGTCTCGAGCAAATCCGGGAGCACGCTCGAACCCAACATCTTTAAGCAGTATTTTTTCGAGCGTACCAGGCAAGCGGTAGGAGTCACGAAGGCGGGGAGTCAATTCATCGCTATCACTGATCCCGGATCGAAGATGCAGCAGGTCGCTGAAGCGGATCGCTTTCTGCACATCTTTTTCGGGCGTCCCTCGATCGGTGGACGGTACTCGGCGCTGTCGAATTTCGGCATGGTTCCGGCCGCAGTGATGGGGCTGGATACGAAGAAGTTTCTCGGCCACGCCGCCGAGATGGTGAGCGGGTGCAGGGCAACAGCGGTGGAACAAAATCCCGGCGCCACGCTAGGCATCATTCTCGGCACGGCGGCGAGAGCAGGGCGCGACAAGGTCACCCTCATCACCTCGCCCGGCATCTCGGATCTAGGGGCGTGGCTGGAACAACTGATTGCCGAATCGACAGGGAAAACTGGAAAAGGCATTATTCCGGTTGACCGGGAGAGTCTGGCTGCACCCGATGCGTACGGCGAAGATAGAGTGTTCGCTTACGTACGGCTGGAGTCGGGTGCCGACGCCGTTCAGGATGCCAAAGTCGCGGCCCTCGAAAAAGCTGGGCATCCGGTGGTGCGCATCGCCGTGTCGGAGATCTACGAATTGGGCGCGGAGTTTTTCCGGTGGGAGATTGCTACGGCAATTGCCGGCTCGATTATCGGAATCAATGCTTTCAACCAGCCCGATGTCGAAGCCAGCAAAATTGCAACGCGTAACCTAACCTCCGAGTACGAGAAAAACGGGTCGCTTCCTCGAGAAAAGCCGATCGTCGAAGATGGCGGCATCAAGCTGTTCACCGACGAGATAAATGCGGCCGAACTGGCGAAGGCGGCGGGTGGCGATCAGTCGCCGGCCGGATATCTCAAGGCACATCTGGCGCGCATCAAAGACGGCGATTATTTCGCGGTTCTCGGCTATGTCCAGATGAATGACGAGAATGAAGCGAGCCTGCAGTCGGTGCGGCACACGGTTCGCGACCGCAAGCAGGTCGCGACTTGCCTGGGATTCGGGCCGAGATTCCTGCACTCGACGGGACAGGCTTACAAAGGCGGACCGAACTCCGGCGTGTTTCTGCAAGTAACTTGCGATGATTCGGTTGAACTGCCGGTTCCGGGACAAAAGTACACGTTCGGAGTCGTGAAGGCAGCGCAGGCGCGCGGGGACTTCCAGGTTCTGGCGGAGCGTGGACGACGGGCTCTGCGCGTGCATCTGAAGAGCAATCTGAAAGCGGGGCTGGCGACGTTGCAGACGGCGGTACAGAAAGCACTCTAGACTTCTTGTCGTTGACCGCTACTGAGGAGCAAGACATGCAATTAGCAATGGTGGGTTTGGGCCGAATGGGCGCGAACATGACTCGGCGCCTGATGCGCGGCGGACATCAGATGGTGGTCTCCGACCTGAGCGCCGACTCGGTAAAACAGTTGGCCGGCGAGGGAGCGAAGGGATCAAGTTCGCTCGAGGACCTGATCGCCAGACTGACGCCTCCGCGTGCGGTGTGGATTATGGTTCCGGCGGGCGGACCGACGGAAAAGACCGTGCAGACGCTGGCTCAGCACCTCCAGGCTGGCGACGCCATCATCGACGGTGGCAACTCGTATTTTAAAGATGACGTACGCCGCGCCAAGGAACTGGCGCCCAAAGGCATCCACTACATCGACGTGGGAACCAGCGGCGGCGTTTGGGGATTGGAGCGCGGCTATTGCATGATGATCGGCGGCCCGAAGGAAGCCGTGCAGCGGCTCGACCCAATTTTCAAGACACTCGCGCCCGGCATCGGCGATATTGCGCGAACTCCGGGACGAGAGAAACTGGGCGGCACCGCCGAACAGGGTTACATTCACTGCGGGCCTTCCGGTTCCGGACACTTCGTGAAGATGGTGCATAACGGAATTGAGTACGGCATCATGCAAGCCTACGCGGAAGGCTTCGACATCTTCAAAAACGCGACCAGCAAGGAACTGCCAGAGGACATTCGCTACGATCTGAATCTGCCCGATATCGCGGAGGTGTGGCGGCGGGGCAGCGTGGTCAGTTCCTGGCTGCTCGATCTGACGGCGATGGCCCTGGCGGAAAATCCGACGCTCTCGGAGTACGAAGGCTACGTCGAGGATTCGGGCGAAGGCCGCTGGACGATTCAAGCCGCAGTCGATGAGGCGGTGCCGGCGGAGGTGCTGACGGCGGCACTTTATGTACGTTTCCGTTCCCGCCAGCAGCATACCTTCGCGGAGAAGATGCTTTCTGCCATGCGCCAGAAGTTCGGCGGGCACGTGGAGGCGGGCGCGGCTAAGAAGCAAAAAACTGCTTAGACCGAAAAGCTCTTTCATACCCGATTTCAGAGGATTCATTCATGGCTCAATTAGCGGAACAGCCCACGTCAGCCCCGCCGCGCATCGGCAAGCAGAGCGATCCCTGCATCATGGTGATCTTTGGCGCAGCCGGCGATCTAACGGGGAGGATGCTGATCCCGGCCCTTTATAACCTCGCGCGGGCCGGGCTACTCTCGCGGGAGTTCGCGGTGGTGGGCGTAGCGCGCGCTCAAATGTCGAGCGACGACTTTAAGAAAAAAGTCTACGACGACGTCAAGGAGTACTGCGGCGAGTGTGTGGACAACGATCTTTGGGAATGGTTCATGAACCGTTTCTATTATCTTGCCGGGGACTTCGGCGACACGGGGCTCTATGCGAAGTTGAAAGACTTTCTCGCCAAGGTCAATCAGGATCACTCCACCCACGAAAACTTCTTCTACTACCTCGCTACCGCGCCGAGTTTCTTCGGTCCCATCGTAGAGCAACTCGCTGCTACCGGGTTGATGGAGCAGAAAGACGGTCACTGGCGGCGCGTGGTGATTGAGAAGCCCTTCGGACACGATCTGGAATCAGCAAAGCAACTGAACCAGCAACTGCTCAAAGTAGCGGAAGAAACGCAGATTTACCGCATCGATCACTATCTGGGCAAAGAGACCGTGCAGAACATCATGGCGTTCCGCTTCGCCAATGGAATTTTTGAGCCGGTCTGGAACCGCCGCTACATCGACCACGTGCAGATCTCTGTGGCCGAGACCGTGGGGGTCGAGGGACGGGGAAGCTATTTCGATCACGCCGGCTCGCTGCGCGACATGGTGCCCAATCACATCATGCAGCTGATTTCGCTGACCGCGATGGAGCCGCCGATTTCCTTTGACGCTAACGCCGTACGCGACGAACAGGCCAAGATTCTGCACGCGATCCAGCCTCTGGGCGATGAAGAAGTGCTGAGCCGCACCGTCCGCGGCCAGTACGGCGAAGGAAGCGAAGACGGCAGACGGGTCTCGGCCTATCGCGCTGAGCCCGACGTCCCCCCCGATTCGCGGACGGAAACCTTCGTGGCCATGAAGCTCCTGATCGACAACTGGCGCTGGGCCGACGTTCCCTTCTACCTGCGCACAGGAAAGCGCATGCCGGTGCGCAATACGCATATCGTGATACAGTTCCGACGGGCGCCCTTCGTGCTGTTCCGCGACACGCCCGTCGAACACCTCATGCCCAACCAGTTGGTGCTGCACATTCAGCCGGAAGAAGGAATTTCGCTACAGTTCGCGGCTAAGGTTCCCGGACCGGTCATGCGTCTGGGCACGGTGGACATGAACTTCGAATACCAGGAGTACTTCGGCAAGCAGCCCAGCACGGGTTACGAGCGTCTGCTGCATGACTGTATGATTGGAGATCAGACGCTGTTTCAGCGCGCGGACATGGTGGAAGCCGGTTGGTCGGTGGTCAATCCGGTGCTCGATATCTGGAAGGCGCTCCCTCCCCGCAATTTCCCCAACTACGCCTCGGGCACCTGGGGACCAAAGGATGCCGACGAGCTACTGGACCGCGACGGCCGCCGCTGGAGGAATTTCGAGAAATGATTCTGGCCGGCGATATTGGCGGCACCAATGCCAGGCTTGCATATTTTCAACCCCAAAATGGCCATCTCCGCCTGGTCTCCGAGCGTGTTTTCCCCAGTCGCGAGCACAGCGAACTCGGCGACATCGTCAGCCAGTTTCTGAATGATTCCGGCACGCGTCCGGAGGTGGCGTGTTTTGGAATCGCAGGCCCGGTGCGCAACGGGCGGGTCGAGACTTCAAACCTCCCCTGGGTGATCGAACAATCGAGCCTGGCGAAACGGATTCATCTTCCTACACTTCTGATCAATGATCTGGAAGCCAGCGCCTGGGGCATTGGAGCGCTGACTCCCGCAGACCTGGTGGCATTGAACCACGTCAGCGGACCGGTCTCCGGCAACCAGGCGGTGATTGCGCCGGGAACGGGTCTGGGAGAAGCCGGGCTTTTTTGGGATGGAAACCGCCATCACGTCTACGCCTGCGAAGGCGGACACACCGACTTTGCCCCGCAGGGAGAGTTGCAGATCGAGTTGCTCCGTTTTTTGCACGCGCGTTTCGGACACGTCAGCTACGAGCGCGTCCTGTCCGGTCCTGGCCTGGTGAATGTTTACGAATTTTTGCGAGACAGCGGAGCCGGCACGGAGTCTCCAGAGTTGGTCGCCGGGATGAAATCCGCCGACCCTGCGGCGGCAATTTCCCGGGCTGCGCTCGACCGTTCCTCCTCTTTGGCGGAGAAGGCGCTTGACCTGTGGATCTCCGTCTATGGTGCCGAGGCCTCCAATCTGGCCCTCAAGGCGATGTCGACCGGCGGACTTTTCCTGACGGGCGGAATCTCGCCGAAGATTCTCTCGAAGCTTTCTGCGCCGCTGTTCATGCAGGCGTTCCTCGATAAGGGTCGCCTGCGTCCGCTGGTAGAAGCAATTCCGGTGCAAGTGGTCACCAACGAGAAAGCGGGGCTGCTGGGAGCGGCCCGCTGTGCGGCGGTTCGAGGCTGCCGGAGCTGAATCCTCGGCCGATGCAAGACGGGAGTGATGTCTTTTGACTTCCTCGGTGGAAATTCGGACGCTGAATACTCCCCAGGAGTTATTCGAAGCGGCGGCGGAATTAGTGGCTAGCGCCGCCAGTGAGGCGGTGGCCGAGCGTGGCCGATTCACCATCGCCTTGTCGGGCGGGTCAACCCCCAAGAGCCTCTACACTCTGCTTGCCACCAACGCCCGCACTTCTCTGCCTTGGGATCGCATGTTTTTTTTCTTCGGCGACGAACGGCATGTGCCTCCTACCGACCCGGAGAGCAACTACCGCATGGCCGATGAAGCGATGCTCTCGAAAGTTCCGGTGGCGCCTAGCAATGTATTTCGCGTGCAGGCGGAGAATCCTGATGCTAAGGCTGCCGCCGAGGCGTACGAGCAGACTCTGCGAAAGTCCTTTGCGCTCGAAGCAGGGCAGTTTCCCGCGTTCGATCTCATCCTTCTCGGCATGGGCCCCGATGGGCACACCGCATCTCTTTTCCCCGGCACCGAGGGCTTGAACGAAAAATCGAAGCTTGTTGTGGCCAACTGGGTTGAGAAATTGAAGACCCACCGCATCACCCTGACACTGCCGGTCTTGAATGGGGCGCTGTGCGTCGCGTTTCTGGTCAGCGGAACCGACAAGGCCACAGTGCTCAAGTCGGTGTTGGAAGGGAATTCCCCGGGTGAGCAGTATCCCGCAAAACTGGTACGTCCTGCCCAAGGGAAGCTGATCTGGTTGCTGGATCGGGCTGCCGCCAGCGGGCTTTCGAACGTAGTCTGAACCTTTAACCCCGCTAACCCCGCCAGTCGCAGATTTCCTTCAGGCCCTTGCCGCGGGCGTGCTCGAAGAGTCGCACGCGGTGGCGGGAGTGCTCGAATTCGTGGATATCGGCCCAAACTTCGGCCTGCCAGCCGCTGTCGTGCGCCGAAGATTCGCCGCAGGTCGCGCAGCGGGTGTGAAGGGTGACCGCAAGGGCCTCCGCTCCGGCCGGCGTCGCTCCCGGCAGTTCGATAAAGATACAGCGTACTTCCTCGATTTCGTCGTTGGCGTCCAGAATATGTTCGTAACGCAACAGGTATCCGAAACCTAACTTCCTGGCTTCACACTCGGCTTCGGAACGGGCAGGGAAAGGCCCATACTCTGCCCGCAGCTGCTCGGTAGAGTCGCACGCCATCCAGAAGATTTCTTTGTAGGCCATCGCCCTGGGGTTCGGAGATCTAGTTGCGAATCAAGGTCGCGAAGCCCACTCGAGGCTGCTGTTGAGCCCGCACTAGACCCATCAGGCAGCACGATGCAATTCGCGGGCCGCCGCCAACAATCGCTCAAACCATTGTGGCCGATGAAGTTATTGGATCCGGCCACCCGACTTACGGGGCAGGGTGGTGAAACCTTTTGCAGAATATCGTCATGCCGACTTACCGTCGGAGGCAGAGGTGGAGTAAGGCGCTCGCGGGTCCTCATGACTGCATTCCCTCCTTGTCAAGGATGGATTGGCCAGTTTTGCCCGTTTGCGGCCATCCCGCGGATTCCGGCGCGCAAGAACAGCGTGCGCAGGTGCTGCTTAACGGTGCGCGGGCTGATGTTGAGCTGGCCCGCAATTTTCTTGTTGCTCGGTCCCTGGACCAGCAGATTCAACGGACCAGCAGATTCAACACCTGCTGGTCGCGGGGGGAACTTTGACTTGTTCCAGATCCACGATTGCTTCCCTCCTGCCTTTGGAAATCACACTCGCCTCCTTACTGGCACGACCTTCGCCAATTCTTCGTGGGACGTGGTGCCGAAGCTAAGCCTTTCGGGCGCCAGCACTTGGGGGCAGAACCAGCATTTCAGGTGGCTTTCAGAAAGCGCGTGGTAGGCTGTGCAAGTTCCGATTTGGGATGACGTCGAACCGATCGATCCGCTTTACGCCGTTCTTAATGTGCTTCTGTGAGGAATCGGGGCGTTTTCGAAAGCTGCCGCGCGACTGCGATTTCGGTTCGGACATCCCTTTGCCCTCAGGCGTTTTCAGTCTCCGCTCGCGGCCAATGATTATTTCGAGGTGACCTGTGAAGTCTCATCGCTGCAACCGGCTCGTGTTCAACCATGGCGTCTCCCACATTGGCCCAGCCACTTGGTTCGGAATTCTGATTTTGGGGCTTTTGGTCGCCTCGCCGCCGAGTTTCGCACAGGTCGAGACATGGGCAGCTCAGACTCAGGGCGGCGATTCGACAGCCGCCACGGGGGCGCCCGTGACCATCACGCTGCAAGATGCGCTTCAGCGGGCTCGCCTGAACGATCCCCAATATCGCTCCGCCATCACCGACTTTGGCCTGGCGCGCGAAGACCGCGTACAGGCTCGCGCCGGGCTCCTGCCCAACCTCAACTACAACAATTCGTTCATCTACACGGAAGGAACCGGGCCGCTACCGGCGACTTGCGCAACCCCAAACCCAACGCTGAGCTGCCCCAATTCACGCTTCATTGCCAACAATGGTGTGCACGAATACATCAGCCAGGCGGACGTACATCAGTCGCTCTCCCTCACGAATTTTGCGGATTACCGGCGGGCGTCCGCGCTTCTGGCGCAGGCGAGGGCCAAGGCCGAACTGGCCACACGCGGCCTGGTGGTCACGGTAACCCAGTCCTACTACGGGCTGGTGGTTGCGCAGCGCAAGTACGCGACCGCGCAGCGAGCGGCCGCGGAGGCAGGCCGGTTTCTCGACATCAGCCAGAAGCTGGAAAGCGGGGGCGAAGTCGCGCACGCAGACGTGATCAAAGCGCGGATTCAATCCCAGCAGCAGCAGCGCGACCTGCAGGAGGCGCAACTGGACATGGAGCGCAGCCGGCTCGACCTGGCGGTGTTGCTGTTTACCGATTTCAACCAGGACTTCGCCGTGGTCGATGATCTGCAGACTCCCGAGCCCTTGCCCACTTTTGCCGAAGTCGAAACCTCCGGCAAGAAGAACAATCCTGATCTCCGCGCCGCATTGGCCGCCTACCAGGCAGCAAATCACGAAGTTTCGGCGGCCTGGGGGGGCCTGCTGCCCTCCCTCAGCCTGGATTATTTCTACGGCATCGATTCCAACAAGTTCGCCGTCCGCAACAACGGCGTACGGAACCTGGGATACTCCACCGTGGCCACGCTGCAGATTCCGATTTTCAGCTGGGGATCGGATCGCAGCAAACTCAAGCAGGCGGAACTGCGCCGCGATCAGGCGCACGTCGAGTTGACGCACGCCCAGAAACAACTGCTCAGCCACCTGCGCCAGTTCTACAGTGAGGCCGAAACCGCGCGCTCGGAAATGGAATCGCTCGCCAGTTCCGCGGAAATCGCGGCGGAGAGCCTGCGCCTGACCACCCTGCGCTACCAGGCCGGAGAGTCCACCGTGCTGGAGGTGGTTGACGCCCAAAATACACTGACCCAGGCGCGCAACGCTTACGATGATGGCCAGTCCCGATACCGCGTCGCTGTGGCAAACTTACAGACGCTGACAGGAACCTTCTAACCGCATGAACTCCATCGAACCCGGCCACAACCCGGATCACGAGCCCAACAACATCCGCAAACGCGGCAGCTGGCATCGCACCCTCGCCTCCGGTGTCGCCACATTCGCGGGCTTGCTGGTGCTCGCGGGCTGCTCGTCCGACAAGGGCGACAAGGAACCGACCGTCAGCGTGCAGGTGGCTCCGGTCGAAAAAACCACGATACAGCACACCGTCACGACCCAGGCAATTCTGTTCCCGCGGCAGCAGGCAGCAATCGTGCCCAAGATCAGTGCTCCAGTGCAGAAATTCCTGGTCAAGCGCGGCAGCCCGGTGCATGCGGGAGAGTTGCTGGCCGTGCTCGAGAACCGCGATCTCACCGCCGCCGCCCAGGACACAAAAGGCGCCTACGACCAGGCGGAGGCTAGCTACGAAACCACCACCGCGGCGGGCCTGCCTCAGGAAATCCAGAAAGCCGAGGCCGACGCGCAGCAGGCTCAGCAGGCACTCGATGCGCAGGAAAAAATTTTTCAGAGCCGCCAGCAACTGTTCGATCAAGGTGCGCTGCCGCGCAAGGAACTCGATCAGTCGCGCGTCGACATCACCCAGGCTCGCAACCAGTATGCGATCGCCAAGAAACACCTTGACGACTTAATGGCGATCGGAAAGCAACAGGAACTTAAGTCGGCGAAGGGGCAACTGGAATCGGCGAAAGGGAAATATCTGGGAGCGCAGGCTCAACTCAGCTATTCGGAAATTCGCAGCCCGATCGATGGTGTCGTCACCGATCGGCCGCTCTATCCCGGCGAAATGGCAGCGGCCGGCACTCCTCTGATCACAGTGATGGATACTTCCTTGGTGATCGCCAAGGCGCACATTCCGCAGAATGACGCCGCCACGCTGAAAGTTGGCGACAAAGGGACCATGACTGTACCTGGAATCGACGAGCCGATCGAGGGCAGAGTCACAGTCGTCAGCCCGGCGCTCGACCCCAGCAGCACTACGGTGGAAGTCTGGTTCGAGGCCAAGAATCCCAAGCACGCACTGAAACCGGGGACGAGCGTGCAACTGTTGCTCACCGCGCAGACGGTGAAAGACGCTCTGGTGATCCCGGCCAGCGCAGTCGTCAGCGCGCCCGACGGAACTCCTACCGTCATGATCGCGGGAGCCGACGGCCGCGCTCATCAGAAACCGGTCAAACTCGGCATCCGCAACGGCGACGACGTGCAGATTCTCGATGGCGTCACCGAGAGCGACAAAGTTGTAGCCAGCGGTGCTTACGGACTGCCGGACAAAACCAAGATCAAGATCGAACCACCCGAGGCCCCCGCCGAGGGATCACCGGAAGGATCAAAAGCCGCCGACGAGGGAGCGAAAAAGGATTCGAAGGCTCCCAGTGGAGGATCCGATGAAAAATAATCGGCGCGGAGCGTCTAGGTGAGCACACTGATAGCCGGTAAGCCCATTGGCCAGCGTGCGAGCGGCCAGCACTGGATTGCACAGCACTCCAGGCCCGTGATCTTTCTGATTCTGACGTTCGGGCTTCTGGGCGCCTATCTTGCTTTCACCATCCCGGTGTCTGTCTTCCCCTCCACGGATTTTCCCCGGGTGCTGATCGCGGTCGATAACGGCGTCATGCCCATCGACCAGATGATGGTCACAGTCACGCGGCCGCTGGAGGAGGCCGTCAACAGCGTGCCCGGACTGCTCAACGTCCGTTCCATCACCAGCCGCGGATCGGCTGAGATTGATCTCTACTTGCGCTGGGATGTGGACATGTTCCAGACGCTGCAATACGTGAATGCCGCGATTTCGCGGGTGCAGCCGGAACTACCCTCCACCGCGAAAATCGAAGCGCATCGCATGACCTTCGCGGCTTTTCCCATCATCGGCTACAGCCTCACCTCCGACAGCGTGCCGCAAACCAAGCTCTGGGAGATGGCGACGTACGAGATGAAGCCGCGGCTCAACCGTTTGGAAGGTGTTTCTACGGTGATCATCCAGGGCGGGCAGGAGCCGGAATTTTACGTCACCCCCGATCCGGCTAAGTTGCTCGCGGCTGGAGTCACCGTGTCCGACATCCTCGATGCGATGCGGCGCACCAACCTGATCGACTCCCCTGGGTTGTTAGAGAGGAACCACCAACTTTATCTGGGCCTGGTCAACGGCCAGGTGCGGACGCCGGAAGAAATTGCCAACGCGGTCATCAAGAGCACTCCGGCGGGAATCCCGGTGCGTATCGGCGATGTTGCCAGCGTGGCGCCGGGTGTAAAGCCGGTCTACACCGTGGTCACGGCCGGCGGCAAGCCCGCAGTCCTGCTGAATATCAATCGCCAGCCCGACGGCAACACGGTACAGGTGGCGCAGGAGGTGCACGACGAAATCGATCGCCTGCGCAAAACTCTGCCGCCCGGCGTTCACATCGAGCCTTTTTACGACCAGTCGATCATCGTGGCTGACTCGATCAAGAGCGTGCGCGATGCCATCCTGCTGGGCCTGATTCTGGCTTCGATCATTCTGGTGGTATTCCTCCGCGACTGGGGCACTTCGCTGGTCGCCGGGTTGGTCATTCCCGTGACCGTCATGGTCACCTTCATCGCTCTCAAGGTGATGGGACAGACGTTCAATCTAATGACTCTCGGCGGACTCGCGGCTGCGGTGGGACTCGTCATCGATGACGCCATCGTGGTGGTAGAAAACATCGTCTTGCATCGCGACGCGGGACAAGGAAGGCTGGAAGCGATCCGCAGCGCACTGAAAGAAATCACGGTTCCGCTGATCGGCTCGACCATCACGCCCGTCGTGGTTTTCATTCCGCTTATCGTGATCACTGGCGTCACGGGAGTTTTCTTTCGCGCCCTGGCAGTAACCATGACCGTATCGCTGCTCACGTCGTTGGCGCTGGCGGTGACGTGGACTCCGACTCTGAGCCAATACTTCATCCGGGGACGGCACCACAAAGACGGATCAGAAACGGATTCGTCCGCCTCCAACGGAGCCGAAGGCTCCGAAGAAAACGACAACGCGATGAAGTTGCTGGCCGCCGAGGAAAAACATCTGAGCGGCTTCTTCCTGCGGGTGGTCAATTTCCACGAACGCTGGCTGCGCCGCGCCCTCGAACGGCCGCGCCTTCTCGTCATTTTCAGCGCCGTGCTGATCGTCGTTTCCTACCTCTGCTATACCTTCTCCGGTTCGGATCTGCTTCCGGAGATGGACGAAGGCGGATTCACCATCGACTACATCATGCCCGCGGGCAGTTCGCTGGCGGAAACCAACCGTGTCGTGAGCCACGTCGAAGAGATGCTTCATGAGGTTCCCGAGGTAGAGAGCACTTCGCGGCGCACCGGTCTGCAACTAGGGCTGGCTGCGGTGACCGAGGCCAACACCGGCGACATCCTGGTCAAGTTGAAGGCCAAGCGTGACCGCGACATCGAAGAAATCATGGCCGACATCCGCGCCGACATTAAGAAAGAGGAACCCGCCCTCGATGTTGACTTCATACAAGTTCTGCAGGACATGATCGGCGACCTGACTTCGGCGCCGCAGCCGATCGAGATCAAGTTGTTTTCGCAGGATTCCAAGCAACTGGAAGAATGGGCGCCCAAGGTGGCCGACGCCATCGGAAAGGTAAATGGCGTTGTGGACCTGCTGAATGGAATCGACAACACGATCAGCGGGCCGGCGGTCACATTCCAGGTCAATCCCAGCGTGGCCGCCCGGGCCGGGTTCACCGCCGAAGAGATCGCACTCGATGCCTCGGCCATCCTGGAGGGCGAACCGGCCCCCACGCCGGTGGTGGCGAACGATCGTGCTTACACGCTGCGGGTACGCTTTCCCGCGGCGAACCGGGCATCGCTCGAAGCCATGCGCGACACGCTCCTGGTCAGCGGCACGGGACACACGGCGACGCTGGGCGCGCTTGCCAATGTGGTCGAAAATCCGGGCCAGACGGAGATTCGCCGCGAAAACCTGCAGCGTGACGTGGCCATCACTGCACGGCTGGAAGGCAGAAGCCTGGGCAGCGGCATGTCCGATGTGCAGAAAGTAGTCACAGGCCTGCACATCCCCTCCAACATTCGCGTGGAATACGGCGGCACTTACGCCGAGCAGCAACGCTCGTTTCACGATCTGGTCATCGTGCTCGTCCTGGCCGTCCTACTGCTGTTCATTGTGCTGCTGTTTGAGTTCGGAACTTTCGCCGCACCCGTCGCCATTCTCTCTTCGGCGCTGCTTTCGACGTCAGGCGTTTTCATCGCGCTGCTGATCACGCGCACCACCTTCAACATCTCATCGTTCATGGGGATGATCATGGTGATCGGTATCGTGGCGAAGAATGGCATCCTGCTTCTTGATGCCGATCAGAAAATGCGCAGCCTGGGTCTGCCGTCGGAAAACGCGATGCTGCAGGCTGCCCGGCGCCGCTTGCGTCCCATCGTGATGACCGCCCTGGCGACCGTCGCGGGCATGCTGCCCCTGGCCTTCGCTATTGGCGCGGGATCACAGATGCTGCAACCGCTTGCGATCGCGGTAATTGGCGGCGTATTGATCTCCATGGTGCTGTCCCTCATCATCACCCCTGCGGTGCATTTCTATTTGAGCCACGAGAACGGCGCCCGTCCCGGCGAGACGGGGTCAGCCCCAGTGGCGCTGTAGGAAATACTCCGGACACCGTGCAGGTTGTTGCAGCGTTACTTAGGTCACCCGCCTCATTCTGACTGTTCCAAAGAACGCTCTGCGCGTACAAATTCTCGCAACCCGACACGAGCGGCTGTAAACTAATGAAAGATAAGCGGAGCCCTCTCCGGCAGAGGAGACCAAAGCTTCGACCCCCTGGAAGCGATCCTATGTGTCGGGCCAGTCTCGATGCCAGGTTGGCGCGGGACTTGCTCCCGAGTGAAAGAACTCTCGCCTGACATCGGGCTGAGCACAAGGGACGGCTTCCAGTGATAGCAAACGAAATCGTGTCCGAGAATATTGTGGCCGAGAATAAAGACAAGCCGGTCTTCGACGAGCAGACCCTCGCAAGGGTGCTGGAGGCGGCATACCTGCTGCAAGAGCACAACCGGGAACTGCTGGAGCTGGAACTGCGTGCGGAGGCGCGAGCTCACCCGACAGGTCTCGGACCGGCCGCACCTGCCATCCCAACGCCCGGCTCAATGCCAAAGGAAATCACGCCCAAGGACGATTACACGGCCGTCCTGGCGCAGATTGTGGAGACACAGCATCAGATCCAGGTTCGCCATCTGGACCTGGCGCATGCCATGTCGTTGATCGCGGAGCGCGTGCTCGAAATGACCAGGGCGGCCGGCGCGGGCATCGGGATTCTCGAGGGCAGAGACATTCGCTACCGGGCGGCTGCCGGAGTCATGGCTCTCGGGGTGGGGGCTGAGGTTCGCATCGAGAAGGCGCTTTGCTCCGCGTGTGTACGCGTGGGCGATGTAATCCGCTGTGCGGATGTGAATGTTGAGTTCCTGATTGATGCCGAAGAATGCCGCCGTCGCGGCATCCAGTCATTGATCGCCGTTCCGATTTATCACGATGGCAAAACCGCTGGCGGGCTGGAAGTCTACTACCCGAACAGCAATGCCTTTACCGAACCCGACGTACACACCTGTCAACTGATGGCGGGACTGGTGACCGAAGCTCTGGCGAGAAATGACGAGTTGACCTGGAAAACATCACTCGCGACCGAACGCGCGGTCATGCTCGAAGCCTTGGAAAAACTGAAGCCAAACCTAGCGGCGCTCGCCGATACGACCGCGGCCACGCAATCGGTCTCCCGCGAAGGCGAGGGCGCAGCGTCCCTTGCACCTGCCGACATCTGCGGAAAGTGCGGGCACGAATTGATGGGCGATGAGCAGTTCTGCGGAGAGTGCGGGCTCCCCCGCAGCGGCGACTACGGCCGGCCCAGCATGCAAAGCAAAGTGGCATCGATGATGCAAATGCAGGAAGCTGCTAAAAAGGACGCTGCCGTGCCGATTAGCCCCTCTTTTGCGATCGAGCCATCGGCACCCGCCATACGGCGTTCTGAAACGTTTATGAAGGACTCCGCGGAACAGGAATTACCCGAACTCTTTCAACTCGACGGCGCCACCATCGACGAAGCGGCTGAGGACGTGGAATCGGCGGATGCTGTGGAAATTCAGAAGCCAGCGAGCATAACCGAGCCCGACCTCAGGCACTCCTTGCAGACTCAGGATGACGAGGAAATGCAGACCCCGGCGGAAACAGCCCTCGCCAAGGCGGGAGACCGGGCGCAATGGAGTTCGGCCGCAGCGGCGCGCGCGTTCCTGGAGCAACTGGCCAGAGGTAAACGCTCCGGGGCGGTAAAGCGATTCCTAACCGCACGGCGTGGGGATTTCTATCTTGCCCTGGCCCTGATTCTGGTAGCCTCAGTGATCCGGTGGGGAATCTGGTCGAGTCATTCGGTCAGTGCTACCGGAAGCGGATCGGCGGTAGCTGCCCGTCACAAAGCCTCCCCAAATGCGGATCTTTCTCTGTTCGACCGGATGCTGGTCCAACTCGGGCTGGCGGAAGCACCTGAGCCGGTAGAGGATAAGGGAAATCCCAACACCCAGGTGTGGGTGGATCTGCAAACTGCGCTTTACTATTGTCCGGGGGCCGATCTGTACGGAAAGACTCCAAAAGGCAGATACTCCACCCAACGCGACGCGCAGCTGGATCAGTTTGAACCCGCCTACCGTAAAGCCTGTAACTGAGGCGGCTCAATGCGGTAAAATCCCGGTTTTCAACAGCATTGGATTTGACAACCAAACAGCGCCGGAGTGCAATCGTACCTATCGTGCCTTCGCCGCGTGGAGAACTTCCGTTGCCGGATCAGAGCGACAATGCCGAGCACCCGAGCACATTGCCGCAACCCAATCTGAATCCGCTATTGAACCCCGTCCTCGCGAAGAACATTGGGCGGTGGGCCGAAGTCTATTTCACCAATCCACCGGAAAAACGTGAACGCGCCGTACAAGAACTTGTCCGTGAACTGGAACGGGAGAGTCCCATCCGCAGAGACGCAGTTGCGCCTCAACCATCGCCTCGGCAACGCGATCTGGAATCGGATAAGACAATGGCCTCCATGACCGCCGAGGTTCCCACTCAAGGCGTCACCTGTCGTTCCTGTGGATATGTAAATCGCCCGAAACATAAATTCTGTGGGCGCTGTGGGATGAGGATAGCCTCTCCGACCGTCGGCATCCTTCAGGACCAAGAACCCAGGACTGCCTTCCCGATCTCATTACAAAGTTCGGAAGACCCGGAAACGCCCATCTTTGGTTTTGAATCGGAGCCGCGCTGGCAGCCTTACCGCCTGCTGGCTGGAATCGCGCTCGCGCTTGTCGTGCTGACTCTTGGCTATATGGCATGGCAGAGCTCCCAGACAGCGTCGGGTGGGTCGCATGTGGCATCGCCGGCCCCCCCTCCGGCAGTGACGAACCCGGTTGCCCCGATGCCTCAGGCGGCGACTCCGAAGGCTGACACTCCGTCCGAAACCTCGTCTGCTCCCGCTAAACCGGAGGACTTGCCGTCGAAGACGACAGCAACGGCTCCAGCCGCGGCGCCGGCTAAGACCAATCCGGTCAGCACGAATCCGCCCACTCCTCGGTCCAGTTCCGGCGGAAATGGCGCGGGTAGTTGGGCGCTCACTGAATCGGGCGCCGACGAACTCGCCATCGCAAGAAATATTCTTAACGGCACAGCGCAAAGCCGTAGTCAGGCGGTGCCGTGGCTCTGGAAAGCGGTAGCCAAGCAGAATGTAGAGGCTACGGTCCTCTTGTCAGGCCTCTACTTGCGAGGGGACGGGGTCCCGAAAAATTGCGAGCAGGCACGCCTTTTGCTCGACGCGGCAGCCCTCAAGAAAAGAAAGGATGCCGCGGAATTATTGCGGAATCTACGAGCTTTCGGGTGCGAGTGATGCTCCACGGAAAAATCTCTAGGCCATGTAGACCGTCTCGCTGCGCCGCGACTCGTACCACAAGGCGAGTTCCACCCGGTTCCACAGGCCCAGCTTGTCGTATATGACACGCAAGTAGTTCTTGACGACGTGTTCCGTCGTTCCGATGGCGTCCGCCACTTCTTTGTTTTTCAGGCCTTGGGCAACAAGCTGGATGACTCTTTGTTCCCGTTCGCTTGGGATCCGGGTTCCATACCGTCCACTTGCAGACATGCTTGCCTCCGGTACAACAGGGTCGCGAGTTTTACTCGCTTGATACCGCCGGTAATTCCAAAACGCAAAAATAGTCGATTGAAGTGAGCTTTCACCGTCCGCCGAGCCATTTTGAGTTGGCTGGCGATTTCGGCGTTGTCACATCCTTGTAGGAGTAGTTCGACGATTTGCTGTTCGCGCGGACCCAGTCGAACGGTCTGCTCCTTCATCAGGCCCCCCCCCTCCAAAAGTTATGCCTCCCCGCCTACGCGCGGTTCGAACGACGACCGGCTCAACACTTCCAAAATTGGTAGCACCCAAAATGCCACTTCAGCCCCCCGGTCAGAGTCAAAGTGCGCTTTTCAAGGGATCTTTACTCCGATCAACCATTTGCCCAGACTTCCGAAGACACGATAGCTTTGCCTAGAGCAGAACCCCGCCATCCATGCCGTAGAAACGGGCCAATCCGAAAGGTCTCCCAATTTCTATCACTTGGGTGGCATCGCTCCAACAGCGACGGTCGGGCCATCTTCGAAAACTCCGCAAAAGATTCCAACAACTCCTGAGTTAGTCTGTGTGGGTCCTCAGGTAAACACCTTAGACGAAACTTCCCGGAGTACAGGAATCTCCGGCACAAATTACACCCTGCAATGAGTTAACTCAAGCTCTAAGACGCCTAAAAATGTGAGCCGGGCTTAGGAGGCCGGCCCCTCGAAGGCGCGCTCTCCAGGGTCAATTTTTCCACCATGCATGGCCGATTTAACACAGAGTTCACCGTCGCTTAACTTCAACCCATCCTAGGGCAACACGCTTTGATCACGCTTCTCGGTCCGAAGTTCGTCCCCCAGAACTGAGCGAGGTAATTGGTCACCAGAGACGGCAGGCCCATTTCGACCAACCGAGAGCGGCGAATCTCAGGGTGATGCCTGGGATGGGCAGCCCCGAGGCGGCGAAAGCCAAGTGGACCGGCGCGGATACGTCTTCGATCGAGGAGCTGCTTTCAAAGAACGATTCCTCAATGCGCTCGGGGAGGTGCGATTCGATGACCTGGCTGTCCGTTTCGAGGACTATGGTAAGAAAAGTTGATCGAAGCGTTGTGCTCCCCAGGCCCGCTATGAGCTGCGGAGTGACCTGCACTGCTTCTTGCAGCATGAGCGGCGCCGGTTGCGCTACGCGCCGAACTCGCATGTTCGAGCCTACCGGCGTGGAGGGGAATGCGTGCACGGATAAAGGCGATTGCTAATTGCGTAAATCGACGGCGCCGCGATTCGAGACCGAATCCGACGAGGGTAAGTCGAGTGACGAGTCTTATTCTGACCACCATTTGCTTCACCCTGCTGACAATCGCCGGTTATGCGCAGCAGCGAAGTTATACCAGCGCCCGCAATGCCAGGACCGCGCACCACGCGTCAAATAGCAACTACTTGCCCCTTTCCCTGCCCGATTCGACGATCATGGGGGTGGCAGCGACAAACACGTAGCCTCCCGTCATGAGTTGGACCGTGTGCGCCAAACGAACTGTCTTCCTCCGACCTAGGACTGAGCAGTCTGCCAGGGAAAGCAGTGTAAACTGCTACCGTCCATGCTCTATGGAATCAAGAAAGTTGTAAAGCATGTATTGGGTGCGGATATTGCGGGCGCAGCCTCGCGGTCCGTCCCGATGACACCTTTCTTGTTTGCTATCCCAGATCCGGCAGCACATGGACGCGATTCCTGATCGCGAACCTGATTCATCCCGGCAAGGCAGTTACGTTCGCCAACATCGAAGAATCGATTCCCGATTGTGAGGCCCATTCGAGCCGTTACCTCAAACGCCTGCGCGGGCGCCGAATGATTAAGAGCCACGAATACTTCGATCACCGTTACAGAAAAGTCATTTATCTTGTCCGCGAGCCTCGGGACGTCGCACTCTCCGAGCACAACTTTCAGCGAAAGTATCTCCAGATTCACGATGATTACCCGCTAGAGCGATATATAAGCGACTTCGTCGCGGGGCGTCTGAGTTCCTCAGAGTGGGGACTCGGGGTGAAAACGTACGCAGTTGGCTGGCCTGCCTGGACCGGCCCAGTTTCTGCTTGTCCGCTACGAAGACTTGCTGTCGGATCCGATGCCGCAACTGGGCAGAATTGCGCGTTTCATCGAGATCGAAGCGAGCACTGAATTACTGGCTAGCGCGACTGAGCGAAGTTCGGCACAACGCATGCGCGTACTGGAGCGTACCCAGGGTTCTCAATGGATCACGACAAGGGACAAGCGCCAGGACATTCCGTTCGTCGGCGCAGCTTCTATGGGAGCTGGAAGGAGCGGTTGCGTCCGGCTTCAATCGCTAAGATCGAAGCTGCGTGGGGCCCGCTCATGGTGCAACTTGGCTACAATCTCCTCACCGCTCGCGACGGCAACCTGGGAGTCTCGGTGCCGAACCGCGCAACTGGCCTCTGCACGATGGGAAACGACGGGCCTCGAGCGCGGTTGAGCCACCCGGCCGCTGTGTCTTAACCTGGCGAAAACGGCATCGATCGTAACCGCAACCTAGTTTCAAATTTCCGTAGCATCGCCAAAGTTACCGGTCCTGGCCTCTCGTTCGACCACAGCAACGAGGCAAGATTGTCGGCAGTGCGCCGACCACTGAAGCCAGTCGGCTCACGCCGAACATGAGAAACTGGTCAGTGCGCCGTCTATGAACAGCCCTAAAGTTGTTGTGATCGGAGCCGGGCCCACCGGCCTGGGAGCTGCCTACCGTCTGCACGAACTGGGCCACCAGAATTGGGCTCTGTACGAAAAATCGGATGACGTCGGGGGACACGCGACTTCCCATGTCGATCCCAAAGGCTTTCTTTGGGACGAGGGCGGCCATGTCATCTTCTCTCACTATCCCTATTTCGATCGTCTGATCGACGAGGCCCTGGGTGATCGAGTGCAGGAGTGCGCGCGCGAGAGCTGGATTGTCTGCGGCGATACGTGGGTGCCTTATCCCTTTCAGAACAACCTGCGCCACCTGCCCGAGGAAGTCCAGCTTCAGTGCCTCCTCGGAGCCGCCAATGCCGCCGCAAACGGCAGGCCGGACCTCTCTCGAAACTTCCGGGAATGGATCCTGGCGACCTTTGGTGAAGGAATCGCCGAAGCGTTCATGTTTCCCTACAACCGCAAAGTGTGGACAATGCCGCTGGAGCGAATGTCGAAGTCCTGGATCGCGGAACGAGTGGCGGTCGTCGACTTCAAGCGCCTGCTGGAAAACGTCATCTACGGCCGCGACGACGTAGGCTGGGGTCCGAACAATAAGTTCAAGTTCCCGCTCCACGGCGGAACCGGCGAGATCTACCGCCGCATGGCCCGCCGTTTCCCAGACAGAGTGCACACCGGAAAGAAGCTGGCGGAAGTCGATACGGTGCGTCGCACCGTGTCCTTCGCCGACGGGACCGGCGACACTTATGATGTCCTCATCTCCACCATCCCCCTCGATCTGTTAGTCAAAATGTTGAAGCCAACGCCGTCCGAACTGCTGGATGCGGCGGGCCACCTGGAACACAATAACCTGCTCGTCATGGGCCTCGGACTCGAGAAGCCCATCGCGACCACCAAGTGCTGGATCTATTTCACCGATGCGGACATGCCCGCGTACCGCGCGACCTACTTCTCTCACTACTCGCCCTTCAATGTTCCCGATGGTGATACCGGCCGCTACAGTTCGCTGATGTGCGAGGCATCCATTCCCCTGGGAGGGTCCGTCGATCCGCAGCGCTGCCTGGATCAGGTGACAACGGGGTTGATCCGGGCTGGCATTCTTGAACCGGCGGACCGGAATCGTGTGGTCTCGCGATATCACCGGATGGTGGATTATTCTTACCCTATCCCGACGCTGGAGCGGGATCGGGCTTTGGCCGTTCTGCAACCGGCGTTGCTGGATCATAAGATTTACTCTCGAGGCAGATTCGGGAGCTGGCGTTATGAGATCGGCAACATGGATCACTCCGTGATGATGGGCGCGGAAGCGGTTGGCCACGCTTTGAACGGAGAAAACGAATCCGTATTCCACAGTTCCTGACGGGAGAGAACAGACTTGGAAGCCATCGCCGCAGGCGCAGGGCCGAGCATCAGCGTCATCATCCCGTCCTATAACACAGCTCCTCTCATTGCGAATTGCCTGGACTCTGTCTTTGCCCAGAGTTTTTCCGATTTCGAGGTCGTCGTGGTCAACGACGGTTCTCCCGACAGGGCCCAACTGGAAGAGGCGCTGCGCCCGTATCTCGCGAAAATCGTATATATCGTTCAGGAAAACAAGCGTGCCGCTGGCGCGCGAAACACGGCCATTGGCAAGGCGCGCGGGGAGTTCTTCGCCTTTCTCGACAGCGACGATTCGTGGTTTCCCGATCACCTTGCTTCCCAGATGGAACTGTTCCGCAAAGATCCTGGGCTTGACCTCGTGTATGCCGACGCCGTTCTGCTCTCCGATTCCCCGCGCCAGAAGACATTCATGGAAAAGTGCCCCTCTGAGGGGGCAGCCACTTTTGAGGCTTTGGTGGTCGAACGCTGCCAGATTCCTGTCTCCACCGTGGTCGCACGCAAGGCCGCGATTTTACGGGCGGGATTGTTCGACGAAAATCTGGCTCGCTGTGACGATTACGACATGTGGCTGCGAACTGCGTTCTTCGGAGGCAAAATAGATTGGCGTCGAAAGCGGCAGGCGCGGCTCTTTCTGGGCCGGCCCGATTCCCTGGGCAGTTCGCGGTCGAAAATGGCCGAGGCCTACTGGAAAATTCTGGAAAAGGCTGCCACAACTCTTCCCCTGACCGATGCGCAGCGAAAACTGGTCGGCGATCGAGCCGCGGAGATCAAGGCCAGATACCTGTACGAGCAAGGCAAGCTTGAGCTTCACGAACGGCATCCGGAGAAAGCCGGCAAGCTTTTCGCGGAAGCGAATTTGCACTACCGGACATGGAAGCTCGACATGGCGATCCGCAGTCTGCAGCTTGCGCCTCAGTCGACGTGTAAGCTGCTCGACGCCTGGAACCGCTTCCGCAATGGCCTCACAGTATGATGACGTCAGCCCGCCGCGGGGGATGCCGGGCAAAATGATCAAGCGTCTCATTGCCGGAGTCAAGCGCGCTTTCGACCTTCATCGGCCGGGGCGCAGTCTGATTATCGTGCCCGACGACACGTTCCTGGTTTCGTACCCAAAATCCGGGAACACCTGGGCGCGCCTGCTGATCGCCAACCTTCTTTCTCCCGAAAAACCCGCCGACTTTCGCACCATCAATCAACTGGTCCCCGACCCAGCCTCTGAAAGCAAGCGTCACTTTGTGCGGATGCCAAGACCGCGTGTGATCAAGAGTCATTTTGTGTTCGATCCCTGCTATCCGCGAGTGATTTATATCGTCCGCGATCCGCGCGATGTCGTGCTCTCCGAATATCACTATCAGCGCAAAACCCGAAGAATCAGCGACCAGTATCCGCTGGAGGACTATGTTCAGCTCTTCCTCGCGGGCCAGACCTATGTCGAGAACGGCTCCTGGGGCGAACATGTGACCGGTTGGCTGGCCGCCCGCGATGGTGACCCGCGCTTTCTTCTGGTCAGATACGAAGCCCTGCTCTCTAATTCCGTTGGCGAACTGGACCGCATCGCTTCGTTTCTAGGGATCTCCAGGACATCCGAGCGGCTGGCCGACATTGTGCAACTCAGTTCGGTAGACCGTATGAGAGAACTGGAAGCCAAGCAAGGCGATGCTTCCTCTCTCATGAAGGGCAGCAGGAAAGATGTGCCCTTTGTCCGGAGCGCCAAATCTGAGGGCTGGAGATCCGACTTGCCCGACTTCCTCGTTGAAAAGATCGAGGCTGCCTGGGGACCGGTGATGCGCTATCTGGGTTACGACCTCCGCTTCCCACTGGACCCGAAGATTCCGGATGCCCCCGATTTTGTCCTGCGGAGGCGATGACAACGTCAGTCGCAGGAAACTGCTCATTCCCGGCATGACTCAGATCCTATGCGCAAGCTCGAAAAACATCAGATCATCAAGAATGTAGGTTCGAGCTGGTTCGCCCTGGGAATCAACATCCTGGTCGGCATCTTTCTCTCGCCCTTCATTCTTCACCGGCTGGGAGACGCGGCATTCGGCATCTGGGTCCTGATTTTTTCCCTCACCGGCTACTACGGCATTTTCGATTTCGGCATCCGCTCTTCCATCATCCGCTACGTTTCCAAATACACCGCGACTCACGACGTGGAAGAAGTGAGCGGCCTGATTAACACGGCCATGTTCACCTACACCTGCGTGGGCGCGCTGAGCCTGCTCATCACACTCGCCGGATGCCTCTATGTCGACCGCTTCTTTCATATTCCCGAGGCCTTTCAGTCGACCGCCCGCTGGCTACTCTTGATCGTTGGGGCGTCGGTCGGGCTGGGCTTTCCGTTCGGCGTGTTCAGCGGGATGCTGGAGGGATTGCAGAAATTCTACGTTCTCAACTGGACCAATATCGTCTTCTCCAGTCTCCTTCGCGTCCTCCTGATCGTGTTCTATCTCAACCGAGGCTACGGTCTGTTGACGGTCGCGCTAATCACGGTCGGATTACCTCTGATCGGTTCCCTGGTGCGCGCCGTGGTCGCGCTGCGCTCCTTACCCCTGAGGTTCTCCTGGAAGTACGTCAATGGTGAAGCTTTTCGCCGCATGGCGAATTACAGTGGCGTCACCTTCATGATCGTCATCGCCTGGCGCCTGCGATTCAAAACCGACGCAGTGGTGATCGGAACCTTTCTGTCGTCCGCCGCGATAACCTATTTCTACGCCGGCTCCCGCCTGGTGGACTACGCGGGTGAGGTCGTGAGCAGCCTGGCGCAGATTTTTGTTCCCCTGTCGAGTCAGTCCGACGCTGCCGGGAACACCGACCGGCTGCGAAAGATTTTCATCGCCGGAAATCGCGCATGTGCGTTCGTAGCTCTGCCCATCATCGCGATATTCATCATGCTGGGAAAATCCATCATTGAAATCTGGGTGGGGAAGAAATACGTAGCCCAAGGCTATCCCGTACTGCTGACCCTGATCATTCCCTACACCCTGATGCAGATTCAGGGCGCCTCTTCCCGCATCCTGTTCGGAATGAGCAAGCACGGAAAGCTCGCGGTGGTAACCATGACGGAGGGCATTGCGAACCTAGTGCTGAGCATCCTGCTGGTTCGTCGCTATGGAATTCTCGGCGACGCCTTTGGTACCGCCATCCCCATGTTGGGAACGTATGTGCTTTTCATGCCTCGTCACCTCTGTGGGCGGCTTGGCATTCGCGTGTCGAGCTACCTAAGGCATGCGTACCTTTTGCCGTTGCTGGCCTGTGCACCGCTGGTCTTAATTTTGCTGCTCATGCAGCACTGGTTCGTGGCACACGGCTACCGCCAACTGGCGGTCCAGGTGCTCGCGGGAGGAATCGTGTATGGCGCTTGTCTGGTCTGGGCTTACTTGAGCGGCAAGGCCCTCCATGTGGCCGATCTGATGCCGCGATCGGGAGAGCAAGAACAACAAGCCGAGATGATCCGAGCGATCGAAACCCTGCCGGAGGATGTGTAGCCTCTCGCTAGTGAGCGTGACATGGACTCTCAAGACCCACACTCACAAACCGTAGTTACCGAGTTGAGCCGCGACTGCCTGCTGCACCCGCTTGTGCCGGAACTGGCTTCGACCGAGATTCATATTTGGGAGTTTCCTCTCAACACCTCGGGCTCCGATCTTGACGCCTATGCCACATTGCTTTCCGAGGACGAGCGCATACGCGCCTCCCGATTCCGCTTCGAAAGAGACGCCCGCCGCTTTACTGTGGCCCGGGCCGCGGTGCGGTCAATTCTTGGCGGTTATACCGGAACGACCAGCCACGATCTCCGGTTCGATTACTCCCACTACGGGAAACCGTCTCTGGCCGGCGTAACGGCGGATATTCGCTTTAACGTTTCGCACTCTGCGGATTTGGCCATGCTGGCGGTCGTACGTGGCCGCGAGGTGGGCGTCGATGTCGAAACCATCCGCGTCGAGGTGGAGACTGACAAACTCGCAGAACGTTATTTTTCGCTGCACGAACGTGAGTCTCTGAGAGCGATCCCCAACCATGACCGGGTTTCCGCCTTCTTCCGCTGCTGGACCTGCAAAGAGGCCTTCCTCAAAGCGCAGGGACTTGGGCTATCGCGCAGCCTGGAATCGTTCGACGTCGAAGTGAATCCAGAACGGCCTGCACGCCTTCTCTCGACCCGTCCTGACCCGGGAGAAGCGGCGCGCTGGTCTCTGCAAGATGTGCAGACTGTGCGGGCGTATGCAGCGGCAGTGGCTGTGGACGGTTCAGCTGCAGGGGTGATGGTCTTGCGTTGCGGGTAACCGGGCGCGGCAAGGGTGTGCCGGAAATTGCGACTTTCGCCTTAAATATCCCGGGAAAAACGCCTCTCGGAGTGCGCAAAAGCTTGCACTTTATTGCCGCGGAATCGGTGTACTGACGGGTAAACAGAAGTTTAACCTTTATCCTTATCAATTTACAGTACAATGGCAAAAGCCTTTGCGGCATGGCACTTGCGAAGGGTTAGTACGCAAGCCTTTTTCATGTACACTGGCATAAATCTTGGGTCATCGACCCGCACAAATTTGTGCATCTCAGTAGCATGTCCCCCCGGCATGTTTCGGAAGTCATCATTGATTCCTTCAGCGGTAGAGCAGTAGCTCGAATTCAAGAACCTTGGAGGCTCAGCACTTGTCTGCAACCAGCCATTTAATTGCTCCGCACGGTGGAGAACTGATTGACCTCATCGCCAAACCAGAAAGGATTGCCGAACTGAAGGGCCATTCCCGCGAGTGGCCATCCTGGGACCTTACCGCTCGCCAAATCTGCGATCTCGAATTGCTTATGAGCGGGGGCTTTTCTCCGCTGCGCGGTTTCATGACCCGCGCCGACTACGAAGGTGTTTGCCACAACATGCGGCTGGCCAGTGGAGTTCTCTGGCCCATGCCGATCACGCTCGATGTCACCGAGGATTTTGCCAAAAAGCTCACACCCGGATCGAGCCAGGTCGCATTGCGCGATCCTGAGGGCGTGATGCTGGCCGTCCTCGACGTCGAACAAGTCTGGCACCCCGACCGCGCAGCCGAAGCGAAAGCCGTTTTCAACAGCACCAGCAAAGCCCATCCCGGCGCCAACTACGCCATGAACCAGGCGAACCCGTGGTATGTTGGCGGGCGCGTCGAAGGATTGCAGGCGCCGTCGCACTACGACTTCCGCACGCTGCGTTTCTCTCCGGCGGAGTTACGCGCCGAGTTCGCACGCCAGGGCTGGCGCCGCGTCGTCGCCTTTCAGACGCGCAACCCCATGCACCGCGCTCACGTGGAACTCACCTTCCGCGCGGCCAAGCAAGTTGAAGCCAATCTCCTGATTCATCCCGTGGTCGGTATGACCAAGCCGGGCGACGTGGACTATTACACGCGCGTGCGCTGCTACCAGTTGTTGGGTTCGAAGTATCCGCAGGGAACCCAGAAGCTCTCGCTCTTGCCGCTGGCGATGCGCATGGGCGGTCCGCGCGAAGCCATGTGGCACGCGTTGATCCGCAAGAACCACGGCTGCACCCACTTCATCGTGGGCCGCGATCACGCTGGTCCGGGCAAAGACACCGACGACAAGCCCTTCTACGGCCCTTACGAGGCGCAGGAGGTCTTCAAGAAGCACGAAGCCGACATCGGCGTTACCATGGTTCCTTTCAACATGATGGTCTACCTGGAAGGGGAAGACCGCTATGTGCCCGATGACGAGGTCAAGCCGGGCGACAAGGTCCTGAACATTTCTGGCACAGAACTGCGCCGGCGTTTAAACGAAGGCCGCGAGATCCCGGGCTGGTTCACCTACCCCGAAGTCGTGCACGAACTGCGCCGCAGTTTCCCGCCACGGGCACGTCAAGGCGTGACGATTTTCTTCACCGGGCTCTCGGGGTCGGGCAAGTCGACCATCGCCAATGTATTGCTGACGAAGTTTCTAGAAGTTGGTGGACGTCCGGTAACGCTGCTCGATGGCGATCTGGTGCGCAAGCATCTTTCCTCGGAACTGGGGTTCTCGAAAGAGCATCGCGATATCAACATCCGCCGCATCGGCTATGTTGCCTCCGAGATCACCAAGAACGGCGGCATCGCCATTTGCGCACCCATCGCGCCCTATGACGCGACCCGCAAGCACGTGCGTCAGATGATCGAACCGTATGGAGGCTTCATCCTGGTGCACATTGCCACTTCGGTTGAGGTCTGCGAGCAGCGTGACCGCAAGGGCCTGTATGCCAAGGCGCGCGCCGGCATCCTTAAGGAATTCACCGGCATCTCAGATCCCTACGAGATTCCGGCCGATGCCGAGGTCACAATCAACACCGGCGAACGGTCTCCCGAGGAAGCGGCTCAGGAAATTATTCTGCACCTGGAGCGCGAAGGCTTCATCGGAGTAAATGGAGCGGCAGCGTAAGACGAAGACGGATCGGTTATGGAATTGTTGGCAGCTAAAATCGTGGTTGGCTTCGTGGTTGGCGTCCTCATTGGCATGAGCGGCGTGGGGGGCGGCGTTTTGCTGCTGCCCGTGCTGATTTTCGGCCTGCGGGTGCCGGCCATCGTGGCGGTCGGCTCCGACGCCGTTTTCAACTTCTTTACAAAAATTCCCGCCAGCCTGATGCATCTGAAGAAGGGCACGGTTCGGCGCAAAGTCGTGATCGCTCTGGCCGCGGGCAGCATTCCGGGCTCCATCGCCGGAGTGAAGCTGCTGATGTATATCCGCCACCTTTACGGTGACGGAGTGAACAACTTCATCAAAACCGCCGTGGGCGTTTTGCTGATCGTCATTCCCACGCTTTTGTTGTTCCAGAGACGTATCGAAGAGCGCGTCGCCAATCGCCCGCCCTCCACGAAGGGTTTCGCCGGAATGGCGCTGATCGGCCTCGTCGCTGGTTTTCTGGTGGGCATGACCTCGGTCGGTTCGGGCAGCATCATCATGATGCTGCTGCTGCTGTTCTACAGCTTTCCCCCGAAGGTAAACGTGGGAACCGACATCGTCCACGCCGTCATATTAACCGGGGTGACCGGCTTGCTTCACTTCCGCCTGGGCAACGTAGACCCAGGACTGGTGCTGTCGCTTCTGATTGGTTCCATTCCGGGCGGATTGATCGGATCGCACTTTGCAACCCGCGTACCCATGCTCTGGCTGCGCCGCATTCTTTGCGCCTTGCTGTTGATCACCGGGGCCCGCATGTTGTGGGCCTGATTCCTACGAATTTATCCAGGAGACCCGTGACTTCTTCCTACGCCGACATCCTCGAACGCATCCAGTGTGCTCTCGACGCGGCGCGCGTGGTGTTTCGGCGCTTCACTCCAGGCGAAATCGAGACCGAATATAAAGCCGGGCTCGACCCTGTGACCGAGGCTGATCGGGCGGTGGACGCGGTATTGCGCCAGAACCTGCTCCGCGACGGGGAAGGCTGGCTTTCGGAAGAAAGCGCCGACGATCTTTCCCGCCTCGACAAATCGCGAGTGTGGGTCGTCGACCCGCTGGACGGGACTCGCGAGTTCGTACTCGGCCTGCCCGAGTTCTGCGTTTCCATCGGCTTGGTCGAGAACGGCAAGCCCGTGGCCGGGGGAATCTACAATCCCGCGACTCAAGAGACCATTCTCGGCTCGATGGCTTCCGGAGTCTTGTACAACGGCAAACCGGCACACCCCAGCCAACGGGAAACTCTCGAAGGCGCGTTGATCCTGGCCAGCCGCAGTGAAGTCAAACGCGGCGAGTGGCAGCGGTTTCAAGGCGGCGACTTTGAGGTTCGCGCCATGGGATCGGTGGCCTACAAATTGGCATTGGTGGCCGCCGGTCGCGCCGACGTCACGTTCACGCTCACGCCCAAAAACGAGTGGGATGTCGCCGCCGGGGCCGCGTTGGTAGCAAGCGCCGGGGGATTCGTCGCCACGCTCGATACTGTTCCCCTGCACTGCAACAACCGGAATCCACTGCTTTCGGGCCTGATGGCCAGCGGCCCGCGTCTGCGCGAACCGCTGCTCGCTGTCCTGGCGGGACATCTGCCCACCGCCGCATCCAGCGCCGGTCCACCTCGCTGATGCGAACTCTCGGCTGGCCGATTTACCGCCTCCGGCGGACGCGTGTGTAGAATTTGAGCCCATGGCGCCGGCGACCATCAAAAACCCGCAGGCCAGCCGCCGCAGCTGCGCACCCGTGTTTGTGCTGGGCAGTCCGCGCTCCGGAACTACTCTGCTCTACGACATGCTGCTCTCTGCGGGTGGATTCGCCGTCTACCTCGCCGAATCTAACGTCTTCAATCTGCTGGTTCCCGGCTTTGGCGACCTCAGCGTTCACTCCAACCGCGAACGCTTGATGCAGGCATGGCTGAATAGCAAACTGTTTCGCAGTTCCGGGTTGGACGCTGGAGCCATAAGCAGCCGGATTCTTGCGGAATGCGAAAATGGCGGAGATTTCCTGCGACTGGTGATGGGCGAAATATGCTCGGCTCAGGGAATGGCACGCTGGGCCGAGAATTCTCCTGAAGGTATGCTGTACCTGCCACTCATCAAGCACCTGATCCCGGAGGCATTGTTCGTTCACATCGTCCGCGATGGCCGCGATGTGGCCACGTCGCTGGCCGAACGCCGATACGTTCGCGCCTTTCCCTGGGAAGACCGCCACGGCTTGATCGGTTGCGGCCTCTATTGGGAGTGGATTTTGGAGCATGGCCGGCGCTTCGGACAATCGATTCCGGCAGACTACATGGAAGTTCATTTCGAACGGCTTCTCTCCCATCCCCAAGAGACGCTCGACCAGATCGGCCGCTTCATCGACCAACCGTTGGACTATGAGATCGTTCGCCAGGTCGCATACGGATCGGTGAGCAAACCAAATACTTCGTTCTTCAACGAAGCCGAGCGCGCCGATTTCAATCCGGTGGGGCGCTGGAAGAAGAGTTTTTCGCCAACGCAGTTGTTGCGCTTCGAACACCTGGTCGGGCCGACCTTGGCCCAACTCGGGTACCAGCCTGCCACGAATTGCACGGAGATCGGGCCGGACTTATCGTTGCGCGTCACGCGGCTCTTGCACCGCACCTACTTCAGGGGCAAGGTGGTCTACAAGAACAGTTCATTCATTCGAGCGCTGCGGCCGGCCATGACCGGCGCCGATCTCGACGAAATTGTTCTCGCCGACGATCACCCGCCGACGATTCAGCGGACCCCCTCCCGTTCCCGGTAGTTCAGTCCGGCCGGTAGGCGAGCCTGGCCCGTTTTCCCGAGGATAGGAAATGGGCGATGCCGTTCACCCAGCTTTCGAATTCAAGATCGGAGCGGCCGCTCGTGTCGACCAGGCGCGGCAGCAACAGCGGATTGCTCTGCGGAGTCGCGATCCCGGTATCGCAGGTAGTAGCCGACACAATGTCTTCCGCCGCAAGCCACTTGAGAAATTCCGGACGGTAGGCACCGCTTGGGTAGCAGAAATGTCTCCTCGCGCCAGCCGCTGCCTGCGAGATCCATTCACGATTCTCGCCAATTTCCTGGCGCAACATTTCCTCGTTTAGCGGCATGCGATGACGATGCGTGTGGAGCTGAAAATCCACACCGTCGTCCGCCAGTTGCTTCACCTCGCGGCGGTTCATCAACTGCAGAATGCGTTTCGCCACCAGTTCCCGATAATCGATGTGGAGGAGCTCGGCAAGTCGGGCGGCGATTTCATTTTTCTGAGCGCCGCTCATGTCTTGCCCGTCGGCCCAAGTAACCAGCTGATCCACTGCCAGCTGTCGCGCTTTCTCCGAATCCAGAACCACCGCTTGCCGAACGCCCAGTTCCTTCAAGACCACTGTGCCCTGGCCCCGAGCCTTCCACAGCAGGTAAGAACAGATCAGGCTGAAGACGGGAAGCTCGAGTTGGCTGTAATACGTCGTGAGATACACAGTCACAGGGAAGCCCGCCTGTTTCAGACGCGGGTAAGCCTGCGAATAGAAGTCGTAAGTGCCGTCATCGAAGGTAAGCGCCACGCTCCGCTCCGGCAGGTCGTTGCGATAGAGGCGCTCCAACGCCTCCCCAAGCGGCAGCACCGCATAATTTCCACGGCGCAGAATCGCCAGCCTATGCTCGAGTTGTTGCGGACGGAGGAAAAGGTAGGGCCGCCACTCGTGCTCGTCGTCAAGGGAGACTCCGTGATAACAAAGAATCGACAGCCTTCGCCGCCGCCAGTCGGTTCCCTCGACCAGGCGGAATGCGCCCGTGGTTTTCAGCACCGTCAGTGCTGTGCGCCGAACCGATCTTCGCATCCGATGGCTTAGCACCATGCCTAGCTCAAGGCCGCCAAGGTTGCCGAGTTGCCGCCCATGTCGATGCCATCGACGGGATCGCCGTCAATCATGACCCGCATCCAGGTCTCGAGATTGAGCAGGCGCCAGATGCGGTTCCCATGGTCGCGCGTTTTCGACCGATGTTCGGCAAACAGGCGCCGCACCGCCTCGGGCCGGAACTGGCCTCTCTCGATGGTCCGCGGATCGAGCAGCATGCGCTCCAGATCATCCAACTGCGGCCCGGCAAGCCAGTATTCCCATGGTGTGGGGAAGCCCATCTTCTTGCGGTACAGGATCGACCGGGGAAGCAGATCTTGCACCGCTTGCTTCAGAATGAACTTGCCGGCCATTCCCTCGATCGAGTAACGCGCCGGAATCCGCGCCGTGAATTCCACCAATTCATGATCCAGAAACGGAACCCGGCTTTCGATCGAAGCTGCCATGCTCATCTGGTCCTGCTTCATGAGCAGTTCAACCAGGTAGCTGTTGATGTCGGCATAGAGAAGTCGATGCAGCAGATCACCGCTCGAACTGTTCCAGGCGTGCATGGAGCCAGCATAAGCATCTCCGGCTCCCGAAAGCGCGTCGGCGGTAAGCAGGTCACTCTGTTCCGCAGCGGAGAACGCGGAAAAAAAGTTGTCGCAATAAAAAGACGGCCATGAGTTGCCGTCTCGAACCAGAAAAGTGTGTTCCAGTTTACGATGCAGCGTTGCGCTCAGTGGGCCGGCCTGGATCGCTCGACGAACCAGATCGCGCAGCGCCCCCGGGGTCAGGGCCCGGTAGGCGCGGTCCATTCGCGAGTTCAGCAGCGTCCAGGCATAGCGCGTATATCCGGCCAGAGTCTCGTCGCTTCCTTCTCCGGTCAGCACCACGGTGACTCGCTCCCGCGCCAAACGTGCGACGAAATAAAGCGAAACGCTCGACGGCCATACGATGGGCTCGTCTTCATGCCAGATCAGCCGCGGCAGGCCCTGAAAAAACTCTTCCCGCCTCAGCCGGACTTCGTGATGCTCCGAACCAATTTGCTTTGCCACCTCGCGCGCGAAACCCAGTTCGCTGAATTGCTCTTCGCCGTACCCAACCGCAAACGTCTGGATGCGATCTCCGCGAATCTTCGAGGTGAGCGCGGCCACCGCACTCGAATCGAGCCCTCCACTCAGAAAGACTCCGAGCGGCACGTCGCTCATCAGATGCGACGCAACCGACGCCTCGAGCAACTCCCGATATGTCTGAACATAATATTTTCGTGGCAAGGGCTCTTGATCCACTTCCACGCCCAGATCCCAGTACCGCTCAACTCGGGGCTCGCCCTCTTCGGCCAGTTCCAGCGTGTGCCCAGGCATCAGCTTCTGGATTCCAGCAAACATCGTTTCCGGACCCGTGATGTATCCGAACGCCAGATACTCGGAGAGTAAGCCCCGATTGAATTCCGCACCGACTCCGGGGTAGGCAAGAATGGCCTTGATCTCGGACCCAAATAGAAATGCATTGCCGTCCCAGCGGTAGTAAAAAGGCTTGATACCGAGGCGATCACGCGCCGCGAAGAGCACGCGCTTGCGACTGTCCCAGATCACGAACGCGAACATCCCCCGCAGCCGCTTCACGCAATCGCGGCCATATTCCTCGTACAGGTGAACGATTGTTTCCGTGTCGCTACGCGTGCGATAACGATGACCTCGAGCCTCCAGGTCTGCCCGTAAATCCACATGGTTGTAAATTTCCCCGTTGTAGACAATCCAGATGTCATGGCCTTCGTTGGCGAGCGGCTGGTGGCCAGTCTTGACGTCGATGATGCTGAGCCGCCGCATGGCCAATCCGACATTCTTCTCCACCAAGAAGCCATCATCGTCGGGTCCGCGATGGGCAATCCGGCGATTCATGGCGGCCAGCGCGTCAGGGCTGACACTCTGGCCCCGATCGCAAAGAAAAATGCCGCAGATTCCGCACATGTTCAGCTCACAATTCGGATGTTGTCACAAAAGATCGCCGGCGACCGGACCGCCCGGCACAGAAACCTCAGGTCCTTCCTCCACCGCTGCCGGGTCAGAGGTGAAAATCTCCCGTCGATTTTCCTCCACCGTGACTTCACCCCACGACACGGATCGCAAGAAGCGCAGCGCCGGACCGCCATTTACCTCGGCATGGCTGCCATTCACCAGGATGAGCCGCTGCGCGGAACCATTCTGCCATCGGCACAAGCAAACGAATTCCGCGTCGCTCCGAACCGAGCCTTCCTGCCAGCGTTTTCCGGACTCGCCGAAGAAGAAAACAGATTCCCGTCCTTCGCCGGCAAACCGGTAGGCGCTAACCACCGAACCCGGCTTCCTCTCATCGATTTGGGCGAATGTCCCCGGAGATCGCAAGGCCTCATCCAATGTTACTAGCAAGACACAGAACGAGTCCGGAAGGTCCGCCATCCTGGAGAATGTCAGCACCGTCATTGGGGCTTTCAAGCCGTACACCGGCGAACAGGACTGCTTGCTGACTTGTTGCGCCCACCCGTGTCCCGCGGCGGGAATCAGCGCCAACCCCTCCGACGCTCCTCTGACGCGGAAAAGGCCCTCTTCGACCAATTGCATCTCGTGACCGAGATGCCACGTGACCTCAAGCTTATGCGGGCCAGACCCTTCGGCACGGTCGCGCACGAGATAAAGTCCATTTCTCAACGACGCTACCAATCGTCGATGCACAACCGGCTGAGGCAGCCGCCCATAACCATCATGCGTGGCCGCGAGCAAATCAAAATGTCTCCCTTGGATCCACCGCTGTGTCTTCGACTCCGTGAGCCTGCGCCACGAAAAAGCCGTGCCGGGCTCGGCTTGATCCACGCCATCCACGCGCACGGTGTTGTGCATGGCAGTGCCGCGAAACAGGTCCCGTTCTCCACCCTCCGCCGCGTAACTCGAAGTTCCCGGATCGAGCAGCAATTCGCGACCCTGACTGGTTAGAGTCAGGCTCAACGCGTCGGCATGGCCGTGCCCGCCACTTTGCGTGCCCATGGGCCCGCAATCTACGACGAGTTGCGTGGCCGGTTTCTCCGACGCCAGAAGATACAGGCCCGCTGCCTCGAGGGCCGCGGAACTGGGATCGTGCGGGCGAGCCTCAAGTTCGTCCCACACGCGCACGCCCTCAGGTCCAACCAACCAAATCGTCTCCTCGCGCAGCTGCCCGGCCGCAGCCTTGTAGTCGCCTCGATTGAACAGGATGGCTCCTGTGGCCAACGGATCAAGCAGATTTTCACTGCGGTTGCGTCGCGGATCAAAAAGCCGCCCTCCGTCATCGTCTCCGAAGCGAGGCGGCGCGCCCGCTCGTCCCAACAGGCACAGCGCAGTGAGCATCTTCTCCAGTGATTGTTCGAACTCCTTGGGCAACGGGATATTGTTCACGCTCGCCAGCACTGCGGAATGCAGAAAGAAATCGAGCGCGTACACGTGATAGTAAGTCGACTGCTCGAAATGAAAGCCGTCGGACTGCACTTGCCGGCGGGCTTCGTCCAGCACAATCTGCCAGCCCCCGGCCTTCCAACGCTCGGCCGCCGCCAACTCCGGGCACAGGACTCCAAGAAAGAACAGCGCCACGCCTTCCCCGAGCAGATGCGTGTTGGGAGAGAAATACGTAGATAGATAACGTTCGAGATGTCGTCCGTGCAAACCCAGTAGGCGAAGCCACTCTTCGCGGAAATCCGGCAATCCGAGTGCGCCTTCCAGCACGTGGTAGGTCCACAGCCAGGCCAGGCTGCGAAACGCCACCTCCAGGCTGCTGGCCCAATTGATGCCGATGGGATAGGGGTTTTCGGTCCGCCAGTGTCGCCACTGCCGCAAAATCTCATCGGCATAACGAGGGTCTCCCGTGAGTCGATACGCCTTGGCCAGGATCACAAAATGCTGCTGCCGGTTGAGTTCCCAGGTGACCTTGCTGTCGCCGACTTCCTCGAAGTCCAAATAACGCACCCGATAGAAGACCTTTCGCGGGGCGCGCTTGCCATGGATCAGGTCGAGATGCCAGTCGATCGGCCTGCCGTAGGCGAGATCGTTATACCCCATGAGGTCAAACCGGTGCCGGAGAACTTTGTCCGCCTGCTCGATGATGCCCTTCACTTGCTCCGGGAGCCGCTGCCGCAACAGCTCGAGCCGGGCGTTGACGTCCGCTGGACCGAAAAAGAAGTTTCCTCTCCCGGCGGCCGCCGAACGCTGCACATGCCTGGCAAAATCGAAGTGCAGCAGAAAAAGCAGCCTGTCTTGACGCTTGGCCAGCTCCTGGCGAAAGCGGTAGCGCAGTTCGGTCCGCTCCATCCCGGCCATGCGATCCGCGATTTGTCGCCATTGGCTAAGGTTCATACGATTCCAAGCCGGTTCCCTAGTCCCGGCAAGAGGCGCGGCGTCCCAGAGGATTCTTTGTTAGGTATTATTAACTGTTCTCGCCGTATCCTGCGAACTCTCGGAGCACAATGCCCAAAATCGGTAGCGGACGCGATTGGAATGTAGTGATGAATCTGGAAAAAGCCCGACGTCCGGCCCTCGACCGCTACATCGGGATTTGCGGGTAGCCCCTTTGCGAATTCTCTGGGTCAAAGCGGGCAAACTGCTGCCGGTCGACAGCGGCGGCAAGATCCGTTCCTACAATATTCTGCGGCACCTCGCCCGCGCCCACGACGTGACTCTGCTTACCTACTACGGAGGCAACCGGGACCTGCAATACGAAACCGATATCGCGCGCGAACTGCCCGGTGCTGAGACGGTTTATACCGCCGCCCCCGATGGCACGGCATTCTCTCAGTCTCTGGATTATGCCCGGCTGGTTTTTCGCTCCGCTCCCTTTGCGGTGAGCAAATTCACTCATTCCGACGTCAAACGAAGGGTGGGGGCATGGATCGCGGAAAAGAAATTTGACGTGGCGGTCTGCGACTTCCTGTCCGCCTCGATGAACTTTCCCGAAAAACTGGCGACCCCGACGGTCCTGTTTCAACACAATGTCGAGACCGCCCTCTGGCAGCGTCTGGCGTCGACCGACTCGAATTTGGCCAGACGCGCCGCCTACACCATCGAGGCTCGTAAAATGGCGAGCTACGAGAGCGACGCGCTGCACAAATTCCATCACGTCATTGCCGTTTCCGAACACGACCGGCAGCAGATGCTTGCCATGGACCCATCTTGCTCCATCAGTGTCGTACCCACGGGCGTGGATACGGAAAAATACACACTGGCGCCTCCAGCGACGGCTGACCCTCCCAGGATCGTTTTTCTGGGCTCCATGGACTGGGAGCCCAACATCGACGCAGTGACCTATTTTTGCCGCGAAATTTTTCCCCGGGTTCGCGCCCAGATGCCGGCCGCCGTGTTTCAGATTGTAGGGCGGAATCCGCACGCAAGCGTCAGGCAACTGGCCACCCCTGCGGTACAAGTGACCGGCAGCGTGCCCTCGGTCACCGAGTTCTTGAACGATGCCACCGTGGTCGTCGTTCCGCTTCGGATCGGCGGGGGAACGCGCCTGAAAATTTTCGAAGCAATGGCCACGGGCAAGGCTGTAATTTCCACCTCGATTGGGGCCGAAGGCTTGGACGTGCAGAGTGGCCGCGATCTCATCCTGGCAGACGATGCAGAAGCTTTCGCTGAGGCGACCCTTCGTCTGCTGAGCGACACCGCACTCCGCCAGCAGTATGAGCGGGGGGCGGCGCGGCTTGCGGCCCAGTACGACTGGTCGAAGATCGCTCAGCGGTTCGCCGCGGCACTACAAAAATCCTCCCTGAGCAAAGTCGTCTCCGAACCCACATGAACATCCTGATATTGGACGGAAACCAAAATCAGGCTGTCGCCAGCGTGAGATCTTTAGCCCGCGCAGGCCACACCGTCATCGCTGGCGAATCGTCTTTCTGGTCGAAGGCGGGCTGGTCTCGAGCCTGTAGCTCCACGCTGCGGTACCCATCGCCGGCACGGAATGTAGAGGCATTCCTCAATTCGATCGCCGGGTTCGTCGGCCAACATCCCGGAACGCTGATCTTGGCGATGACTGAGGCCACAACTCTGGCGCTTTCGGCGCATCGTGACTTCCTGATTGCCGCCGGGGCTCGCCTGGTTTTGCCGGAACACAAGAATCTCCTTCGTGCTTTCGACAAGGACGAGACCACACGCTTGGCCGCGTCTCTGGGCGTTGCTGTTCCGGCCACCATTCTGATCACGCGCGAAGATCAGGCGGGCAACGCATTGAAGTCCGTGCGCTATCCGGTCGTGCTCAAGCCGCGGGCTTCTGAGGAACTCACAGCCGGCGGGCTTCGCACCGCAGGACGGCCGCGCTACGCCCGCAACGACAACGAGTTCAACGACGCGTACCGTGATATCAGCAACCGGTCTTCCGCCACGCTCGTCCAGGAATTCGTACCCGGAGAGGGGACCGGATATTTTGCCCTCATGCATCATGGCGAACTGCGGGCCGAGTTCGCGCACCGGCGAATTCGAGATGTCTATCCGACTGGTTCGGGAAGCGCCGTGCGGGTCAGTGTCGATCCCGACCCTGACATCAGGCGCGCTTCGTTAGCCATTCTTTCCGCATTGCGCTGGCACGGAGTGGCCATGGTGGAGTATCGCAAGCAACCGGGCTCGCCGCCTGTGTTTATGGAAGTCAACGGACGTTTCTGGCTTTCTCTGCCCTTAGCGTGTTACGCGGGGGCAGATTTCCCGGCCCTGCTCGGGCGCATGGCAGAAGAAGGCGACATCGAACCGAATTTCAGCTATCGGCGTGGCGTTCGCTGCCGATGGCTCGCAGGAGACGCGCGCCACCTCATGGAGGTGTGGAAGGGTCCGCCGAGTGGCTATCCCGGCCAATACCCCGGGCGCATGCGGACTCTGCTCGACGTTCTCACGCCGGTTCCCGGGACCTATCACGATCTGTTTCAATGGACAGACCCGGTGCCGGAATTGGCAGACTGGGTTTACGCCTTTTCTCGCACGATGAAAGGACGGTAATGCTGAAGGGTGCTCTGCACGTTCACAGCACTTACTCCGACGGTGAGTTCACGCTCGCGGCATTGCGTCGAACCTACCTTGCCGAAGGTTGCTCGTTTGTGTGCATCACCGACCATGCGGAGTACTTCGACAGCCAATCCGTCCGGGCCTATGCCGAAGATCTCGAGCGCCACTCCGATCGCGAATTTTCCTTCGTCACCGGACTCGAGTACCGGTGTGATCGTGACATGCACATCCTCGGCTACGGCGCGTCTGCTCTGGCCGCCACGTCAGACCCTGAGGCCGTGATTCGTCACATCGATTCGCAAGGCGCGATCGCGGTGATTGCTCATCCCAAAGACGAATTTTTTCCCTGGATCGAAGCATTCCAGGTCCTTCCGAAAGGGATCGAGACTTGGAATTCCAAGTACGACGGCCGTTATGCGCCGCGTCCCGGAACTTTCGCCCTGCTCGAGCGGCTCCGGCCGCGAGCGCCCGAAATGCATGCCTTTTACGGTCAGGATCTGCACTGGAAAAAGCAGTTTCGCGGGCTGTGCGTCACAATCGATGGCAATGCTCCTGACCCGTCCCTGATTCTGAAGGCTCTAGCTGCCGGAAATTACTGCGCCCGCAAAGATGACCTCCAACTGCCCTCCTCCGGCATTCTGCCGGACGAGTTGCTGGCCGACTTTGGGCAGGCACACTCGCGCTCGCGCCGCATGTGGCAAATCTTCAAGAATGGCAAGCAGACCCTGGACCGACTCGGCATTCGCGTTCCTGAATCTGTAAAGGCGCACTTGCGCAGGATCTTCTGATGGCATCGCCGGGCATCGTTTTTCTCATGTATCACGAACTGGAACTGCCGGGGCGCCCGTTGATCCAGCCCGAACCGGGCTACGTGCGCTACATTCTCCGGGAAGCGACTCTTCGTTGGCAGATCGACTGGCTCCGCAAAAACGGTTGGCAGGGCTTGAGCGTCAGCGAAGCATTGCGTGCGACAGAGGAAAAATCCGTTGCCATCACCTTCGACGACGGTTGCGAGACCGACCTGCTCGCCGCCGCCCCATTGCTGCGCGAAGCGGGATTTCGCGCCACGTTTTATGTGACTGCCGGTTTTCTGGGCCAGCCGGGATACTTGTCGACGGCGCAGTTGCGCGAACTGAGTTCTTGCGGCCTTGAGATCGGCTGCCACTCCATGACTCATGCCTATCTCAATGACCTCGATCCTCACCATATGCGCTCCGAAATCGTCGCCGCGCGTTTGAAGCTGGAAGACGTAACCGGAGGTACAGTGGAACATTTTTCCTGCCCCGGCGGGCGCTACAACGACCGAGCCATAGCACTCGCCAAACAAGCGGGTTACCGTTCCTTCGCCACCAGTCGTGCGTATCCCAACCGGCCGTCTAGCGATCCGTTCCGCCTGGGCCGCGTCGCGATCATGCGCCATACGAACCAGCCAGCTTTCGAGAAAATCTGTGCCGGCAAGAACCTGTGGAAGATCCGCCTGGGCGAGTCTCTCCGCGCCGCGATGAAAAAGACGATGGGCAACGCGATGTACGACCGCATCCGGACGGCAGTTCTCGGTCAACCGTAGCCGCCGCGCGGTTGACGCGTCCCATCGCCGATGAAATATTGAAAGTCCCACATAATGACTCACCCTATCTGGAGAGCTCTGAGGAACGCGACTCGTGCCCCTGAGATCCTCCGCTGCCTGGTGGAGACGAACCAATGGGCACCAATGAGTGCCGCTTATCTAGGTTTGTCGCTCCTCGAGTATCCCCTGGTGCTGCGGTTGCGGCGCGGGGAGCAGATCCACCTCGATGAACTCACAGACCTCAAGGCCTTCTGGCAGATCTTTCTGCGGACGGTCTATCGCGTTCGCGCCACCGACGAGGTAATTCTGGACCTGGGCGCCAACGTAGGAGTATTTACCCTCTACGCCGCGCGCAACGCACCACGGGCACAAGTGTTTGCTTTCGAGCCTTTTCCTTCCACCTTCCGACGTCTGGTCGCCACCGTGCGCGACCATCACCTCGACCCCAGGGTTACCTGCCCGAACTATGCTGCCGCCGGAGCCAGCGGGGTCCGCCTCATGCCCGACGGACAGCTTCCCAGCCAGCGCCGAGCATTGGCCGCCGCCAGCGTCACTTCCGGCACCGAGGTCATGGGGAAGACGATCGAGTCCATGCTGGAAGAAAACCACCTCCCTCACGTCGATCTTTTGAAGATGGACATTGAAGGCAGCGAATATGAGGTGCTTCTCTCAGCTCCCCGCGCATGCTGGCGCGGATCGACCGCATTGCCATGGAATACCACGGCGACAGCGCTCCCTACTCGAGCGAACAACTCTTCGGTCATCTCGGGCAAGCCGGATTCACGGTCACTTCCGACCTCTGTGATCCACAAGGCTACGGTCTTGCCGAGTTGATCCGCAGCAACTGAGTCCGGACCAGCCCGTCCGAGTCATCAGATTCCCCGTTTGCATCTGGCTTTGCTTCTGCCCTTCCGTGTCCTTCAGGATCATAGTCTTTCGTCATCTGTGTGATTCGTCGGCATCCCGTACAGTCACCCGGTAAGGACCCGCACACATTAGTCCCCCCCACTCTTGGTTACGAGGTTCTGATGTTTAAGATGGGAACGCTTCCCCTGGGCGCCATTGTCACTCGCTTTCTTTCCTCCTTTCTTTTTTCTCTTTGCCTGACACTGCTCGGGATCACTGTTGCGGCCGCTCAGATAAATACCTTGCCGCAAATCTCCATCACACCGCTCAACCCCAGCGTTTCCTCCGGAGGAAAGCTGCAATTCACCGCTTTGGTCGTAAACACCAGCGAGACGGGAGTCCGCTGGTGGGCGAGTGCGGGCACGATTTCGAAAGATGGCCTCTTCCTGGCGCCGGAAGTCACCAGCCAGCAGTTCGTTCGGGTAACGGCCGCCAGCGTGGTCGGCTTAGCGGTTCGAGCGTCGGTCGAGGTCGCGGTCATTCCCGCTCAACCCTTGAGAATTACAACCTCACGTCTGGCCGCAGCCAACATCGATTCCTCCTACGACGCCCAGCTCTCCGCCCGGGGAGGCACCTCTCTGTATCATTGGTCCCTCTCCTCCGGAGCACTACCCACAGGAGTGCGATTGAACCAGTCGACCGGAGTCATTTCTGGAGTTCCCTCCAAAACTGGCACCTTCGAGTTTGCAGTGACTTTGAAGGACGCGAGGGCCGAAAAGACCACCCGACCTCTTGCTCTGACGGTTTCGCCGGTCTTCACCGGCAGGTTCGGCGGACCTGCAGAATTACCACGTGTCTATTTGCAAACGGCTCTGTCCGATACGCCTGCTCCCGGAAAAATCATCCCGGTCAGAGCCGGTGGGGATTTCCAGGCCGCCCTGAACCGCTCAAATTGCGGCGATACGATCACGCTGCAGGCGGGTGCTACGTTTGCCGGAGACTTCTCGTTTCCCCAAAAGTCTTGCTATGCCACACATTGGATTACAGTCCGCACCAGTGCCCCCGACAGCGAACTTCCGCCCGAGGGCTCGCGTTTGACTCCGTGCTATGCGGGCGTTAGTTCCCTGCCCGGCCGGCCCGACTTTCACTGCAGTTCCACCAAGAACGTTCTCGCCAAACTCATTTTCGCGGGAGCATCGGGAAACGGTCCCGTCACCTTCGCGGCGGGGGCCAACCACTACCGCCTGGAAGGCCTGGAAATCACTCGCGTGGTCAGCGAAAAACGTATTACGGCCTTAGTCGCTCCTGAGGTTCGCTCTCCTGCCGACCACATCATCCTCGACCGCGTCTGGGTTCACGGCACCCCTCACGATGAGACGACGCGGGGAGTGTTCCTCAATAACACCTCTTATTACGTGGCGATTGTGGATTCTTTCTTCACTGATTTCCACTGCGTTGCCATCACCGGCGCGTGCACCGACGCCCAAGCAATCGGCGGAGGCGGCGGTGACCTGCCCAGCGGCCCCTATAAGATCGTGAATAACTTTCTGGAAGCCTCTGGCGAGAACATTCTTTTTGGCGGCGGGCCCGCGACTACGACTCCAGCGGACATCGAAGTCCGCCACAATCACCTGTTCAAGCCTCTGATCTGGATGTCCGGGCAGCCGGGATATGTGGGCGGCACCGATGGCCATCCTTTCATCGTCAAGAATCTGTTCGAGCTGAAGAACGCTCAGCGCGTGCTGTTTGAAGGCAACGTGGCCGAATACACCTGGGGAGGTTTCACTCAAGCCGGATATGGCTTAATGCTTACCCCGAAAAACCAGGCGGGTGCCGACGGAAGCAACCTATGCCCGGCCTGCGTTGTCAGCGATGTCACGATCCGCTACAGCACCATCAGCCATGCCGGCGCCGGCATCAACATTGCGAATTCGGTGTCCTCCAACGGAGGCATCGCCTCCGCCGGAATGCGCTACAGCATTCATGACATCACCATCGACGACATCAACGGCGACGTCTATCTCGGTGGAGGCCCGCTGATTCTGGTCCTGAACGGATGGAGGACCCACGTTCTCAGCGACATCACCATCAACCACATCACCGGCTTCGGAAATTCGACCCTATCCACGCTGGCTGTCGGAAACGACCTCAGCCACCCCAAGATGTCGCACTTCGTGTACACCAATAACCTCGTGCTTGCTGGCCAATACCCGGTGTGGTCTGCCGGTGGCAAGACGGACTGCGCTCACTCCACCGTTCCAATCCGCGTGATCGATACCTGTTTCGAGCCTTACGCGTTCGCCAACAACGCCATCATCGCCTCGCCGGCCAACTATCCTCCCGCGAAATGGCCGCCTCGAAACTATTTTCCACCCGACGCAGCCGCGGTCCACTTTACCCATTACAACAAAGCCAAGGGGGGCGACTATCGCCTCCTGCCCTCCAGCCCCTTCAAACATGCCGGGACTGATGGCAAGGATCTGGGCGCCGACATCGACCTAATCGAGGCGGCCACCCAAGGTGCCGACTAGCGCAGTTTCCGTAACCTGAGAATCGTGGGTGCCCCATTTCTCGCGCCCTCTATGCGCGACAAGTGGGGTTTTCAATAGAGCGGACCGTAACCAAGTCACGCTACTGCGCCTACGGCGCCGCGTAAAAGCCGACCACTGCTCAGTTACAATGAAGTGGTAGCGCTGAGTTGTAATTGATCCCCCTGTTCCACTCGAAGTGAACCGCCAACACCGTCTACAACGCCACCCCGAAGGGGTAGACCGATGAAGTTTTTGCGTTCGCGACAGGCCGCTCTCGCCCTGATTCTGGTCGGCGTTACATCCATCCTGGTGGGTGACGCGGCGTATGGCGCCGAAGCCCCAGCCCGGTTTGACGGCCCGGCAGAACTTCCGCGTGTCTACATGCAGACCGCGGTGGCGGACACCCCCGCTCCCGGAAAAACCCGTAACGTAAGAGCCGGAGACAATCTCCAATCCACCCTCGACGAAGCTGCCTGCGGCGACACGCTCAGCCTCGAGGCGGGCGCAACCTTTACCGGACGGTTTCTCCTCCGCAAAAAGAACTGTGATGACTCGCACTGGATCGTGATTCGCACCAGTTCTCCCGATAACGACCTCCCAGCCCAGGGATCGCGATTGACGCCCTGCTATGCGGGCGTGAGTTCCCTGCCAGCGCGGCCAGACTTTCACTGCGCCTCAATCAAGAACGTTCTCGCCAAACTCGTCTTCGCAGGAAAGAACGGAGAGGGCCCCATTATCCTTGCAGCTGGCGCCAACCACTACCGCTTGGAGGGCCTCGAGATCACCCGCGCCAGCAGCGAAAACCGGATCACGGCCTTAGTCGCTCCTGAGGTTCGCTCGCCCGCCGACCACATCATCGTGGACCGTGTGTGGGTGCATGGCACCGCCCAGGATGAGACCACGCGCGGCATCTTCCTGACCGGTACCGCCTATGTGGCGATTGTGGATTCCTTTTTCACTGACTTTCACTGTGTGGCCATCACCGGGGCATGCACCGACGCCCAGGCGATCGGCGGTGGCGGCGGTGACCAGCCCAGCGGCCCTTATAAGATCGTGAACAATTTTCTGGAAGCGTCTGGCGAGAATATTCTTTTTGGCGGCGGACCGGCAACAGTAACCCCGGCTGACATTGAAATTCGCCACAACCATCTCTTCAAGCCCCTGATCTGGAAGCCCGGCCAGCCCGGATTCGTGGGCGGAACTTCAGGCAAGCCTTTCATCGTCAAGAATCTGTTCGAACTCAAGAACGCCCAGCGACTGCTGTTTGAAGGCAACGTGCTCGATTACAGTTGGGGCGATGTGGGCCAGAAAGGCTTCGCCATCCTCCTCACCCCGCGCAACCAGACGCCCAACGTCTGCCCGCTCTGCCGCGTCACCGATGTCACCCTCCGGTACTGTAAGGTCCGGCACATGGCCAGTGGCCTCAGCATTGCCAACGCCCCATCCGACACCGGAGGACTCTCCACTGCCGGGGAACGCTATAGCATTCATGATCTCGTTTTTGAAGATATTGACGGGGACTTCTACGGGGGCTTTGGTGCCTTTGCCATGATCATTTCCAACGGGCCACAGCTGCGCGACGTGAAGATCGACCACGTAACCGCGTTCCCCTCCAAGCACGCGCTCATTGTAGGCGCCCCTCAAGCAAGCCCGCTGCCCTCTAACTTTACCTTGACGAACAGCATCGTGAGAGCCGGTGAAAGGGAACTTACCTCGACTGGGACCGGAGGGAAGGAAAACTGCGCCTTCGGCGCGGACCGATTAGGCCCGGACGCAGTTCTCAAAAACTGCTTCAACCCGGTGACTGTTTCTCACAATGCCATCATTGCGCCGCGGGGTTCGTGGCCGAAAGGGAATTCCTCTTCGAAGAACGAGGACTCCGTTGGTTTCGTCAACTACAATCACGGGAAGGACGCCGATTACCATTTGTGCCGAGCGAAGGACAAGCCTTCCTCTTGCAAACAACCCTCGCCGTATGTCGGAGCGGGAAGCGATGGGAAAGATCTGGGCGCCGATATCGACGCCTTGGAAGCCGCAACCAGCGGAGCGGAGTAGCGTGCGGCTCTGTTTCGTAAACTCCGCCGGATTGAATGACACGCCACGGGGAAAACTCTGGCCATGAAACAACTGATACGCAAGGGTCTCAAGCAGATCATCGTGGACGAAGTGCCCGACCCTGTCGTCATCCCACACCATGTCCTGGTCCGCCCGCTCTATTCCCTGATCAGCAGTGGCACGGAAACGGCCAGCATCCACCAAGAAGGCGTGTTGCGGGCGGTGGCCGACAATCCCTCCCAACTGGCGAAGATCTGGAACGTCCTCAAGTTGCAAGGTCCGCGGAGCACGTTTGCCGAAGTCAAAGCTAAGTTCAGCGAATACGCCGTGCTCGGATACTCGGGTGCCGGGGTTGTCGCACAAAAACATCCCACCGTCGAAGACCTGCAAGTTGGCGATCGTGTCGCGTACGGCGGTGAGGGCACGGGCCACGGAGAAACGATTCTGGTCGGCACGAAGCTGGTGGTGCCCGTGCCCGACTCCGTTCCCTTTGAACATGCCTGTTTTGCAACCTTGGGCAGCATCGCGCTCAATAGCGTTCGTATCGCAAATCTAAGCCTGGGAGAAAACGTCGCGGTACTTGGCCTGGGTCTGGTGGGACAGCTGATTGCCCAGCTGGCAAAGCTGCAAGGCGCAAATGTTCTGGCCCTTGATTTAAAACAACAGCGCGTCGACCTCGCTCGACAACTCGGTGCCGATCACGCCCTACTGGGCGGCGCGGCTCTTGCCGAGCAGGTCGCCGCAGTCACCGCCGGCGCTGGAGTCGATTGCGTCATCATTGCGGCGGCCGCCAAGTCGTCCGCGCCTTGTCACCAGGCCGTCGAGATCTGCGCCGATCGGGGCCGCATCGTCGACGTCGGCGCCGTCGATCTGAGTTTTCCGTGGTATGAGATGTATCGCAAAGAAATCCAGCTTTTTATGGCGCGCGCCTATGGTCCGGGAAGCTACGATCCTCTCTACGAAAAGCAGGGACAGGATTACCCCATTAACTACGTCCGCTGGACCGAGAACCGCAACATGGCCGAGTTCCTGCGTCTGGTCTCACGGGGACGGATTCAGCTCGCACCCTTAATCACCCACCAGTTCCGGCTCGACGAGGCGCCGAAAGCGTACGAGACAATCATGGAGCCGTCGTCGTCCAGCCTCGCGGTTCTGCTCAAATATCCCGCCGCCGAAACTCCCGACGCCGTGGCCGCCTTCAAGCCGGCGCGAAAAGTGGAGACCCCGGGCGCAAGGGCGCCGCTCCCAAAGGCATTGGGAGTGGCTTTAGTGGGTGCGGGTAATCTGGCGCGCTGGGTGCACCTGCCGAATCTCAAGAAGGTGCCCGGTACGAACCTTCGCGCTGTGTTTTCGGCGAACGGCCCCCGCGGAAAGAGTTACGCCCTGCGCTTCGGGGCCGCTTATTGCTGCTCTGAGTACGACGAGGTCTTGAGCGATCCCAGGGTCGACGTCGTGGTCATCGTCAGTCGTAACGTACAGCATGCCCCGCAGGCCCTGGCTGGCCTGCAAGCGGGCAAACATGTGTTTCTCGAGAAGCCGATGGCGCTAACCGTCGACGAGTGCCGGCAGCTCTACCGCGCCACCGCCGAGACTGGCAAGCGGCTCACCGTAGGGTTCAACCGCCGCTTCTCACCCACCTATCTCGGCCTCAAGACGCAACTTGTGTGCCGAAACGGTCCCGCCGTTCTCAATATCCGCGTCAACTCTCCCGGCATCTCCGGAGACTATTGGATGGCCGATCCCGCCGCCGGCGGCGCCATCCTGGGCGAGGCCTGTCATTTCGTTGATCTTGCCTACTGGCTGCTGGATTCCGAACCGGTCTCGGTCTGCGCCTTCTCGCTGCCCCCCGGCAAGAAGGCCCCAATCGGCGAAAACAATCTGGTCGCAAGTTTTCGTTTCGCCGACGATTCCATCGCGAATCTCACCTACTGCACCGTCGGCAGCCGGAGTTCGGGAGGAGAACGCGTCGAAGCCTTCGCCATGGGAATGGGTGCAAGCGCGGAAGATTTCAAGCGTCTAACATTGAGCACGAGCTTGGTCGAACGTCGCTCCAGTTGGTTCGCCGAAAAAGGCTACGCCGAGCAAATGCGCGAGTTCTTCGATGAGATCCGCAGCGGGGGACCTCCTACCATTACAGTGGACGACGGTGCGCGAGCCACGATCGTGTGCCTGAAAATGCTGGAGTCGGCCCAAACCCAGACTCCGTGTGCCCTCAACTGGAAACAAGAATTGTCGACGACGTCAGACGCCGCGACTGAGAAATAACCCATCACGGAGCCAACTTCCGGGGAGAACGGCGGACCAAGACCCTCCAAAATCCAGCCGCGAAGCGGCGACAGAATAACGCCACGGCGCAAGCCGTGGGTGCATGCGTGTGACAAAGATCCAGCCCAAGGGGGCGAAAGAAGAGTTCTTGCTACAGCCAGGATAGATCTTTAGTAACAAATACTCTTCCCAGCGGCGTCTTCGCCTTGAGCCACAACTTGGAATCGAAATAGGTTCGGTAGATCGTTTTCATCCGCTTCAGACGAGCATGATTCGCGCGATTCCGGTCACTGCCCAATTCATACCCGAGTTCCTCGAGAGTGCCCCCAACCAGCGCCTCGAACGTCGCCAGGTCGTCAGGCGTAAATCCTGTTCTCCAACGCCCAACGGGATTGAACGCTTCCTTGGACCCGTCGTTAAACGAGGTGTTGGGCTCGCGGACCGATCCAATTCCCGCCCTCAGAACCTGGTCATAATCCAACTGCTGGCCAATAAAGTCACCGAGCTTGGCCAGGGTGCTGTGCGGATCCGAAATCAACGCCTCGAAGCGCACTTCGGTGTAGTCAGCGCCCAGCCTCCGTCCGTCTTCTCTCCCTTTGCGCACCATCCACTCCCAATACAGGCCCGCGACCATGACGCTGGGTGTGCGGTCCCAGCACGCGCGCCGGACATATCTCAGCTTCGCCGTCGATAAGGCGACGTCGCGTCCGTCGCGAATGATGTGAATGATCAGCGCCTCGGGAATCGTTTCTTTGATTCTCGCCAGATGCAGTAAATGTTCCGGAGTGCAGTCCGCCCAGCGTTCCACGTTCTGTTGGCGCGCTATCTCACCCATGATAGTGCGCAGAAAATCTCCTCCATTCCTGCACTCTGCCATCACCTTTGCCGTGATCGCCTGGGCTTCCAGTCCTGACCGCTCGAACAACTTCGAACCGAGCCATGCCTCCATCAGCTTTTCTTTGTTGCGCCGGATGCTCAAGTCCCCGAAGCGCGGTTCCAGCAGATTGATGGCATTCGATTCCGTACGGTATACGGCAAAATTACCGGCCGAAAGCAGCATGTGATACAGCAGAGTCGTGCCCGACCGCCCGCAGCCAAGGACAAACACCGGGGCCTTACTCCGCGCCGTCTTTTCTCCTGATGCCTGAGTGATCGCTCCGTGTGACGCCATACCCGGCTCCGCTCTTGATTACGTCCCGACGCGCAACCCGCGGGCATCTCCCGCGGAAGACCCCTTCAAGCTGACTCGCTCAATGCTGTCGGCAAGCTTTTTGGCATTGTCCACTAATTCGAACTCAGGGATAGCGGCCACCATGTCAGCGTGATTCTTTGTCGCCTCGGTCATCAGCGTAAGTAGACTCTCGACGTCCCCTTCTTTCCAAAGAGCCGCTCCCGCCGGCCGAGTGCCGTTGTCCGCGGCTAGCACCGGCACCTTCAATTTCAGCGACTCCAGCACCGAAGAACAAATTCCGTCGCTGACCGGTGTTCGAATGTACGCCGCCGCTCGGCTCAACAACGTCAGAAACCTATCGTGGGGAACCGACGCCAGCAAGCAGACCGCGTCCTCGATCTGCTGCTCCTTCACGAACCGTCGCATCCCGTCCATCTCGCGGTCCCAGGGACCAACCAGCAGGAATCCCACCTTGGGCGAGGTTTCGCGAAAACGCCGGATTGCCTCGGCCAGAAAATCGAGAGCGAATTCCTTGCGGAAACACAAATAACTGAAAAACACCGCGTCGTGCGCACGATAGAACTCTTCCACCTGAGACGGCAACGGCGCAGGAACAAATTCAAGGTAGTACGAAGAAAAATGCGGGATTGGCTCGACTCTCTCCGCCGGAATCCCGGTGGTCAGCAGCACTTGCTTCACGGCCTCACTGTTGCAGTAGATGCGCTGCGGAATTCGGAACAAGAGCGAGAATGCAAAGTGTCGAAACGAGCCCTTGGGCGCCGGAAAATAACTCTGCTGGTGACCTCCGCCATACGTCAGCAAAGCCGGCCGTCGGCCCAGTCTGGCCAATAACAATGCGGCCAGCGCAAGCAGGTATCCCTTCTTGGTCTCACCGTTGACTCTGATGTGCACGGCGTAGCCCCGCCACACATGGCGAAGCACTTTCCAGAAGTAATCCCACCCGCCCTGCACGTCGATATATTCCGGGCTGCGAACCCGCCGGTTCTCGTTGAGGTTCATCACCTGGCAGTCCCATCCCCGCGCTTCGAGCTCCCGGCGCAGGCCGACAAGACTCATCGTCCAACTGCATACCGGCGGAGGCCAGTTTCCGATTTCAAGAATTCGTTTGCCCATTCGTACCCAAAGCCTTGCTGCCAGCAGGATGGCAGTGCGAACAACAGCATTCAAAAGCGGGTCGTATCCGGGCACGCATTCATGCGTGCCGTAAAGGCCGCAAAATGATTGCGCCTTCAGGTGCTGGTTTCAAAGTTGCGACTTCCACCACTCCCTGCCGGCTTTAACTCCGCCCCGCACCGGAAAGCACCAGGTCCCTCCGCCCGATTCCTTTTTCCTCCAGCAGCGACGCATACAACCGCTCGTACTCTCCGCAAACGCGTTCGACGCTAAACCGTCGGGCATCCTGTCTTGCCGTCACGCCTAAAGATTTCCGGAACTCCGGTTGTTGCACCAGCGTATCGAGGCGCTCCGCCAGCGCTTCCGCATCGGAGGTGGGCACAAGAAACCCATTTTCCCCATCGCGAATGAGTTCGTCATTTCCGCCCGCCCGGCAAGCGACCACCGGTACAGCAGCCGCCATGGATTCCATGATCGAGTTCGACAGGCTCTCTGACATCGAGGGCAGAACGCTGATGTCAGAGGCCGCCAGTACCGCCGGAATATCGTGCCTCTCTCCCAGGAAAATTATCCGCTCGCTCAGGCCCAGCTTCGCCGCCATCGCCTCCAGCCCTGATCTCAACGGCCCGTCGCCGACAAGTATGAATTCCAACTGGAGATGTTTCGCGGCCAGCCGGGCCGCCGCTTGCAGAAAAATATCGTGGCGTTTGGCCGGATCGTTCATCCGCGCGATCATCACAACTCGCACCCCGCCGGCCATAACAGGGAGCGCCGGCGCTACCGCTGCGAACGCCGCACCCGGCAAGGCATTCGGAATCACCACCAGCCGGTTGGTCCCGATTCCGGCTTGCCGCAATCGCGCCGCCGCCGCCTGCGAATTGCATACCACCCGATCGCACCAGCGAAACAGCGCATGGTGCACGCGATTTCGAAAGGAGCTCAACAGATCGCCAAGCTGCCGTTGGCTCCCCACCACAATCGGAACCCTCGCCAGGCGAGCGCTCGGAATCATCATCAGGTTGGAGTAAAAATCGAACGAATGCGCAATCACAACGCGGTTGGCACGAAGATAGCGGGCCAGATCCAGCCGCGCGCGTTGCGCCCGCAACTTGAACAGGCTCCCTCCCGGCGGGAACTCAACGATCTCCTCCAACCGTTCTCGAAAAGCTCCGATCCTTCGCAAACAACCGAGCCGGACCTGCAAAGGCTCGGGTTTCAACGCGCCCGCCAAGGTGGCGAACTGCCGCTCGCTTCCCCCAGTCTCCAGGGAATTCGTCATCAGAAAAAGCACCGGAGCGGTGCCCTCCGCCGAGGCCAGGGCAGAAATCACGCGACCCCCGAACCATTTGCCAGTTTCGTTTCAACCCGAACATCGCTGAGCCTCCGACCTTCCAAGCTCGAATCAACTCGCAAGCTATCAGCGACCGCGCTGCGGTGGCCGGGCGCGCCGAGAAAGTTCCGGTGCCACAATTCAAACACGAGCAGCAGCCACAATGCCCCGGAATGATTCCGGCGCCCCCTCAGGTGCTCGTCGAGCAGACCGCGAATCGCGGCCGGATTGAAATATCCACGCTGCAGCGTCCGCGGCTCGATCACGATCCCCAGGAGCGAGTCTTTCAACTCATGCCGCATCCAATGCACCAGCGGCAGCGAGAACCCCTGTTTGCGCCGATGCAGCAGCGCCGCAGGAACGCCCAAACGTTCCGCCAGCTTCTTGAGCATGTATTTCCGGGTGCCGTCGCGGAATTTGTACTTCAGGGGCAGCCCCGTCGCCCATTCCACGAATTCATGGTCCAGGATCGGGCACCGCACTTCCAGGGAAGTGGCCATGCTCATCCGGTCCACCTTGGTCAGAATATCGCCGGTCAGATATGTCTTGGTGTCCAGATACATCAGCTTGCTGAGTTGATCGTGTGCGGGGGCCTCATCGTAATATTTCTCGAACTGCCGAAACGGATCCACCCAGCCCCGCGCGCTGCTGATGAACTCTTGGGAAAAGAGCGTTTTCTCGCGATGCAGCGCCGGCAAAAACGAAACGCCGTCGAGATAACGGTCGCGCGAGGGCAGAGTAATGTTCCAGGCGAACTTCCGCCCTTTGATGCGGGAAGGCAGCCGCCCATACAGATGATTGCGGTAAAGAGACCCGACCAGGTGGGGAATAAAATCGTAGTGCCGCCTTCTCCAATTCGAGATGTAGCGATCATATCCGGCAAACAGTTCGTCCCCGCCATCGCCCGAGAGAGCCACCGTCACATTCTCGCGCGCCAAACGCGACACGTAATACGTCGGAATCAGGGATGAATCGCCGAACGGTTCTTCCATGACTCTGGTGAGTTGATCGAGCGTCCCGGCAATGTCGGGATCAACCATCAATTCATGATGGTCGGTTCCAAAGTGGGTCGCGACCCGCCGCGCATACTCGGCTTCGTTGAAGTCAGCCGTACCGAACCCGATGGAAAAAGTCTTAACCGGAAGCGGACTGCATCTCGCCATCAGGGCAACCACGACCGACGAATCCACCCCGCCGCTGAGCATCGCACCTAGGGGAACGTCGCTGACCAGGCGAATGCGGACCGCCTCCTCCAACCGCTGTTCCATCTCCTCAAGACAAGCTTCGTCCGATCCCGGATCATGCGTTCCGTACCGCGGCAAATCCCAGTATTGCCGCATCTTGATCTCTCCCTTGGCGTACTCGGCGAGATATCCCGGGGGCAGCTTGCGAATGCGCTGGAACGCGGAATAGGGGTCGGGCATATACCCAAAGTAGAAGAACTGTAGAACGGCCTCCGGATCAACTTCCGCCAGTTGCGGCGCCACCGCCAGTATGGCTTTGATTTCCGAGCCAAAATAAAGCCGGCCGTCGTCGAGCGCGTAATAGAGCGGCTTCTTTCCCAACCGGTCTCGCGCCAGGAGCAGGGACTCGCGCTTCTCGTCGTACAGCGCGATGGCAAACATCCCTCGCAATCTCGTAACGCAATCGGCTCCCATCTCCTCGTAAAGGTGGACGATCACCTCGGTATCCGAATGAGTGTAGAATCGGTGCCCGTGCGCCTCCAACTCTTTGCGCAATTGCGCAAAGTTATAGATCTCGCCGTTGAACACTACGCAGACGCTGCGATCTTCGTTGTAGATGGGCTGTCGCCCGCCCGCCAGATCGATGATGCTCAGGCGCCGCATGCCCAGGCCAATCCGTCCCTGGGCCCGGATACCCTCGTCGTCGGGCCCGCGATGCACAATGGCGTCGGTCATCCTCCGCACCTGGTCCGCCGCGAGCACCTCTCCCTCTCGACCGATGATGCCGGCTATTCCGCACATCGTTGCACCTCGAGGGTTTCATCTGGTTGCTGGTGCCGAGGCACGCCGGCCGGCTTCCGCCCCGTCACCGAGATGGGCTGCAGAACCACGCGCAGGTCTTCCAGCCCGCACTCCTCAAACCAGCGGAACACTTCTTCGTAGGTGTGCTTGGATTGGTACCAGGGCGAGTACCAGTCGAAGGTATCGAGCACCCTCCAGTTGGGATCAGGATTGTGTGCCATCGGAATCATGTACGCGAGCGCCCCGCTCGCCGGATGTCCCACCAGAGGGATCTTTCGCAGGACCTGATGCACTCCATACAGTGGAATCACGCCGTAGCAGAGCTTGTGCAGCAGCTTCGGTGACATGCGCCGCGTGACCTTGCGGTAAACGTCGCTCATCTTGTACCAGTGGTTATAGCGGCTGTAGAGCCAGATCGCGATGCGTCCGCCGGGCTTGAGCAGTCCCGGCAAGACCTGGAAGGCCGCTTTGCAGTCCGGAGTATGATGCAGCACTCCCAGACTGTAGATGTAGTCGAAACTCTCCGGCGCAAACGGCAGCTTGAAAACGTCCGCCTGAAAAAAGACTGCCTGCCGGTCTCTGAGATTCTCTTCGGCAACCTCGGCGGCCAGGCTCAGATCAACCCCGACCACGTGCGCCCCCCAGCGCGTGGCCACTTCCGCGAAGCGGCCCATACCGGACCCCACGTCCAGCACCAACTTTCCGGCAAGCTCTTCAGGTTCGAACCCGGTTCTTCGACGGAAATCGCTTTCGGATCGGCGGCTGGTCTCGGTGTCCAACTGCGTCTGCCGGAACAAATGCCACTGGAAACCGAAACTGCCGGCGTAGTGTTCGGCATCCACAAAACGGAGCACTCCTTTCACCGCGGGAAACTTGCGCGAACATCCGGCGCACACTAGCCCATCCATCTCCTGCCCTAGCTCGCTCCGGCAGGAAATGCAGCGCAGGATGCTCCTCACCTGTTCAGCGAGTCCAGGCCAGTTCCCCTGGTTTCCTTCTCCCATATGTTTTCTCGTTCACTGCTCCGGCAGCGCTCTCGGTGGCGGCCGGCTCCTGTGAGGCCACGATCTGATACAGAGCCGTCGTGTATGCCACCAGGAAATACGGATACATGCTGTATTCCGTAGAAGCAAAAAAAGCGCTGATCATATACGCCGCCACACTGACCCAAAGGCCGCCGGTAAGTCCGCGCACATCCGGATCTATCTTGTAGAGCGTCGACGCTCGCGTCATCTTGATATTGCGCATCGTCCGGTACAACATCAGCAGGAATAGAAGGAGCGCCGGGATTCCAGCTTCCGCCGCGAGCTCGGTGTAGCTGTTGTGCGCGACGTGCCACGAGCCCGCAGTCACCTCAAAATTCCCCGCTCCAATTCCGAACACAGGGTTATGAACTGCGGTTCTGATGCTGTTGAGGAGCAGCTCTTTCCGCGCTTCCCGCGAACCGCGATCCAACGAATCTGCTTCGTTCCCGGTTACGATGCTGGTCAGCCGCGCCACATAGTGCCCCGGCATGGCCACCAGCAGGACGCCTCCCAGCAGGCCAGCCACCAACAACAGATGAAGACGGCGTCCCCGAATGGCGAATTCCCAGATGACCAGAACCGCCGCCAAGGAAATCGCCAGGAATCCGCTGCGCGAGTAGGTAAGTTCGACGCCAATCAGCATCGCGAAGACCGGAACCGCCCACACCACTTTCTTCAGCCCCCGGGCCATGAAGAAGAAACCCACACAAATCGGCCAGTTCAGCGCGATGTTAATGGCCAGGTCGTTGGGATTCTCAAACACGCCTCCCAGGGCTCCGACCAGACGGCCGCCGTAGGTATGGTGCAACGCCAGCGACATCACGGTCATCCCGGCCACGGCAGTTGCCTGCACCCACACCAGTCGCTTCAACTGCCACAATTCCTTGACCACCAGGGCCACCAGCACCGCCACAATCACGGCTTTCGATAGCCGGGTCATCACTACGGTAAGCGCTCCCGAGCGCCACGCCGCAAACGGAATCGTGATGCAGTACCACACAAAAAGCGCGACGACATACTTGGTCTCGGGGGCGAACTTCTGTTTCACCTTCCCACTCATCAGGCTCAACAGCAGCCCGATCAGCGCCAGGCCACCGGCGATCTTCGCCATCGGAATCATCCCGATACCGGGAATCACGTCTTCCGGCCGCCCGAAATACAGGGCGGATAGCGCCAGCAGTGCAAGATACGCACCTCTGGCCCGGTTATGCTTCTTAGCTTCCGGCTTCGGTGTGGCTGCTACCGTTCCCAATTCATCTCCTTCCGATCGTTACGAACAGCCTGCGGTGCAAGTGAGATTTGTATGAGGGACGCCTTCAAGGCGTGCCGCAACTACATTCCGATCAAACGGCCTTTAGCGCCGAATTTCACCACCGGCTCTGACGCACCCCAAGTCAGCGCAGCCAAACTGGCTTGCGGCCCGTTACAAAATTCGCAAATGCGACCACCGCCGCGGTATTCAGAACTACGAAGGTAAACGCCGCATCCGTCACCCGGTTCAATGGGCCCTTCCGCAGCGGCACCATAGCCAGCAGGCCCAGCGCATAGAACGCCAACTGAACCGCCAGGGCCAGTCGGTACACTGGCCCAGCCAAAAAAAAAGCGCTCCCCAGAGTCACCGCCAGCGCAAAAGGCACCAGCAGGCGCAGTAGTTTGTGACTGATAAACTCCAGCCATAACGGGTTTTGGAAAGTCATGAGCCAGGGTGCGAGCTGCACCAACTGGTAATTCCCGGTCAGAGTCCGGACTTTCCTGCCGAACTCTCGTCGGGTCCCCAGGTTGGGCCGATCCCAGGCTCGCGCCCGCTCGTCAAACACCACGCGCGCTCCTAGCCGGACTACATGCATGGGCAGGTACACGTCATCGAGAATAGTGCCCGGCGGCACCGGTACCAGCAAGCCGTGCCGCACGGCGTAGAGCGCTCCGGTTGCGCCCACCACCGAACCTGCGGCCGATTCGAGTTGGCGAATCTTCTTTTCGATTTTCCAGTACAACCCGGGGCCCATGGTCTCCTCGCCCGAGACATCGCCCAGCATCAGTTCGCCACTCGCACAACCCACTTCTGGATCGGCGAAATTCTCCGCCAGAAGACGCACAGCGCCGGCTTCGATCTTCTGGCGCGCATCCGTGAACACGATCACCTCTCCCCGCGCCATCTCCACGGCATCATTCAAACCCGCCGCTTTGCCCTGCGCCACCGGATTTATCTTGAACTTCAAGCGGGGATTTGGCCGGTGCTCGCCGAGGATCCCCTCGGTCCCATCCGTCGACCCGTCGGAAACCACGATAATCTCGCACCGCTCTGCGGGATAGTCGAGTTCCAAAAGGTTCGACAACTTGCCGGGCAGGATCTCCTCCTCGTTGCGCACCACCATCACGATCGACAGGCTGGGCTGGCACGCCCGCCGTCTTACCGTTCGCGACGCCCACAGGGCGCGCAGGCGCAACCAGGCCGCATAGCCCACGTAGGTGTAGGCAATCAGAATCGTCGCGATCCAGAACGCCCATTTCATGCTCATTTCCCCAAGTCCACCACCCAAGATCCGCGCCAGAATCCGAATTTTCCTCTCAATCGGCCGCAACTTGAGTTTCGATGCCCCTCGCCCCGGGCTCGTAGTTGAGCACCATCAATATGGTGGCTCCAAACTTCCCAAAATAGCGCGACATGGTGAGCCGCATCAGCAGTATTTGGATGAAGGCCAGAGGGGCAAAAAAATTGAAGAACGGCCGGGGCGGAGTCAGGATCCGCCGCGATTCCTCCTTCAGCCCCAGCGCTTGGCAAATCCGTAACAGACGGCGCACGGTGTTGGCCCGATAGAAAGTGACGAATATGTCATCCTCTTCGCGCTTATCCGCAAACCGGATCAGTGCCAGAAGGCGCTTCCTCGGCATCCAGCGCGCGATCGTGTGATTCAGAAAAACCGCGTAATTGAGAAGATTGGGCGTGTGAATGACGATCTGTCCACCAGGACGAAGCACCCTCACCATCTCGGAAAATGACTTTTCCGGATCGCCCAGGTGCTCCACGACCATATTGCAAGTCAAGAGATCGAAGCTGCCGTCCTGAAACGGAAGTGTCTCCGCGGACCCCACCACGCGCTTTCTTATGTTCCTGTGCTTCCTAACGCTGTGAAAGTCCGGATCGCAGCCCACCACGCTCCGCACACTGCCGACCAGTCTGTCCTCAATCGGTTCCAGATCCTTACCCAGGAGCCGCCAGCCGCACCCCAAATCCAGCCACGTCGTGTTCCTGGTTGTGTATCGTTCGACCAGGGTGCCGTAAATCTGCTGGTTCCAGATGAGGTCCGGAACCATCCACTTCATCAGGCGGTACGTCATCCGCCTTCCGAAAGTAACCTCCCAGAGTTCAGCGAGCCTCACCGTAGCCTCCAACTGCAATCGACAGAAACGGTGCGGTGAGGGGTGTGCGCTAGGGTGAGCGTCTCGGGGTCAAGCGATGCCAGCCCCGGAAGTTGCAGCACGGCGATCATCGCGCGCCCCGGCCCAGCATGACAATCTTGATGGTCTGAAACATTATCCACAAGTCCAGACCGATGGACGCGTTCTTGATGTAGAACAGGTCATACTGCAGCTTCTCGCGGGCGTCTTCGAGTGTGTTGCCGTACTTGTACTGTACCTGGGCCCAACCCGTGATGCCCGGACGCACCGTGTGTCGGACGCCGTAGTACGGGATCTCTTTGCTCAACCACTCCACAAACTCGGGACGTTCCGGCCGCGGTCCGACAAAGTTCATGTCGCCTTTGAACACGCACCATAGTTGCGGGATCTCGTCCAGCCGCGAAGCCCGCAGAAATCTGCCCACCCGCGTGATCCGCGGATCGTCATCGGCGGCCCAGGTGGCGCCAGTATCGGCTTCTGCGTCTCGTCGCATGGTTCGGAATTTGTAGCAATAAAAATGCGCTCCTCCCCGGCCTACTCGTTTCTGATGGTAGAGGACTGGTCCCGGAGAATCCAATTTGATGGCCAGCACGATGAATGGCCAAAGGGGCAGAAACAGTGAAAGACCAAAGAACGCTGCAACGAAATTCAAGATCAGTCGGATCGCTTGAAAGAAGGAACTGGAGCGGAATCCGTCGGCGAAAATCAGCCAGCTCGGATATAACTCCTCGACCTCAATCCGTCCGTTAATCCTCTCCAGCCACGACGTCGCTTCCTCGACCTTCACCCCGTCCAGTCGCAAGTCCAGCAATTCATACACCGGAAGCGTTCCCCGCCGGTTCGGCATGGCCACGATCACGCGATGCACCCGCTTTTCCCGCACCACTCCGGCCACGTGACTGGCCACCATTTCCTTTGTCGGCTCGCCTCGAACGTCGCCCGTCCATCCCGCCACTTCAATTCCCGGACGTCGTCGCAAACCGTCCAGCAACCGCTCCGCGCGGTCACCGGTACCCAAGATGTACACGCGCTCACGAAAATGAGGGAGCCGCACCATCCAGGAATACGCGACGCGCCACCCGAAAAGCGGCAGAATCAGGACGACGATTCCCAGGGCAAACGAACCGGATCCTGGAAAGATGCTCGGAGAAAACTGCCCGATGGCTAGAAACCCCAGCAGCATCGTGCCCAACACCATCAGCATCCAAGACTTCTGCCACTCCGAGACGGCAATTAGAGCTGAGTCGTACAGGTCGAAGCCGTGCCATAGGAGCAACATGATCCCGGTCAAGCCGAGAATTCTTACGTACCCACCTTCAATAAACAGTACATTGCGAAACTGCAGCCATCCGACCTCAGGGTTGGACAGGACCCCAGCGCTCCACAGCAATCCCAGTATGAAGGAAGCTCCTATGATCAGCGCCTCCCCCGCCAACAGCACCACCGTACGCACGGGGTAGTGGACTTTGAAAATCCGGATCACTTACTCCCCTGGGTCTTGGTACGGTTTCCCTTCTTCTCGTACGTTTCGTAGTAGTAGCGCTCGTAATCAGCCGGGTCCCGTTGGGTTCCGTTCAACACCACCCCAACGAGCGACTGCGCCGGAAATTCGCGGCGCGCCTTCTGCGCCACGTCGGCGGGTGTCGAGTTCGAGCGCACCACCATCAGCACGCCGTCGCAGGCCGTAGCCAGTACACTCGCATCGGAAACCGGCACGGCCGGAGGTGAATCGATCACGATCCATTCAAAGAGCGGATCCAGGTGCTGTAGCAGCAACCTCAGCCTCCCGTTTCCGATCAGTTCCGAGGGATCTTCGATGCCACTCCCGCTCGGAATGAAGAACAGATTCTCCACCGGCGCCCGCTGCATGATAGAGAACTCGTCATTTTTCCCCGTCAAATAGTCGGAGAGCCCCGGACCCGCCATCGCGCCCAGCATCAGATGCAGCCGCGGTCCCCGCAGGTCGGCATCAATCAGCAGGACGCGCCGCCCGTGTTGCCGGGCCATGACTTGCGCCAGGTTGATCGAGGTGAATGACTTTCCTTCCTTCGGCAAGGCACTGGTCACCAAAAGCTTTTTCAGGGGCATCTTTTCCCGCAATTGGTAAAGCCGCGATCGCAGCGTCCGATATTCTTCGGTGCCTCGTGCGCTGTCGTTACCGTTGGTAAACAGCATGGCCGCCGGATCAGGATTCCATTCCATCGCCGCACAGCGACTCAATATCGCTTCCTGGCTGCCGGCTCCGGTCTCTTCCCGGGCCGCTAGAGGCACCGCATCCCCGTGGACCGGCCGGCCGACATGAACCGGAGCAAGCTCAGCTTGGGCAGCGCCTCCCTGGATGGTTGCGCGTTCCTGTTCGGCCCTCTTGAGCGCCTCGTGAATTCTGCTCATACACTCCTTTCGCTGGGGAGGTCCTTGTCTTCTTCCTGGCGCAGACGGTCGGCCAGGGTGGCGAGCGAGCGCAATGCGTCTACTAAGTTGAAACCCTCTGGGCCCGCAGGGCCTGGCGTTGCCGTCGATGCCCGGACCGCGACCGAGGGGCTGGTCTCGCCCAGTTCGAAATCCCGAGCCACTACTTCCACCACCGCCGGCCCGATGATCTTCTGCTGATCCACAAACCCGCTCACCAGACAATGCTCGCAGAGCAGGTTGATCACGCGCGGAATACCGAGCGCGTAGCGGTGGATCGCCGCCACTGCCTCCGGATCAAAAATCTGCTGACCATTCCAGCCCGCGATCCGCAAACGCTGCTGCACATACGCTTTGGTCTCGTCGAGAGTGAATGGATACGTCCTGGCCCGTAGCGTCAGCCGCTGCCGCAGTTGCCGCAACTGCGGCAGCTTGAGCTTTTGTTCCAGCTCCGGCTGCCCCACCAGAACGATCTGCAGCAGTTTCTCGGTGAAGGTTTCCAGATTCGTCAGCATGCGAATCTCTTCCAGCAATTCCTCGCTAAGGTTCTGCGCCTCATCCACAATGAGTACCGCGGTCTCGCCCGCCCGGTATCGATCGAGCAGCCAGTTGTATAGCTTCAACAGGATCTGACTCTTCGACTTCGTGTCACAGGGGATGCCGAAATCGGCCATCATGTAATCCAGAAACTGCGGCACGTTCAGGCGCGAGTTGAACACAAACGCCGTCGCCACCTGCTGCAACCGGAGCCACTCCAGCAGCTTGTTGATCAGCGTCGTCTTGCCCGTGCCCACCTCTCCGGTGAGCAGCACAAAACCCTTGCGGCTCTGGATTCCGTAGGTCAGGCAAGCCAGCGCCTCTTCGGTGTGCCGCGTCAGGAACAGATAACGCGGATCCGGATTAACATTGAACGGATTAGCCCGCAGTCCATAAAACTCTTTGTACATAATCGTTCTCGGGAACCTGAGGTTCTAAACTCTTACCCTTGTCTTGGACTCTGTCGAATCTTTGCTCCGCTGCCAGAACCTGGATCTGTCCTTGCTGCCATTGGTGGCCGCCGCATCCACCCACGGAACCGTCACCAGGATGGGTAGCTCGAGCGCGGCTTCGACATCGGCTTCATTGCGGATGGAGTTGTCGGTCAACTCCAGCAAAAATGCCAGCCCCAATCCCAACGCGAGACCCGCAGCCAATCCTCCGCCGGCAAAAAACAGCCGGTTCGGGAAACTAGGATCGTCGGGCAGATTGGCCGGGTTTAGCGGAACCATCCGCTCTCCTTCGGACTGCGTGGTCATCTTGACCGTCAAATTGGCAATGCTCCTCTTGGCCAGCAGGTCCTGATAGTCTTTCTGCGCGTTGTCGTAGTCCCGGGTCAACTGCTTGTACTGCTCTTCGATGGCCGGGCTCAGGGAGACGCGGCCCTTGTACACCTCGATTTCCTGCTGCAACCTCTTCTGGTCGCGCGTGCCTCCGGCAATCAGGTCCTCATACTGGTGAATCTGGGTCCGCAATTGCCGGATCTCCGGTGGTTCGTTAGCCGCCGCCTTCTGAGCTGCGCTCTCGACCGGATTGGCGGATGCCTTATTCACTTCGGCCAGTTTCTGTTTGATTTCCGCGATGTCGGCCTTCATCTTGATGACATCGGGATGATCATCGGTGTAGCGGGCCCGTAAAGTCACAAGTTGCGCTTGCAGGTCGGACAGCGTCTTTTCCAGCGTATCCGGGTTGGTGGAGGATTGCCCCGTTTTCCATGCGGCCAACTGCTGCGCCAGCATCGACTCGGTGTAAGACTTATCCTGCTGCGCCCGGTTCAGCGTCTGGGTGTTGGCTTCCAGTTGCGAATTCAGGCCCATCAGGATCTTGAGATTGTTCTCTTCATCTCCCGGAAGCTGTCCCACATACTGCTTCTTGAATTCCGCGAGCTTGGCATCCATGTCGTCCAGGTTGCGCTTGGCGTCCTCGAGTCCCTTGTTGAGTACATCGCTGGTTCCGGTCGCTGCGGCCTGCACCGACTTGTCGTTCTCCGTCAGCAGCAGCGAGGTGAGTTCATTGCAGATTTGTTGTGCTTCGCGCGCGCTCGGGGCGGTGTAGTCAATGTAGAATCCCGGCACCGGGCTCTGCGCCGGGCCCTTCTTTTTTGCGGCGCCGATCCCTGACAAGTCGGTCAACACCGGCTCGACTGACATGTTGGCCCGGATCGCATCCATCATCTCGCCAACCTGCTGGCTGTTCTTACTTGGAAACAGCCTCTCGATCATGGGCTGCAGATGGCTCTGGCTCAATACCTGCTGCTGCAACGTGACCACGCGGGCGGTCAAATCTTCAGAGACGACCGGCTGCACCATGCTCTCCGGCACCTTCTGCCCTTCAACCAGGATCAGCGATTGCGAGGTGTACTTTGGTGCAAACGCATACGAGACGAGAAACCCCAACGCCGGGGCCAGCAGGGCCGGGATCAGGATCATCTTCGCCCGCCGGCGCAGCATCGCCAGATAATCTTCCATCGCCAATTCACGGTTTCGGATCATCCCTATCTCCTCCCAGCCTGGTGCCCCATTGCTCGCGCCCTGTGCGCGAAGTGGGGATTTCCTCGTCAGTCGATCCGTATCGGCCGGGGCGTCCAGTCCAGGCCAAACGTCGCAATATGCCGGTGCCCAATCCGGCTGCAAGGATTCGTGCCCGTCAAACAGAACGAACTGTCAAATGCCAGTTCGTTGAACTGATAGCTGACAAAAAAGTCGAAATTGCGCCCCAGCGACCGGTGCACCGCACCTCCGATGAAGCCGTAGTTATACGACCTCGCGTCGTTCGCCGGACACGCCGCCTGTGAAGTCGTGGTTAAACTCAGACATTCTTGGACCTGCTGCGCCGTCAGCGGCTGCACCCGAGAATTATGCGCGTATCCAATGTCAGCCACTGCACCCCACACCCGCGAGAGGGGGCGCTCCAGGCTCAGAGTCGCTATATCCGATTGCGTTCCCGCAAATAGCCCCGACCCACTGGTCAGAAAACGCTCATAGGTCAGCGCCAGCGACGTCTTCGGTAACTTGTATCGCAGCAGGGCTCGACCCGATACCCCAAGTTTGGTGTCTTTGATGGTAGTGGGAAGCAGTTGGCCTCCCTGGAATCCACAAGTCAACACCGAAAGGGTAGGATCGCTGCAAACCTCGCTCTGCTCGTCAATGAGGGTGACCTGCGGGCCGGCTCCGATCAGGAAATCCAGACGTCCCGAGATCCGGTGCCCATACATGGCCTCAACAATGTGGGAGTGAAATGCGCTGCCGAACACAGAGAAATCGAAGGCCTGATATCCATACACAAGCGCAACCTGGGTATGGGGTGTGAGGATGCGGTTGTATCCCAGTTGGGCGGAGACTTCCGAACTGCCGATGAAAGCCGTCCCCGTCGTCGCGTCGTTTCCATAAAAATGCGTAAAGGCGTATCCCCCGGCCGCCGTCACCGCCGATTTGGGAGTAAGATTCTCGGTTACATCCGCCAGGCTCACGTTCAGGATGCGCGGTGCCAGTCCCAACGATCCGATTCCAGTCCCGCCCCAAAAACTGCCGAATGCGCTGTTTCCCACGGATGCTATCGCTTGCGGGCCCAACGATCCGTAGGCCCCGCCAAAGTTCCCCTCCGGCAAATAGCTGAAGTTGTCGCGCAGCGATAACTGTCCCCGCTTCCACGTAATCTTCTGGTCGAGATCCAGCTGCTGCAGCGCCTTGAAACCCTGTCCTTCGAGACTGTAGTACCCGACCCCACCCACGTAGTCGACCGCCAGATCGTAATTTCTCCACAGGCGCTGCAGCGTCGCGCTGCCCAACGCGCGGCTCAGGGAGTGCACTGTCCCTTCCCCGAGCGTATTCTCGGCATTCGAGTCCACGGACTCGGCGACAGTCGCTCCGATCTTCAGATAACTCAGCGGTGCGGCATGTGGCTCCAGTCCAGGCTGATCGAGGCCAGAGATTGGCGGGTTCTCGACGATGGGCGGCAGCAAAGCATCCGGATCTTGTGAAGAATCCTGCCCATAAGCGGCCACGGGTTGCGAACTGCTGTTTGGGGCGTTGCCCGAAGCTGGTGCGGGAGTGTCCTGCGCCCAGGCCCCACTCAGAAGCAGCGCCAGCATTCCCAACGTCAAAGTGCCTTGGAGTTTGCTCATCGTATTCCTTACGGAACCACCACGGTGTCGCCCGGTTTCAGTTCGATGTTCGCCTCGGGGTGAAGGCCTTTGACCACTTCCTTGTAGTTGAATGACAGCTTCACCTGCTTGCCCCCCTCGGTTCGCAGCAAGTAGATTCCCTTGGTATTGGCGAATTGAGTAAATCCGGCCGCCGACAATGCCTGCAGCATGGTCATATGCGGCAACAGCGGCATCGCTCCAGTGTGCGTGACCTCGCCGGTCACGAAGATCCTCCGGCTGGCCATCGCAGTCACCACCACCGTCACCCGGGGATCGGCGATGTACTTCTTCAACTTCTCCATGATCGAGTTTCCCAGTTCGGTGGGACTCATCCCCGCCGCGACCACATCCCCGAGCAGGGGCATCGAAATCTTGCCGTCGGGGCGAACCGGCAGCGTTTCGGTAAGATCGGTCTCCTTCCACACCGAGATGTGCAGCGTGTCATCGGCCCCGATCACGTAATCGCTTCCCTCCGATGCCTGCGCCGCCGGCTTTTCGGCCTGGGTATCCGCACTTTTCCCGGCATCGCTTTTCCCCGCGCTCGTGCTTTGCGCCGCCATCGCTAACGCCAGCAACCCCGTCCCCAACAGCAGCGCAAGTTTAGTGGCTACGTTCCGCATACGATCTCCGTCGATCCTAAGACGCTCCATACCCCTCGAACTGGATTCGTTTCAGCTTGTAGAGCAATGCCTTATAGCTGATCTGCAATTCCCGCGCTGCCCGCCGCCGGTTCCACCGTGTCCGGGTAAGCGCCTGCAGAATCAGATCCCGCTCGGCCTCCTGCGACGCGGCTCTGGATGCGGCTTTCAATGACAACCCGTTGCCGTTACTGGCCGAGCCTGCTTTGTGCAGCAGCGCCCGCAATCCGCCCATGGCCACGTCTTCATCTCCCAGCGCCGCCAGCACGCGGGCCACGTATTCCAGCTCCTTCAAGTTCCCCGGCCAGGAATAGTCCTGGAACAAACGCCGCGTCTCGGCGCTCAGAGTGGGAACCTCCCGGCCAAACTCCTGCGCGTATTTGCCCAGGAAGTGCTTGATCAAAACCGGGATGTCCTGTTTGCGCTGACGCAGCGGAGGCAGTCGCAAACATACTCCGCTAATGCGGTAATAGAGATCCTCGCGCAGTCGTCCGGCTTTGACTTCGACCTCCAGATCGCGAGCGCTGCCGCAAATAATTCGCGCGCCGTCCCCGCCGGCCGCGCCGTCTGCCCTAGCTTGCGGCCACACCTTCTGCAAACGGGCTTGGCATCCCAAGCTCAGATCCGCTACTTCCTCAAAATAGACGGTTCCGCCCGCTTCGAGCGGCGCTGCTCTGCCGTCATCGGACTGAAAAACCTCAGGCGTCAGTTTGGAACATGGAAGGCAAAGAAACGTCTGCTCGCGCCGGTGCGACATTTCATGAATGCGCCGCGCGGTCGCGTGCTTTCCAGCGCCACGTTCCGCCAACACCAGCACGGGGACGTCGCTTTTTGCCAGCTCCCGGATCACCGCCTCTACGGGCCGCATGCTCGGGCTGGCCCCTTCGACAAACCCCATTCCAGCACCATCGATCGATGCACGCGCACCGTTGCTCCGCCCGGCATTAGGCAATGCTTTGCCCATTCTTCCTTCTCCAGCCATGAAACCTTTGCCCGCTCACTCGCCGAATCTTCGATCTTTTGTGCACGAGAGGTGCCAGGATTGTTCCCGCACGCCGAGGACTGAGGAGCCCCTTTCACTGCCTGTTTTCAACAACTTGAATCAAGAGACGATTTGAATGCCGGGAAAAACTCCAAGTCTGTTTCCCAATTCACCCACGAACCATGGGAAAACATTTTCTCACACCCTCCGATGTTGGCAAGGTACGAAAGTGTCCAAATCTGTCCCCTTTCATTGTGTTCCAGCTGGGCGTTTTGGGGTCGCGCGTCGCTGGAGTTGGATCGTTCAAGCACAGGCTCGACCGGCCCTTCGACTGGAACTTTGCGTTGCATACACCTCAGGTTTCCCTTATTCTGACGGTCTTCCCGTGCCAATTTGGCGAGACGTTGCGAGCCGTGAGTGAACTGGTTGAAACCGAGTCGCCGGGCGCACGACCACAGTTTGCCTTGTGGCAGTTGGCCATTCTCGCTTCTCTTTTGCTCTGGCTTTACTGGTCTACGCTTACGCGCTTGGTGGCCCAGTGGATGCACGATCCCAATTTCTCCCACGGATTTTTCGTCCCGTTATTCGCAGGTTTCGTGGTTTGGCAGCGGCGCCATCGGCTGGCCCGGCTCCAGGCTCACCCTTCCTGGTTCGGTTTGGCTTTGATCGCGCTCGCATTGGTTCTTCTCGTTCTGGGACAGCTGGGCGCCGAAAATTTTCTGGCGCGCTTCTCGATTCTGCTGCAGCTGGCCGGATTTGTGATCCTTTTTCTGGGATGGAATTTCTTTCGCGCCTTGTTGTTTCCTTGGGCCTGCCTGCTGTTGATGATTCCAATTCCCACCCTCATCCTCAGTCAGGTCACCTTCCCGCTGCAGTTGCTGGTTTCCCGAGTGTCGGCGGATGCTTTGGAATTGCTCCGCGTCCCAGTGGCACTCGAGGGCAATATCCTGAGACTGGCTGCCATGCCGCTGGAAGTGGCTGAGGCCTGCAGCGGCATTCGCTCCCTGATCTCTCTGGTAACCCTCGCCGTCATCTATGGCTTCCTGATGGAAACGCGGATCTGGGTGCGCTGGCTACTGGCTTTCGCTTCGGTTCCCATCGCCATCGCCGCCAATAGCGTCCGCATCATCGGCACCGGTCTTCTGGTCCAGTATTGGGACGCAGAGAAAGCCGAAGGATACTTTCACGCCTCTTGGGGCATAATCATCTTCGTTGTGTCGTTGCTGATGCTGTATGCCGTGCACGGCCTCATCCGCTTCTTCTGGCCAGAGCAAGGCGGATCGGCGTGACCGGCTTTAGGCTTCGTTTCATCCTGGCCGCCGTCTTGGTGGCCGCTGCTGCGGTGTTCCTCGAGGCGCACTCGCGCAACGAAATTTATCCGGCTCGGCTTGCTCTGAACACATTTCCCAACCCACTCGGAGACTGGGTCGGCACTGACCTCTCCATCGACGACGAAGTCCTCCAGATCCTCGGTCCCGGCGACTTCCTGCTCCGCTCCTATGAAAACGAACGGCAGCCGCAAGCGAGCGTCAATCTGTTCCTCGCCTACTTTCCCACCCAGCGCGCCGGAGACACCATTCACTCGCCCAAGAACTGTCTTCCCGGGGCGGGATGGGCTCCAGTGGAGAACATCCGCATCGCCTTATCGTCGCCCGGGCATAATCCGTTCCCGGCGAACCGCTACGTGATTGCCAAAGGAGAATCCCGCGAGCTCGTTCTCTACTGGTACTGGGCCCATGACCGCGGAGTCGCCAGCGAGTACTGGGCCAAGTATTACCAGGTCGCCGACTCCCTCAAGATGAACCGCAGCGACGGCGCCCTGGTGCGCATCAACACCGCTATGGGCGCGGGCGAAACCCCGGCGGCCGCCGAGCAACGCCTGCTCCCCTTCGCCAACCAGATCATCCCCCTACTCGACGTCTATGTTCCGCGCTGAACAGGTAACGGACGCCACTCTCGGCGAGGTTGCCGGCTCGCCAATTGTCGCGCGAGGTTTCGCTGCAGTATTATGTTGTGCCGCACGGACACCGAGTACGTGCCCCTCCCCGTCAGCCGGAGATTCCTTTATGAGTCGGCTTCTCGCGCGCCGCTTTTGGCTTGTGTGCCTTCTTGTGGCGGCGCTGTTCTCCGGATGCTCCCGAGACCCTAACGTTCGCAAGCAAAAGTACTTCGAGAGCGGCCAACGCTACTTTGCCGAAGGCAAGTATGCAGAAGCCGAGATTCAGTACTCCAACGCCATTCGGATCGATCCCAGCTTCGCCCCGGCGCACGATGAACTGGGCAAGACGTATCTTCGCCTGGGCGACATCACTCGTGCCTATCAGGAACTGACCCGCACCGTCGAACTCGCGCCCGATAATGATCGCGCCCACACCGACCTGGCCAACCTCCTGATCACGGCACGCAATCCTGACGGTTCACCGAACGCGGATTCACTAAAGCAGGCCAGGAGTCACCTCGACCTGCTACGCGCAAAACAACCCAACTCTGCCGAGACCCACGAGGCCTGGTCCAATTACTACGCGGTGCAGAACAACGTGACGGGCGCCATCCAGGAGATGCAGCAGGCCATCGCGATCGACCCGAATCGTTCCGAGTCTTATCTGGTGCTCGGACTCTTGCAGCAGAGTGAAAAACTGAACGACGAGGCGGAACATAGTTATAACGACGCGATCAGAACCGATCCCAAAGCCATGAACGCGCAACTGGCTCTGGGCGCCTTCTACGAGTATCGCAATCGGTTGCCGGAGGCCGAACAGCAGTTCAAACACGCGATCGACATCGATCCCAAAGATCCCGGGCCACGTATCGCCCTCAGCCGTCTCCTCATGCAGGAGGGCAAGAAGGCCGAGACCGAATCCTTCCTCCAGAGAACGAAGAACGATCTTCCGAATAATCCGCAAACATATCGCATGTTGGGTGATTATTACTTCGCAACCGGTGACGTCGACAAGGCCACCACCGAATACGATGGCCTCTATCGCGACCATCCCAAAGATCCTCTGGTCAAGAGGAATTACATCCAACTCCTGATTCTGAAGAATCGCCTCGAAGAGGCGACCCGCCTCAACGACCAGATTCTGAAATCGGCTCCCCGCGACACCGACGCCCTGGTCTACAAGGGCCAGATCCAGATCCGACAGAATCATCCGGACGCGGCCGTCGACACCTTGCAGAGTGCGCTTCAAAATGATCCAGATAATGCGGTGGCCCATTACCAACTGGGACTCGCCTTCGACCACCAGCATGACGCCACCCGCGCCGAAGCGGCGTGGCGAAAGGCGGTGAAACTGCGTCCCGACCTCACCGAGGCCCAGCGCTCTCTGGCTAGCCTGGAATTGTTCCGCGGGGACTCGACTGGGCTGCTCGGGACCTCTCAGCAGATCATCAAAAGCCAGCCCGACGCCGCGGATGGATTCCTATTCAAGTGCCTTGCGGAAATGGCCCTGAAGAATTACGGCGACGCTCAGCACGATGCCGAGGAAGGCATGCAGCGAGCCCCGCAAAGTCCTGCGCCTTACGTCCAGATGGGCAACGTCCAATTTGTGCAGAAACACTATCCCGACGCCGAAAAGTACTTTCAGCAGGCACTCGACAAGGACCCTTCCTCAGCCGACGGCCTGAGCGGCCTGATGAACACCTACAACGTCCAAAAACAATTTGACAAAGCCATCGCCGCGGCCAACGCTCAAATCGCCAAGTCGCCCAACAACAGCAACTTTTACGATTTTCTCGGCACCGCTCTGTTGACCGGCAAAAAGGATCTGCCCGGCGCTGAAGCCGCCCTGCACAAGGCAATCGATCTCGACAAAAACAACACCGACGCGCTCGAAAAACTCGGCCAGGTGCAGGTCCAGGAGGGCGCTACCGATCAGGCACTCGCGCTCTATCAACAGTCCATCAAGGATAATCCGCGGGAGCCGCGCTTCTACATTCTCTCTGGCGTACTCTATGAGTCGAAGCAAAGCTGGGATCAGGCCAAAGCCATGTATCGGCAGGCGCTCAGCATTCAGCCCGACCAACCCCTGGCTTCCAACAATCTCGCCTACGTGATGCTCGAGCAAGGCGGAAACGTCGACGTCGCCCTAGCCATGGCAGAGACCGCGCGACGCGGCATGCCCGACTCGCCCAACGCCGCCGACACGCTCGGCTGGGCCTATTACCAGAAGGGCGTTTACCAGTCGGCCATCAGTCAATTCCAGGAAGCCCTGCGCCTCGGCGAAAAAATAGGCGCCCCCGACGACGCCGTCGTCCACTACCACCTGGGTCTGGCCTACCAGAAAGCCAACCAGACCGCCCTCGCCCGGCAGCAGTTGGAAAAGGCCCTGAAACTCAGCCCCAACTATGCCGACGCCAGAAAAGCCCTGTCGGAACTGCGCGGTTGAAGAGTGTGGAGCGGACACTCCTGTCCGCTGCCGTTGACTTTGATCTTGGTCTTTTTGTGCGATGACCACGATTGGCGGTACCGCGGTAGAACTATGCAAATCGACAGGCGTGGCGGGCTTTCACCAAATCAGCGGGCGGACCGCCATCCTTTAGTCGGCGGCAGCGGCTTCCGGCTTGGGGTTCTCCGTCTCTCTCCGCTTCACCGTCCGATTCGAGGGCAAGCCGGCATCGCGGATTTTATACAGCAACGCGCGGTAGCTGATATTGAGCGTGCGCGCGGCCTGCTTGCGGTTCCAGTGATGATTCTGCAGAACTTTCAAAATGATCTTGCGTTCCAGTTCGCGCACCGCCTGGCGGGTCACTTTCTTCAACGAGATTTGCCCGTCAATGGGAATCTCGGCATTGAAGAAATCCGGGTTGCGCGGGGCCAAGTCGGCTGAGATCACTTCTTCGTTGCCCAGAATCACGTAGCGCTTGACCAGGTTTTCCAACTCGCGGATGTTGCCCGGCCAATGATACTTGCGCAGAACGGCCATCATTTCATTCGAGAGCGCTTTGGCGCGGCAGTTGTACTTGCGATTGTGATATTCCAGAAAATACGCAACCAGATCGGCAATATCGGCGGCGCGCTCGCGCAACGGCGGCAGATACAGATTCACGACGTTGATGCGGTAGAACAAATCTGAGCGGAACGTACCGTTCTCGATCTCCTGCTCCAGTTTGCGGTTGGTCGCGCAAACCACGCGCACTTCAACTTTCTTGTCTTCCTGGGCACCGATGCGGCAGAACTGGCCGTCCTGCAAAAGCTGCAGCAGTTTGGACTGCAAGGATAGATCGAGCTCCGAGATTTCATCGAGAAACAGCGTGCCGCGATGCGCCATTTCCACGCGCCCCGGCTTCACGCCATAGGCGCCGGTGAAGGCCCCTTTTTCGTACCCAAACAATTCGCTTTCGAGCAGCGTACCGGGGATCGCCGGGCAGTTTACCTTGACCCACGGTCCCGTTCGCCACGGCGAATTGGCGTGAATCATGCGCGCGATAATGTCTTTACCCGTCCCGCTTTCGCCCTGAATCAGCACCGGGACGTTGGCGGCGGCGAGCTTGGTTAGGCGGTCGCGCACCGCGCGCATGGCCTCGGTGCGGCCGAAGACCACGGCCTCCGGCGGCATCTCCCCCAACGGCTGAACAAGCGTACTTACGCTACTGGTTGTCATGGGTTTCTACCAACTTTGAGGGGAGACCCTTCTACCTGCATGCCGAAAGCCAAACCCAGCAGGCCGGCTACAGTCGAAGGAATTTTAGTTTATCTGATTGAAGCGTATCAACTTACCAAAGAGCCAGTCGAGGGCATTCCGGTAATACTGGGGCGAGGACAAAGGTAACATGATCTGTAACGCAATGTGAAAACATTTTCACACGACAGTAGCCACTTTTCTCCGGCGTGTCCCGTTGGCTCTGGCGGAAGGCAATAGCGGACGGGAGAACTTCAGGCCGAGCAGGTAGTAACCTTCGGCCGGCGTCGTGCGTAAGGTGCGGGCGCGGAGGTCCCGGGAAGCCCTTGGCAACAGGGCTACGGCTGCCATGGGCGCGCTGGGGATCTCAAGACGGATATTCGCCACGGCAGGAAGTATCCGGCGGACGGCGACCAGCATGCCCCCTGCGCTGACGTTCAAGGCCGTGGCAAACTCCAGAAACTCCTTGCCGTGGTCGTCCCGACTGCGCACAAAGACTGGGATTGCTAACGGCAGCCTGACCCATTTCCGCCGCTCGGTTACCGGCTGCGCCCCGTTCATGCAAGTTCCTCCAAATTGGATGTGAAAGCACCTCAGTGGCCAAATCCAGGGGAATTTCCAGAGAAACGGGGTAGAGAACGGGAGATAGACAGCAGTTATAACCCCCTCAAGCCGCAGTCTAACCCCTAATTCCGAGTGATTCCTTCGCCTTCCCCTGGGGCTGGGACCAGAGCCGCCGCTGAGGCTTCAGAAGCTACCGAAGTGCAAGGTTTTGCTACACTTGAGTAATTCCGTTGTCATTTTCATTGACAACACCATGGGGGTGCAATACGATTTTTTAACCAGCACTTCTCCCCAACGCGGTCGAGTGCGGTTCTTCCTCCCCGAAAACCTGTGGTTTTTTCGATGGCGACTGCCCACAAGAACACGTGTGTGCCGGACGCGGAGGTAGCAACCTCGACGCGCTCTGAGGCGCCCGCAATCAGTTCTGACGCGGATGTCCCGAGTCCGGAAAACCTGATGCAGGAGTACACCGAACTGCGCGAGCGCTTCCAACGCACGACCAACGCGCTAGCCTCCGCCACCCACGATCTCAAGACACCGCTCTCGATCCTGAACGGTTACGTCGAGTTACTGCAGAGCGAAAAGCTCGGGAGCTTGAGCGTGCGGCAGCGCGAAGTTCTGAGCGACATGCAAGCCAGCGGAAAGCGGCTGCAGCAATTCATTCAGGATTTTCTGACTTACAGCGCGCTCGAAACCGGCGGGCTGCGCATGCAATTCGATCTCGGCGACATCAACGACTGCCTGTCCGGAGTGTGCCGCCTGTGGTCCGGCCGATTTCAGGAGAAAGGGTTGGCGCTTTATTTTCTGGCCAACGACAAGCTTCCCAGTTTTCCCTTCGACGCTCCGAAGTTGGAGCGTGTGATCTCGAACCTGCTGGAGAATTCCTACAAGTTCACACCGCAGGGTGGAACCGTGTGGCTGCACGCCGAGCCCCACATGTGGGAACGGCGAGCGGCAGCACTCCCCTCCACCGCGGAGCGCCGTCGTCAGAATGTCACCCATCCCAACGCTGTGAAGGTAAGTGTTTCCGACACCGGACCTGGAATTCCGCCTGAGTTTCACCTGGAAGTATTCGATGACTTCTTCCGGCTTCCCGGAACTGAAAACCAGGAAGGCATGGGGCTGGGCCTGGCGATTGCGCGCCGGCTGGTGCAAGGCATGGGCGGCAAGATCTGGGTGGAGAGCGATCCCGGCGGAGGCTGTAAATTCTCGTTCCTGATCCCATACAAGCCGGTCTCTCCCGCGGCCAAAGGAAAAAAGTAAATGAAAGCAACCGCCAAAATCCTTCTGGTCGACGACGAACCAGGAATGCTGCGTTACATCAAGACGCTGCTGGAAGTTGACGACTACAAGGTGGAGACTGCCACCACGGGCGAGGAAGCGCTCGAGCAAGTCGAGAAGGGCCTGCGTCCCGACCTGGTTCTGCTCGACGTCCTCATGCCCGGTATCGACGGCCTCGAAACTCTCGAACGCCTGCGCCAGAAGCAGCCGGGAGTGAAGGTCGTGATGCTCTCCTGCGTTAGCGATACACGCAAGGTAGTGCAGGCGATGAAACTGGGCGCCCAAGATTACCTGACCAAGCCATTTCAAAAAGCGGAACTGGACGCGGTGATCGATCTGAGCCTGGGCAAGGGCAAACAGACTTACAGCGGCGAGGTCGAAGAACTCTCCGACGACGTCTTCTTCATCGCTGCCAGCCCGGAGATGCGCAAGATCCGATCGCAGGCAGCGCTGGTGGCTAATGTAGATATTCCTGTGCTGCTGCTCGGCGAGAGCGGCACAGGCAAAGAAGTTCTGGCGCGCCTGATCCACAAGCTTTCACCCCGGGCGCACCGCACATTCCTGAAGGTGAATTGCGCCGCGGTTCCCGCCGACTTGCTGGAGAGCGAACTGTTCGGCTACGAGCCAGGAGCCTTCACCGGCGCGACTCATGCCAAGCCCGGCAAGTTTGAGCTGTGCAACAAGGGAACGATCCTGCTCGACGAAATCGGCGAAATGCCGCCGCTGCTGCAGGCCAAACTTCTTCATGTCTTGCAAGATCAGCAATTCTCGCGCCTGGGCAGCCGTTCGGTGATCAAGGTCGACGTCCGCATTCTGGCCGCAACCAACATCAATATTCCCGAAGCCCTCGCCACCAAGCGTCTGCGCGAAGATCTCTATTACCGCTTGAACGCCTTCACCCTTCACCTGCCGCCGCTGCGCGAGCGCAAAGAAGAAATTCCGATTCTGCTGAAGCATTCCATGTCGCGCATGTCGGAGCGCTACGCGCGTTCGCCGCTCCCGCTGTCGCCGGCGCTGCTGCAGGCCTGTCAGGATCATCCTTGGCCGGGTAATCTGCGCGAACTGAATAACTTCCTGAAGCGGTACCTGATTCTTGGCGACGAGAACCTGGCCGTGACCGAATTACTGCCCAAGAATGACGGGAGCGCCGGGGTGCACGGAGACTCAGCGCGGGGAGGCGAACCCGGCGGCTTGAAGTCTCTGGCGCGCAACGCCAAAGACGAAGCGGAAGCGCAGGCCATTACCCGCGCGCTGGAACAGACCAACTGGAACCGCAAGCAAGCCGCCGCAATTCTGCAGATCAGCTACAAGGCCCTGCTCTACAAAATCCGCCAATACGGAATCGCGGAAGCCAAGAGCCATCACAAGCTCTCGGCGGGAGCGTAGTTCCTCTGGTTGGGTCTACAGCCGCGAAGCGGCGCAAGAATAAAACCCACGGCACAAGCCGTGATGAGGTCCTAGGGAACCGTCAACTGGATGGTTTGGCTCTTGCTGTCGAGGCCGGAAGAAGCCGTGACCGTGATGCTATAGGTGCCGGCCGGCGTCCCGCTGGTAAGCGGCGCATTCGACGAACTGCTGCAGGCAGGTTGGAACAAGAGCAGCGCCCCGACAACACAAAGTAGCAGTACTCCTACAATGCGCCGCCGACGGCAGTCTCCTCCCAATCCCACTCCCAAAAGAGCAAATCCCGGAAGCACCAGCCAAACCGCATAGAAATGTTTCGATCCTGAGCTCATGCTCCCAGTGGTGATAGGCCGAGCGGTTGTGCCTATGCTCAAGGTGGCCGTACCCGGACTCGAACCTTGCAGGTTCACCGTGGCTGGAGAAGCGCTGCACGTGATCCCAGTGGACAAATTGGAACATGAGATCGAGACGCCCAATGTGTAAGTGGGATTTGGCGTGACCTGCACTTGGTAAAAGGCGGTATCTCCCGCCGCCGGCACGCTGCGATTGGGAGGAGAGACGGCGATCGCGAAGTCCGACATATTTGCCGACACGGAAGTCCCGGTCAGCACGCTATTAGCGCTGAGGACCTGAACCGCGCCGCCGTTGAAGGTTGACTGGCTGCCGTTGGGATTGGCCTTGGGTGTCACTACCTCCGTGATCGTCGCGGTCGAAAGGGCTTGCAGCGATGAAATGGAGCAGCTGACGCTGGTTGTGGTCGCACCGGCGCTGCACGTTCCAGAAGTGGTGTTGGCGGAAACAAAGGTTAGCGGAACAATCGTGACCTGCGGACTCAGGTTGATGTTCACGGTGATGTTCGAGGCCGGATCGGGCCCGTTGTTGGTAAGTGTGTAAGTGAAAGTCGCATTGTTCCCGGCGTTGATGAAGGCCTGATTGGAGCCGAGCGTCAGAACTCCCATAATGGACAAGTTCGACGTAGTTTGCAGCTCCGTAACAAACGCGTCAAAGCCGCCGCTGTTCGCCGCCAGGGGAGACCCCGTGATTGTGACCGGGAGATCGATGGCGTTGGTGTCGCCGGCGAAAAAGGTGTTTTGGTTTACGTCAAGGGCGATCCCCGTGCCTTGCGTGGTAGCCAGCACGCCTGAAGTACTCGTGTTCGTTCCGCCAAAGTACGTCGCCCAGGAACCGGTAACGTTCTGTCCGGTGACGGCCACTGTATTCAAGCGGGCTGCGAAGGCATCCTGCGAGCCCGTCAGGTGGCCCTGGACATCGCCGGGAGTGGGGGCAACCGGAAAGTCGGAGGACGTGGTCAATCCTGTGACCAGCGCACCGCTGGCGGAGTCCACCGTGATTGCCTGTCCGGCTTCGTTGCCGGTTCCGCCGAGATAGGAGAAATAGGTCAGTGAAACGTTGGTCGCCGTTCCGGTAGTGGACGTGGTGGGATTACTGAAGCGCGCCACGAACGCATCGGTCGGAGTGGTCGAGCTTGCAGCCGGACACTTGCTGGTGCCCCCTGGAGGGTTCACAGGCATGTTGAGACAGATCTGGTACCCCGCAAAGGTAGTCGATCCGGTTATGGGCTGGGAGTTGGTGGTACCCACGATGTAGACGTTCGCAGCTCCCGAGTCGAGGGCGATGCCGGTGGCCGAATCAGTTTGCAGGCCTCCAAAGTAAGTCGACCATTGCAGTTGCTGTCCTTGCGCTCCGCTGGGATTCAGCTTAGCCACAAAAGCGTCTGTGGCCGTCGTGGTCGAGGAGTTCGTACAGGGTGGCGGGGGATTGGTTACAACCACAACCGGAGTCATTGGGTCGAGACAAGCCTGGTAGGCGTTCAGGATGGGGAAGTCCCCGACCGCCCCATTGGTGTAGGTAAAGTTGGTCGTGCCGTCGAAATAAATATTGCCGTTCGTGTCCGCAGCAATACCGCCGCCGGTCGCAACGATCGGCGTCGACGAGGTCGCCGTGTTCGCGCCACCGAAGTAAGTCGAGTAGATAATGCTGCGTTTGCCTGAGTCACCCGTGTTTACCTGGGTTACGAAAAATTGGATCGAGGCCAGAGGAGTGCTCTGGAACGGCGTGGCATAGGGCAGGGAGCTCGAAGGAAACTGAGGGCCAGTGGGAGTCCCCACGTCCTGGGGCCTGGTGGAAGTGGTAGTCCCGGTCACGTAGACGTTCTCGCTGCCGTCGATTGTCATTCCGCTGGCGACGTCATCGCCGCTGCCGGAAAGGTACGTCGAATAGAGGATGGAAGAGGCAGTCGGATTGAGCTTGCTCACGAAGACATGTTTTGTCCCGGTGCTGCCGGCTTCCGGGCGCGCTTGGTAGGCGGTTGCCGAGGTTGGGAAGAGCGGAGAGGACGTCGTGCCCGCGACGATCGGGTCGCCTGCGCCGTCGACGCCAATTCCGACCGGGCTGTCGCTCCCGGTCCCGCCCAGGAACGTCACGTATTGAAGCGGCGGGTTAAAGAGTGGATTGATCTTTGCGATGTATACGTTTTGCGTGCCGGCCAGAGTGGACTGGAACACAGTCGTAATAGCTCCGACCGGCAGAGTCGGCGAAGTAGTTGAGCCCGCGAGGTAGATGTTGCCGCTTCCGTCGATTGCGACGGAACTGGCGTGCTCATCTCCTGTACCGCCAAAATAAGCGGAGAAGGACAGATTCGGATCAATCACCAGTTCGCGCGTCGCATCGTAGAGTCCGATGGAAAAGCCGGCGCGGTTGCTGCCCCGTAGAACGAAGCCGCCTTCCACCGGCTGCTGGCGCCCAGCGATCAGCTGATAGACACGCGGAGCCTCGAGTCTGGCATCGCCGCATGCCCCTTTGACCACCAGAGCGCCGTCCTTCAGTTCGAGAGATTTGGCGCCGTCGAACTCAAGTTCCGCCTGCGCGGGGTCGGCGCCTGGCGCCACCTGGAGGTCATATTCCAGCCGTCCTTGATTTCCGTAGAAGACCAGGCTGATCCCGGGATAAATGTTTTCGTAGCGCACGCGCGCATACTGCGGAATACCGCTGCGCCACTTTGCCGGGTCGTTGCCGAGAAGATAATTGCTCTTGGCCGGCAGGAGATCCGTAGCGGTCAAGCTTGCCTTCGGATTCGCTCCGGCCAGCTTCATCTGGAAGGACGAAAACTCCCCGCGCTTCGACGCCTTATCCCTCTCGGTGGAACGCAGGCTCACGATTGCGCCTTCGGTTCCGAGGAACAGCGTATAGCCCGAGCCGCGGGCGATGAACCGTGCGCGCGTGTCGGAGGGATCAAGGTTGGCCTGTCCCTGGTTCGGCTCAAACATCAGGGGCAAGCGGGCCATCAGGGACGACGCCTTCATTCTGGCGTCGTGCTGCGAGGCACCAGACGGCAACGCGGCCAGAAGGCTTGCGGGGCCTGCGCCATTCTCGGCCGCGGGCGGGTAGGTTCCTGCTGTCGCGGCCAGGTGGGAGCGAAACCCCCACCCGAGGACCATGCTTCCTGCCGCGACCAAGACCAGCCCTGCGGCCAGCACGCGAGCTCGAACCCGGGACCTTTCCAACCAACGGCGATCTACGTTCACGCGTTTCCTCCGATACTTTCCGCTCAAATCGTTCCTGGTTCAGATCGTTTTTTCGCCCAGATCAGTGTGTGAGATTTGGAAATGGCGCACGAGTCGGTCCGGGCCTCACGCCGGCGTACTCATTTGGCGAGCCGGCCCGCGGCTTGCTGGTTCACTGGAACTGGCGGAAAAAATAAATAACTACTTAAACATCTGACGGATAGACAAGTCAAGCGCACCTCGACCCCCGCCGCCCGCTCCAAGATTGGTCAGATGCGTCCGGGCGCCGAGAAAGATGCCGCGGCGGCGTGGGAAACTGAGCTCATCGCCCTTCTCCCCATCGATTAACCGATGCAGTTCAGGGCGCCATTTTACTGTTGCAAAGTGCTGATAGTTCTATACATTGAGGTCAACAGAGGGCGTTCCCTCAGGATTCTGGCTCCGACGACTCGTGGCGACCCTCGCCGTCGGCGGTGGTCGCCTTCCGCATGACGCGGTCTTGTAGGCACGGTTCGGGTATGCAACCGAATTCCCAGGAACGGCGGACGATGCGGCGCTTCGATATGCGCCTGCCGGCGGTGGTTCGCCTGGATGGCGCCGCCGAGTTCTGCACCGAGACCCAGAATGTCAGCGCCCGTGGCGTGTTCTTCTACCTCGATCGGGCGGTCTCAGCCGGAACCAAGCTGGAAGTGACCTTGACCTTTCCTCCCCACATTACTCTGACCGAAGCCCTCCGGGTGCGTTTCACAGCGCGGGTCGTTCGCGTCGAACATCCCCTGCCTTCGTTGCGCATCGGTACCGCCGCCATGATCGAAAACTACGAGTTCCTCCGCTCCAACGGCACCCAGGATTTCCTGGGCGCCCTGCAGCAGGAATGGAAAGAATCGCACTAAGGGTGTGGGGCGGACACTCCTGTCCGCCGCCTTTGGTTTTGGTGACGCTTTTGGTTTTGCGTTGGAGTGAGACCAAGATCAAAGATCAAAGATCAAAGATCAAAACCAAAGTCAAAAGCGGCGGACGGGAGCGTCCGCCCCGCATCCCCTACTTCCCTTTGCCCAATTCCCTCAACTGCTGGCGGAGGCTGCTGAAGCGCCGGACCAGCGTCCCGAGGTAAAAAGCGTGAATCACCCACACGGCGATGTAGGCAGCGAACAGAAACTTGATACCGTTCATGGCGCGCTCCGATCGAGTGGCAAGCTAGCTTTGACAGGTGCTCCGCCCGGTCCAGTCAGAGACGCCATGGCATGCGCCTCCTCCACCTCGCGTTGCAGAAGTTCCAGGCGAAAGCGCGACCAGCAGACCAGGAAAGCAAAGCACAGAAAAGCCATCCAACTGATCAGCAGCACGTGCAGCATCCGCGGATCCATCGAACCGCCGCCGCCGATGACCGGCTGGGGGTGCTGGGTGCGGAAAAACCAGATCGAAAAATAAACCAGCGGCACATCCAGGGCGCCGAACACGGCTAGCGCCGCCGCCAGCATCTGCGTCTGGGCGCTACTCGAAAAGCGCCGCAGCATCAGGTAGCTCACGTAAATGAGCCAAAGCACCAGAGTCGACGTGAGACGAATGTCTCCCGGCGCCCACCAGATCCCCCACACCGGCCGCGCCCAGATCGGCCCGGTCACAAGCACGATCGTGCAGAAAACCACGCCCACTTCTGCCGTGGTAACGGCGAGCACGTCGAGCAGTTGTCCCGGGAACCACCTTCCGATCAGGAAGTAAAACGCCGGAATGCAGAGGACAGTCGTCGCCATCGCGCTGGGCCGCATACCAGCCGAGGTCAGTTGCCGCTGCACTTGCGGCAGGAAACAGGCAACCACCCCCACGACCCCGATTCCAATCACAACCCACTTCGCTGCCGCCTTCCTCGACGGATTGGCGCTCGCCAGGTATTGCACCGAAGCGATGAAATTGATGAAGAACAGCAGGAACGCAGTCCACGCCGAAGGCACGTGGTAATAAATGATGCGGTAGACATCGCCCTGCAGCGCATCGGTCGGTGCCACGACTAGGGCCTGATAGAGCGCATACGCCAGCAGAACCGCAGTGACGATCGAGAGGATGGGGAAGAGCCGTTTCATTCCGCGTGCAAAATCGTCTCGAACAGTGCCAGACAAGCTGTAGTAAACACTACATCGTAGGTGAGAAGCAACACGATGTAAAAGTGGGCCGGGTTATCGCCACTGAGCACCGCCGTGGTGCCGGCCACCATGCCGAGCACAGCGGGAATCGAAATCGGAAAAAGCAGCAGCGGCAGCATGATTTCGCGGCTGCGTGTGCGCAGTGACATCGCCGCGAAAAACGTGCCGTTGACGACCAGGGCCCACGTGCCCAGGCCTGCAATCGGGATCAACTGCCAGGCAGGCCCCAGGACTCGCAAGTTGTAGAAGATGACGAACAGCGGCGTCATCAGCGCCTCGAGCACGCTGACGAAAATGAAATTCCCCAGTGCCTTCGCCAGGAACAGCGCGTTCGCCGGCGCTGGAGACACGCGATAGGCGTCGAGCACCTGATTGCGCAGTTCGCGTGCCCATGTCTGGTTCAGCGCAACCACGGCCGCAAAGAGAAACGCGACCCATACCAGCCCTCCCACAATGTGCCGCGACTCTTCCGCCAGAGGGTCGAAAGAGAAGACGAAGATCACGACCACCAGCAGGGAAAAGAACAACATGGAATTGAGAGCGTCCTTGGAGCGCCATTCCAGGCGAATGTCTTTTCTGAGCGTCGCCACGGTGACCGCCCAGAGCGAGTTTTCGGGGCCGGTAGTTTTTTCCGAGCCCGTCATTGAAGCTCCTCGCGGGAACTCGCCGCCCGCGCTGCGCTCGCAGTGCGATCCACAATCTGCCCAGCCTGCATCCACACAAATTCATCGGCGACGCCATCGAGCAGCCGCGCCTGATGGGTCACCACAAATATTGTCTTTCCAGCGTCGCGCATGCCCTCGAGCAACCCGACCATCTCGCGCGCCGAGTGCACGTCCACGTTAGAAAAAGGTTCGTCGAGCAGCAGCACTCCGGGATCGTGCAGAATCGCGCGCGCCAGGGACATGCGCTGGCGCATGCCTTGCGAATATTGCCCCACCCCGCGCGTCAGCTCCGGATCGAGCCCCACCGAGCCAATCACCTCCGCGCAGCGGCCGTCTCCCGCGATGCCGTAGAGTCCGGCAAAGTAGCGCAGGTTCTCCATGCCGCTCATCTCGTCGTAGAGCAGCGAGGGGTGCGCCATGTATCCCAGATCGCGGCAGGCGGCCTTGGGACTTTTCCCGAAGATAGAAATCTCCCCGCTCGTAGGGTGTGCCAATCCAGCCAGCGCGCGCAGCAGCGTGGTTTTCCCCGCACCGTTGTCTCCGAGAATGGCGTGGAAGCGCCCCGCGTCAAATTCCGCGGTCACGCCCCGCAAGGCGGCGAAGCGTCCAAACTGCTTGATGACGTTACGGACGGTGATGGTGGGCGCGGTGGTGTCAGTCACGATGGGCGGCCGGATTCCCACAGGATGAGAACCCGCAATTGGCACGAGTCAATTCTCAGAACTCTCGTTGACGATTTACTGGTTTCAGCTTAACATCCTCGTCCAAACGAGAGCCGATGTGAACGCCGAAACCATCTCGCACTACCGCATTATTGAAAAACTGGGCGGCGGCGGAATGGGGGTCGTCTACAAAGCCGAAGACATCAGGCTCCATCGTTTCGTTGCCCTCAAATTTCTCCCTCCCGAACTGGCGCAGGATTCCGCAGCTCTGGCGCGTTTCCAGCGAGAAGCCCAGGCGGCGTCAGCACTGAACCATCCAAGTATCTGCACCATTTACGACATTGGCGAGGAAAACGGGCGTGCCTTCATCGCCCTGGAGTATCTCGAGGGGATGACCCTCAAGCACCTGATCACGGATCACCCTCTCGAGCCCGAACGCGTGCTCGCACTGACTCTCGAGATCACCGATGCGCTCGACGCCGCACATTCGGAAGGGATCACCCATCGCGACATCAAGCCCGCCAATATCTTCGTGACCAAACGCGGCCACGCCAAGGTGCTCGATTTCGGCTTGGCGAAAATCGCGGATCGCACGCCCCCTCGCTCCGGCGGTTCTGACCAGCCGACCCTGGAAGATGCCAACGCCAATCTCACCAGTCCGGGCACTGCATTGGGCACGGTAGCTTACATGTCTCCCGAGCAGGCTCTGGGCAAAGCGCTCGATGCGCGCACCGATCTTTTTTCCCTTGGGCTGACGATCTACGAGATGGCCACGGGGAAGCAGGCTTTTTCCGGAAGTACTTCGGCAGCAATTTTCGATGCCATTCTGCACAGCGCTCCTACGCCGGCCGGGCGGCTGAGCCCATCGATCCCCGCCGAACTGGATCGTGTGATCGGCAAGTTGATGGAGAAGAATCCGGACCTCCGCTATCAGACAGCGGCAGACTTGCGCGCCGACTTGAAACGCCTGCATCGGGACATAAGCTCTGGGCACACAGCCACGCAGGGCACGGCGGCCGGAGCTCGGTCGGCGCAGAAATCCGACTACCGAATCAAGCGTGCCGGCGCTGCTGCCGCGCTGGCAATTCTCGCCGTCGCCGGATGGCTCTACTTTTCGTCACCGGCCAAACATTCCGGCCCTCCTCCACGGCTGGTACCTTTCACCAGTTCTCCTGGGGACAAAGATAGTCCGGTGTTTTCCCCTGATGGGAACGAGGTCGCATTTGTTTGGTGGGAAAAAGCCAAGGGCCCGGACGTTTCCCATCTCTACGTGCAACTCGTTGGAGCGGGCACTCCGCTGCGGTTAACCAACTCTTCCGAATCCGACCGCGAACCGGCATGGTCTCCAGATGGACGATTTATTGCTTTCCGGCGCGGCCGACATCCTGCCGCCTATTACATTATTCCGGCACTGGGCGGCACCGAACGCAAGTTGGCTGACGCGGACTTGGTTCTTTTTGCGGGAAGGGGCTTGTCCTGGTCTCCCGATGGAAGGGATTTAGCCGTGGCCGATGGTGGCACAAAAGCAGATCCCGGCGGCGGCCACCGCATCTTCTATATTTCGGTGGAAAGCGGTGAGCGCCGAGAATCGAAAGTTGAACTTCCAGGCCAGTATGTCTCGGAAGTGAGGTACGCGCCTGATGGAAAGGAATTGGCATTCATCGCTGGGTCGGGGTTCCTGTCTAACGACGTCTATGTGGCATCTGTCAGCGGCGGGAAGGCCCGTGCGCTCACTTCTCTCCACTCCGCAATGAGCGGAGTAGACTGGACGCCCGACGGCCGAGAATTAGTCTTCGACTCCGATCATCAAGGAACCTCGACTCTCTGGAGAGTTTCCCGTACTGGCGGAGAGCCCCAACCGCTCACCGTGGCGGCCGACAATGCCAATGAACCCTCGATCGCACCGCATGGAAACCGGCTTGTGTTTTCCCGTTACGCCGTTGACACGAATATCTGGAAGGTGCCTCTTTCACCCACGGACCACACAGCACCCAACCGCATGATTGTTTCGACGCGTCAGGACGCCGATCCGGCCTTTTCCCCAGACGGAAACCACCTCGCCTTCGCTTCGGATCGCTCGGGCAGCTTCGAGATCTATGTCTCCGCCGCTGACGGCTCACACCCAGTGCAACTCACCTCGATGAAGCTTGGAACAACCGGCTCTCCCGCCTGGTCAGCGGATGGAAAGCAGATCGCGTTCGACTCCCGGGCAAACGGCCAGGGAGATATTTACCTCATCAGCACCGAAGGAGGCGCACCGCGCCGGCTCACAAAAGGACCGTACGACAGCGCAATTCCAACCTGGTCGCGGGATGGACTCTGGATCTACTTCAGCTCAACTGCGCCCGGCAGTCCGATCTGGAGAGTCTCTCCGCAAGGAGGCGACCCCGTCCCAGTCACAAAGACGGGAGGTATGGCGGCCATTGAAGGCAAGAACGATCATTCCTTCTACTACTTCCGTGATGGAGCTATTTGGAGGACTGACGCTACTGACGGAAACGAAACTCGCGTGATCGATGGCACAAATTTTCAAGATTGGCGGCTATGCGGGAGTGAGATTTGTGTGATTCAAAGATCGCCCGGCCGATCGGCTGAGTTCGTCCGCTATGACCCGGTGACAGGTCGCAAGCAGTCAAAGCCGCTCGATATTGGCCCGCCGGTCGGCGCATCCACCGGGATAGACGTGTCTCCGGACGGCCGTTGGCTCGTCTACACCCGCGCCGATTCAGTCGAAAGCGACATCATGATGGTTGAGAAGTTCCACTAGGACTAGGTTGGTCTCAAAATCCCCGGAGGCGAATATTCCAGAGTAATAACGACGCTTCACAGCAATTGCGAGGAAGGCCAGCGATTCAGTGCAGGCACGTGGAAGAGCGCAGTCAAGTGGAAGAAGGGCGCTTCAGCGCGACGAAAGCTTAAGAACGCGATGAGGCTTTAGCCCTGGGCCCTAGGTCATGCTCTTCGCCGGAACTGGCGTCGCACCTGGCGCGCCCGGTTGCGGAGCGTACTTCGAGGCGCACTTGGCCTGGAGTTGCTTGGCGTGAAACACGCCGTCGCGGCCAAAGCTGCCGTCGGCGAGGGCCTGCGAGTCATCTTTGAAAGTATCGGGCGGCGCTTCGGTCCCGGTGTAATCCACGGACACCGTCTGATCCTCTTCCACCAACACAAACTGCACGTGCGTCCCCGTGCGCTTGATGGAGCCAGGTTGCACATTGCCGGCCACGCGCAGTCTTTTGGTGAACGCCGTGTCTCCCATTTTGTGCAGTTCCTTGATGGTGACGTAGTAGCTCTTGCTATCCTGCACGCCCGTGTAGGCGAGATAGGCGAGCAGCAGCAGAATCACCGCCGTCGCACCGCCGAACTTCAAATAAGTCTTGGCTTGGCTAGACATATATTTCCCCGGAGGGAGGCACCCCACCCTTCCAACTTTACGCGCCATCAGGGGAGAGAATCAAGATTCGGGAGGTCCCCGAGGTCCCCGAGGTCCCCCGGCCGGTCCCAACGGCGCCCAGAACGGCCCAGCCGGGCTGCAGCCTCGTGGGCCCGACATCCGCTAGAATGGCTGATTCGAACTTAAGACAATTTCTATGATTCATCCCTGGCACGACGTAACTCCCGGCGATCGGCTGCCGCAGGAATTCGACTGCGTCATCGAGATCCCCTTTGGCTCGAGCGTGAAGTATGAACTGGACAAGTCGAGCGGTTTAATTCGCCTCGACCGCATCCTCTATTCGGCCGTGTACTATCCCGCAAACTATGGATTCATTCCCCAGACGCTGGCCGAAGACGACGATCCGCTCGACGTGCTTGTACTGTGCCAGGAAACAGTAGTGCCCCTGACCATCATCCACGCCCGTGCGATCGGGCTGATGACGATGATCGACGCGGGCAAGCAGGACCACAAGATCATCGCCGTCGCCACCGAGGATCCCGAGTTCAATTCTTACCGTCAGGCCGCCGAGATGCCGCCCCATCGTTTGCTCATGCTGCGCAGGTTTTTTCAGGATTACAAGCAACTGGAAGGCAAGGCAGTCGAGGTCGATGAGATACGCCCGCCGAGTGAAGCGTACCCCATCATCCTCGACGCCCTTCACCGCTACAGCGAACAACGTCGCAAAGGCTTCAAGGGCGCAAAGTCGTAAGAGCCGAAACCACAACCACGCACTGAAGGAACGCAAACAAGGCCCGGAGTAACCGTGGAAGCGCGATCCTCAAAGGGCCGCGGACGGTCGCCAAAAGAAGACGGGGCTTTGGCCCGAGAGCCACGGCTACATTCCCTTAAACACGAAGCTGATCTCCTTCGTCTCATTTCCTCCGATCGTGACCGTCTGCATCGACGTGCCCAGCTTCTCGTGCCACGCCTTGATGGTGTAGGTTCCCGGCGGTAGATTGCTCAGATCGAAGCTGCCGTCCTTGCCCGTCACCGCGAAGTACGGATGCTTGAAGACCGCGATGTAGCTCTTCATCCAGGGATGCAGATTGCACTTCACCGGAATCGCAATCTCCTCCCGAGCAAACGTCTCTTCCATCTTCGAGTTGGGTGGCTCGGCCTTGTTCCATTCCCGATTGTTGGCGGGCGTGGGATGGATGTTGTGCGACGTGGCGTCCTCGTTCACGACCTGCAGCGTCTGGTTGGTGCGGACCGCCATCACGTGCGGCGCATACATGCATCCCTTCTGCTCGACCACCGCGGGCTGGCTGGGCGGATCGAAGGTGCGGTCGCCAAGTCCCTCGGAAACGAAGACGATCACGTTCTGCAGATCCCCTTTGCTGTCGGCCATGATTTCCTGCGACACGACCGGCGTGGCATGCTGTTTGGCGCACACCGGATCGGCGGCCATACTGATCGGCTTGGCCACAGGCGCCTTGCCGTCGAAGCGCACAACCCCTCGCACCGTCGCGCCTGTCGTGGGTGCGGCCGGGCCGCCCGCTCTAGCCCCATGGGGAGCGGAGATCCAGAGGGCTAAAGTTAGGGCCAAAAAAGACAAAAATCTCTTACCGTTCATACCACATCACCTCAATTCGAGAATTTGTTTGCAGGGGACTTACTTCGCTTCGCGTGTGCGGGTCGCTGGCGTTTCTGTTTTGAACACCACGACCAGACTGTTTGTGAACGCTCCTTTTCTTCTTCTTCGCTGCATCGCTCGCGCCGGGTTACTCGTTGTAGCCCTGGCGATAGCCGGCGGCAAAGGAGGCGCGGTCCTTTTCCGTCGACCAGCGCCCGATCGGTGGATGCATCGGACTCTTGGCTGAGCGGGCGAGTTTCCCGAGATAGACGCCGTCGCGATAAGCGCCGTCTGCGGCCATTTGCGCGTCAATGCTCTGACCTTGCCGCGCCACCATGTCTCGCTGCACCAGCATCGCGCTGGTTCCTGCAAAGCCGATCGCGAGCGCGTACGTTAATATGATCTTCATGCTTTCCTCCTCATTGCGTGAATCCGCGTCCGCGGATCCTTACACTCATCCGATGGGGGACAAGTCGCACTTATCCGGGGGATATACACTTCTGCCTTTACCCGGAAAGTCACACTGATTCCGGGTCGTTTAAGCGTCTGTTCTTTCTGTCCGGGATACCTGGGACTCCGCGCGGCGCTGCTCATCGCGCCGTGCGAAAATTACTGCTTTGCGAGCCAACTTAGCACTCGCTGGAAACCCTTGGTTGCCCTGCGACAAACCAGTTGTAAAAAGAACGTAAGGTCAAAACTTTTTACAGTTTCCTTACATCGAAAATTTCACTTCGCAAGAACCACGGGCGATCCTCGCTCGCCCTCACGCCTACGTCTATTTTGAAAGTACACAACTCCACCGCTGACATCGTCATGGTGACGTCATTTCGCCGTCACATTCTGGTCAAGCTTGCCGGCGGTCGCGATCCGAAAGCCGCCACTCAAAAAAAAGCTTGACATAGTGTACTAGTACTTTAGTACAATGACACACGTGGGAAGAAACACCCAGAGCGGCGGTTTCGAGTTCGCCCTCGATCTTCATACCGGCGTCCCGGTCTACCGGCAGCTGATCGACCAGGTAAGGATGGGCATCGCCTCCCAGTCGCTGGCTCCGGGCGACCAGTTGCCTACGGTGCGCCAGCTGGCCGTCGATCTGGCCATCAATCCCAACACCGTGATGCGCGCCTATCGCGAACTGGAACTCGGTGGCCTGCTCGAAACCCACCAAGGCACAGGAACGTTTATCAGCGACAAGAAACCGGAAAAGAAATCTGCCGAGCGGGAGCGCCAGCTCGGCCAATTCGCCGGGGAATGCGCGGCCCGCGCGGGAGCCGCCGGATTCACCGTAGAAGAACTGATCGAACGCTTGACTGAGTTGTTGCCTCGCCCCGCGCAAAGGAGATAGTCGCCATGCCGAAAATCCGAATCAATGACATCAACGGGGTCGCTCTGTTGCTGTTCGTGGTGTGCACACTGGCGGGAATCGCCGTCGCGCAGGCCATTCATCAACCGCCGGTAGCCGTCTCTGGAATCCTGGTTGGCCTGTATTTTCTGTTTGCCATCAAGATCGTGCGCCAGTGGGAAAAGGTTGCGGTCCTGCGCCTCGGCCGCTACGTCGGCCTGCGCGGCCCCGGCCTGTGCCATATCGTGCCCATCGTCGAAACGCTTAGCCCATACGTCGACCAGCGGGTGCGCGTGGCCAGCGTTTCCGCCGAGTCGACGCTGACCCGCGACACGGTCCCGGTCAACGTCGACGCCATCGTCTTCTGGATGGTGTGGAACGCAGAGAAGTCAATTCTAGAAGTGGAGGATTTCGTCGAGGCCATCAACATGAGCGCGCAAACCGCGCTGCGCGAGTCGATCGGACGTCACGAACTGGCGCAGATGATCACCGACCGCGAAACTCTGGGCCGTGAACTGCAGCGCATTCTCGATGAGAAGACCAATCCCTGGGGCATCACCGTGCAATCGGTTGAGATTCGCGACGTAAAAATCCCGCAGGGCCTGGAAGACGCCATGTCGCGCCAAGCGCAAGCCGAGCGCGAGCGTCAGGCGCGCATCATCCTCGGCCAGGCGGAGACGGAAATCTCCAACAGCTTTGTGCAGGCGTCGCACGCGTATGCCGAGAACCCGGTGGCGCTGCACCTGCGCGCCATGAACATGCTCTACGAAGCTATCAAGGAACGGGGCTCGATGGTGATCGTGCCGTCCTCCGCCGTGGAAACCATGGGTCTCGGCGGAACGCTAGCAACGGCATCCCTGGGCGGAGCGAAGCCGTAGCCCGGTCGCAAAATCCGTTCGGAGAAGAGCGCGTGGTGTTGGTAAGGCATGGTGTTGGAAGGCATGGTGTTGGGAAGGCATGGTGTTGGGAAGGGCCCGGCTTTAGCCGGGCCGTTAAGAGCCGCATAAACACTGGGCTATAGCCCCTGAGGGCATCGGTCCTCGAAGGAGATGCAATGAATTCGCCTACGACAAATACGCCAAAGCAATCGAGTCACTCCGCGCTGTCGATAGCCGTGGTGCTCGCTGCTGTTCTATTCACGCCCCGCACGAACCACGCCCAGCAACTGCAACATGGCGTCAGCGTGCAATTAGCCATCACCAGCAACGCCGTCCCGATGCCGGAAGCCGACAACGAAGACGCCTGGATCGTGGCGGTCACCGCCGACGGCACCCTGTATTTCGGAATCGATCCCGTCTCTCCATCGGAACTGGCGGACAAGATGAAGGCCCGCCCGCGACGACGCGACCAAAAGCTCTACATCAAGGCCGATGCCCGCGCTCCATTTGCTGATGTAGAGAGAGTGCTTAAGGCTGGACGGGAGGTCGCGTTCGAAGCACCAGTACTGCTCACGGCGCAACTGGTCCCGCCTAATTCCGGAACCATCGTGCCCCCGAGTGGGTTGGAGGTGCTGGTCGGCCCGGCGTTGCCCCCTGGCACAGTAGCAACCGTCGTGCAGTTGCTCAACTCACGCGAGCAATGGCCGTTGCTGAAGGTCAACGGTAATGAGATTTCCTGGTCTGCTCTGGAAAGTTCGCTCAGGCGGCACTTCCAGAAAGGCGATGAGAAATTCATTCTGCTAAAGGCCGACGAGCGACTCTCATTTGGACCGGTCGTGCAGGTAATCAATGTCTGTCGCGCGACGGGAGCCCAGGTCGTTCTGGACCCACCCGGACTCTAGAATCGGAAGCTGAAGAGCTGGTGCAAAGTTGCACTTTGCACCAGCTCTTGGGGTAACAGTTACCGTCGATATCTCCCGCACTCTGGCCGACTAAAGTTGGGGACATGCCTCGCCGATAACTGATGCATCGACCCTTCCTCCATAGCTCTTCAGGGATTTGAGCAGGCAGAGGTGTAACTGACCGCCGCCGCAGCCGGGCTGGCCACCGCAGGCTGCCCGAACCGAGCCAACCTCGACGTGGTGGATCTCACCGCGGAGATGGTCGCGCTCATGTCCGCCCAAACCCTGTTTTCGGTCAACACCGCCACGCCCAAGACCGCCGAGCAGATGCAAAAGAACCTGCTGGATGTGATGGCGTAACTTAACTTTCACCACAAGTGACAAGCGTTTCTCCACCACCATCGGCTGTCCACCTCTACATCCCATCGCGGAAACGCGCACCTGCTACGTGGACCAGCGCCTGCTTGCCGCCACACGTCGGCGGAATCTACTCTGACACGCGAGACAGTTCCAGTGAGCGTCGATGCCATCGTATTCTAGGTGCGAGTGGCATGGACAGGACCCACGGCCGCGCTCGGAAGCGCAAATCCGTAGGCGGCAGACTTATCCCTGCCGCCAGGGCGGTTGTCCCTCCATGGTTTGTGGAAGGAGACACCCTCAATTCGAAATTTAGAACTCACTCTAAGGAGCCGAATTATGACTCGCATGATGAAGATGTCTTGCGCCATCCTGGCTTTCAGCGCCATCCCGCTCTTCGCACAGGCCACGGCCCCTCCTGCTCTGGGAAAGGCCTTCAGCGTGCAGATGGCGGTCACCTCAAGCGCCGCATCCATGCCCGAGGCCGACAGCGCGGGCGCGTGGGTTGTCGCAGTCTCTGGCGATAACAAGCTGTATTTCGGACCCGATCCGGTGACGCCGGAGGAACTGGCGAACCTCATGAAAGGCATCCCGCACAAGCGCGACGCAAAGCTCTACATCAAGGCCGACACCCGCGCGCGATTCTCCTTGGTGCGAGATGTAATGGACCTGGGCCATCGGGCTGCGTTCGTTGCTTCGGTGTTTCTCACCTCGCAACGCGAATACGTGGCGCCGGGAACGGTGGCGCCGCCGAAAGGGCTGCCGATCGCGCCCCTTCCAGCTTCGGAAGAAGGATCGATCGTGATTGGCATGTTCGCTGCGTCCCGGCCCGGGACGGTCACGAAGGTGAACAATCAGATGGTTCCCTCCAGTGCTCTGCAGACCGTGCTCACCGACTTGCTTCAGGGACGCAACGACAAGATGGTCATCCTAAAAGCAGACGGGCTCCTGCCCTTTTCTGAGGTCGTCCGCGTCGTGGACCTCTGCAAGTCGCTGGGCGCCCAGGTTGCGATGTAGATCTCAACGCAGCCCCTGAATTCAGCCAGTCCCAAGCCGGGCGGCCCGAGTCTATCGGGCCGGGCCTCTTGGCACCTACCATACGTGGCCGGGTGCCCCACCCTTGTCGCGCCTTTTGCGACAGTGCCTGCCCTGAGCGAAGTCGACAGGGTGGGGATTTTGACTCACCATACGTGGCAAGCATTCTCCGCCACCATCGGCTGCCCCGCCTTGCATCCCCAAGCCTTCTGGAACTCCGGCATGTTCTGCACCACTCCGTTCACCCGATACTTTCCCGGCGAATGCGGGTTCGTGCTCACCTGCATGCGGAGAAACTCCGGCCGCTGCTTCTCGCACCACACGCGCCCGAAGCCCAGAAAGAAGCGCTGCTCCGGCGTGTAGCCGTCGATTTTCTGCCCCTCTTTCCCGGCCTTGTCGTCGGCAATCATATGTTCGAGCGCCGCCAGCGCGATGCGTGCTCCGCCGTTGTCGGCCGTGTTCTCTCCCAGCGTGAGGCGCCCGTTCAGCTTCATGTTGTCGACGGCCACGAAGTTGGAGTACTCATCGGCAACGCAACTCACGCGCTTTTCGAATTCCTTGCCATCCTGCTCGGTCCACCAGTCGCGCAGGTTCCCCTGCGGATCGAATTTGCGGCCCTGATCGTCGAACCCATGGGTGAGTTCGTGGCCGATCACCAGCCCGATCCCGCCCAGGTTGACGCCGTCGTCCATGGTCTTGTCGAAGAATGGCGGCTGCAGAATGCCCGCCGGAAAAACGATCTCGTTGAACGAGCCGCTGTAGTAGGCATTCACCGTCGGCGGAGTCATGCCCCACTCCTTGCGGTCGAGCGGCTTGTCGATCTTCGTGATCTGCCGCTTGGCTTCGAATTCGGTCGTGCGGTGCACGTTCCCCAACAGATCGTCAGGCTTGATGTCCACGGAGCTATAGTCGCGCCACGCGTCGGGATAGCCAATCTTGTTGCGAATGGCCTGCAGCTTGACCTTGGCCTGCTTCTTGGTGTCGTCACTCATCCAGGAAAGGCCCTGGATATCCTCGTCGAGCGATTTCTCGAGCGCGTCGACCATCTTCAACATGCGCTGTTTCCCCTCGGCTCCGAACGTCAGCTCGACGTAACGCTGCCCCAACGCCTCTCCCAGCGATCCGTCGACCAGATCAACGCAACGCTTCCAACGGTCCTGGATTTGCTTTTGTCCGGTCAGCGCCTGCCGCATTTTGAAATTCGCGTCCACAAACGGCTGCGAAAGCCACGGCGAAGCGGCCCGCAGCACGTGCCAGGTCACATACGTTTTCAGTGTGTCGAGCGGCAGGGACCCAACCACACCGTTGACTTGCCGGAAGAAGTCAGGATTCACAACGTTGAGGGCATTAAAGTTCGGCGCCCCGACCGCGGTGAAGTAGCGATTGAGATAAAAGTCCGGCGCCAGCGCGAGCGCCTCATCACGCGTCATCTTGTGGTCGCGGTTCTTGGGATCGCGGCGCTTGGTCCGATCCATCGAGTCCGCCGCCAGCAAGGTCTCTACCAGCAGGACCTGCTGCGCCGAACTGGCCGCCTGTTGCTGGTTTTGCCCACTCAGTGTGAACAACTCGGTGGCATATTCCGTCAAATGCTTGCGCATCTCGACTTTGTCAGCATCGTCTTTAACGTAATAGTCGCGGTCGGGCAGCGAGAGTCCACCCTGATCGAGATAAGCGATCACCTGGTCGGCATTATGGAGATCGGAATTTGAATAGAAGCTGAACAGCGAGGTGCCTCCCACCAGGTGCAGGTGCGCGAGCTCATCGATGAGCCCCTGCTTGTCCTTCACGGCGGCGACCCGCGCGAGTTCCGGTTTCACAGGCTCGATTCCCCTGGCATCCACCGCTTTCTCGTCCATACAGGAGCCATACATGTCGCCGATCTTCTGATCGATCGGGTTCCGCGCCGCCCCGCCTGACGTCGCCTTTTCCAGAATGCCCTTCTCGATTTGCAGGTTGCTCTCGTCCAGTTCGGAGAAACTCTGCCACGCCGCACGGTCGGCGGGGATTTCAGAATTCTTGATCCAGTTGCCGCAGGCGTACTGGTAGAAATCGACGCAGGGGTCGACGCTCTTGTCGATGTTGTCGATGCTGAATCCAGACCCGGGCTTGGTGCCGGACGAAGACTGCGCGAAACTGCCGGCGGTCACGACGAGCAGGAAGGCCATCACAAAGCGGAACGCGCGCATGAGAATTCTCCTTGAGGTAGCGGATGAATTCTAAGCCCAGCCTTTGCAGATCGGCAAACGTCTGGACAACTACGTAGTGGCTTGATCTATAAGCGGAGTGTCTATTTTCAGTGAAGGAGGGCATCATCCCGCTCTTCAGGCGGAGCGAAGAGCCTGCCCTGAGCGCAGGCGAAGGGATGTCCACGCCAAACGCGCCTATGGCGGAATGAATGGTGGCCGATGGCCCTGGAGTCCGCGCACAGCACCCCAAAAATGGCTGCCCACGCTTCGCGATTTTCGAAGCGTGGGGACCACGAACGCCGACATTGTGTTCGAGTTCCTGCTCTTACTTGCAGACGATGCTCGGATTGTCCTTGGCCAATTGCAGGCAAGCTTGATGCTGCTTTGCGTTGCGAGCGGCATCACCGAGACTTGCATTTGGATTCGATACTGCGGAGTCAGAGGCTGGTGTAGCTGACTGTGACGGAGCGGCAGTTGCGGCTTGCGGTTGATACGCCACCGGCATAACTTGGGCCCCAGCTGGAGCTTCCGCGGTGGGCTGCTGATCCGCATCAGCGGCTTGAGCCGCAGGCGCTGGCGCCGCCGCGGAAGAGGGCGCATTCAAACGGCCGTGAGCTTGCCAGTCTGCGACCACCATGGCGCATGCATCTTTCGCCGCGTTCCCAACCGTATGAGTTGCGTTCGTACCGAGCACATCGCCCATCTTATTCGCAACTTGCACCTGGCTGTTCGTGCGTAGCAGGCCACGGTTCTTTTTGGACTCGCGGTTCAACATCACCGTGTAGTCGGCGTTGCCCTGATTCAGCGTCACGATGACGCCAGAACAGTTTTTCTGTAAGTCCTTCGTGACCTCCATGCTTTCATCATGAGAATCGATCGTTGAATTGGAGCCCCATGCTCCCCAGTGCTTTCCGCCGCCTCCCGATCCCGAAGACTGAACATCCTCCGACCCCTTCCCTTGGACAAATACGCGCGGCTTGTCTTGGCCGCTGGCACATAGAACAAGCACCAGCATGATTGCCATCGTAGATAAACTCTTCATTCATCTCCTCCATTCAGCGAATGCGGACTGTGACCCGACTGAGGGAATCCTCTCAGAAATCGTTCGCCGATATAGGTCACAAAGGTAACGGTTGGGTGTGGCCTTTTTTCAACCATTGGAAGGTCAAAAAGTAATGTAGTCGGGCCACTTTCGGCTTTCCCTCACCGGGACTCTGCCACCTTCGCTTCACTACGCCTCCAGGCGTTTATAATCTAGACTCACAGAATCCGAGGGATGGTCATGACTTCCACGAATGGCACTGGCAGCAACGGATACAGCGTCCCCAAGCCCCGCGCGGAGTGGCTCGTCCGCCGCAAACAGCAGGATAAGAGCGGCAACTTCTCGCAGATGCACTACGCCCGCCGGGGCGTGATCACCGAGGAAATGTCCTTCATCGCCCACAAAGAGAAGCTCACGCCCGAGCTGGTCCGCGACGAAGTCGCCCGTGGACGCATGATCATTCCCGCCAACATTAACCATCCCGAGCTTGAGCCCATGGCGATCGGTGTCGCGTCGCTCTGCAAGATCAACGCCAACATCGGCAACTCAGCCGTCACCTCAGAGATCAACGAAGAACTCAAGAAGCTGCACACCGCCGTGCACTACGGCGCCGACACTGTGATGGACCTCTCCACCGGCGGCAACATCCACGAAATTCGCGAGGCGATCCTGCGCCACTCGCCGGTCCCGATTGGCACCGTCCCGATTTACGAAGCGATTGCCCGCGTCAAGCGCGTCGAGGATCTGAACGCCGACGTCATGCTCGAAGTCATCGAAGAGCAGGCCCAGCAGGGTGTGGATTACATGACGATCCATGCCGGTGTCCTCATCCAGTATCTGCCGCTAATCTCCAAGCGCATAACGGGAATCGTCAGCCGCGGCGGCGCGATTCTCGCCCAGTGGATGGCCTACAACCATAAACAGAATTTTCTCTACGAGCGCTTCGACGACATCGTCAAGATTTTCAAGAAGTACGACGTTAGCTTCTCTCTCGGCGACGGCCTGCGTCCCGGCTGCGTAGCCGATGCCAGCGACGAAGCCCAGTTCGCCGAACTCAAGACTCTCGGCGAACTCACGAAAAAAGCCTGGGAGCACGAAGTGCAGGTCATGATTGAGGGCCCCGGCCACGTCTCCATGGACAAGATCAAGGAGCAGGTCGAAAAGGAAGTGGAGTACTGCTTCGAAGCCCCGTTCTACACGCTGGGCCCGCTGGTCACCGATATAGCTCCCGGCTATGACCACATCACCTCCGCCATTGGCGCAGCCATGATCGGCTGGTACGGCGCTGCCATGCTCTGCTACGTCACGCCCAAAGAACATCTAGGCCTACCGAACGAGAAAGACGTAAAAGACGGCATCATCGCCTACAAGATTTCCGCGCACGCCGCCGACATCGCCCGCGGACGCCCCGGCGCCCGCGATCGCGACGACGCCCTCAGCTACGCCCGCTACAAATTCGACTGGGAAAAGCAGTTCGCCCTCTCCCTCGACCCCGAAACCGCCCGTTCCATGCACGACGAAACTTTGCCCGACGATTTCTACAAGGAAGCCGCCTTCTGCTCCATGTGCGGCCCCAAGTTCTGCTCGATGAATTACTCGTCCAAGGTGGATGAATACAACAAGCAGGTCCACGGCATCGAGAAAAAGGATTATTCCGACCTGGTAGAAAAGTTGGTCTCCTTGAAGTAGTGGCCGTTTCGCCGCGGCCACGCGCGTAGCGTTTGCTAGGCTGATTTCTTTGTCTGTGAAGCAAACTCGAGAATCTTCCCGCGTTGTTTAGGGGACACCCATTTCACGATTCTTCGGAAGTTGCTCGGTATGTAGAACTCGATTACTTTTGCCACCGTTATCCCTGCCTTTTCCCGTTAAGCGTGCCGCACTCCGTTCGGGCTTGCGCCCCGTTTTCAATTCGTATGGCCTTGCCACTCCCACCCGCACTGACAGTGCACCGAATCGCTCAATCTCAGCTTTTTCATTAGAGCCTTACAGATAGCGCATGACCTCATCCACATAGTTGTCCTCCCAAACAGCGACCCTCCCAGGAGCTTGCTTTCACGTCGCATAGAGGATTGGACTCGCGTAACTCAAGTCGGGATGCGGCGCAGTTGTCTGAAGATTGTTAATTGATTGTCTCGAAGCTCCTGCTCTGCTCGGCGGCGTGCACTCCAACCATTCCCCCACCGCGCGCTCCCCTTGACTGTCCTGGTACAAACCGACCTGCCCTATCCGATTTCACCCTACGATGTTGCCGCAATCGTTTCGTCCGTATCTCCGGGGCAGCCCCTGTACTCCTGCGACTTTTCGAGCAGGGTGATTTGCTTCTCGAGGAGCTGGTTCTCGAGATCTTTGTGTGTGGCTTCGAGATCCATCAGCCTCTTCAGCTCGGGCTCGCAGATGTCGCAATCGTCGAGGCAGCCCTTGACGAGCACCCCGGGCGTCGGAAGGGACATGGTCTTCTCCCAGCCGACCGCGTCTTGCGCAGCCGGAGCGACTTGGCCGCCTACCTTGTCGAGCAGCCCTTCGTTCACGAGGTCCTGATCAACCTGCTGCAGAGCCAACTGCCGGACGTTCACCGGGATGGGCCCCTGCTGAATGAAATTTGTAACTGTCCTTGCCAATAGCGCTCCCGGGGTGCCAGTTGCGCCTCCCTGTTCCACGGCGACGCTCTGCAGTGCCCGCGTCGCCACGTCCAAGCGGCTCGCACTCGTTGCCAGCACCCTGCTGGACAGGACGCCAACGCCGGTTAACGGCTTGGGTGGATTCAGAACTACGCCCGTGGGTGCCGCCGGGTCATTTACACGCCGGTCGATGCTCACTAGTTCAAACTTGACCGTCTGGCATTTATTGATGCGATAGAAAAGGAAAGTGACGGCGTGGCAGTGGTTGGGGTTTGAGAAAGTGCGCGACGCCGATTCGTACTGGTCCTCGGATTCGCCCTGCTGGTGCGTGCGCGTGGCCACCTCGCCAATGGAGGTTGAGGCAGCGGCCCGGGTGCTCACCTCCATATGCTGCTGCAGGGATTCCGCGTGCTGGCTCAAGGAGCGTGAGAGCTTGCCGGTCGAGTTCGCGTCATAGGAGCTGGCCGCAGCCGAGCCGCCGATGCTGAACAGACCGAGGTCGATGCCCGCCGAGCCGCCTCCGCTGACGGACGAAGAGCTGAATGACGAGCTGGCGTTGGTTGTGTCCAGCAGGTTCAGATTACTCATCCCATAAGCCATTCCTGCCGCGTAGTAAGACTCTTCCGAGGTCGTCTCCGTATGGTAGGAAAGCTTCGTCTCGCTGTCGAAACTGAACCGCGAGTGCCGGTCGCTCGAGTAGAGTTGCACTTTTTCGCCCGGCAATAGCGTCGTCGTGTACATCAGATCGCCCAGCGACAGCGGCCCGGAGCAGCGCGTCAGCCGATAGTGCAGCGTGACCTCGACCGGGACGACCTGCCGTTGGTCGCCCGCCGCAACCAAAGGGTTGAAGGGAAGCCGGTAGGTGAAGTTGAGTACGTCGCAAACCTGGCAAGGTTCAAGCTGAGGACAACATTCCACCGCTGCCGGAGTACTTGCGGAACTTTGTTTGGCTGGTCCATTGTCGGACATTTCAATTCTCCTTCTTCTCGGCGATCGGTTCGGCGCGAGTGAGCGCAGAAGCCCCGTGAATCCGCCTGGGTAGGGCAGGCTTGCTATCTCGCGATGGGCGTCCCCTTGCACGACACCGCCCATCTGGTAGTGCGTTTCAGCACCCAGGCGTTACGTCGCGAAAGCCTTGTTTTGGTATCTGGCCTTAGAGACCGCGGCTTTGCGTTGTGTAATGGGGGCTGGCCCAGCCTTTCGCTACATCGGTTCACGGGGGTGCCCCATCCTGGTCGCGTTCTTTGCGACCGAGCCTGCCCGGAGCGCAGTCGAAGGGGTGGGGAATTTGACTTTGGGACTTGCCCACTGCGGCCTACGCCGTGACTATTGCGGCCGGGCCGCCGCTGCCGGTACGTCCAGCGTCCGCTCGATCGCCCTGCCAATCTCCTCGGCAGCGTGCACCCCGATGTACTCCCCCAGCACCCGGTAGCTCTCAAATTGCAGCTCATCAAACCACTGGTCGGCTGTGCTCTGATGAGGAAACGTCTCATGCTGATCGTAGTAGCGCCACACATCGTCCGGAAGCTTTCTGTCGTTCAGGTGGTGCGTGACCCCGGCCGCACTTCGCATCGGCATGCTGGCCTTAATCAAGATGAGAGTTCCTTTGTCGTCGCTATTGTTGGGATCGTAATAGATGTTCCGTGCACGCAGTTCCGTGCACTCTGCCGCCCTCCGTCCGCCGGCCGGATCGTGGAACAGTCAATCTCGATGCGCGCACCAAAATCCGTGCGCGCCTTCTCGATCAAGCTCAGCACATCTCCGAATCCATATTGACCCGCAATCGGCATCGCCCGCCACAATCAGCCGGCAGCGCCGCTTGATCAACTCATACACTCCCAGGTTCTCAAAGTGCCCGCCGTCGGAGAGATACACGTATCCCTTTTGCTGATCGCTCTGGGCCAGTACCTCGGACAATAAATAGCCCAGTCCCAGCGCCGGACCAGTGCTCCGCCATTTTTTGTGATAGCGCGGATTGCCCATCCACCAGCCCAATCGCACGTCGAACAACGTCGTGTAGAACGCGGTCGCTGGCGAGGTGTGATAGCCCATGTTGGGGCTGTCCGCCGCGCCCGAGATCGCCATCGCCGTCCCCAGCGAAATTCCGAACTCAGAGCCTAACTTGGCCACGCCTCCCGTTGCCCGCCCTAGCTCTGTTTTCGCCAAAGTGGGAAGATAGCCGCCGTTGCACGTGAAGCGCTGCGGCCCATCTCCGGAGCCCCCCAATTCAAAGCCACAGTAGAGCGGCGTGAACGCGAACGACTTCGCCCGCCGGGTGGCATACCCCAGTTCTTCTCCCCCCGTGATGTTCAATGCCGCGTTCAGGATCGGATAAGGTCCCGGATAGTTATCAGCAAAATCGCACAACGCCACGTCGTCGGCGGGATCGAATCCCGTGAACGGCTCCGGTTTGCGATCCGGATTCGACGCGCCCAGGTAACACCGCACCAGCCGGTTGCGATAGAAATGATGCAGCGAGAATTCGTTCCCATCCACCCGCCACGATAATGCGAGTCCGGCCAGAAAGAAGATCCCGCCCAAGCCGGCGAGCCATCCCGCTGGGGTACTTTGCAGAACCTTCCAATAAGTTCCAGAAAGTTCGGACCAGTTCGCGTTGCTCGCGTAACTCCAGAGTTCTTTGGTTTCGTCGAAATCGAAGGCCAGGCACGTAGCGATCTGCACTCCCGTGCTCAGCAGCACCACCAGTCCCACAATAAAAACGTAAGGAGCCGACTTCGCCAAAGCGTTCATGACGGCCGGCGACTTGAGGGCTTCGATGATCCCCGACTTCTTCCCTTCCTGCCCCTCGCAGGCCGTCCCGCCGCCACTCTTTTGAGCCTGCGGAGCACTCGCCTCTTTCCCGCTGGTTCGGGGGCTGGCCGCCGCTTTCAGCCCCAGATAGTTGTGCGCCACCCCCAACAGTGCCGCGCTGATGGAAATGGAGTGCCAGTTTCTCAACTCCCACAGCACCCAACGCAGCGCAAGCGGCACAAATGCAACCGTCCCGGCCAGCAAAAGCCAGCCCATGGTGATGAGCATCAGGTACCCGCCCAGTCGCGCCCACCATTCCCGCACCACATCCATGGAGCCGCGCCCCACCAGTCCTATATGCAGCGTGCCCGTCAGCAGCGTGATCACCATCAGCACTCCGCTGCCGAAAACGATCACCACCCAATACGAGCTGTTCCAATCCTGGGGCTGGTTCAGCAACATCACGTAGGCCCGCAACAGGCAACCGCCGGCTGCTCCAGCCACCGGCGAGAACAGCAGCAGGGCCAGGATGGAAACCATCAGCTTCTCTGGCTGGCCGTGACTCCTGCGCCACAAGCGCCGGCCCAGCGCCATGATCGCCACGATGCCCCAGACCACAAAGTAAAACACCGCGCCCGCCCCGGCCCACAACCATGTGGGTTCTTCGCTGAAGTCCGTTCTTTGCCACAGAGCACAGTTCAGCAGAACACATGCCAGCACGAACGGAAGCATCACTGTCGCCGTGACTTTGATTCGCTGAAACCATGTCTTCATACTTGCCGTGGGTGAGCCTTCCTGCACGACATTGATCGCCATCGATATGGACCCTAGGAAGAGCATGAGTCCCCCGCTGACGAAGAAGGCCACGCCACTATCATTCACATTCACCAGCGGCAGCAGCACGCCCTGGCACAGCACAAAGATGCTCACGAACATCATCCCCAGAATCGTCTGGTTCAAAAACACCTTGCGCATCCACGTTCCCAGCATGGCCCACGTATCTCCCGAAGCCACGCCGGTGTGCGGCGTCAGGTAGTTGCTGTACAGACGCAGCCAGTGCAGCACCGAGGGTTCGCTCCGGCGGTCCGGTTCATACTTCCGCGGGCTGAGGGCTTTTTCGACCCCCTCAAACGAGCACTTGAGCTCCCTGGTGAGCCGCCGCGTCAGCGCCGCCAGCCATGATCCGATATAGCCCCCGCCAGAAACCGTCGACAAATAGTCGAACTTTTGGAGCAATCCTTTCTCCGCCAGCGCCTGCAGAATTCCCAGGTTGAACGTTGCGCTGCGGATGCCTCCGCCCGAGAACGCCAGTCCAATCAGGTTGTCCGCGTGCGCCGGGCCTCAACCCCGCGCCCCTGCCGCGATTGGTTCACTCGATCCAGTTCGTGACGCAGCACCTCTGAGAATGTCGTGTGTCTCATACGGTTTATGGGCATGCTTCGAGGCAGGATGAACGATCGTAGGTTGTGCCATGGCGACCTCAAGAAACGGTAAGCGCCGACAACCGGGGAGGGATTACGTTATCAAAGCCCGCGGCAATGTCAAGCCATGGTCGGTTCTAGTCCGGAAAACAGAACGGCGAACACGAACGCGCTCTGCATCAGGTGGCTGTCCCATGCTTCGCGACGTAGCGCTGTCACGAAGTCAGAGTTCAACACGCTTTGCCGGACAAACCAGGTTTCAGCCGCGTAACGGCGGGATGCGAAAGCACGGTAATGCCGGGGAAGACAGAAAGGCAACAAACTGAATCCGCAGGACCGGACGCCACAAGTTTCGCAAGAGCCTTCCAGGCATGCCACCACGGACGATCGGGAAGAACTGTCACGCTGCCCCTTCTTCAATCAGTCCGGAAGAAGCGCCCCCAGGCTCTGGAGTTGGAACGAAAATATGGAATTCGTTACCAACTCTGAGGATTTCCATCGGCATGCGCATGGGCCCAGCAAATCGGAGACGTGGCGCGCCTCGCACGACGACCTCCAGCCGTCCCGAGTTCGTCAGAAGATAAACAACAGGTCGTCCGCCCGAGGCGTTCGTAGCAGACGCGTTGGCCAGAGATGCGTCTGCCCCGTCCTCCCGATCCAGCAACCCGATCAGGAACCGAAGCTCCTCCGTCTCCCGGCGCAACTGGCAGACCCTCTCTTCTTTCGAATGCAGAACTTCGTACAGATTCTTCATGACTGCCCCTTCCGGGTCGCTTCCGCAACCATTGCCGAGCCCGGCCAGTGGGACCACTGGCCCTTCCATACTCGAAACCGTGGGATCAGTTCTCAGCGAAAGTATTTGGGGGGAGCGCAAATCATACGACTCATCGTCGCAGCAGAGCTGTAAACAGCCTGTAAATTTCCAAGCATTAGCGATCGCCAAGGGGTGCCCAATCCTTCGGAGCGGGGTGTGAAACGTAGAAACAGGATGAACGGCGACTGGTGTAGACGATCCGACCTACCACCGTTCACCGGTGTAAAGCGGATGCATTTTGCCCCAATCGACTCGCCAGCACAATACCCCTGAGGGTAGGCAGCGAAGGCTTGCAGATCGGCTCAAAATCGAACGGCGACAGGGGGTCTCTCATAACACCCATCGCCGTAGGTAGAGGCTCGCAACCTTTCGGCCTCAAGCTTGGACGCCTCACGGCATCTGCTGTCAAAAGCGCCAAACAGGCGTAGAAGAGAACGGCGACTGGACCTGTCGGGGACCCATCGCCGTTCGCGTCACCATTGGTTGAATGGAGAAAGTGCCGCGAATCTTAACCTCAACCCGCTCGCCCGCACAATGACCTAGAGGTACATTTCCCGCGAGCGGTTGATGCATTATGGCGAGTAATGGCGAGTATTGTCTCCGGAAGCGCACCGATGTATATTGTTTCTCGCCCGAAGATCGATCAGTCAGGAGCGTGCCGATCTACGGTCACCGCCTGCTTGCTTCGTCGACTTGGTAGAACGCTACGACGATAACTCAAATCGTTCACTTCTACCCCCAGGTGCGCCCATGTCAACGCCCGAACGTCGCCACTTCCCGCGGACGACGATGGAAAAACTCGCCCCCATCCATATTGAGCCGAACAACGGCGGCATCGTATTGAATGTTTCCGGCGAAGGGCTTTGCTTTCACTCGATTGCTCCAGTTGAGAAGAATGGGCCACTCCGTTTCTCGCTGGTGGAGCAGAATCGCCGCATCGCCGCCTGCGGCGAATTGGCATGGACCGACAAGCTGCAACAAGTGGGGGGCGTGCGATTCACTACTCTGACCGCAGCGGCCCGCGAGCAAGTCCAAAATTGGATAAGTCAGCCTGCGGCCCCGCTTGAGGAACATGAAACCGCAACTCTCGGCCCTGCACCTCTCAAAGCATTTCCCAGGCTCCGTGCTCACCGGTCCGACGTGATCACCGATTCCGGTAATTCCTCCGCCTTCGCAGGGGCCCTAAAGAGGAGGCTCCGGATAAAGATCAGCGGGTTTGCACGGGGCCTGGTCGCCGGGCTTCTTATTTCGGCGCTCAGCGCCTCTGTATTCTTGATGTACGCACATCGGAGCGATATCGGCGAGTCGCTCATCCATTTGGGAGAGCGATTGGCGGCAAAACCCGAAGCGGAGAAGCAGCCTGCGGCGGTTCGTGCACAGAGTCCAGTGAGTGCGCAGAGTCCTGTTCGTATGCACTCGTCCCCGACTCCCGCACGTCCGCAGATTCCGGTTGAGCAGCCGAACAAACTCCTGGCGCAACCTCTGACAAGCCCTGCGAAACAAGAGCAGCCGACGCTCCAGCCGGCGCTGCCCAGCGACGTTCCAGCCCACGCAGCGAATAGCCCTGTCCCCCAGCATCCGGCTGTCCGCGATAGTGCCGACACGACCGCGCCAAGCCCTTCGTCCCCTTCGCAAGCAGTGCCTTCATCGCCGGTCGCAAACGTTATCCCGAATAAACTCAGCGCGCTCGCTCAGCCTGCACCTGCCAGCTCTGTCCAGGTGAGCAGCTTTTCAGAAGCAACTGCCGTCTCGCTTCCGCAGATGTACTTCGAACTTGGCAAATTCAAAGACGAGAGGTGGGCTCACAACCTTAGCGACAAGGTGGCACAACTCGGACTCCGCTCGCGCGTCATTCAAAAAGGACATCTGTGGATGAGTTCTTTCTACGTACTTGTCGGCCCCTACGGCAACCAAGAGGAAGCGACCAGGACACAAAAAGATCTAGTGTCACATGGTTACAAGCCACAGCCTTTCGAGCGGGGCTCCCGGAGTTTCAGCTTCATTTCGGCGCTAACTCTCGAGGGCGCGAGATTGCCGGTTGGGGATTTTACAATCACTTGGGAATCCCATGTTACTGACGCAAAGGTGAAATTTGCGCAGGGCGGTGATGTTCTGGCGACAGCAGACGGCCAATGGGTCAACCGACCCGGGCGGTATCAGCACGATGAATATGTGTACCTAGAGAGTAGTAACGGATCACGCCTCCTCCGCGAAATCCATTTCTCGGGCCTGGACCGGACCCTGGTATTTCGTAATTCGTCTTAGGCAACTTCCACGCCCGGTCGCATTCTCCATTGTTATCCTAAGCGAGCCCAAAGACCTCGTGTTCGTTGGCATCGACGCCAGGTCTAGACGGGAATTTTCACCGTTGCCGTCTGTGGTCCCTCAGCCCTTTCACAAATCCACAGCACAAGTCGGGCCCGAACTCGGTCGGATGACGAGCCACTCGGAAGTAACTGTTGTAACCAACGAAACGTGCCGCCGACGGCTATCGGAGAGAAAGCTATCGCCTGGGGAGGTGTTAAGAACGTTCTGAAGCGGCTCAGCGTGAGGACGTAAGTGCCGTACAAGTTCTGGTTGGTGCATCTCTCAGCACGTGCCAAGCTGGTAAAACAGCTAAGAAGTCGCGCTACTGCAACAACCATCCGGGTGGAGTGCACTACAATCAAGTGCCGCGTCGTCGTTTTCATTTGGGTCTCCTTTTCGTAAATATTTCGAGGATGCATCGACAGGATCACACGAACTGACCCGCCTTCTGAAAGCATGGAGCCAGGGCGACCAGGCTGCGCTGCAAGAATTTGATTCCGCTTGTCTACGACTTGACCACGTCGCGCAGTACCACATGTCGGGGAGGCTGTAGAGACCCTTGAGAAGTGCGCGGATGTACAGAGTGCAGGCGCAGATGCCAGTTCTGCCGGAACTCTATCATGCGGTCGCAGTTGCCTACATGCGTTCCGAAAACCATGACGAAGCTCTGAAAATGCCAGTCAGAGCCGTACAGACCGGATGGCGCGATGCTGGATGACTTGAGCGCGATCTTGAATTTCGTCCGCTGATCAGCGACACACGATTCTCAGAGTTGGTGCGGCTTGTGGGTGAGTCGCAACAGATGAGGTTCGAGTCTCGAGACTGATTATTGTCAATCAGTGTTCGTCGACTCTCGCGCAGAAAGACGTCTAAAATTGTGCGGTTAAGAACATGCACGCCCGGCCCGCGCCCCGCGCCCGCAAACACCCGGCCCAGCCCGTCCCGCGCACGGCCAAATCCAGACGCCAGCAAAGTCCTCGACATATCAGCGGGCCGCAAGTTGTTGAAATCAGATATTTTGTGGACTTGATACGAAAAAAATCTAGACGGTATGTCCCAACCTTCGCCACTGGGGGAGGTCGATTCCTTAAGCTCCTGCCGACCGCCCGGCTGATCGGCTACTTCCCTTCCAGCGTAATATCCCCTACTCCCACGTGGGCGCGCAGTTCGTACTTGCCCTCGCCGTGGTACTTCAGCGTTTTGCCAAGCCACCCCTTGGTCTCGCCGTACCCATCACTGTTCACATCGCCGATGCCAGTGCTGGCGCGCACCATTCGATAGGTGGAGCTCTCGCGAGTCACGCGGATATCGCCGACGCCAAGTTCCAGATCCTTGTCGCCTTCGACGTTTTCCACAGTGAGGTCGCCGACCTTTCCATGCAGGTCGAGGTTCGTGTTCATCGGCACCTCCAGTTCCACGTCAAACTGGGTGTTCGAATGGAGAGGAGCGTGGAACTCGATCGTAGCGTCGTTGCCGCTGACCTCGAAATCGACTTGCGCACTCTTCACATTGTGCTCGCGACGCGACTTGACGGTGTATCGCAGGTTGATCTTGCCGGCATCGCCGCGCTTGATGTGCACATCGCCGACGCTCAAATGCACATGCAACATGCCACCGGCCGCAAAATCGCGGGAGTCGCTGTGAGTTTCTTCGTATTCCCAGCTGTGACCTCCGGAGCGTCCGGCACACATGGGCACGAGGGCGAGACACAACAGGATTACCTTGTAGAGCGGGGTGAGACGGAGAAGAGACTTTCCCGACATGGCGCACCTCTCGGGCGCACGAGCGCCTGCATTGTTGTACGTGAACCACGGCAGGGTAGTTCCAGGAAAGAAAGCGGGCTGCACACTTGTTCTAGTTATTGAAGTCGGCGATGCCGTTCCACACCAGTTGGACCGCGATAGCGAGAATCAGGAAGCCAAAGATCTTGTTGATCGCCCCCACCGCGCTCGGTCCCAGGCGCCGCACCAGCGGCCCGCCCAGCCAGAAGAACAGCGAAACGCTGAGCGCGATCGCGGCCACGCCAATCACCATGCCGATATAGGCCGCTGCGTTATCGACATGAGCCGCCAGAGCCATCACCACTCCGATCGCCCCCGGCCCCGACATCAGCGGCATGGCCAGGGGAGTCAGGGAAATGTCCTCCTTGCTCTCAGCTTCCCGACTTTCGGCCGGTGTGATGCGCGAAGTCGAAGTCACCATACTCCACGCCGTGTTGGCCACGATCAGTCCGCCGGCAATTTTGATGACCGGCAGCGAGATGCCAAAGAAATGGAGAACGAACCGCCCGAAAAACAGGAACGTCACCAGAATCAGAAAGACCCAGAGCCCAGCCTTAAAGGCAGTCCGGTTGCGCTCGCGGGCCGTCCAGGTGGAGGTCATCGTAAAGAAGATGGGAATGCCGCCGAAAGGATCGACGATCGGAAACAACGCAAGAAATGTGGCCACCGCCGAGTCGGGCAGCGTGCGCAGAAAGTGGCTGAGAGCGTGTGCCGAGGCCATACTACCGGTATCCCTCCAGCGTCTTAGCGGCGCGGTCGAGCGCAGAAGCCAAGGCCGCCAGTTGCTGGCGCGCGGCCTCGCTATCGCCTTTGTCCAGAGCCTCATTCACGCCCGGAATCACAACCGCGGCGTAGCCGGTATACTCGCCGGGCGCATAAATGGCATGGCGAAACCAGGGACGATGCGGCAATCCCTGCGGCACCAGCAGTGCCCGCTCTGCGCCGCGCAAGGCTTGGTTCAGCGTAGCGACATCGCGAGGCGGGTTCTTCTGCTTCGCCAGGATCCTGGCCCCCGCGGTCTGGAAGTGGTGGGCAGCGGCGTTCACCGGTCCGAAGTCGAGCACGCGTCCGCCGAACTTCGCCTCCGCCCGCTTGCGCGCGGCGTCCAGATAAGCGGCGATCTCTTTCCCATATTCTTCGTAGTCATACGGCAGAACGTCGGCGTCGGCCATGCGCACGGCTTCGAGCCCAAAGATGCGCGCCATCTCCTGCTCATAAACGAATTCCGGATCGCCGAATTTCTTGAACCATGCAAAGTTGTCGAACACGGAGTGATACACGCCGTAAGGCCCACTCGACGTCATGTCAGTCGACGGCACACCGAGATGCTGCAAGAAGGCGGTGTAATCGGAGCCGCTGCCCAGGTCTCCAACCGGTACGTCGGTCTTGACTTGCACGGCCGGTACGCGGTGGATTTCCGCCATCGCCTCGGTGGGCGATTGTGTGGACGGAGTCTCGGGCTGCGACGCCTTCTGCCACTCCTCGTAGACAGTGCCGCCCTTGGGGCTGGGCACTGCCTTGGTGACGTCGCGCACAAACTGTTTCAGACTGGGCACGGCCGACGCGCCGAACCTCGATCCGGAAACGGCAACATCCACATTGAAGTAGGCAGGCGACTTCTCCAGCTCGGATTCGTGCTGCTCCGCCCACTCGGTCGAGCCCATCAGTCCTTCTTCTTCGCCATCCCAACTGCAGAAGACCAGAGTGCGTTTCGGTTTCCAGCCCGACTTCAGCAAGTCGCCGACACCATGGACGGCCTCGAGCATGGCTGCCGTGCCGCTGTTGGGATCCACCGCGCCGTATACCCAGGCGTCGCGGTGATTGCCGGCAACCACCCACTCGTCGGGCAGGTCGCTGCCGGGCACTCGTCCGATGACGTCCCAGAGTGTGCGGAAACGGTAGTCCTGCTTGAGGTGCATCTTCACCTTCGACGGCCCCGGGCCCACGTGATAGGTAAAGGGCAGCGATCCCTGCCATTCCCGAGGCGAATCGGGGCCGCGAAGATGTTGCAGTACGGGCCACACATCGTGATACGAGAGTGGAGTGACGGGAATTTTCGGCAACTGGGCCGAGTCCTGTGGAGAGATGCGTTGCGATTCTGGAAGCGAGAGCACCGAAGCCACGCCGGGCGTGGTCGGATCGCCCGCAAACTCGAACATGTATCCTACAGAGCCGCGCTGGACGCCGGTGTCAGGGCGCCAGGGTCCGTCGGGATACTTGTCGCCGCGGCGCCAGCCGTCATCCGCGGGGTCGGAGTAGATGATCACTCCGGCCGCGCCGTGCTCCTGCGCAACGAAGACCTTTACGCCACGAAAGTTCTGGCCGTAACGGACGAGCACGATCTTGCCGCGTACGTCGACCTTAAGTTTGTCGAGTTTCTCAAAATCTTCAGGCGTCCCATAGTTTGCGTAGACGACTTCGGCCGTAACGTCACCCGAGGGCGACATGCTGTTGAAGGGCGTGACCACGCGCGGGTCATCCTGGAACGAATCGTGGTCGACGTGCTCGCGAGTGGGTCCGTGCATCTCGACGCCCGGCGGCGCGATCAAATCGACGCTGATTTCGGAGGGATAGTTGATCCAGACCTTGTATTCGACGATTTCAGTTTCGAGCCCGGCCGCGCGGAATTTCTGGGCGACGTATTCGGCGGTGGCTTTGTCTTCCGCCGTCCCGGCCATGTGGGGAGCTTTGGTCAGGATGCGCAGGTGTTCTTCGGCGAGTTGGGCATCGGGTGCGGCCAGAAAACGGGTTTCGATCGTGGACTCAGCGGCGGCGTCGCGGAAGCCAAAGATGGCTGGGGAAGCGTTCGAAGAGGCCGTTCCGTTGTCAGCCGTTGGGGATGACCCGGAGTACAAAATGGCCGATGAGAGAACGACCGTGGAGATAAGTTTCATCAGGCTTCGAAGGGGAAAGCTAGTAAGGTAGCACAGCGGGCAGGTGGTTGTGGGCGCGTGGGTGGAGTCTAAGGCCGTACCTGGCCCGTGCCGACGACCTCGTACTTCGACGATGTCAGCTCCGCCAGCGCGAAGGGTCCGCGGCAGTGGAGCTTCTGGGTGCTGATGCCCATTTCGGCGCCGAAGCCGAATTCTCCGCCGTCGGTGAAGCGGGTGGAGGCGTTCCAGTAGACGGCAGCGGAATCGACGCTGCGCAGGAATTTGCGGGCATGCGATTCGTCGCGGGTCACGATGGAATCGGAGTGCCTGGTCGAATACTTGTTGATGTGAGCGATCGCTTCGTCGACGTCAGACACCACGGCTAGCGCCATGCAGAGCCGCAGGTACTCTTCGTACCAGTCCTGCTCGACGGCGGGGCCGACCGGCAAACCGGCGGCGAGCGATCGGGTTTTGCCATCGCCGCGCACTTCGACGCCGGCGGCGATCAGATTCTTCACAATGCGCGGAATATATTCAGCGGCCACGCGTTCATGCAGCAGCAACTTTTCCGCGGCGTTGCACACGGACGGGCGCTGGGTCTTGGCGTTGAGGACGATGCGGTCGGCCATGTCGAAGTCCGCGGATTCGTCGACGAAGATGTGGCAGTTCCCGGCTCCGGTCTCGATCACGGGCACAGTGGAATTCTCCGTCACAAAGGTGATGAGGCCAGCGCCTCCACGCGGAATGATTACGTCGACCAGGCCACGAGCCTTGATCAGTTCGTGCACCGAGTGGCGCGAGTTCGAGTCGAGCAATTCGATGGCGCCTTCAGGCACACCGGGCACTACGGTCATAATGTCGACTAAGCGCTGGCTGCTTTGAGTAGCTTCTTTGCCGCCGCGCAGCACGATCGCGTTGCCGGTCTTGAGCGCCAGCACGGCGGTGTCGACGGTCACGTTGGGCCGCGATTCGTAGATGATCCCGACTACCCCGAGGGGCACGCGCACTTTGCGGAAATGCAAGCCATTCGATTTCGTCCATTGCGCCAGCGTTTCGCCGATCGGATCAGGCAAGGCCGCGACCTCGCGGACGGCATCTGCCATATCTTTGATTCGGGCCGGAGTCAGCAGGAGGCGGTCTCGCATGGCGCCTTCGAGGCCGGAATGTTCTATGTCCTCGCGGTTCGAGGCCAGGATGCTTTTCTCGTGCATCTCGATGGCGTCGGCAATCGCCAGCAGCAGAGCGTTTTTTTCTTCCGTGGACAAGAGTGCCAGCTTCTTCGACGCGGCGCGGGCGCGCTGAAGTTTTTCCTGCGTGGGCGCGACGCGGGCGTGGGCGACACTCATCGGCTTTCTTTCTGGGGCGGAAAATAGGTGCCGATCTTGCGCTCCATTCCCATGGTAATGGCCTGGGGATGGCATCCATTCACGATTGCCACATGAACGCCGGCCTCGCTGGCGAGTTTCGCCGCGCGCAGCTTCGAAGCCATGCCGCCACGGCCTAGCGGACTCTTGCCGCTACATTGCGCTTCGAGGGCGGGGGTGAGTTTCTGGATCACGCGCTGCAGGCGCGGCTTCTTGCGACCGTTGGGAACCATGAAGCCATCGACGTTGGTGAGCAACAAGAGCCAGTCGGCTTTGACTGCGGTGGCCAGAAGTGAACTCAGCTCATCGTTGTCGCCGAAGGCGCCTTCCAGCTCGCGCACGGAGACGCTGTCGTTCTCATTGATGATCGGGACAACGCCTAGCGCGAGCAATTCCGCCAAAGCATTCTGCAGATTGCGATAGCGGACGGGCGAAGTGAAGTCGTCGCTGGAGAGCAGCAACTGGGCTACGATTTTTTTGCCGAAGAACAGGCGCTCGTAGGTGTGCATCAGCTTGCTCTGGCCCACCGCAGCGCAGGCCTGCATGCGCGGGACATCGCCGGGGCGCTTGCCGAGGCCGAGGCCCGACATTCCGGCCGCGATCGCTCCTGAAGTCACGACCAGATATTCGTTGTTCGTAAGGTCGAATTGATCGACGAGGCCGCGCAGCAGGTGAATATCGATCTGCCCGCCGGGAGCGATGAGACTGGTGCCGACTTTGATGACTACGCGCATGGTTTGTGCTGGTACGGCCGGGAAAATCTTTAACCACGAAGGACACTAAGGATCACGAAGGAAGGCTGGGAGCTTCGTGAACTTTTGTGTCCGTTCCAGCTTGTGAATGCCCCCCGGCGGGTTGGGACAACACTTCTATCCTGCCGGTAGAATAGCTTTCTGGCAAGTTGAAAGACCTGCCAATTCTCGTCTATGCGCGCCTCTAACGCTACCAGCCGCTTTTCCGATCGGGTAGAAAACTACGTTCGCTACCGGCCGGGATATCCCGCCGAGGCTTTGCGCGTTTTGAAGGACGAGTGCGGGCTGGCGGCCTCGGACGTTATCGCCGATATGGCATCGGGCACGGGAATCTGGACTCGGATGCTGCTCGAGAATGGCAATCCGGTTTTCGCAGTCGAGCCCAACGCCGAGATGCGGCAAGCAGGGGAGCGATTGCTGGTGGGGTGTCCGCGATTCACCAGCGTGGCCGGAACCGCGGAGGCTACGACTCTGCCGCATGAGGCTGCTGATTTCGTCACCGCGGCCCAGGCCGCGCACTGGTTTGATCGCGAGCGGGCGCGGCAGGAGTTCGTGCGAATTCTTAGGCCTGGGGGATGGCTCGTACTTTTGTGGAATGAACGCATCACCGACTCGACTCCGTTCCTGCGCGATTACGAGCAACTGCTGCTGACCTTCGGCACTGATTATGAAGCAGTGCGGCATGAGCGGACCACCGCGGCGGTCAATGAGTTTTACGATCCGGCGCCGTTTCGGGAGCGAGTCTTTCCCATGCGGCAGGAGTTTGACTACGCCGCGCTGGAAGGGCGCTTGTTGTCTTCGTCGTATGCGCCGGGGCCGGAGCATCCGAAGTCTGGACCGATGCTGAGCGAACTGCGGCGCATTTTCGATGAGTACGTCGAATCGGGGCGCGTGGCCTTCGACTACAACACAAGGGTGTATTTTGGACGCTTAAAGCAGGAATAGCGTCCCCATGACAAGCTTTGACATTTTGTTTCAGACGAACCGTTTCAACCTGTCGGAAGTGAAGGAGCGCTTCATCAATCCGTGTTGCTTCGGAGAAGACCTGGCGGAGTGGCTGCGGGAGCAGCTCGCAAAGAAGGGAGTCAGCGCAGACGCGCCTTACCAGGAAGACTGGGGTTGGGAAATGCTTGCCCGACAGGGCTCTCAGGGCTATTTCTTGGGGGCTACGGGATATCCCAGCGAGGGGGCAGTCGATAAGAACGATGGAGAGTGGCGAATCATGGTGGAGACGAGGCGCTCGATCTGGGAAAAGCTTCGGGGCAAGAACAAGATAAGTGAGACCGACCCTATGCTTTCGATTATTGAAGACATCCTTCGCGAACAAGCCGACGTTCGGAATATGAGCCGTGAATTCATGTCACTCTAGCACTCATTTGGAGAAAAATGTCCGACGAAAAGTCATTTCACATGACCACCGACGAATTCCGGCGCTACGGCCATGCCGTGGTGGACTGGATCGCCGACTATCAGTCACGGGTGGAATCGCTACCCGTGCTCTCGCAAGTCAAGCCGGGACAGATTCGCGCGTCACTCCCGGCGGCCCCGCCCGCGCAGGGGGAGCCGTTTGAGGTTTTGCTGAAAGACGTCGAGCGTTTGATCCTGCCCGGTGTGACCCATTGGCAGTCGCCGAACTTTTTTGCTTATTTTCCCTGCAACTCGTCGGGACCGGGAATTCTTGGCGATCTGCTGTCTTCGGGTTTGGGAGTGCAGGGGATGCTGTGGTCGACCAGTCCTGCCTGCACGGAACTCGAAACGCATGTGATGGACTGGCTGGTGGGAATGCTCGGGTTGCCGGAGAAATTTCTTTCGTCGAAGACGGGCGGCGGAGTGATTCAGGATACGGCTTCAACAGCCGCACTTGTCGCCTTGCTCGCTGGCCGCGAGCGCGCGACCAACTATTCCAGCAACAAGAAAGGGTGTGACGGCCGGCTTGTAGTTTACGCCTCGACGCAGACCCATTCGTCGGTGGAGAAGGCCGCGATGATGAGTGGGATTGGCGCCGAGAACCTGCGGGCGATCGAAGTGGACGAAAACTTTGCCATGCGGCCGGGGGCGCTCGCGGGGCAGATCGAGGCGGACAAGAGCGCAGGGCTGACGCCTTGTTTCGTGTGCGCGACGGTGGGGACGACTTCTTCGAACGCCATGGATCCGGTTGACGCAATCGCCGAAATCTGCCGGCAGCACAATCTCTGGCTGCATGTGGACGCTGCCATGTCGGGTACAGCTATGCTTTGCCCTGAATTTCGCCATTTGCAGAACGGAGTGGCGTTAGCCGACAGTTACAATTTCAATCCGCATAAGTGGATGGCCGTCAACTTCGATTGCAGCTGCTTCTGGGTGGCCGACCGCAAGGCGCTGATCCAGACTTTGAGTATTCTCCCGGAGTACTTGCGCAACCAGGCAACGGAGTCGGGCGCGGTGATCGACTACCGCGACTGGCACATTCAGCTCGGAAGGCGGTTTCGGTCGCTGAAGCTGTGGTTCGTGATCCGGCACTACGGTGTGGAGGGACTGCAGCATCACGTTCGCGAGCATGTGCGGCTGGCGCAGCAGTTTGCGGATGGGGTGCGGAACGATGAGCGATTCGAACTGGCGGCGCCGGTGCCGCTGAATTTAGTGTGCTTTCGGCACAAAGGCGGGGATGCGGCGAATCAGACGATCATGGACCGTCTGAACCGGAGCGGCGATCTGTTTCTCACGCATACGAAGCTGAACGGGAAGGTGACGCTGCGGCTGAGTGTGGGCCAGACCCACACGAAAGCGTGGCACGTGGAGAACGCGTGGAAGAGGATTCAGGAAGAGGCAACGAATTTGCAAAACGGCCGCTAGCTGAAAATGTGCTTGCACGTACTCCGTTCGCATCAGGATCCGCGGTAAGCAAGTTTGGAGTCACGGTTCCCATGGGTTCAAGACCGGGACCTGTGTGTTTGCGAAGTCGCTGATATTGCGCGAGACCAGCGTTAGGCCATAATGAAGAGCGGTCGCAGCCAGCAAACCGTCCATGGCCGACAGAGGTCTTGCAGCACGTTTTGCTCCTGCGGCGAGCACTCCCCAACGGTCGGCGACCGCCTTGTCGATGGACAAAATTCTCCCCGAAAAGCGCGCTTGCAGTTCCAATTCCAGCCAACTCTCCAGTGCGTCCGGCGCTTGCCTTGTGGCAGTCCCGCTGCGCCCCTCCGAATCTCCCCTAACCTGAGGACGCTCAGGTAGAGCACGCTTTCGTTCCGCGGCTTCCATCCAATCCAATACCGTGGTTCAGGTCGGTTGCGGACAAGCTCGGAGATGCAATTCGTGTCCAGCAGGAACCCGCTCATAAATCAATGTCGCGCCCCCACTAGCTTCCATTCCCACTCGTACCTTCTTCCCCTGGGCAGCGAGGTCACGATAGAACTCTTCTGCTCCCTCAGTGTGCTCTAATCGTTGCTCTCCGTAATCTCCCGTCTCGGTATCCACAAACGCAATTTGCAGGAAGCCCGGGTGATAATCGCATCCTATAATGATCATTGTCCGGCTCCTTTCTACCCGAGCCTTCATGGTTGGTTTGGCACCACCAAGCTTACTCGGGTCTGGGAGCCGGCATTGTTATGGAGTTATGGAATCAATTGCACTCAAAATCCCTGGCCGGACCATTCTGAGTGTTATGGGGGAGATTTTTCACCATCAATTGACATCTGGTCTTGTACGGGGTGGCGGGTGATAGTCCCTTGACTGCCAGTCTGGGCGGCAAGTTTTGTCGGTGCCGTTTTCTGTGTTTTGCTTCTTGCTCGGGCCATGATTAACGAAAACGAAAAAGGCAGGGAACACGATCTCCGGCAACGCATCGTGAGCCTGATTCGGGCGAACGAGCAAGCTTTGAAGAAGCCGATCGCGAATGAAGAAGTGCAGCAGCTAAAGGCTGCGGCGGCCCGACTCGATCAGATGTTGAAGGCCGCAGTGGACGCGGACGGGCAAGTGCTAAGGAGCGCGGCGGCTCGACTCGACCAGTTGTTGGAAGACATCGCTACTGGGAAAGATGTCACCTATGACCTCAAGCGGCGACGAAACTGGCAGAAAAGAGAGGATGGCTAGAAATTTTCCAAGGTCAATGCATCGTGATTTTCCGTCAACTCGCGAGTGTATTGCTCGCCAACATCCTCAGGGTGTGACTAGGGTGACTCAAAAGGCTGCCGGGTCGAAGGCGGTTTCAAGGGTGGTATTGGTTAGGCGCACCACGTTCGAACCGTCGGCGTTCATTTCGTAGATATTGTCATGGCACTGAGCCGCTGCCCGAGGTTACGGAGTGTGAGCCGCTGCCGCAGTTTAAGAGCCCAAGTGTGGTTAGCAGCACCCAGGCTACAAGAATCATCGACAGCCAAGAACGTTTCGTTGGCTCCCGGTCCGTCACACAAAGCCCCTTACCAGCAGCAACCAACACAGAGATGGGCCCGCTGTCTGAACACCACAACTCGGCAGGAAACTCTTTTCAGCATCGCGCCCCTTCATGGTCAGCAGTATACGTAGAGGTGTCCGCTGAGTCACTAACTGTCACTAACTGTTGAAACCAGGGGTTATCACAACTTTGCACCTTTTGTTCGCCCGACTGGCGAAGGAAAAACGCCAACTTGTGCTAAGGGGATATTACAAAAGTTAGGATGGGTAAACTTCGCGTCTATGGAGACGAGGACTTCTTTTCGGGAATCACAGGGAGAACCGTGGTGTAGGAATCCCCGCTCTTGACTGGCTGCATCTTCGCGGACTCGGCTGCTCCAGTCTCTTCGGGCACTTCCTGCAAAACAAAATGCAGATTTCCGAAAGGAATCTGCAATCTCAAATAGGTTGTACCGTTTGCTTTCGCCTCGACCGACACCTTCCGGCTATCAACATTAAACTCGCCGGGATACTGCTTTTCAATGGCAACACAATCGTGAGGACCAAAGCCTACCGAAATGGTCACTCGGTGTCGCTCCCTCAACCGCGCTACTTTGACGCCATCACAGGAAATGGTGGGATGTTCGCCTTCAGCATAGTGGAGAACGCCGAAGTTCTTTCCGCGCTCCCGATAAATAACGATAGTTCCGGTCGTCTGGGCATCATTCTGCCCTGCGAACATTGTCAGAGCCGCAAGCATCAGTGAAAGACGGATCATTGCGCCGTCACAGTATAACCGATTAACTATTGAAGCGATTGCACAGAAACTAGCACAGGACCGTGGAACTGGAGCAGAAAGCAGTTGTTGGATTCACGGTGCCAATGTATGCTTCCGCAGTTAGCTCCACAATCAAACTGAAAGACATTCGTAAGGAATGAATTCGCGTCTTTTTAGTTTTATCCTAGCTGTCCTGTTCCTGGTCGCAGTCCGCTTTGGACTTTCGCTTAGAAAGCGCCACGGTCGGCCTTTCTTTCAGGCCGCGAGCGCACCGGTACAGCGCTGGAACCTTTTCCAGCTTCTCCTCGCCAGTTTTCTTACGCTATTTGCCGAACTCGCCTTTATTCGCTGGATTGCCGTAGAAATCCGCGTCTTCGCTTACTTCAAGAATCTCGCTCTGTTGCTCTGCTTTGTCGGGTTTGGATTGGGATGCGCATTAGCAAGTAAAGCATTACGCTGGCCCGCAGCTGTGGCTGCCTTCATGGGGTTAGTGGTCGTGGTGCGCTTCCCATTCGGTAACGGGAGAGTTCTCGAAGCACTTTCGCAGAGCCTTGGCTCCGCCGCCGATGTCGAAATCTGGGCAACTGGAAATACTTGGCAGGCTGTGAACTTTCTGACCGGAGCCCTCGTGGCTGGGGCTTTGTTCTTGTTGATTGTTTTTGTTTTTGTGCCTCTGGGTCAGATTGTCAGTCACCAAATGGATTTGGCACCACGTGCTCTTACTGCATACTCCTGGAACCTGCTGGCAAGTCTGATGGGAATCTTGGCTTTCCTGGCGGTTAGCCGATTGATGCTGCCGCCTACCTTCTGGCTGGGGGCAGTCCTTCTCGGTTTCGCCCTCCTCCAATTAGCTGACAGAGATCGTTGGCTGGTGGCGAGCTTGATCGTTCCGCTCGCCCTCTTGCTGCATAGCCCGAGGGAGTCAGGCAAGTCGGTGATGTGGACTCCTTATCAGCAGGTTGAATATACCAAGTACTACGCTCCTAACGGTGATCTTGCGCGGGGCGTAGTACGCGTCAATCACACCGGTTATCAGGTCATTGTGGATCTATCGTCTGCGTTTCTGGCGCGCCATCCACACGCTCTGAAAGAGGCAGTCGACGAGAATCCTTACAATTTGCCATTTCGTTTTGCCGTACCTTCTCCAAGTGTGATGGTTGTTGGATCAGGCACTGGAAACGATGTTGCCGGTGCCCTGCGCAGTAACAGTCGCTCGGTCGATGCAGTCGAGATCGATCCTGCCATCCTGAATCTAGGCAAGCGCGAACATCCGGAGCACCCATACGATTCGTCGCGCGTGGCGATCGATATGACGGATGCGCGGGCTTTCTTGAAACGAAGCCCGCGACAGTACGACCTGATTCTCTTCGGGCTGCTCGATTCGCATACCCAGTTTTCCGACTACTCGAATATGCGGATCGACAACTTCGTGTACACGGAAGAATCGTTCCGCGAGGCCAGCCGCCATCTTAATCCGGATGGTGTAATCTTCGTCAAATTCCAAATTAATCACCCCTGGATGGCAGTTCGTCTCGCGGAGATGTTGAAGCAGACCTTTGGCAAACCGCCGCTAGTCTTCTTTGCCGATTCGAGCTACACCTCGACTGCCACCTGCTTTGTAATCTCTCCTTCAAGTCGGGTCGAGCAAGCCCTCGTCGCCGATCCCCGACTCGCCGAATTCGTTGTGAAGAATGCTGTCCCTATCTCGGGAAACGTTCCGATCACCACCGACGACTGGCCATATCTTTATCAACAAGGCCGATGGATCCCGCGCACGTATTACTCAGTCGCAGCCTTAGTGTTCCTACTCGGCCTCGTTCTCTACCTGCAGATTGGAGATGCTCGTAGTCACCCGCCTTCGTTGTTTTTCTTTAGCATGGGCGCTGGCTTTCTACTGCTTGAAACTCAAGTGATCAGCCGGCTCGCGTTGTTCTTCGGGACTACTTGGCAGGTAAACGGGATTGTGATCTCGGCATTGCTGATCGCACTGCTGGTTGCTAACGCTGTCGTGGAGAGAACGGCGCGCCCGATACCGAAACTCCCCGTGCTGGGTGGATTGCTAGTGGGTTTGGCGCTGTCGTACTGGATGCCGTTTCAGCACTTTTCTGGGTCACCGGCAATGGTGGGCGCGTTCGCGACAGTAATCTTTGCCGTGCCCGTCTTTTTCGCCGGAATTCTGTTTGCCACAGAATTTCGGACTGCCTTATCACGCGGAGCCGCCTTGGGAGCAAACATGCTGGGTGCAGTCGTTGGTGGACTTCTGGAGAACTTATCCCTGCTTTTCGGAATGCGTGCTCTACTGCTCGTGGCAATGCTTTTGTATTGTCTGGCGGGGCTGGGACTTGTCCCGTGGAAACGAAAGGGAGAGACACACTTGAGCTTTCAGCTCACTCAAGCACACAAGTAGACGGGCGACTCTGGTGCGCAGAGTCCGGTACTGTTGCACCAGCAAAGCAGGGCGGTGTACTGCAGGGGCCTTCAAATAATGGCTTTTAAGGGCGAAGACTCTCAAACAAAGCCAAAGGTTGTCCAGCCGGTCCTGTCTGATACGTCGGGAGATCACGCACCACGACATGCTGGATATTTTCGGAGCACAATGAAGATTAAAGGCATGAGTAGGACTAGATTCAAGAGAGACTTCAATCCGGGAATGATGAATACTTCTGCTGCAAGTAGAAAAGCCAGCATTGGCATAAAGTCCGATGCTGCCCTTCTTCTCCACATCAAAAAAAGAAGGCCCAGCGTGGAAATGAAGGTTAAGTAAAGCCCGATGCGGCGACCATAAAGAATGTCAAGCATGCCCTCGCCAGTCACGTGGCGGTAGTACTGGAGCTGAGCTACAAACCTGGGTATCCAGTCTGGCATCACGATCTCCCCAGCAGTGAGAAGCAGTGCCATTGTACTCACGAACCCGATTACTAGCTTTTTCCTGTTGGCCCAATCGTTGCAAGTCCACAGCGACATCCAGGCAATTGGAAGAATGGACATTTGTGGTTTAATCGTAGCGCATGCCAACACTATCCCCGCGAGAGTCAATTGATTAGAGCGGACCAGAACCGCTGTTATGGACAGTAGTGCGGCAACAAACAATGTTAACTGATGAAGGTCCAGTCCTTGCGCGACGGGAGGGCTCACAAGAACGAGCGGAATTACCAGCCCTAGTGACGCTGCATCATGCCCGGTAACCGCCCACCAGCCGGCACCGCTGACCGCCGTTGCTGCAGCAAGGAGCCACAGAACGACCAGGCTTACCTTCGGGAAGCTACTGGCCACGCCCGGTGCGAGCAGGAAAGAGACATACACTGGATATGCGAAGCAGCACTCCTTATCTTCGTAATCGCCCGGGGGAAGCGGGGTTCCATAAAATGCTGCTTGGATCTGGGTATTCACCTCTCGTGAATAAGGATTACGATGGTGAACAAGCAGCTCGCGACTGCCCAACCATATGGGATAAAGATCATTCAGTGAAGGTGAAGCGAAGATCACCCTAAGCAAGTGATGTGTGCCGAGCAATGCAAAAATAATCAGCAGGCCACGAATGATGCGACCGAGGACTAATCGAGTCTTCATCGCGCCAATTCTCTCACGTGATGAGTGATCCGTGTGTGGCACACATGGCATTGCACGCCCCATTTGGTGGCCTGGCTGCACACCTGCGGACAGGGGAATATTTTCTTCCTCGAGGCCCGCGCCAGTTTGTTGATTACAGTCGCACGCTCTCCGGGGTCCAAAATTGGATAACGTTTGACCGGAGCACTGGTCCCCCGAGGTTGTCCACGTGTGCGCGGTGCGTGGAGCACAGCCAGCTATCGCGGAGCACGAAATTCGCCTGTCCGGGCTCCATCATCTCCGCGGTGACCTCGGAGGGAACGCCGGAGACGACCGCGTTGAGGCCAGGTACGTACCCTGGCTCCGAGATCTTCGTGATGATCGTCTGGCCTTCGCGCGACCTAGTGGAGAGCTTCACTTTCCCGGCGCAGAGGACAAAAACCCGCGAGACTGCTGAGCTTCGATAAACAGCATCGCGCCCTTGGGATCGACCGCAGTGGACTTGATCTCGTTGAGACGCTGTGCGGCTTGCACCGACAGGTTACAGAACAGATCTCCGCGCACGGGCACGTCATGCAATTATCGAGAATGTTCAGACCGTAAGGAGCTCGCATCGCCAACCTCCCGGGGGTTGACGCCTACCTGGAACCGCTTGGTCTCGGCCCACACAAGGGATAAGGCACGTCGCGAACCAATATGCGCAGGGTCACCATCCCGGAGGAACTGTTCATCTATTTACGTGAAACAAAGCATGTCACTGAGAATCCATGGATTTGGGGATAGCCTGAAATGGGAACCTGAGAATGGGGGTTGGGTTACTTCCCGCACACTGGTGTGGTGATCTGAATCAATGATTTAGGTGATTAGTCCGCAGGCATGGGCGAGACGCGTGGGGACTGGCGGCGTTCGATGGCGGGATAAGTCGCTTCTACGGGAGTCTCTAGCCATTTGCGAACTTCAGGGAGAGCCTTTCGCATAGCGACCTCACCAACGTGAATCAGGTCGTCGGCGCGCTTGAAGTCATCGTAGGCGAATCCGGCGACATCGGGCTCGATGACCAGATCAGCGGCTTCCTTCCACAGGCCCGACATCGCGTCCTGCGCGATGGCGAAGGACTGGCCAATCACGTCGAACAGATGGCGCGGCGGTCCTCCGTTGGACCAGGTGCCTTTCAGATGGACCGCGATCACACGGTCGGCGCCCATTTCACGCAACGGCTTTGTCGGCACGGGATGCGACAACATGCCGTCGACCAGGTAACGGCCGCGGATCTCGACTGGAAGGAACATGCCGGGATAGGCGCAACTGGCGCGCACCGGATTGATAATCGACCCCGAATGGAACACGACTCCCTTGCCGGTGTTGAAGTCGGTCGCTGTCACGCCCAAAGGAATCAGGAGTTCTTCGAACGTCTTGACCTTCAAGGTGCGGGTTAGGAACGCGACCATGCGATCGTTGGAAGCGAAGCCGTGGCGAGAGAGCGTCCAGCGAGCAAAGGTGGTGAAGCGGGAGTTGTGCGCCACTCCCTGCATTTCCTCCAGCGAGAGTCCGCTGCAATAACACGCGCCGATCAACGCGCCTACGCTCGTGCCAGTGACGACGCGAACGGGGATGGCTTCCTGTTCGAGGACTCTCAGAACTCCGATGTGGGCGATGCCGCGGGCAAAGCCTCCGCCCAAGGCCACGCCAATCGAAGGGAGCGGGCGCGGGTCCCCCACTCCAGCTTTACGGGACAGTTCCCGGCCGAAGGCCTGTACGGATCGGATGATCCTGTCAAGACTCTTCACCCTAACCCCACTTGCCCCAAGATTGGGGCACCCACTTTGGCCAATCGGCCCACTTCTGAAACTATTGTGTAAGATGCCACAAGCGCCGTTTCGGCTGCAGGGCCCAATAGTGCCATCGTGCTATTACTCGAGTGGCATAGGTCACCGGTTACTTGTTTTCGAAGACTGTTTTTAGAAGACCGTCGCTGATCGGCGACTAACTCCCATTGTTTTAGTGGTTTACAAGGTATGGTACGCGAGATTTCTGCCGGGGGTGTGGTCGTACGAAAGAAGGAGGAAGTCTGGTGGATGGCCGTGATTCAACCGCCGGCCGTGCCCGAGGCGACCCCAGCTTCAGGAAGCCGGCGCGGCTCTCAGCCCGGCATTTCCAAGCGGGTCAAGTCCAAACCGGACCGCTCCAAGGCCAAGCCCGTTCTTTGCCTGCCTAAGGGGTTGGTCGACGAGGGCGAGAAGTCGCTCGACGCGGCTTTGCGCGAGGTGCGCGAAGAAACAGGGATCATCGCGGCGCCGATCGTCAAACTCGCCGACATCAAGTATGTCTACGTGCGTTCGTGGGGAGACGGCGAGCGCGTGTTAAAGATTGTCAGCTTCTATTTGCTGCGCTACGAATCAGGACGCATCGACAATATCGCGGAAGAAATGCGGATCGAAGTAGCTTGCGCCAAGTGGGTGCGCCTGGAAGATGCGCCCGAGCTGCTGGCGTATCGAGGAGAAAAGCAAATGGCGCACAAGGCGCTGGAGTATCTGCGAGCTCACGCTGAAGTTTGACCGTTCGAAGGTCCGGCTGGCACACTCGAATGGCAAAATGCATCCCCCCAAGAAAACCTTTGTGGTCACGACCATAGAAATTTTGGTCTGCGTGGCGGTAGTGGCGGGAAGCGTGGTTCAGGCCCAGTCAAACCAGAGTGCAGGCTGCCCCAGCCCGGGATTCAATCCGCGACCATGGCTTGAGGACTTCGCCCAGCTCACAGCGGAAATGTCCGCGCATTATTCCAATCTCGGATTCGCCATTCGGGATCGCCACATGGATTTGCCGGCGCTGCGCGCCGAGACCGAGGCCAAACTCGGCCGCAGTTGCAATGACCACGAGGCCCAGCGTGTTCTCGAATTGTTTCTCAAGTCTTTCGGCGACGGGCACCTGGAGATGCGATGGCCGCAAGCAACCGCTTCACCGCCAGAGGCGAAGCAGAACGAACCGATCTCTTTATGCGCGCGTCTCGACTACAAGAAACCGAATTTGAAACCAGGAGTCGATTTCTCCCAATTGCCGCAGTTCTCCAGAATCGGAGGAGAGGAAGCAGACTGGTTTCCCGGCGGCATTCTGCGTCTGACCGATACCGCGAAGCTGGGAGTGATCCGGATCGCGTTGTTTAGCGAACACGCCTTCCCTGACGCTTGCCAGCAAGCGGTTCAGGACTTGCACCTGCAGGATTCGGCGAAGTGCGATACGGCGTGCGAGGACACGATCGAGCGCGAGAGCGGTAACCGGCTGACCGCCGCCCTGGTCCGCCGCGCCGCACAACTGCGGGCCGCCGGCGCCTCCGCCATTCTGCTAGATATCACACATAACGGTGGAGGCTCCAACTGGGTCGAGCCCCTGCCCAGAGTGCTGAGTTCGGTTCCGTTGCGTGAGTCCCGCCTGGCCTTTCTCAAACACGAGCATTGGACCAGCCAACTCAAAGAACACCTTAACGATGTTGAGACTGACCTGAAGAAGGGAGCGGGACCAAAAGATGTTCTGGAGGACGCGGCCACGCGACTGCGTTCGGCCATCGCGCGAAGCCAGGAACCATGCGACCCGAGCCGCGTCTGGACTGACGGGCAGCTGAAGTGTACCCTTCTCATTAGCGACGTATTGTTCGCCAGCGGCGTTCTGAACTATGCCCCGCCCGGAGCCTTTGCATCGCTCGCATCCCGGACGACACTGTTCCATCCGGAGTTCTATAACTATTCCGAATCCTCAGACCGGCTTCCCCTGTATGTAGTCGTGGATGGCGACACTTGGTCAGCCGCTGAATACTTTGCCGCTATCCTGCAAGACAACGGTGCGGCCACGATTCTTGGCGACGTCACCGGAGGCGCGGGCTGCGGCTACACCAACGGAGGGATCCCCTCTACGCTGAAAAATTCCCGTGCCGTGGTGAAGATGCCGGACTGCGTACGTCTTCGAAAAGACGGCTCGAACGAAAATTTCGGCGTGGTTCCCGACGTTTGGATACCATGGTCTGTGCACGACAATTCCTACACCTCCGCGCAGAAACTACTTCATTCCCTGCTTATAGTGTTCACCCGGAAAAAAGAGGTTGATCATGAAGCGCATTAATAAAGTCGCTATTCTGGGCGCTGGAACCATGGGCGCCCGCATCGCCGCGCATTTTGCTAATGCCGGCGTTCCCAGCTACCTGTTTGACATCGTACCGCCCGACGCCGACGCACCCGCGCGCAACAAGATTGCCGCTGCCGGACTCGACGCCGCGAAAAAATCAAAGCCTGCCGCATTTATGGAACCCTCGCTGGCCCGCCTCGTCAGGGTCGGCAATTTCGAAGATGACCTGAAGAACCTGGCGGATGTCGACTGGATCATCGAGGCCGTGGTGGAGAACCTCGAGATCAAGCGGACTCTGCTGCGCAAGGTCGAGGCGATTCGCAAACCCGGCACCATCGTGACCACCAACACCAGCGGATTGCCCGTGGGCAAGATTGCCGAAGGATTCTCCCATGACTTCCGCCGGGCGTGGTTTGGGACGCACTTCTTTAATCCGCCGCGCTACATGCGTCTGCTAGAGATCGTTGCAACGCCGGACGCGGACCATGCCGCGATCGACGCCATCGCGCACTTCTGCGATGTGCGCCTGGGCAAGGGCGTCGTGATTGCCAAAGACACTCCCAACTTTATCGGCAACCGCATCGGAACCTTCTCGGTGTTGAATGTGATCCGCCTGATGCAGGAGATGGACCTTACCATCGAAGAAATCGACGCGCTCACGGGACAGGCGGTGGGATGGCCCAAATCGGCGACCTTCCGCACCATCGACCTGGTCGGGCTCGATATTTTGGGTCACGTGGTTGGCAACATGACCACCAACGTGCACGACGAACGTAGCGATCTTCAACTACCGGACTTCTTCAAGCAGATGCTGCAGCGGAAATGGCTGGGCGACAAGACCAAGGGCGGCTTTTACAAGAAAACGAAAGGCGGCGACGGCACGGAAGACGAACGCCTGGCGCTGGATTGGAAGACGCTCGAATACCATCCGCGGCAGAAACCGAAGTTCGCCGCGCTTGATATGGCGAAGAACATCGAAGACACGGGAGCGCGGTTACGCGCGCTGCTCGGCCTTGACGGCGGCAGCCCGCAAAAAGCCGACAAAGCCGGACAATTCTTATGGGCCGCCTTGGCCGATCTCTGGACTTACTCCGCCAACCGCGTGCCTGAGATCTCAGACTCGATTGTTGAGATCGATCGCGCCATGAAACTGGGCTTCAACTGGGAACTCGGCCCCTTCGAACTCTGGGACGCCGCTGGTGTGGAAGCCACCGTGGCGCGGATGAAGAAAGAAGGCAAACCCGTGGCGGCGAATGTGGAAAGACTGCTGGGCCGAGGGCAGAAATCGTGGTACATCGACGACCCCAAGTCTCCGGCTGGACGCAAGTATTGGGAATCGGGAACGGAGAACTGGGAAACGATTCAAGTCCCGGCTGGCGTGTGGTCGGTCACCGTCGCGAAGAAGGCGAACGGCGTGGTCAAAAAGAATTCTGGCGCGTCGCTGGTCGATCTCGGGGATGGCGTGGGTTGCCTCGAGTTCCATTCGAAGATGAACTCACTCGGCACCGACATTATCAGCCTGATTCTGCAGACCCTGAAGCCTGGCGGGTCGGGAGACGCCTTCGACGCGTTCGTCATCACCAACGACGCCACGAATTTTTCCGTAGGCGCGAATCTCATGCTGCTGCTGATGAGCGTGCAGGAGGAGGAGTGGGACGATGTGGATCTGGCCATCCGGCAGTTCCAGGGAATGACGCAGGCCATCAAATTCTCGCCCAGGCCCATCGTCTCGGCTCCGTTTGGGTTGTGCCTGGGCGGCGGCACGGAAATCTCGTTGCACGCCGCAGCGCGGCAGCCGCATGCCGAGCTTTATACCGGGCTGGTCGAGGTTGGCGTCGGATTGCTGCCGGGCGGCGGCGGGTGCAAGGAAATGCTGTTGGGTGCGGTCGACAGCGCAACGGCATCGAGCGGAAAATCGTCGGGCGAGGCGATTGCCGGATCCGTCGAAATGATGGAGGCCATAAAAAAAGTGTTCGCAACCATCGCCACGGCCAAGGTCGCGACCTCGGCGCATGAGGCGCGCGGGCTCGGCTTCCTGGCTGATGCCGACCGCATCACCATGAACCGCGAACGCGTGCTTACGGATGCCAAGGCGCGGGCTCTTGAACTGGTGCGTGCCGGATACGAGCCTCCAGTGCCGCGCACCGACATTCCGGCACCGGGAGAAAATCTTCTGGCCGCGCTCAAGATGGGCGTCCACTTGATGAGGCAAGGGGATTACATCACCGACTATGAAGTGAAGTTGGGCGGGAAGATCGCGGAGGTGATCTGCGGCGGCAGCGTCACGCCGGGGACGCCGGTCAGCGAGCAGTACATTCTCGATCTGGAGCGGGAAGGGTTTAAGTCGCTGTGCGGGGAGAAGAAAACGCAGGAACGAATTCAGTTCACGCTGAAGACCGGAAAAACGCTAAGGAACTGAAGGTCGTCGGTTGTCGATCGGAGTGCGGATCGTCGACTGCGGATCGCAAGCACGGCGAACTGATCGGAGAGGGCATGACTTGAGTCGTGCCGATGCCCCAACCCCACACTTGTCATTCCGAGCCGCTCGCAGGCGCGCTTGCGCGCAGGAGAGCGAGCGAGGAATCTGTTTTTCGCCCGCTGCCCCTCGGTCCTCGACCTTGTCACGCCTGCTCTGATAGATTGCGGCCAGAGATATGAAAAGAAAACGAAAACCCGTTCAGGCCCTGGCGGAGGCCGCGTTGAAGCGGCACTTCGGGAAGACTCGCCTTCACGACCTGGTCACCTCTAGCCGCACTTTCCCGATCGCAGCCAGGGTGGACACGCAATTAGCGCTGGAGACACTGCTTACTCGGCCGGCCGTGAAGCTCTACGGAGTCCACCGCCAGTACAGTCACGAGACGCTGACTTTTGCCAACCTCATGCAAAATGTCCACGATCCAGCCGTGATCTCCCCACTTCAGTACGAAGAAGTCGATATCGGCGACACCATGCCGGCGCGTTGTCTTCGCCAAGGCATGTGGCTCGCAATTTCCGGCATCACGCCTTTCGCTGTACTGATAAGCAGCGCGCAGAGCTTCGGCCGCACTAATGGCGGGCACTTGGAGATCGCAGTGCCACCGGGCGAGGCAGGTGCGACCTTGTCTCGACGCTTGTTCGAGGAACTTGAGGCGATCGTGAAGAAGACCGCCTCTTACAGGGGTAAGGTCATCTCGCTCGAACAACCTGACCGGTACACCGGGCAAACAGGCGCCCTACGGGTTCACAAGTTACGCGGCGTGCGCCGCGAGGAAGTAATCCTGCCCGCGAAGACTCTCCAGCTGCTTGATCGGAACGTTAAAGACTTTATTGCGCAGCGCGAAAACCTCCACAAGCTTGGCATGCCGATCAAGAAAGGCTTGCTGTTTTATGGTCCGCCGGGAACTGGAAAAACTCACACCATTCATTACCTCGCCAGCCAGTTGCCCGACCACACAACTCTGCTGGTTACGGCGGAACAGGTAGCCCTGCTCGATCACTATTTCCAGCTTGCACGCTTCCTCCAGCCCGCGATGATCGTCGTCGAGGACGTCGACCTCATCGCTCGCAGGCGCGAAGAAATGTACGGTCCGTGTGATGAGAGCCTGTTGAACAAGTTGCTCAACGAAATGGATGGGCTGCGCGAAGACGCTGCCGTCTTATTCGTGCTCACTACGAATCGCCCTGAGCACCTTGAGGCTGCACTGGCCTCGCGTCCCGGCCGCGTCGACCAGGCAATCGAATTCCCCCTGCCCGACGATCAAGGCAGACGCCAGCTGGTGCGGCTTTACGCCTGCGGATTGCCACTCTCCAACGAGATAGTTGAATCTTTGGTAAAGAAAACGAAGGGAGCGAGCGCAGCCTTCATCAAAGAACTGATGCGACGTGCGGCCCAGTTCAATCTCCAGGACGGCAAACACGGATCCTTGACGGCGGACGAAGTGGATTCCGCACTGGAGGAAATGCTCTTCGCCGGAGGATCCCTGAATGCGAAGCTGCTTGGCGCCTCAGGGGTCTCACGGGAGACGATGCAATGAACAATCTCAGCCCGCCACGACGTGCGCAAACCTTCGAACGGCCGGTTGCCGTGCTTGCCGCGCCCGCCAGAGCTCGTATTGCGACTGCATGTTCATCCAAAGTTCCAGGGTGGTGCCCAAAGCCGCGGCCAGCCGGATCGCCATCGCAGCCGAGATTCGAGCCTTTCCGTTCAGCACTTGCGACAGAGTCACCCGCGTGATCCGCAGGTGCGGCGCCGCCGTGGATATGGACAGATCCCCAGGATACTCGCGAAGAACCAGTCCGGGATGCGGTGGATTGTGCATGCGCATGGCCAACTCCTTGCCCTGTTATCGGTCGTCAGACCGTGATCTAGAGCTATCCGTCTCGTGATAGCCCTGATGGTCAACGAGGACTGCGTCCTCTCCTTCCAATGTAAACGTCAGACGCAGTTTCCACTGACGCTGATCGCCCAGTGACCTCTAAATTCTCCGGCCAGCCGATGAAGCTCCCATCCCGGAGCATTCATGTCTCCAGCCTGCCTCGCGTTATCAAGAGCAAACGGTTGCAAGCGCAGTTTGCCGGAGTGCTTCGGCTGAATTGCCGCCTTCGATCGGGAGTGGGGAAACTTCTCCAAGCCCCGATGCCGAAACTCTTAATCTTAATCACTTGTATGGTGTAACGCTACGCGTACGTCAAGCTCCGACGACGTCAGGGCTCGGTGTAACACAACCGCCATCGTCGAGGTGATGTTTTGAATCCGGCGCCACGTTCCACTGGCTGAGGACAATCTTATCGAGGCCCCACTGGTAAAGACGCTGGAACCTGCGCTTTCTTGTCCATAGCGTCAAGACCAAAGGATGGCTTCTCGTACGTTCCCGAGATTTTCACCGGTAGAATTTCTCCCCTTTTTCGCTTCTTGAAGAAAGGGTCCATTACTTTCAACAGGAATGCCTTGGCGCCGCTGCTGGTGTTCGATATCTTTGTGCGCACCTGCATTTGTCCATGCAAGTCAATCTTGTGAGTGTTTAAGTCATAGCTTCCATGTAGCAGAGCCGCTGCCCCGGGAACACCGAAAGAGAGCTCGGCAAACTCCGCCAGGCCGTTATCCAACGAAACCTTTCCGGTCAGGTCGGTCAGCACCGTCTCAGGATCGGACGTATTCTTTTCTCCCAACGCGCCGGCGCTGAGCTTGTTGACGTCTTCCTGGGTGGAAGCATGGGAGAATTCTCCGCCGCCGATTCCGAAGTTGCCGCGCAGTTTTACTTTTTCCAGGAAGGGCCGCTCACCGGGTGGGATTTCGACCTTTGCCCGCAAGGTGACTACGCCTGACATCGGAGGCCGGGCTTCCGTGACGAAGAGTCCCAGAATGTCTTCGATCCGACCGCCCGGGGAACTGAGATTGAGCAGGGCGGTCTTTCCTTTCCCGTTTGCCGACGCTGCGATACTGCCGTCGGCAATGACGGGGGTTTTTCGGAAGTGCGCGTCGACCCGCTTGAGGTAGGTATCGCCGTGTCTCGCGTCTACGTACGCGCTGAATTCCGATGTCAATCGCACCGGGTGTCCGCCTGAGCGGACTTCGAAGTCGGGAGTGTCGGTCGTGCCCGAGATATCGATGTGGCTCAGCTTGCCGTCAAACTTCCCGGCCGCAAACAGCGTGCCGGCGATACCGCCGTAGACGCCCAGATTTGCCTTCTCAAACCTGTATTCGCCCGATAGCGGCGTTTCGGCGGGATCGTTGCCATTCCAGATCCCGAATTTACCGGTAGCGTTGACTTCTCCCGGCGGCTCCGGAGTGTGCACCTTCACGCGATAGGTGAGTGGGGCTGTTCCGCCTACATCGCGCAGCGATAATTCGTGAATGTCAAAGCGCAGAGGCGGTTTATGCGGGTCGCGCGAAGCAAACTCCAGGATCGCGCCATTGGCGATGATCTCGCCGACCGCAATGGTGGAGCGTTGCGCGTGAAACGATTGCCCGGTGCCGAAGGGGGGGATGGAAATGATCATGGGTTCCGCATCGATGAGGCTGACGCGGTGGCGGAGAATATCGAGATATGTGCTCTGGATCGCCAGCCTGTCGATTTTGATGAGAGGCTTAGCCGCGTTCGTCCCGTGTACGAACACAACTCCATCCAATACACACCCAGGGTGCGGGAAATAGATGCGGCGAAACGCTTGAACCCGCACCTGGCTGTCGCTGACCTCTTCGAAATCCTCGAGGATCTGCTTTTCCTTAAACGGCCAGTAATGGATCGCGAGAGAAAGGGCGACGCCAACCACGGCCACTGCCGAGATCAGCAATAGAAGGCCTGTTCTGCCGAATCGCGCCCTTGCTCGAGGGCCACTCGGTGTACTGATCTGCGCAGGGGATGTGACCGTGGCCTGAGCCATGGAACTTGGAGTCCGAACCCCTTCTGCCGGTTGCTCAGGAAATTCCGGGCCGCCTGGCTTAGAAGATGATTTCCGGACGCATACTACTTCGTGGCTTCGGCCCATTCCTGCGCGCCGCGACTCAGCACGGCCTCGCGGTCTTCGGGCAGAATCCAACGTTGCTTCACTAGGTCGTCTAGTACTCTGGTATAGCGCCTGACGAAGTCCTCGCGACTGGAATAGCGCTCGGCAACCGACTTGCGTGGGTCTCCGGTCTTCTCGCGTTCGGCGGCAGTCTTGGGAAAAGGAAGGTAGGACGTCACCATGGCGGCCCGCTGATCAGGCGCGCCAATCGAAGGGTCGCGCAGACTCCATCCCGTGTAGGTCGCGAGCGGCACGCTGATTTCCGGCAGGCGCACCCCGTCCCGTTCATTTCCATCGGCATCGACCTGGGGCACCAGCACGGGGAAAGGCTCTCCGACCTTCGGGGGCTGGATCGCTAGAATTCCGTTCCGCCAGTTCGGCCCGAAATCGATACGATACGCGGCATTCGCTTCATGCGGGCGGTTAACGCCGGGGATCGCGGGCAACGCGTAGTCGCGCAGAGGAACCAGTGTTCCGTCAGCGATTTTGGGATAGCTGCTGGCCGGCGGAAGAGTGTTGCTGCGCACCCATGCATCCATGTTGGCGATCATGGCGCGCCAAAAATACTTGCTCGGAAGTGGCGATTGCGGCTCTTGTCCGAGCAGGTCGCCTTTGCCTTTTTCTGGAGGGAACGGGCCGGAAAAGTGCTGCAGGCCGGTGAAGTGATAAATGCGGACGTTCTCCGAGAGCGCAGCATCTTGTTTGCCGTCAGCGCTGGTGTGAATCAATGCGGCGGCGCGGCCCCAATATTCGTACGACGTGTTCGAGAAGAAAATTTTGGGCACGACTTTGTCGGCGACGGCCCGGTCGAGCAAGCCTGCCGACTCTCTGGTCAGAGGATCGGTCTCGGGCAGATCGGTGAAGGGAAAAATATCAGTGGGAAAAAAGACCGCCGAAGTGGGCTGGGCGTCGCGCGAAGGCTGGGCGAATCGGTAGTTGAAGCTGCCGCGGCCCGCTCCGGCGACGTGGGCGAGAACGCCGTCGAGCGCCATCCTTCCCTGTTCGTCGGCGTTGAAACCCTGGTAGAGGAAATCACGCAGGAAGCGGCCGTTCTGGGAAATACCCTCTCCGAAGACGCGGGCGGCAGGAGTGAGGGCATCGGGAGTGTGCTTGGCATATGCCGCGAAGTCGCGAATCGCTGCGAAGCCTCCGCCGGCGATGACCGGGTCGGCGACCACATAAACGTACTCGTAAATCTTTCCTGGCTGAAAGCCGCTGTTTAAGTGGATATGCCAGTCGCTGGGTGTTAGTTTGCCGTCGACGGTATGGGCGAACTGCCATTCGGCGCGGGCAATGACCGTGCGTGGAGCATCGCGCGAGTCGCGCATCGTGAGGACGTTGCGCGGATCGGCTGGCGCCGCCACCGGGTACTCAGTCCCGCCAATATTGCCGAGGATGAGATGTCCCAGTGGAATTTCTGACATTTCTTTTGCCGGCATTACGTCGCCACGCAGCAGGCCGGTGATCGTCTTTCCCTCCTCTTTCGCGACCGGCGCGTAAAGTCGCAAGGCATCCGCACCATTCGCGTCCCATTGCCACCCGAGGCTGACGATGGTGAAGCCGTTGCGTAGCAGCCAGGCGTCTCCCGCGTCGTTAGCGAGGTCCCAGTCGCCGCCGTCTACCAGAGCAATAATGTACCCACGGCCCCGATTGGGAACTTGCAGAATCATTGAGCCGTTGCCCTTGCTCGCATCCTTGGGCCGGACGGCTATGAAATCCGAAGAGAACTCGACCTCGCTGTGTTTCAAGTTCACCGCGCTGCTGAGATCGACGATGCGCTGGTTGTGCGGATTGCTCACCGGCAGAGAAAAGTAGGCTCGCCCTGTGATGCGCTGGTAGGAGCCTGCGTCCCCGAAAGCCTTGCCGTTAAGAACGTCGTGACGGGAAGCGATCTCGACGCGAATGACGCGCGCGTTGAGCGGTACACCGGTCAGGGCGAAAATCAGAAGGTAGGAAGCTATACCGAGACGTCGTCGCATGCGGGGAAGGATAGCATGAGGGCTGCGCCAATCCTTGTGTGGGGACAGCCGCCCTCGGCTGTCCGGTCGAGCGAAGCTCGACCGCTTTTTGCTGTTACTACCGAGTATCAACCGCCCGGCTTTGCCGGGGCCGAACAGCCGGGGCGGCTGTCCCCACATCAGCAATCTCCTTTCTGCGCGGTGTACAATTCCTCCCACTCGCTGAATCCAGAGTACCTGGTCACGACAAATCCTTCGCGGGGATGAGCATGAAACGAGTTTTCCCGAGGTTCGCTGCTGTCGCAATAGTCTTTATCACCTCTTTCGCCACCACCTCCATCGCCCAACAGGCTGACACCCCGAAACCCGCAACTCCCAAGAAACCGCCCGCTGCGCAAGCTTCCGAAAAGCCGGCCGAGAGCGCTCCCAAACCGGAGGCTCCTGCCGAGCCAAAACCTGTGGCTCGCGAAACCCCGGCCGACAAAGAGAAAGATAAAGAAGAGCACTACGATATGACCGAGATGCCTCCGGTGGTCACGCATCATCAGGTTACCGTCGAGGGCAAGCCGCTGAAGTACACGGCCAGGGCCGGACGATTGCCAATCAAGCGCGGCGACGGGCGAATCGAAGCCGAGATGTTCTATGTCGCCTACACGCTCGATGGCCCGGAAGCGGCGAAGCGGCCTCTCACCTTTGCCTTCAACGGCGGGCCGGGATCGGCTTCGATCTGGCTGCACATGGGAGCGCTCGGCCCGCGCAAGGTCGTGCTGCAGCCGGATGGCTTCATGCCTCCGGCGCCGTATCACATCGAAGACAATCCCTACACGCTGCTCGACAAAAGCGATCTGGTGCTGATCGATGCCATGGGCACGGGATTCAGCCGCGCCGCCGACGCCGAACTCATGAAGAAATTCTGGGGCGTCAAGGGAGACATCGAGGCCTTCAGCGAATTCATCCGGCTCTACATCAGCCGCAACGAACGTTGGTCGTCCCCGCTGTTCATCCTCGGCGAAAGTTACGGCACGACGCGCGCCGCCGGGATCGCCGGTTACCTCGCCGATCGCGGCATCTCGTTCAATGGCATCACCCTGCTCTCGACGGTGTTGAACTTCGAGACCCTCGAAGATAACAACACCAATGATCAGCCCTACATTTTTCTGATTCCGTCGTTCACCATGATCGCTGGCTATCACCACAAACTGGCGCCCGATCTGGAGCAGGACATGACTCGAGCGCGGCAAGAGGCCGAACTATGGGCATCGACCGAATACGAGCACGCCCTCGATAAGGCCGACACGCTCTCGCCGCAGGAGCGGCAGAAGATTATCGACCAACTGGCTCACTTCACCGGCCTGACCAAGGAGGTGATCGATGAAGCCAATCTGCGCATCAACGTCCGCAAGTTTACCCACTATCTGCTGATCGATCAGAAAGTGCGCGTGGGCCGTCTTGACGGACGTTATACCGGGCCTGATCCCAACGGATTACTCGACACCCCGTTTTACGATCCGACAGGATCGGCCACGCAGCCGCCATTTACGTCGGTATTTAACAACTATTTGCGCACCGAACTCGGCTACAGGGTGGACATGCCCTACTACGTGCGGGCGCAGGACATCGGCTTCGACAAGTGGGATTGGGGATCGGCGATTCAAGGCTTCCCCGACACGGCTTCGGCGATACGGCAGGCGATCGTCAAAAATCCGTACCTGAAGATTTTGGTTATGGAAGGCTATTACGATCTGGCGACGCCGTATTACGCGGCCAACTATACGGTCGACCACCTCAACCTGCCGCAGAAGTATCGCGATAACATTTCATTTGCGACCTATGAAGCGGGGCACATGGTGTACTTGCCGATGGACGGCCTGAAGAAAATGAAAGGCGATCAAGCAGCATTCATGGGAAAGGCCGGCGCGCCCTAACCACGAGGTCACTTGCCGCCGTGGAATCGGAACCGACGTGAAAAAAGTATCCCTTGTATTCGCATTGCTGATCGCCGCTTACTCTCTGGCCGCTCACGCGACCGCAACAGCCGAAGACTCCTGCGCCCAGCTCATGGGAACAAAAATCACCGGGGCCACGATGCTGCTCGCCGATGCCGTGGCCGCCGGAGCGTTTGCTGGACCTCCTGCTGCTTTCACGGGTCGCGATCTGACCGCCTTGTATAAGAGTGTTCCCGCCTTTTGCCGCGTCGCGGTCGTGGCTAAGCCCACGGCGGAGTCCGAGATCCGGATCGAAGTCTGGCTGCCGGCCTCGGGTTGGAATGGGAAGTTGGAAGGCATCGGCAATGGCGGCTTCGCCGGCCTGATCGATTACATGCAACTCGGTATCTCGGTCAGCAAGGGATACGCGGCGACGGCCACGGACACGGGCCACACCGGTACGCCAGTCGATGCGGCGTGGGCGCTGGGGCATCCGGAGAAAGTCGTCGACTTCGGCCATCGCGGCATCCATGAAATGACGCGCGTCGCGAAAGAAGTGATTCACGCCTACTACGGGAAGGCCGCGCAGGGCTCATACTTCGCGGGATGCTCTGACGGCGGGCGCGAGGCGTTGATGGAGGCGCAGCGCTATCCCGCGGACTACGCCGGCATTCTGGCTGGAGCGCCGGCCAACTACTGGACCGCGCTGGTTTCGACTGGTGCGTGGGACACGCAAGCTCTCACGCTGGACCCCGCCAGCTTCATTCCACCCGCGAAGATTGCGACCATTGCCGCTGCGGTGAATGCGGCGTGCGATGAACTCGACGGCGTGCATGACGGAATTCTGAACGATCCCCGGCAATGCCGCTTCGATCCGGCGACCATCCAGTGCAAAGCGGGCGAAGATTCCGACAAGTGTCTGACCGCACCGCAAGCCACGGCTCTTAAGAAGATCTACGCCGGACCGCACGATTCGCATGGGCGCCAGATATTCCCCGGCTTCCTGCCGGGTGCTGAGGAGGGACAGGGCGGCTGGAGGACCTGGATCACCGGCCCGGCGCCAATGAAGAGCCTCATTTCCTTGTTCCAGTTCGGATACTTCGCCGACATGGTGTACGAAAAGCCTGACTGGGAGAACAAAACGTTCACGATCGAGGCGGGACTGAAAGCGGCTGAGGAAAAGACCGCGAGCGCGCTGAATGCGGTCGACGCCGACCTTGGGCCCTTCAAGTCGAGGGGCGGAAAACTGATTCTCTATCACGGCTGGAATGACCCTGCGATTCCGGCGGTCAATACGGTCAACTACTACGAGAGCGTAATCGCGAAGATGGGCCAGCACGACGCCGATTCGTTCCTTCGCCTGTACATGGAGCCGGGAATGCAGCACTGCGACAACGGCCCCGGCCCGGACTTTTTCGGCCAAGTGGGCCGGCTGACGTTCGACGATCCGCAACACAGCGTGAACGCAGCGCTCATCGATTGGGTGGAAAAAGGTACGGCGCCCGCGACCATCGTCGGCACCAAATATGCCGAGGGCGACCCCCACCCCACGATGACGCGGCCGCTGTGCGCCTATCCGCAATCGGCTAAGTACAAGGGCAAAGGCGATACGAATGATGCCGCAAACTTTATGTGTGTGGGAAACAAATAACCCGGCTCACCGGCTGTACTGATTTTTCTTCTTATCTTCATGACGCTCGATGCCGAGTTGAATCAGCCGGTCGATCAAGTCCGCATAGGCCAAGCCGGACGCCGCCCACAGCTTGGGATACATGCTGATCGACGTAAATCCCGGCATAGTGTTGATCTCGTTTAAATAAATCTTCCGCGTCTTCGGATCCATCAGGAAGTCGACGCGCGCCAGGCCTGAACAATCCACCGCTTTGAAGGCACGCACGGCCAGTTCCTGTACTCTCTTGGTTTCGGTCTTGGTGAGCTTGGCCGGAATGATGAGTTGCGATCCTTCATCGAGATATTTCGCCGTGTAATCGTAAAATTCCTTGCCGGGAACGATCTCTCCCGGCACCGACGCAACCGGGTCGTCGTTGCCCAGCACCGAGCACTCAATCTCGCGGGCCTTCTCTTTTTTCCCGCCCACGCCCTGCTCGATGACGATTTTGCGGTCGAATTTCGCCGCGTCTTCAATCGCGGGCCCGAGTTCCTTGCGATTGTGAACTTTGCTGATGCCCACCGACGAGCCCAGGTTCGCCGGCTTTACAAAGACCGGATACGTCAGCTTGCCCTCGGCCACCTTCTGCACTTTCTTCGGATCCCTCTCCCAATCGCCTCGCAAAATCGTGACGTGCTTGACGATGGGAATGCCCGCGGCAATGAACAACGACTTCATGATGTCTTTGTCCATGCCCGCTGCCGAGCCCAGCACGCCCGCACCGACATAAGCAATGTCGGCCAGTTCGAGCAGGCCCTGAATCGTCCCATCCTCGCCAAACGTGCCGTGCAGCACGGGGAAGATCACATCGACGTTGATGGCACGGTCACTGGCGCGGCGCAGCAAGGCGGCGTCCGTCTGGAAGGGCACGAGCCCGCTTTCGCGGTGCACTGGCTCCGGTGGCACCACTACCGACTCTCCTTGGGAGAGAACGGCGGCTGAGGGCGTGGTGTCGGGATCGCCGGCGCGAAAGTTTCGCGGCTCCAGCACCAACTTGCCGCTGAGCAGATTCTCGGCATGCTCGGCGGTCAGCCAGCGCCCTTCCTTGGTGATGCCGATGGGCACGACCTCATACTTCTCTTTATCGATCGCATTGAGAACCGATGCGGCCGAGAGCAACGAAACTTCGTGCTCTCCGCTGCGTCCACCGAAGAGGATGCCGACGCGAAGCTTTCTCATGACCTCTTAGTGTGGACGGGAATGAAGTGTGCCGTCAATCGCATGGTTGGTACGTTTTCTTATTGTCTCAGCCAAAAGAAAACTCCTCGCGCATCGCTACAGAATTTTCTTCCCAAACGCCGACAACGCCAGTTCCACCGCCAGGTCGGCTGTCTTGTTGTGTTCGTCGATGACGGGGTTTACCTCGACAATCTCAAAACTGAGCATGCGGCCGTGGTCGGCAATGATCTCCATCGCCAGGTGAGCCTCGCGGTAGGTTGCGCCGCCGCGCACCGGAGTGCCCACGCCAGGAGCGTCTTCCGGATCAACCCAGTCCATATCGAGCGAGATGTGATAGCCCGCGGTGCCGCGTCCGGCGAGGCGCAGGGCTTCTTCCATCACCGTGCGCATGCCGCGCTCGTCAATATCGCGCATGGTGAAGACACCGATGCCGGCGCGCCGCACATTCTCTTTCTCCACCGAATCGATGTCACGCACGCCAACCAGCACGCAGTTTTCCGGCTTGACCTTCGGCGAAAAGTCGTAGATTTTGCCCAGTTCTGAAGGCCACAGGCCCATGACCGCTGCCAGTGGCATGCCGTGCACGTTGCCGCTGGGCGAAGACTCCGGCGTGTTGATGTCGGTATGCGCGTCGATCCAGATCAGGCCGATGCGCTGATTCTGCCGGCGATAGAACTCGGCGACCCCAGACACCGTGCCCGCCGCCATCGAATGATCTCCACCCAGAGCCAGAGGCACTCGTCCCGCCTCGAGCGTCTTCAACACCAGTTCGGCGTGCTTGGTGCAAGTGGCGGTAATTTCTTTCAAATACTTCGCGTGCGCGTCGCCTTCTTTCTTCTGCTCGGGAATGGCTACGGCCACGTTGCCGCCGTCCTCCACTTCGTGCCCCAGCGCCTCGAGCCGCGCTTCGAGTCCCGCTACACGGACTGCCGACGGCCCCATGTCTACCCCGCGTCGCGATTGGCCAAGATCGAGGGGAACGCCGATGACTCGGATTTTCCTGGGAGAAATGGTAGAGGCAGCGGCGTTGGTAGTCATCATAGTGATTCGCGAATAAGTTCATTCACCGCCGAGCACGCCGAGAGCACCGAGAAAACCAAGCAGTAGGTTGTTTTTGCTTTGCCTTCCTCGGCGTTCTCGGCGTTCTCGGCGCTGAAAGCTACGGATAAAGTCTATAGAGCATCCTGGGGAACGGAATCGTTTCGCGTACGTGCTCCAATCCGCAGATCCAAGCCACCGCCCGCTCAATGCCCATGCCGAAACCGCCGTGTGGCACACTGCCGAACTTTCGCAGATCCAGATACCACTTGAACGCTTCCTCCGGCAGGCCGTGCTCGCGAATGCGCTGGAGCAACAATTCGTGCGACGCGATGCGCTGCGACCCTCCGACGATTTCGCCGTAACCCTCGGGAGCCAGCACGTCGACGCACAGGGCCAGCTCGGGCCGCTGCGGATCGGGCTCCATATAAAATGCCTTCACTTTCGCGGGATACCGATGCACCATCACCGGCTTGTCGAACTGCGCCGACAGATAGGTTTCATCGGGCGAACCCAGGTCGCCGCCCCACTCGAACTTCGACTCCAATGCGCCTTTGGCGTGGCCTTCCTGCAGGTTCTTCACCGCGTCGTCGTAACTGATTCGCGGAAATGGTGGCTCGATTTTTTCCAGCTTGGAGAGATCACGGCCGATGGTCTGGAGGTCTACGAGCCGCTTCTCCAGGCAGCGCTTCACGATGAAGCTGATGAGTCCTTCGGCCAGATCCATGACGTCGTCCAGTTGCGCGTAGGCCACCTCCGGTTCGATCATCCAGAACTCGGTGAGATGCCGCCGTGTCTTTGACTTCTCGGCGCGAAACGTCGGGCCGAAGGAATACACCTTGCCCAGTGCCATGGCCGTAGCTTCCACGTATAGCTGCCCTGACTGCGTGAGGAACGCCTGCTCGTCGAAATAGTCAACCGGGAAAAGCGTCGTCGTACCTTCGCATGCTGCGGGGGTGATGATCGGCGGATCGGTCAGAGTGAAACCGCGTTCGTCGAAGAAATCTCTCGCGGCCTTGATGATCTCCGCCCGCACGCGCAGAATGGCCGCCTGACGCTGCGACCGCACCCAAAGGTGCCGGTGCTCCATCAAAAAATCCGTGCCGTGCTCTTTGGGAGTAATCGGGTAAGGCGAATTCTCCGGCACGCGCTGCACGACGTGCACATTCGCGACATCAAGCTCGTAGCCGCCCGGCGCACGCTTGTCCGCGCGGACTTTGCCTTCGACGATCACGCTCGATTCCTGCGTCAGGGTCTTGACCGCGTCAAAGACTTCCGGCGTGACCGCGTTCTTCGGCACCACGCCCTGAATGACACCGGAGCCGTCGCGGAACTGCGGGAAAAGCAGCTTTCCGCTCTCGCGCAGGTTGTAGAGCCAGCCGCGAATGGTGACCGTCTGGCCTTCGTGCTTGCCGATTTCTGCGATGGTCGTTACAGGGGACATAAGTCAAAAATTCATTTACCGCCGCGCACGCAGACTGCGCCGAGAGAAACAAATTTTTCCGTAATCCATGGGCGTGCTCAAGGTCAAGCTCAATCTATTTTCTTCTTCCTCTGCGCTCTCGGCGATCTCGGCGGAGCAAGGTCTTTCAAGCCCCTTCCAGTTTCTCGAAAGTCTCTGGCAGTTTCTCCAGCGCATTCACCTTTTCGTCTTCGTTCAGTTCCAGCAGCAGAGGCGGGGTTTGGGGCGCGGAGCGGAACAATCCCATCGCTTCTTTCCAGTCGATGGTCCCCTGCCCCGGCCACAAATGGGAATCCTTGTCCTTGGCATTGTCGTGGACGTGGGTCGAGTTGATATGGTTGCGCAAAATCTCGAATCCTTCACGCACCGAACCTGTCATGTGGGCGTGACCGAAGTCGAAGCACACCCCTACGTCGTCAAAATGCGCGCCGCGGATCAACTCCACCAACCGGTCGGGAGTGGATAGTTCATTGGGTATGTTTTCCAGCAGAATGCGCACCCCGAGCGGCTTGGCAAAGGCGCGCAAATGCTCGATCGACGTCATGGCCGATTCGAACTTTTTCTCGCTGAAACTCTCGTTGGGCGTTCCCAGGTGTTGCACCAGAAAACGGAACGGGATCTGCTCCGCGATTTCGAGCGCACGTTTGATCTCGTCCATGGCCTCCACCCGAGTCGCGCGATCGGTCGACGTCACGTTGACCGGCGGAGCTCCGGCACGCCCCCACTCATAGTCGGCGTACAGCGGTGAATGGACGGAGTTCAGCGGAATGCCGCTGCCCCGGAACCAGTCAGCGATCTCCTTGACATGCTGCTTGCGGTTGGCATAATCCACATGCTGCCGCGCCGCAAAAATCTCGATGGCCTGGACGCCACTGCGCACCAGCCCGTCGAGAATGCCGGGATGCAGCCGCTCTTTCACGAACAGATACGTTGAAACTGCTTTCAGCATGCGCGCCCCATGGAATTGATGACTGACGTTTGCTGATTGAAACCAAACGCCCCGCTTTTCATTCAATACTCAAAGATCAGCCATCGACAATTGGCTTTCAGTATCCCACTGCCTTGCCGCTACTATTCCTGTCGTCGCTCGCCCCCAGCCGTTCGCCGGTCTTTTCGTCGATGGCAATGCATTCGGCGTCACTCCAATATCCGCGCACCGTATCCCCGTCGGATATGCCCGTCTGAATGGTGTATCCCATCTGGCGCAGCGCGCTCAGGGTATCGGGCGAAAACCATTTCTCCACGTTCACGACATCGGGCAACCACTGGTTATGGAAGCGGGGAGCGTTCGCCGCCTCCTGAATGTTCATTCCATAATCGATCACGCCGATCAGCACGTTGGCCAACGTTGTGATGATCTTCGAACTTCCGGGTGACCCCAGCACCATCACCGCCCTGCCGTCGTGCGCCACAATTGTCGGCGTCATCGACGACAGCGGACGCTTCCCCGGGCCAATCGCGTTGGCCTCGCCCTGGATCAGCCCGTCGCCGTTGGGTACACCCGGCTTCGACGAGAAATCATCCATTTCGTCGTTCAGCAAAAGGCCCAGGCCGTCCGCCGTGACCCGCGATCCAAACCAGCCGTTCAGGGTGGTGGTTACCGCGACGGCGTTCCCCTCCGCATCCACAACCGAATAATGCGTGGTTTGATCCGATTCGTGCCGCATCGACGGCGAATGCTCCGCCGCATACTGCTCGAGTTCGCTGAACACCGCTGGACGCTTCAACTCTTTGCTGGGGCTGGCGCGCACGGGGTCAATGGAATCCCGCCAGGCCGCAGCATATTTCTTGTCAATGAGCTGCGCCACCGGAATCTTCGAAAAGTCGGGATCGCCCATGAACTCGGCGCGATCAAAGAATCCCCGGCGGAAGGCCTCGACCTCGAAATGAATGGACTGCGCCGATCGATTCCCCAGCTTAGCGAGATCGTAGCCTTCCAGAATGTTCAGCGACTCGATCAGCACGGTTCCGCCCGACGACGGTGGCGGCGCACTGATGACCTCATATCCGCGATACGTCCCGCGCACCGGTTCGCGTTCTTTCACTTCGTAGTGCGCCAGATCGTCGGCCGTGATCAGGCCGCCGCCCTTCTGCACTGCCGCGGCCAGTTCTTTCGCCAGCGCGCCGTGATAGAAGTCGTCCGGGTTCGCGGCGATCCGTTCCAGAGTCCGGGCCAAATCCGGCTGACGAAAGATTTCCCCGGTGTGATAGTAGTCGCCATCGCGCTGAAAAACGCGCCGCGATTCCGGAAACTTGGCCAGATTCTTGTCGTGCAGATCCCGCGCCTGTTCCCACGTCAGGGAGTACCCCTCGCGCGCCAGCTTGATGGCCGGGGCGATCACCTGCTTTAGCGGAAGCTTGCCCCACTTTGCCGCCGCATAAGCTAGGCCTGCAACGGAACCGGGAACGCCGATCGATTTATATCCGATGACGCTGGCGCCCGCGACCACGTTACCTTGCGGGTCCAGATACATGTCGCGCGTTGCCGCCGCCGGCGCCTTCTCGCGGTAGTCAAGGAAGTGCGTCTTGCCATCGGCCATGCGAATCAACATGAATCCACCGCCGCCAATGTTCCCCGCCGGGGAATAGACCACCGCTAAGGCGAATCCGGTGGCCACCGCGGCGTCGACGGCGTTGCCGCCGGCTTGCATGATCTCGGCGCCCACTCGGGAGGCCAGTTCATGCACGCTGACCACGATGGCGTGCTGGGCGTGCACTGGCTGCGTAGCGGCCGCCGCGATCTGCCCGTAGTGCAGCGCGAGCACGACCAGCAACAGTACCCCTAGCGATTTCTCGAGAGATCGCATGCGTTTGGAAGCTGTCGGCGAAACGGCGAACTTCTGAGGCTAGCCGAGGGAGCGGGTAGAGTCAAATGCCGGAGCTACGACTAGCTGCGACGAATGGCCCCTCCCAAGCACGCGGCCACGCATCGTGAGGCAGGCCTCAAGGCCTGCGATGCTCCCCCTTTTTCTTGCTTTTCTTTTTCCGGCTCAACTTTCCCGCACTCGGCTTTGCGGCGGGTGCCCCATTTCTCGCGTTCTTGGCGAGAAGTGGGGCTTTCCCAGCCTTCGCCGCCACCATCTCGTACGAGTGCCGGATCAACTCCTTCAGCTCAGTGTTTCCTAGCGCATCCAGCCGGTCGAGGATCACCCACTTGTAGCGCCCCACATAGGGCGCGGGACGAATATCCTCCCGCTCCATCAACCCGGCGAAGGTCTCGGGCCTGCATTTGAAACACACCTTCTGGGGAACCGCGGTCAGGGCGACGGTGACAAATAGTTTCCCGCGGACCTTGAAGCACAGGTCATCGCCCCATTGCAGATTTTCAGTCGCGTCGGAAAAAGCGATGCAGTACTCGCGAATCTCTTCCACATTCATCGGAGCCCCTAAACTCGAAAATTTGATATATTTTCCCGCTAAACAAGGAGGCCAGCGCACCCATGGACATTCACGGCATTGCTCCGTTGCTTCAGGTCTTCGACATGCCGACCGCGATCCGTTTCTACCGCGACGTGCTGGGGTTCAAAGTTCACTCTACGTCTGAGCCAGGGACGACTGCAATTGGGCCTGGCTTAAGTTGAATGGCGCGGAACTGATGCTCAATACTGCCTACGAAGCCGACCTGCGCCCGCCCGCTCCAGATCCTGCCCGCGTCGCCAGTCACAAGGACACCTGCCTATTTTTCGGTTGCAAGGATCTCGACGCGGCATACCAGCACCTGCGCGCCCATGGCCTCAATTTGAAAGAACCGACCGTCGCGCCTTACGGCATGAAGCACTTGTGGTTCACCGATCCCGATGGTTACGGTCTCTGCTTTCAGTGGCCCACCACCGAGCAGACCCACGACCGGGGGGCAGCCGACTACGGGATTGAGCCCAAGATCTTTGCCTAGGCAGAGACTGAGCTACGCCCGTTCCATGCGCTGAAGCAGGCTTTGCTTCACCCCGGGCCACTCCGCCGCCAGGATCGAATAACGCGCCGAGTCGCGTGGGATGAAGTCCGCGGCCATCCGGTGCGCGCGGAGAGTCCCCTCGAACCGGCCTCCAATGCGCTCGATTGCAGCGCGTGAGCGTAGGTTGCGTACATCGGTGTGCAGGCAGACCCGCAGCACCTCCCAGGTTTCGAAGGCATGGGTCAGCATGAGCAGTTTGGCCTCAGTGTTGGCGGCAGTCCGGATGGCCGAGTGCGCCAGCCACGTGTATCCGATCTCGCACGCGTCCGGAACACCGCGCCCATGCAACGGATGCCCCGCAGGCCACGCCCATCGCTCCAGATTGAAGAAGCGGGTGGAGCCGATGACGATGCCGTCATCAGAGCGGACAATCGCGAAAGGCACTGCGCTGCCAGCATCTCTCCAAGTCAGAGCGGTCTCTACGTATTCGTTTGCATCCGCCCGTCCCCTCGGGACTGGGCTCCATTGATAGAGAGAGGGATCGCCCGCAGCCGCCGCGAGCAATCCGTCGATGTGTCGGTGCTCTAGGGGCTCGAGTTGGATGTACTTGCCCTGCAAAGTCAATGCCCCAACCTTGGTCGCAAAAATGCGAAACGGGTGGGGCATATTGTAGCTGATTACTTCCGAGGAGAGCCTGGATACCGAGGAGGCGACGAGGTGCCGCCGTTACTTCAACGTTTTCACGAATTCAGCAACAGCCTTGGCGTCGGCGGCGGAGATGCTGGCCATGGCTTTCTTGTGCGGTGGCTTTTTGCCACCGTTGCCCTGGGTCAGCAGATCGGCAACTTGGTCCGCGGTAAGGCTGGTGCCCTTCACGGCAGGACCGACCTTCCCCTGACCTTCGGGACCGTGGCAGTTGGCGCACTTCGCTTTAAAGGTGGCGGCTCCATCCGCGAACGCGGGCAGAGCGAGAGATACACACATCGCGGCAACGAGGATCAGAATAAGAAGATGGGTGATTCGCATGAGATCTCCTTGGGGTGACTTGATAGATGGGCGTGAAAGGAGAGAATTGTAAGCCCCGAGCCGAGAGGAGTCGATGCATCAGGACGCGTCATTCTGATTCCAGTGGTCCAGCTCACCAGGGTGCCCCACCCTTCTCGCATTCTTTGCGAGAGGGTGGGGATCCTGACTCTTGGCGAACAATCCAGAAGTCCCTCCCATCTGCTCGCGCCTCCCCCTGACACTCTCTGATCGGTAAACCTCCAACTTGATGCTCTTCTTCCACTGGGAACGAGGAAGTCAAAAGCCCCGCCCTGTCGCAAAGAACGCGACAGGGGTGGGGCATCCCGTTCAGTCCGGCCCAGCCTCGCGAATGCTGGCCCTCGAGATTCTCAACTTCCAGGTTCCACGGTCTTTGGTGAAGATGTGGGTAGTGTCTTCGTGGGCGAGGTTGCCACTCTCTTTGGCCGTGTAGGCCTTGGTGTAGGCCGCGACGGCCGTGTCGCCGAGGATGTAAATGTGCATATCGCTCGTCGCCAGCGAGTAGGGAGGCGAATGGCCTGCACTGGGCTGAAGGTGCCTTATGAGCTCTTGCTTGGTTGGCCCAAGGCCGCGCGGGGTTAGGTTCACGTAGTCGTCCGCCAGAACCCGCTCCAGTACCCCAATGTCCGTGGTGTTCTCCCCCTTTAGCCAATCATCTTCGATCTGCTGGATAACCTCGGAGTCGTTCTGGATCGTCGCGGCTTTTGGAGTCGAGTGGGATGGGTTTTGGGTAAAGGTAGGCGCTGCCCACCAGCACAGCACGATCAGGCAAGACAGGATGTGTCGCATCGGAGACCTCCTGAGGTTCGCACTGGATACGGCTGGATACAGAATGTCAGGAATCAGTCTTCTTGCGTGAAATTCTTGGTGCGTCTCGGCCTATGTCAATCAAGCCTGACCAAGAAAGGAGGATGCGAAGGAACAAAGTGCGAACTTCTGGCTTGAGTGAGCTTTGGGCTACCGGGCTAACTCGACCGTTAAGATCATGCCGGGACGCAGAACGGAGATGTTTCGGTTGTCGCGCCTGAGGGCAGCAACTGTGGTGTTGTAAAGATTGGCGATTGAGTACAGAGTCTCGCCGTGCTTGACCTTGTGGTGCACGATCGCCACCTCTTCTTCTCCCGTCTTGACACGCTCAATCTGCGACGACTTTGTGGCCGGAGGCTTGGTGCTGGCTGTTTCGGTCTTCGGGTGCTTGGTCCTGCCCGATTGCGAGGTCGCCTCGGAGTCGTGCGTAGTGGGCGTGATCGGCAGGTGCAAAGCCAGAATCTTGCGCCCGCGAAGGCTGTCGCCATGGATTCCGTTCCAGCGGCGCAACATCTGCGGCGAAACCCCGAAGTTCTCGGCGACCGTTTCGACGGTGTCTCCCTTGCGAACTTTGTAGCGCGTGATGCGGCGGGCGTAGGTCCCGGTGTCGCTCTGCGGATGCTTGCCCGGAGCGACCGGAATGATCAGCCTCGCTTCGGCTTCGAGCTCGGGACCTTCAAGATGGTTGACGGAGCTGATTGATTTTGCTGTCGTGTGATAGGTCCGGGCCAGGATCGCGAGTGTATCGCCGGAGTGAACCGTGTGATAACGCCACCACAGGCGCATGTCGCTCGGAATCGCCGCGATTGCAGTTTCGTACTGGTCTTTTGTTCCCGCAGGCAGGCGCAGCTGGAACTCTCCCGGGCGCGGAGTGGTCAGGCGCAGCAGGCTCGGATTCAGGTCCTGCAGTTCCTCAGGCGTGGAATTGACGCACTCGGCCACCAGCCGCAGGTCGACTGGATAGTTGATGGTGACCGTGTCGAAGTCTGGGGGGTGCTCCATCACAACGTCGTCCAACCCATACTGCGACGGGTTCTTGGCCATGATGGTCACGGCCAGAATAATGGGCACGTAGTTGCGCGTTTCTTTAGGCAGCACATTGCGGCGATAGAGTTCCCAGAAATCGGCGTAACCAGTGCGCTTGACGGCGGCCTGCACCGTGCCGGGGCCCGAGTTATATGCGGCCATCGCGAGATACCAGTCACCGAACTGGTTGTAGAGATCTTTCAGATGGTGGGCGGCGGCGCGTGTGGATTTTTCAGGATCCTGCCGGTCATCGACCCACATGTTGTGGGAGAGGCCGTATCCGCGGGCGCGGCTCGCCATGAACTGCCAGATGCCTCGGGCGCCCACCCGCGACACGGCTAACGGATGGAATCCGGACTCGGCCTGCGCCAGATAGATCAGATCCTGCGGGACGCCTTCTTCTTTCAGCGTCGAGAGAATCATGTCGTGGTAACGGCCGGAGCGGGCAAAGGCGCGCTCGAACACGCCGCGTCCGCGACCCGAGAAATATGCGATGTATCCGGCGACCTGGTCGGTCATCATGATGGGCAGGTCGGAGCGTGTGTTCTTGACTTCGGCCTCGGCTTTGGCCTTGGTGCCGGCGTCTGCGGCAGGCGTCATGCCGTTGGTCTCGTCGATTGGCGCGGGCTCCGATTTCTGTTGCTGATCTTGTTGCGCCTCTTGCGAACCCTCGGCGGCTTCGGGGCCTCCCGGGTAAAGCTCGTTCACGCCCTGGACGACGCGGTCAAATTCCTTCTGCAGGCGATCGTCGGAGCGCACGTCGAAATTGCTGCCCAGCAGCGCGTTGACGGCATTGTCGAAATTCTGTTTGGCCTCTTCGGTTTTGCCCGCGTGATAGTTAGCGAGGCCGGCCTGGTATTCCTTTTCAACGCGCGCGATCAGGTCGGCGATTGCATCGGGAGCCGGAGCAGGTGGTGGCGTCGCCGCCTCTTCAGCCGGAGCCGCTTTCTGCGCTGGTTCTTCCTGCGGAACCGCAGGCGGGACCGAACTTGCCGCTTGCGCTGGAGGCGCGGACGGCTTCAGCGCAGGCGCCGAGGCCGGGGGCAGCAGCGATACCGGTTTCTGCGCGCTCTGGCAGGCACAGGCCATCGCGATCAGGGAGACTAGCGCCGCCGTCCGGACATAGAGCTTGGCTAATCGCATGATTCTCTAAGAGATGCCGCTTCTCCCTCGGTTAACGTCCGGTGAATTCTAGCAAAAATCGTACTCGGTGGTCGCGCCCAGGTCAATCGCCGAAAAGGCACCGGAACGGTTACTTTAGGCTTTGCTTCCTACGGTTACCTGGCGTTAACCTCAGAGTTTGGATGCCCTTCCCTGCGTCAGAAGTTGTCGGGCGATTCGGGTCATCCGCACTCAGAGTGCCTGACGCCTGGGATGGAGGGTCTGACTCCGTGGCGTACGAAGGTTCGTATCAGGGCATGCCTTCAGGCATGCCTTAAGTGCCCGCTTTATCGGATCGTCTTCAGGCGCTTTGTATGCGCATCCCGTCTGCGAAGGGTCCGAGGGTGGCCTCAAACCCGCCAGTAATCCGGTCTCCACGTATTGATCGCCTGCTTGATCTGTTTTCGCGAAAGCTTCTCTCTCAGCGCACGCTCGACCAACTGTGGCACCTCGGCGTCCGACGCAAAACGCAGTCCGCAGAGTTGGCCTTCGGTGAGTTCGGGAATGCGAGAACGCAAAGGCTCAGACAGAAGCTCGGTCAAGCGCAGCCGCTCCTCAAGCCGAATAATGCGATTCTGCACCTTCAGGGCGTAGAGGCGAATCTTGAAAACGGCAACCAGCAACGCGGTAGCCAGCAGAATCAGCATTGCGGCGTGGAAGTTGTCGCGGAAGTCGCTCTCACCAAGATGCGCAAAGAAATGGACCAGAGACATGAGCAGCCCCAGCCCGAACACGGGAAGCAGAAAGAAGTGAAATAACGGATCCCATCGGGTGTGGTCAAGGTAAGACTGGGGCGCATTTTCGGCCATGGGGGGACTCCTCGCCTGCGAGAAAAGTGACAGTGTAGCAGAACGGCGAGAGCAAGCCGATGGAGGCTGCAAGCGGCGCTTATCCCGGTTACGGCGGGGAAATCCTCGCTGGTGGTTTCGACCTCAGCCGCAGCAGGAGCAGCCCAGCCGATAGGAAGGAAACCGCTGAGATGGGCGCTCTTACCGGATCAATGTGAAGTCCAATAATGCCAAAACGGCGCGGCCGAACTGCGGCAATTGGGAGCCGCAGCATCACGATTCCATAGATTGTTGAGAACCACAGATTGTTGAGAACCACCCACGCATTCACATAAAAAGAGCACGGGAACCCGCATCCCGTGCCCTTGCGCCATTAGGCGCTGACTACCGCAGGTTCGTGAAAACGGTCTTTTCCACGGCAGGCACTTTTTGAGCCTTCATCTCTGCTTCTGCCCGGCTCTCGGGCATCTCGTAGATCGTTCGGGTACCTTCAAGCTGGATGGCCGACAGGAAGTAGCGTTCGCCGTATTTGTGAAAGACGAGCGCATTGGCGCCGGCCACCTTGCGAGTTTCGACGGCAGAAGCACGGGTAAACGCGTCCACTTTCGCGTCTGGATTGCGGATCAGCATGGTCTCCTCCGCCAAAGTGGCCGGTTGCACGATGCACTGGCCCGCCGGCATAATCTTGCCGCCGACTACGAACTCGAATGGCACCTGCGCCACTACGCCGGTGTAGGTCCCTAACCGGCTAGCCGCCCACAGCGGCATCGTCATCAGCATCATCAGCAGCATGGGTCTTAGATGTTTCATAATTCGCCTCCAAGGACTGGATTTTCAGGGGCAAGTGAAGTGTTGCATCCGACTCGAGAAACCGTCCATGGAGTCAGTCTGAAGCTAAATCAATTGATATGAAGAATGCGGTCCGTGCTTGACACGGCAGCAGCGGCAGAGAAGAATTACGGCATCGAGGGGTCTGGGGAGCCATGCCCGAAAAGAAGGTCCTCTTCGGCAGATTTGTGCTGGATTTCGGCCGCTATCAGCTGTACCGTAGCGGACGCCCTGTGCGACTGGAAGGTCTCCCACTGCAGTTACTCATGCTCCTGATTGAGAACCGCAGCCAACTGGTGACCCGGGAACGCATCGCCGAGGAGCTCTGGGGAAAAGATGTCTTCGTCGACGCCGAGCAAGGAATCAATACCGCGATCCGCAAGATACGCCTGGCGCTGCGCGACGACTATGTCAAGCCGCGGTACTTGCAAACCGTCGTAGGAAGAGGATACCGCTTCGTAGCCGAGACGGGCCTGGATGGAGAGGAAAACAACGGTGAGGTCATGTTTACCGCCGAAGAACTCGGGCAGGCGGTCATGGCAGCTGCCGGATTGGACCCCAATGATCCGGAAAACCGAGCGTGAATCTCAGCTGAGCCTCACCACAACAAGAACCCGCGACTGAAATCTGGGCATCGTTCTGCGCCTGCCCCTTTATAATCACGCCGATGGCTGGCGATCCTTCCCTGTCCTGGACGAACCGGACCGTTCTCCGCCCCGACCGCGAGGATCCCTACCTGTGTATCCATGACGTCGTCATCTTCGTTCGCGATCAGGAGCGGAGCCTGCGCTTCTATGTCGACCAGCTGGGTTTCAAGTTAATCGTGGATCACCGCTTTGAATCTGGCGAGCGCTGGATCGAAGTGGCCCCTCCCGATGGCAGCGCCAACCTCGCGCTCTGTGTTCCCAGGCCCGACACGGAGGCACACAAGCTGATTGGCGGAGACCGCTGGATTTTCTTCATGACCGAAGACGTCCACGCCAAGTACCAGGAATGGAGCCGCCGCGGCGTTCATTTTCTGTCTCCGCCCGAGCAACCGGCGTGGGGAGGAACCTTTGCCCGCTTCGAAGACCCCGACGGAAATTCGTTCGGCCTTACAGGATTCGATGAGGTGCGGCAAAGTCTGGAAGCGCGGCGCCGCGCCCATGAGGAGAAGCTCGAATCCGAACGCCGTGCTGCCCAGGAATTGGAAATTGCCAAGCAGGTGCAGTCCCGCCTGTTTCCGCAGAGTCACCCTCATCTCAAGACCGTGGAATATGCCGGGATCTGCCTGCCCGCGCGGCAAGTCGGAGGCGACTACTTCGATTTTCTGAATCTGGGACAGAATCGGCTGGGCTTCGTGATCGGCGATGTTTCCGGCAAGGGCATCGCGGCCGCTCTCCTGATGGCGAATCTGCAGGCCAACCTGCGCAGCCAATGCGCAACCGCGGTGGATCATCCCGAGCTCTTGCTGCGATCGGTGAACCGCCTGTTCTACGAGAACACCGGCGACGGTGCTTACTCCTCGCTCTTCTTTGCGGAGTACGACGAGGAAGCCGTGCGCCTGCGCTACGCCAATTGCGGACATTTGTCGGGCCTGCTCTTGCGCAGGGATAACCGCCTGGAGCAACTTGACTCCACCGGCACGCCCCTGGGGCTCTTTCCGGACTGGGATTGCTCCGTGCGAGAATGTGGGGTCTTCCCCGGCGACGTGCTTGCGCTCTACACCGACGGAGTGTCTGAAGCCGCGAACGTAACCGGAGAAGAATTCGGCGAGCGTCGCCTGGTCGAAGGACTACGGCGACATCGCGAACAGCCGTGCCAGACTTTGCTGACAACAATACTGGATGAGGTTCGGCAATTCGGCTCCGACGAACAGCGTGATGATGTCACGCTGATTGTCGCGAAGTTCCGAGACGGCGAATGACTTCGTTGGCGGAATCGAGCCGGCGCTTGGTTGAGTCCAACCCCCTATGAAAGCCATTCAAGTTAAGCATCCCGGTGGGCCCGAGGCGATGGAACTGGTGGAGTTGCCAGTTCCCGAACCGAAGGCAAGCGAGGCGGTGGTGAAGTTGGCCGCTTCGGGCGTGAATTTTATTGATGTTTACAATCGCGAGGGCCGCTACAAGGTTCCGCTGCCCTTCGTACTGGGGCAAGAGGGCGCGGGCACGGTCACGGCCGTGGGTGCCGACGTAAAGTCGGTGAAACCGGGCGATCGTGTGGCGTGGACGAGCGTGCTCGGCTCCTATGGCGAATATGCCGCCATCCCTGCCGACCGCCTCGTGCCGATTCCGGCGGGGATCAGCGATCAGCAGGCCGCTGCGGCCATGCTCCAAGGACTGACGGCGCAGTATCTGACCCATGACACCTATCCGCTGAAACGTGCCGAAACCGCGCTGGTGCATGCCGCTGCGGGCGGCGTGGGTCTGCTGCTCACCCAGATGGCGCATAACATCGGAGCACGCGCGATCGCCACCGTTTCCACCGACGAGAAGGCGAAGCTGGCGCGAGAAGCCGGGGCGGATGAAATCATTCTCTACACTCATTCCGATTTTGAGGCGGAGACGAAACGGTTGAGGGGCGGCAAGGGAGTCGATGTTGTGTATGACTCGGTGGGGAAAACGACGTTTGAGAAAGGGCTGAATATTTTGCGGCCGCGCGGAATGATGGTGCTGTTCGGAGGATCAAGTGGCGCGGTGCCACCGTTTGATCCGATCATGCTTACCCAGAAAGGCTCGCTATTCCTGACGCGTCCCTCGTTGGGCCACTACATCGCCACGCGCGAGGAGTTGACGGCCCGCTCGGCCGCCGTTTTCGCCATGGTGGCTGCAGGTGATCTCAAACTACGCATTGAGCACACCTATCCCCTGGCCGACGTGCAGCGGGCACATCGTGACCTAGAAGGAAGAAAGACCACAGGAAAGCTGTTGTTGATACCGTAGGCCGGTCCGATAGCATTCGGGTTTTGAAAGGGCGCGGCTTTAGCGGCGCCGTTAGCGCAGTTGGACCAGCAGTTCACAGTTTGCTGTGAAACTCGCGATTCATATCAGGGCATCGCATTCGCGATGCCGTACGAGCTGCAGGATCGAGACCGGCTTTGGCCGCTGCCGAGCGCGGATTCTACCTAGAAGGAGTTCTTCAGCAAACTGTCTTGCCGCTGAGGGAAACCGAGCAAGCGAAACTCAAGGAACGACATGAAAGCAATTCGCGTGCAGCACACGGGCGGTCCCGAGGTCATGGAACTGGTCGACGTTCCCCTCCCGCAGCCCAAGGCGACCGAAGCGCTGGTGAAAGTCTCGCTAGCGGGCGTGAACTCGATTGATGCGCAGTTCCGCGACGGAAGATTGCGGACGCCGTTGCCCTTCATCCCCGGACAGGAAGGCGCAGGCGTTGTAACCGCGGTCGGACCGCAGGCGAAAACGGTCAAAGTCGGCGACCGCGTTGCCTGGAGCGGAACGTTGGGTTCATACGCCGAATATGTACCCGCGGTCGAGGAGCATCTGGTACCGGTGCCGGCGCCGATCACAGACGAGCAGGCCGCAGCCGCCATGATGCAGGGCTTGACCGCGCACTACCTGGTGAACGACGCGCACAAGTTGAAGGCCGGCGAAACCGCGCTGGTGCACGCGGCGGCGGGCGGAGTCGGCTTGCTGGTCGTTCAACTGGCTCACGCCATCGGCGCGAGGGTGATTGGCACGGTTTCGAGCGAAGAGAAGAGCGTAGTGGCGCGCGAGGCCGGGGCCGACGAAGTAATCGTCTTCACTAGCCAGGATTTTGAAGCCGAGGTCAAGCGCCTGACCGGCGGCAAAGGCGTAGAAGTGGTCTACGACGGCGTGGGTAAGGCGACATTCGAGAAAAATTTGAACGTCATGCGTCGGCGCGGGATGCTCGTGCTCTACGGCATGTCGAGCGGACCCGTGCCGCCCGTGGACCCGGCAAGACTGTCAGAAAAAGGCTCGCTCTACATGGCGCGCACCACGCTGGCCCACTTCACCGCCACCCGCGAGGAGTTGATTGCTCGCACCAGCGCGCTGTTCGGACTCATCGCCGAAGGGCGCTTCCACGTCCGCATCGCGAAGAAGTATCCACTGGCAAATGCCCCCGCCGCGCACCGCGACATGGAAGCACGCAAGCTGGTAGGAAAGCTGCTTCTGATCCCGTAAAGGTTGCAGTCCATGGCGAGGAGTGCAGGCCATGTGGGACAGCCGCCCCCGGCTGTCCTGCCAAGCGAAGCTCGACCTTCTATCGGCTCAGCGATTGCGAGAGTAGTTTTGTATGTATTCCGGCGCGCTTATTCCCGGCAGCAGTCTCCGATCACTGATCGGCGCGCCCGCCTTCATCTCCAGCGGCACAACGCCCGCCCACGTCGGAAACGAATAGTCCTCCGCGTCATCGACGGGCGGTCCGGTCCGCACTTTCGCTGAGAATTCCTCAATCGGCACGCGCAGCACCGACGTCGCTTTCAGCTCGCGCTCGTTCGGTTGGCGGGAGTCATCCCAGCGTCCGGGCAAAATGTGTTCGGACAAAGCCCGCAATGCCGCGAGTTTTTCTGCCGCGTCTTCCACCAGAATTCCCTTCCCCAGGACGACCACCGAGCGGTAGTTCATCGAGTGATTGAAAACCGAGCGCGCGAGCACCAACCCGTCAAGTAGCGTGACGGTGACGCACACCACCACGCCGTCGTTCATCTGCCGCAGCATGCGGCTGGCCGCCGAGCCGTGAATGTAGAGACTGTCGCCTTCTCGCCCGTAGGAGGTGGGTATAACAAACGGCTGTCCACCCGCGACGAAGCCGACATGGCACACGAAACCTTCGTCGAGAATGCGATACGTAGCCTCGCGGTCATAGACAGCGCGATCGGCCTCGCGGACCACACGGGTGCGCGCAGTGGGCATCTGAGTTTCAGCCATGGGGAAAAAGCTCCGGGCAAGCGCCAAGGATGGATGAAGGAAAAAGTGTAACACCCATCAGACTTGGATGGAGTGCACGAGTTTAGCCCAGCCACTGCGGATTCTTGTACGTACCATCGAAGTCGTGGCTGGTTTTGTAGCGCTCGAACTCTCCTTGGCCCGCGGCGGGAGCGGTCTTTGCCAGCAGCGTAGCCACTTCGCCAGAACTCATGGGTTTGAAGCTGCGGGCTGCTTCCAGCGCCTGCTGCAGAGTCTTGAGAGAGTCGCAACCGGTGATGACCACGCTGGTGGGCAAGTTCATGGCGTAATGCAGGCACTCGATCGGCGTGGCCGTCTTGCTGTTGAGGATCAGTTTGTCGCCCATCGGTTTCATGCCGAGGACCCCAATTCCGTGTTCGACCAGAACCGGGAGAACCTTTTTCTCAAAGCTGTCGAAGTGCGCATCCATGACGTTCAGGGGCATTTGCACGGCGTCGATGGTGAACTGGTGCGCGAACGCGGTCTCGAGCATTTTGAGATGAATGGCGGGGCTCTTGTGGCCGGTAAAACCGATGTACTGTACCTTGCCCTGCTTCTTGGCTTCGAGAACCGCTTCCATGCCTCCGCCGCTGGCGAAGATCCGGTCCGGATCGGTATCCCGAATTACCTCATGAAACTGCAGCAGATCAATGTGATCGGTCTGCAGGCGGCGCAGCGATTCATCCAGTTGCTCGGTCGCAGCTTTCTTTGTGCGCCCGTCGATCTTGGTCATGAGGAACGCCTTTTGACGATAGCCGTCGCGCAGCGCCTTGCCCATGCGGATCTCGCTCTGGCCACCGTTGTAATCCCAGCAGTTGTCGAGGAAGTTGATGCCGCCGTCGAGACCGGTACGAATGATGCGGATGCTTTCCTGCTCTTCGGCCTGATTGCCGAGGTGGTAGCCACCGAGACCAACGATCGAGACCTTCGCGCCCGTGCGGCCCAGTTCGCGCATAGGGACGGTCTCGGCAGCGTATGCGAACTTCTTGTCGAGGGAAGCGACCAGTGTGGTTGCGCCGACGGTGTGGAGGAAGCGCCTGCGGTCCATAGGAACCTCCATGGTATTCAGACTCGCTGAGCCAGGATCAGGTTGCAGGAAGTTTACACGATTGAAAGCAGCTTGCAGGATACACGAAGCAGGGGCTCGGACGATTGTGGCCCAGAATATGGAATCGGAGCCCGAACCCCAGCTGCCGAAATCGTTCTTACCAGTTCAACTTCATCGCGAACTGGAATTGTCGCATGTCGTAGGCCGAGGTCGACTGGCCCGCGTTGGTAAACAGTGGGCTAACTGCGGCCACGTTCACTTTGTTGGCAAGGTTGAACATGTCCACGATCAAATCCATACTGAATCGCTCGCCGAAGTAGATCCGTTTTGACACGCGCAGGTCGTTGAAGACGGTCCATGGTGAGGTGCCTGCGTTGCGGCCGAGGTTGCCGTCGAGTTGTAGCAGCGTGGGAGTAATTCCGGTCGGACTGACTACTCCGGGCACATATTGCTGGATGCAAGGCTCCTGGAACTGGCCGCTGGGAGAAAACTTCGACGCCGCGGGCGTGAAGCCGGCTGCAGTACAGATGGGATTGACCACGGTATTCGGGCGCCCGGTAAGGGACGACAACTGGAAGTTGTCGTCGTTGCCGGTGATGATGTTGAAGGGCCGGCCGGAGGCTACTTCAAGCAGCGGGGCGAACGTCCAATCGCTAAGGAACGCAGTACCGAATCCGGAGCCGCCGATCTTGCCGGTCTGGTAAACCCCGCTAAAGACCAGGCGATGGCGCTGGTCAAAAAGAGAAGTGGAACGATCCAAAGCGGGGAAGTAGCTGTCTTGGGGTGTAAGCGTGGATTGCAGGTCGGTCGAATCGTCGATGGCGTGCGACCACGTATACGAAGCGAGAAATTCGTAGTGGCTAGTAAAACGCTTGCGCAAATTGGCAGTAAAGCCGTGATAGATCGAACTGCCGTTTGAGTAGTTGGCGTCCATGTCGCCGAAGGGGACGCAGCTGGCCAAGGTAGCCGGATTACAGTTCGCGTTGAATCCCTGCCTCGACAAGCCTTCGAGAATCTGCTGGGCGAGCCCCACGCAAGCTGCTCCGCCAGGAACCACATTCTGATAGAAACCTGCAATCGAAGGATTCAAACCGCCAGGCCGGAAGAAATTCATCAACGAAGCGTCCACATAGGGCGTGCCGGTCGCGGTCACGCCGCAACCGCTCACCGTGAAAGGGCTGGTCGGGGTCGCTCCCGCGGCAAGAGCCGCGTTGAAGTTGGCAACCATCAAGTCGCCACGAATGGTGTTGGCGTTGATGGGACGATTGAGATGACGGCCTCCGTTGAAGTTGTAAGCGAGGCTGAGAGCGAAGCCTCGGCCAAGGTCTCGCTCCAGCGTGACATTCGCCTGCTGCGCATAGGCATAGACAAAGTTTTTCGACTGCGGATAACCGAAGGGCTGAAAGCCTAAAGGCAGAAAATTGGACGGGTTCAGATAGTTCTGATTCAAGAAAATGGACTGCGCAGTCGACGCGACGCCGCAGTTCGTCCCAGCTGTACCACACGAGAACATTTGCGTATTGGGCGAGTAGTTCAACAGGCCAAGCACGGCAGGACCGGTCGGACCCGCGGTCGGCGAGCACGGGGAGGAGGCGGAGCCAGAGGGGGACGGAACCAGACCCTGGAAGATTTCTACCGCGTTCAGGTTGCCGGGGTTCCCTGCTCCCTGGCAGGGAGATCCCGGACCAAAGGCCAGTTGTCCGCTCGAGGACCCGTCCGAAGCATCGCCCAGAAAATAGAGGCCGAGGAGCGGGTGGTCGTAGAAGATGCCATAAGAAGCCCGGAGTACGGTCTTGCCGTCGCCGCGGGGGTCGAAAGCGACGCCGATGCGCGGCTGGAAGTTGTGAGTGGCGGTCTGAATGCCTTTTTGCAGCCCCAGGGTCTTATAGGCGGCCCGCGCCAAAGGCGAGGTGATCGGCTTCAGTGCAGGCGGCAGTTCGATGTCGTAACGCAGGCCATAGTTGAGGGTTACCTTTTGGCTGACCCGCCAGGAATCCTGCCAGAAAGCGCCGATCGGAGTGTTGTGGAAGGAATCGCTGGGGCTACCCAGGCCTTGGATCACATCGGAGGGAATGCCTGCCCCGTACGCCTGAACCGGAGACAAGCCGGGACCAGCTGGAAGTCCCAGGTTAAAAGCTGACTGGGAACTGATGTCAATCACGCCGCCGTAATTCACCGTGAAGATGGCATTGATGGGAATGTAGTTGACGTCGACGCCGAACTTGGTGTCATGACGGCCGATCGTCCAGGAGAAGTTGTCGGTGAATTGGTAGCGCTGCTCAGTGCGCTGAATGTAGGAATAAGGCTCGCGTCCGAAATAGGCAAAGCCGGGAATGTTGACGGCAGGATCTACACCGCCTGGAATCTTCGCATTGTAAAAATACGCCAGCCCGCGGCGAGCGTACTGAAAACGGAACTCATTCACTCTGTTATTGCCGATGGTCCAGCTGTCCTGCAATGTTCCGGCCGCATCGCGGAAAGTCTGCTGTGACGTACGTGAGTACGAATTCTGCCCAAAGGGCTGGTCCTGACCTCCAACTTCAATCCCTGTGATGGTGGAGGGACTGACGTTGCCGCGCAGCATGAGACGGTTGTTGAGGTTGACGTTGTGATCGAGGCGCAAGGAGTAGACGCTGGTACCCTCAAAAACCGGATAGTTGCCCATCTGCGAATTGAGGGTTTGGAATGATGCCGGAATCCCTCCGCAGATCGGAGCAGCGTTCTGACAGGTGGTGATGAACTGTGCGAGTGGGTTGCCACTGGCGGGCGTCGGCAGTACCCCCAGCGCGACGAGACCTGCGAAAGATGCGGGATATTGTCCGGTGAGGGCAACGCTCGAACTGGCGCCGGCGAGAATAGCGTACTGCTGGGCAAGAGCCAGAGGCGTCGTCGGAGCGGCCATGAACGAAGCCTGAGCCGGAGTAACCTGAATGTTAAAGGTTCCGGCTGGAGCGCCGAAGAACGGTGATGGGTCAAACGGTACCAGGCCGAAGTTGCCCTGACCGATCGACGAGAATCCGGTTTCGTGGCGCCGCGTTATTTCATAGGCGAAATAGAAATAGGTCTTGTCCTTCTTGATTGGGCCCCCGAAGGCCGCTCCACCTTGGACGCGCGTGTAAGCCGGATTCTTTACCGTGCTGAACGGATTGACCGCCTGGAAATTGCGGTTGCGCAGATAGCCGAAGACGTCGCCGTGAAAATCATTCGATCCGGAGCGGGTGATGATGTTGACCACGCCGCCGGAGGCACGGCCATATTCCGCCGCGTAGCTGTTGGTAATGATCTGAAATTCCTGCACCGCTTCCTGAGAAACCGTGGACCGCACTCCGTTGACTCCGTTGTCCGTGGCGTCCTCGCCGTCCACATTCACCAGGTTCGATCGCGCCCGCTGCCCGCTCATGTTCAATCCGGAAGTGGGCGCGGCCCCGGTGTTTGGAGCGTTGTCGCGCACAACCTGCGAATCCGTCAAGGTGAAGTTGATATAGTTGCGGCCGTTGATCGGGAGATTGTCGATGCGCCGCTGCCCGATCGTGTCGGTAGTGGAGCTGCGCGAAGTCTCCACTAGCGCCGCCTGCGAACTCACCTCCACGACTTCCCTCCCGGCCGCAATGGAGAGCGTGACCGGCAAGTCCACCAAGCCACCTACCGTGATGCTCACTCCCGTGCTCTCTATCTGGGCGAACCGTGGAGCTTCGACCATAACCGAGTACATACCCGGCGGCAGCAACCGCACACTGTAGCCGCCCTGCCCATCGCCGGTAGCTCTGCGTTCCAGGCCCTTGGCGGCATCGCGGACGGTCACTTTCGCGTCGGCGATGGCGTTTCCGCTGGGATCCTTCACGGTGACGTGCAGATCGCCCGTGGCGGCGCCACCTTGGCCCAACGCGATGGCCGAAAGCAACAGGACACAGAAAAAGACGGAAACGGTTTTCAGGGCGCGGATCATAGGATTCTCCCTCAGACTCGCGGAAAGCGAGCAGGTGGCGCAGACGGTTTCCGCGGCGGATTGCCGAAGCTCACGAAGTAGGTGGACCGAGTTGAATACCGCTGGTTTTTATAACAGAAAGACCGCTGAAAACAAGTAAGGAATCGTGAGAGGTCGTTACCCAGTTAACCCGGTTTCGCGATCGAGACTGGCTTGTCCTCGAGCCAACCGGCGGGCCGCGCAAGACAGGAGAAGAATGCTCCCTGATTGTGGTTTACTAAGAAAACGAAATGCGCACTGGAATGGATGGGTTCTGTAGCCTGCCCAGTCGCATCGCGGAGCCGTGCAGATGCCGGTAGCCGTCGAGCACGGGAGCGGCAACGAAACCGGCGTTCGGCCAAGCCAGGGCAACGTAGATTCTGATCAGTGCGAACACTGCGTTTCGACGCAGCTGCAGCGCATCGCTGATAAGTTCGCGCGCTGCCGCAGCCGTAGGAGAATCGTCGGAGTTCAGCGCACTCTGACCCACGGAGACCAGTACTGCCGCATTTCGTGCCGCAACCTGTACGTAAACAGCCAACGCGCGCAGGCGCGCCCGGCGAACGCGGCGCAACTCAGAAGCGGGCAAACGCCGGCGCAGATAGTCGTCCTCTGCAGAATCGGCGAGATTCCGGAAAGCCTCAACGTCGATGGGTTGAATCTGAGGAGCAAGGGTCGCGTCGGCGGAAACCTGGACGCTCGACGACACGGCCCCGCGAAGAATAAGTATCAGCGCGATTACGGCGGCGACAACGAGAACGATAGCAAGAGTCATTGCTGTAGCAAACGCTCCAGTTCCCGGTTCCAGACGGCAAGATTGTTCTCCGGCAACGGAACCGCAGACTTAGCAACTGCCTTCTCGGGCACGAGCAGGTAGTAGAACCACATTAGGACGCAGGCGTGGTAGGTGGCCATGTTGAGGAAATCGAGAATGTTTCGTTTCGAGTCCGGCAGTCCACCATTGGCGAGTACTGCCCAACTCGCAAGATGCACGCAAGCTGAAATAGCAAGACCCAGAGCAATTCCAAGACCGGGCCGGGAAAATCGCAGCGAAAAGTAACCCGCGAACAGGAAGATGAACAGCAGGAGGCCGGACTCTACCAGGTAGATTGCCTGCTCGAGAAGGTGCGCCCCTGCGATAATTCCGAGCGTGTTGTCCATCGGAGCATAAGCCGCCAAGAGCGCAGCCGTGAGCACAAGGAAGACACCCAGACCCTGAATCAGCTGTCTGCCAAGCCGGGCCACAGACGTATAGGAATCGAATACCTGCGCAAAAATTTCCCCGATGAGCGCAAACTTCAACGGTCCTTCGACCAACAGACTGAACCACACCACGTACCAGAAGGTTTCCGGCGAAACCGAAGGCGATACATCCGCCAAATAGACGGCCAGTTCGCTCACTGCGCCCAACGTCGCGAAGGCAAAGAAAGCCGGGAACCGTCTGTGCAGACCCCGCTTCGAGAGCAGCCACCCCAGGGCGAGTAAAAACAGATTGGGCCCGACCCAGAGATAATGCCAAAGTAATGAGTGCGCCCGAAACATATTCGTAGGCACGCACTATACCGCCCTTTGCTGCAGGGAGCAACGAGACAGTGAATCTTGTTCTGTTTTTGTAAGATGAGCGAGCTCTACGTCCCAGCTCGCCAACTTAAGCGCACAATTAACGCTGCGGTTTGCACATGTGGCCGCCGCAGCTGGTGCCAGTGGCGCCGCCGTCGGCACGGACCACAGTGGGAACAACCAAGGTGCTGGCGAAGAGGACGGCTGCTGCAACGACGAGGACGATGCGTTTCACGATTGTTTTCTCCTTGTGACTGCGATTGGACCGTGATATTTTCACGCCCGAAGGGCCGTTTACAATGGGTTCGCAAACCTTTGATTGTTCGGAATTCGTAACAAGATGACGTTAAGATCAGCACTGCAGGATGTAAAGGAAACCACTTTGGCGGCGGTTACCGGCCGGCTGGGGAAGCTGACCTATCTGGCTTCGCTGCGCCGCCCGCGTGGAGGGTATGAGCATTGGGGAATGGAGACGGTCTACGGCCTGGAATCCGCCGAGCGCGCCCTGAGAACAGCTCACGCCGAAGTTATGGCTGCGGTTCTGCGCACGCCGCTGGCGTCACTGGTGAAAGATCTGGAGGAATCGAGCCGCGGAAGTGGCGTTGCTGCGCCAGCCTACCTGGAGCAGATGCGGGATCGATTTGAGGACTTGCTCCCCAACGGGCGCAACGATTCGCCCGCGGCCCGTCACCTCAATTCAGTGCTGGTGGCGCTTTCGACCCTGGAGAAGAGTCGAGTGCGTGCCACTCGGTCAACTTCATAGCCACACCCACGACCTGCCCCAGCACCTCGGCATCCTGCGGGTGCCGCAGGATTCGCACCGGCACCGGCGAAAGCGGATGCGGCTGCAGAATAATGTCTTCACGGCGCATACTGCACCAGCAACAGGTATGGCCATCGCGGGTTTCCACAAAGTAGATGGGACGCTCGTATTCCGAACGCCATGAACCTTCCGCCACCCGATTCTTCGATTCGTCGACTTGAACGAAACTACCGGGTGGCAGTATGGGATACATCGTGAAATCCTGCGTGCCGACGTACCCGTAGGTGAAATCGCTGGTCGCAAACTGCGCCAGATAAGCCAACGGGACCAGTCCCCATTGCTCGACCATGCGCCCCAGGTTCGTAGTGCGGCGATCATCGAATGCCGGGTCCATGCGCAACGGCACATTCACCGTCGCCAGTCCGGCAATGGCGTCAGAGACGTGCGACTTCGGTGGAGAAACCAAACCCAGATCCGCGGCCATGTTGTTCAGATCGACTCCGTACCACGACATCAGTTCCCGAAGATCGCGACGATAAATCACGGAAAGGGTATAAAAGCGGTAGATGCTCGGTAAAATACCTTTGGTCTCGATGTCGGACAGGCGGCTGGGAGGGATTGAGAACTCCTCATTGCGATACTTTTCCGCAACCCGCGCGCTGGAATTCTCCACGTCGCGCATGGTGAGCCCAAGTTTTTCACGCAGGGTTCGCAGGCTTTTTCCGGCTGGGAGCATTGCACGCCTCCAGGAGTGGGGGAATCATATCAGAGCAAAGCCGACGGTTCACTGCGAATTCGTTGGAAAATCTTATCGTTGACGTGCTTGTTACGAATTCCGAACACACGCGAGTCCATGCTGGTCGTGCGCTGAAGGGGTGGTACAGCCGGCAGGGTCGCGGACGCCGCTCCGGTTGCTGCATTGTGGATTTTCTGTGGATGTTCGGAATTCGTAACAACATGGCGGAGAGCACCGCTCCTCCGCCCGGATTAGCCCTGATCTCTGAAAACTCCTTTCCCCGACCCAAAGCCCCGTTCCCTTGGCGCAAAGTGGATGACATTTGTCACGCTGCCCGCGTGATGGATGGCACTGGTGCGGCTCATGCGCTTCGACGATGATCGAGTCACCGGCGAGCAGGACAGAGCTTCTTCGCCGACCATCGCAACGGCTTGCCGGGAGGGCTGAATGATCGCAACCATGGAGCAAGGTCAGAACGTTGACACGGTAACGCCGGGGTCGATTGTCGCCAGCCTTGAGGCCGTGAATAAGAACTATGGCAACGTCCGAGCGTTGCGCGGAGTTGATTTTCGAGTGCGCGCCGGACAGATCGTGGCCCTGCTGGGCCCCAACGGCGCGGGCAAGACCACGGCCGTCAAACTCCTGCTGGGACTGATGCCGCCCAACACTGGCAGAGTGCGTGTTTTCGGCGGCGACCCCACGAATCCTGAAAACCGGATGAGAACCGGCGCTATGTTGCAGGTGGGCCGGGTTCCGGAAACCCTGCGCGTCCGCGAGCACATCGACCTGTTTTCCACTTATTACCCCAAGCCGATGTCGTCGACGAAAATCCTGGCTGCCGCCGGACTGGAGAAACTGAGTGACCGAAAGTTTGGCGAGTTGTCCGGAGGCCAAAAGCAGCGCGTGCTGTTCGCGCTGGCCATCTGTGGCGATCCCGACCTGCTCTTGCTCGACGAACCCACCCTCGGTCTCGACGTGGAGGCGCGGCGCTTGCTATGGGATGAAATCCGCCATCTGGTCGGCCGGGGCAAAACGGTTCTTCTCACCACTCACTACTTGCAGGAAGCGGACGCGCTGGCCGATCGGGTTGCAGTAATCAATCAAGGAGAGATCATCGCCCAGGGTACGCCGGCCGAGATCAAAGCGCAGACCAGCGGCAAACGAATTCGCTGCATCACCAGCCTCAGCACTCCGAGCCTGCGCCAGATTCCCGGTGTGACCGAAGTAAAAGAAGACCGCGAGGCCGTCGAGATTCACGCCCGCGAGGCCGAACCGGTCGTTCGCGAACTGCTGGCGCGCGACGCCAAGCTCTCCGGTCTGGAGATCACCAGCGCCGGCCTCGAAGAAGCCTTCCTGGCTTTGACGCAAGACAGCGCCAAAAACGGAAATCACTCTAACTGAACCTGGCTATGCCAGCGCCCGAGGAGATGCAATGAGCGCCGCAACCATGACACTGAACAACGCGGGGATCGAGCGTTCCTCGCGTCACACCGCGACCATCTATCTGAAGGAAGCCAAGTACGAATTCCTGAAGAATCTTCGCCTGCGCATGTACACCGCGTCGGTACTCAGCTTCCCCATTATGTTTTACGTTCTCTTCGGATTGGTGCTGAACTCGAAAGAAGCGATCGGCGGCACGGGCGTGCCCACCTATCTCATCGCCACCTACGGCACATTCGGAGTGATGGGCGCTTCGCTGTTTGGAACCGCGGCGGGACTGGCCTCTGACCGCGGCCTGGGTTGGCTTCAGGTGAAGCGCGCCAGCCCCATGCCGCCGTTCGCCTACTTCGCGGCCAAGGTGATCACCAGCATGGTTTTCAGCGCGATTATCGTGCTGGCACTCTTTACCCTTGGAATCACGCTCGGCGGGGTGAGGATGCCCTTCGCCGATTTTGCGCGGCTTCTCGGAACGCTGGTCGCCGGGTCGCTGCCTTTCTCGGCCATGGGCTTGGCCCTCGGATATTTTACCGGCCCGAACTCGGCGCCTCCGGCCATCAACCTTATTTACCTTCCCATGTCGTTCTGCAGTGGATTGTGGGTCCCATTCCTGTTCCTGCCAAAAGTTGTACGGCAGATCGCTCTGGTGCTGCCTCCCTATCATTTGTCGCAGTTGGCGCTGGGAGTCGTGGGGGCCGGAGCGCATCAGTCGAATGCGACGCATTGGGAAGTTCTGGGTGCATTCACCATGATTTGCCTGGGGGTGGCTCGCATCGGCTTCCAGCGCGACCAGGGAAAACTGTACGGCTGAAAACTATCTCATAAATCGTTTTGGAAAGGGCACGGCTCCAGAGGGCGCGGAAGAACTGCGGCCCGGCAGGTTTTGGGAAGGGCAGGGCTTCAAGCCGTGCCGCAGGAATGCCCCCAAAACATTGGGGCTTCAGCCCCTGAGGTTGCGGCCTTCGAATCGAGAACAACAATTCAGGAGTTTCTTATGAGTGCGGATTCGAAAAAGTCTATGGGTTGGACTATCGTGCTGGTTCTACTTGGTGTTGTCGCACTGGTCGGCGGAGTGAAATGGCTGGTGCTGCTAGTTCCTGCTGCCATGCTGATCTGGTACGGTGCAGGTCCCATATTGAGGAGTGGCCGGAATTGACCCGAGGGGCGACAATAGAAGCATGCCACTGATGGCTCTCAATCGTGACGAAACGGGCACTGGCAGTCATTGGAAACTGCGGCCTTGGGCTACCATACTCAAGGACAAGGACCATGGTTGGAGTCCTCTGCTCTGGGTCGTCTACCTGGGCTTCTTCTTCATTGACCCGGTTATAAGCCACGCCAGCTTTCGCATCTGGTTCCTCGATATCGCCGGCGCCACAGCATTTCTCTTTTTCTATTTCGGATTATATGCCCTGCAGAACCCGAAGGCCGTAGTACACATTGGCGGGATGCTGCTGCTTGGGGTTTTGTTCATGCCCATCAACTCCGGCGCCTGCACATTCTTTATCTTCGCGGCCGCGATGCTTCCATTTTGCGTCGACACCCAGACTGCGGCAGTCGTCGGCTTGCTCACGGTTGGGGTCGTGGGAGCCATCGAGGGAGTGCTGCTGCACATAAACGGCTGGACCCTGTTTTACTCCGCACTTTTTCCGGTGATCATCGGTGCCGGTAACACCTTCTTCGCGGAGCGCAATCGTATGAACCGTAAGTTGCGCAAGGCGAATGAGGAAATCGAGCATCTGGCCAAGGTCGCCGAGCGTGAACGCATCGCGCGCGATTTGCACGATGTGCTGGGGCACACCCTCTCGGTGATCACGCTGAAATCGGAACTTGCCGGAAAGCTCATCGATCGCGATCCTCAGCGCGCAGGAAAAGAAATCCGCGAAGTGGAGGAAATTTCCCGGCAGGCTTTGTCCGAGGTGCGCGACGCCATTCGCGGATATCGGGCCAAAGGATTGCTCGCCGAGTTGGCGCAGGCGAAGTCGACCCTCGAAACCGCAGGCCTGGCGGTGCAATGCGACGCCGCCACCACTGTGAAGTTGCCCGCCATCGAGGAGAGCGTTCTCTCCCTCGCCGTACGCGAGGGCGTGACCAACGTCGTGCGTCACGCTCAGGCGCGCACCTGCCGCTTGCGTCTCGAACAGCAGAACGGCTCCTTCCGATTGGAGATTCACGACGATGGCCTCGGCTTTTCCAGCACCGAGGGCAACGGACTGCGCGGCATGCGCGAGCGGGTTGAGATGCTGGGCGGCACGCTGGAACGCCGTAATCAATCCGGCACAACTCTGACCATCACCCTGCCCCTGAAAGAAGTAATCGCGCAAGAGGCAGTGGGCAAAGACGAGAGCGGGCAAAATTGAATCCCCTCGCTAGAGAAGGCACACGAGAGACCACGAAAGAAGGACGCAAGACGATCCGCGTCGTCCTCGCCGAAGATCAAGGCATGGTGCTCGGCGCGCTGGCTGCCCTGCTCGAAATCGAAGGCGACATTTCCGTAATCGCCCAAGCCCGCAACGGCAAAGAAGCGCTCGAAGCCGTCCTGGCGAACAAGCCCGACGTCTTCATCACCGACATCGAAATGCCGCACATGAGCGGCCTCGACGTCGCCGCTGAACTGAAACGCCGCCGGACCGGCACGCGCGTCGTCATCGTCACCACCTTCGCCCGCACCGGATACTTGCGTCGTGCGCTCGAGTCCGGAGCCTCCGGATATCTGCTCAAAGACATGCGCGCTGAAGAACTGGCGGACGCGGTGCGCCGCGTGCATCAGGGCCTGCGCGTGATCCATCCCGAACTGGCCACCGAGGCCTGGGGCGAAATGGATCCGCTCACCGACCGCGAGCGCCAGGTGCTGCGTCGGGCCGGAGAAGGCATGGCCAGCGGCGATATTGCCACCGAGTTGGGACTTTCCGACGGCACGGTGCGGAATTATCTCTCCGAAGCCATCAGCAAGCTGGGCGCGAGCAACCGCGTGGAAGCCGCTAGAATCGCAAGGACCAAAGGCTGGCTTTAGTGATATGGGGCGGATGGTCAGCTCGTGCCCGCCAGAGCATCGATTTTCGTCCCGCACGCAGGCCAGGTGTGCGTTCCCGTGTCGGTCACATCGAAGCCGCAGGTTGGACACTGCCGCATGGATGCCATCGCGGGGCGATTACAGCACCAACGCGCCGGCCCCGCAATCGACCAAGGTAATCTAAGTTTCGCGCACGACGCCTGCTTCCTGCTTCTTCACCGTCTTGTAGGCCCAGGCCATGCGCGGTGTGTTGTGGGCGATGCCGATGTGCCCCTCGGGGTTGAGCACGATGATGCCGCCGTGTCCGTTAACCCGCTGCTTCAGATAATTCATCGCTTCTAGCGCGGACCACTCGGGAAGATTCCCGGCAGCGATGCGGTCGGCGGTCCACTTGGCCAGCACCAGCTTCATGATGGGCTCGCCCCATCCGGTCGTGGAGGCGGCGGCACTCAGGTTGTCGGCGTAGCAGCCGCAGCCGATCAGAGATGAGTCGCCGAGGCGTCCGGGAGCCTTGTTTAACGTGCCACCTGTCGAAGTGGCGGCGGCGATGTTGCCTTCGCGGTCGAGCGCGACCGCGCCGACGGTGTCGTGCGAAATCGTCGGATCGTAATCCGCGGGAGCAAACAGATCACTGCCAGGCGCCGGGTGCCCCATTTCTCGCGCGCCATTTGTGCGCGATGTGGGGATTCTTGCCTGATACTCGCGCAGCCGATCGACTTCCCTGGGAATGATCAGGTCTTCGTTCCTGCACAGGGCAATGCCGTGCTCGGCGGCGAATTTCTCTGCCCCTTCACCCACAAAATAAACATGCGGGCTTTCGCTCAGAATCTTGCGTGCCGCGCGCACCGGATTGCGCAGACGCTCGACGCATCCGACGCCTCCAGCCCGGAGCGTGGAGCCGTCCATGATGAGCGCGTCGAGTTGCACCTTGCCGTCGCGGTTCAGAAAGCTGCCTCGTCCGGCGTCAAAGGTCTCGTCGTCCTCCAGGATGACGACGGCCTCCTCGACAGCGTCGAGCGCCAACCCGCCACGCTCGAGTACGCGCCATCCCGCGGCCAAGGCGTGGTTCACGCCTTGGACGTGGGCGTCGACCATGTCATCGGGCATGGCCCAGGCGCCACCGTGAACGACCAAAACAGGATCAGTCGGCAAGAGTTGTCCCCACAACGAGCAATGCGACCCGATAGTCTAGCATTGCCGGCGGCAAGTTTTTGGGGGTACCCGCCTCGACTGCGTGAGCGCTTCGCTTCGCGGAGCACTCACTCCGCTCAGGATGGGGGTGGGGCGGGGTGGGAGCGGCAGACAGCAGATTCCTCACTGCGTTCGGAATGACAACCAGCAAGGGCCTACGCGGCTTGGTGGGGCGTTAACGACAAGGGCGGGTCTTGCGTTCTCGTCCAGGTGTAGCGCATGCGGTGGATGACCGTGATTGTGCTGAGGACTGCGATCACCCAGAGGACGGGGGCCATGCGGTTGAAGAGGGCGCCGAGGATTACCAGGACCAGGCGTTCGGGGCGCTCCATGAAGCCGACCCGGCATGAGCCGATTAGGGACTCGGCTCGGGCTCTGGTGTAGCTGACCATGATGGCGCTGACCATGACGAAGGCGGCGAGCACGACCCAGAAGAAGCGGCCGCCGCGGGCGTAGAAGACGAGCAGGCCCAGGAATTGGGAGGCGTCGCTGTAGCGGTCGACTACCGAATCGAAGAAGGCTCCGAAACGCGTGACGCGATTGGTGGCGCGGGCGACCTGGCCGTCCACCAAGTCGAAGAAGCCAGAGAAGATGATGACCAGGCCGGCGTAGAAAAACATGCGCCTTTGATTTTCGGCGTTGGCGGAGCCGAACAGGATTGCGGCCCAGGTGTTGACTACCAGGCCCATGAAGGTCAGGACATTTGGATTGATGCGGGAAAGAGCCAGCCAGCGGACGATGGTGTCGAGCAGGACCCCGCAGGCGCGGCCGAAGGCGCTGGTCCAACTCGCGGTCATTGGGGAAGCCCCGGTTCGCGCGAGTTGGTTGAGGTCATATGCGATCGGCGCGAGATCGGCCGCTGGGAGATCCTTCGCTCCGCCTGAAAAGTGGCTGCCCTCAGGATGACGCGCCGACTGGCGGCTGTCACGCTTCCGCCTCTTTGGGGGCTTCGCCTGCGATCTCGTCGTGGATGGTGGACAGGGTCAGGATCTCGAGGGTGCGTTTGCCGTTGGGGGTGACTACGACGGCCTCGTCTCCTACCTTCTTATTAAGAAGGGCGCGGCCGATCGGCGACGTGGTGGATATTTTTCCTGTCGCTACGTCGGATTCCTCGCTGGTCACCAGCTTGTATTCCAACTCTTCATTCTTGGTGCTGTCGAAAACCTTGATGGTCGAGCCCAGGCCCACTTTGTCGTGGGGAATGTTGTTCATGTTGACCATGGACAGATCGGCGAGGCGCTTGCCGAGCTGGCGGACGCGGGCTTTGACGAACTCCTGGCGCTGCTTGGCCATGTGGTACTCGGCGTTTTCGCTGAGATCTCCCAAGGCGGCGGCTTTTTTAATCTCTTTGGGGAGCTCGTGGATCAGCTCGTGTTCGAGCGCGTTGATTTCTTCCTGTAGTTTTCGTTTGATCTGATCGGTCATGGGATTACTGCAAGACTTGGGACATTATACGCCGGGGGTCTGACTTTCAGCGTCCAATTGGCCTGCGAAAGTGAGAGACGAAATAACGGCCAAGCCTATTTGTTGTAGAGGAGGAGTGGCGCCGAGCGACTAATATTCTAAGCGCGGCATGCAACCCTGGGGGAGAATCGGAATTCTTAGGCGACAGGAGTACGGCGCGAGCAGGGATCGCGCCAGCCAAGGAGGCTCTGGTGCTTCACAAATACGGGTGTGGTCTTGCTTTATTGATCGCTGCTGCGTCTTTGGAAACGCTCGGCTGTGGATCGTCGAGCGCGAGCAACCGTATGCTGCAGGCCGTTACTGTGACGCCTAGCCAGGCAGACGCGCAAAGCTATCCCAATGGCCAAGTGCAGTTCACAGCGACGGGGACTTTCAGTAAGCCACCGTCACCTTCGGTGGTGTCGTTTCAGGATCCTTATTCGGGAAGTTGGTTCTCGACTGACCCGGTGACGCTGGTTTCGACCGGCACAGGAACCGCGATCTTTCAATGTATCGCGGGCAAATCGGGGACGTTCACGATCGTTGCGGCGGCTTCAAACGGCATAGGGGGAACGGCTGCGACGGCTGCAATGGTCAGAGGCCAAGCAAAGCTGACCTGCCCCTAAAGGATTAGTCTGCAGCGGGGGCGTTTGCCAACTCTAGGCCTGGAATTCTGAGGCTTCCGGGAAGCGTAGCTTGCACTTGGCGAGGGTGAGGGTGAGGAGTTCCTCGACCTTGGCTTCTTCGCAGTTGCGGGCCATAGCCAGTTCGCTGACCAGGAGATAGCGGGCGCGCTCGAGCATCTTCTTTTCGCGGAAGGAGAGCGGCTTGGCCTGGTGCAGGGCGATCAGGTTCTTCAGGACGCTTGCGACCTCAATGAGGGAACCTGTGCGCATGCGGTCGGAGTTTTCTTTAAAGCGGTCTTTCCAGTCGCCGTTGCTGCCGTTTTCGCCAATCGAAAGTAAGTCCAGCACCTTCTGGACTTCCCCGTTGCGAACAACGCGGCGAAGGCCGACGTTGCCTGCGTTCTGGCAAGGCACCATGACTTTGAGGCTGCTGGCCTTGATGTTCAGCAAGTAGAACTTTTCCACGGAGGCGCCGATGGACCGGCTGCCGATTTGCTCAATGACACCGACTCCGTGATTAGGATAGACGACCTTGTCGCCGATGTGGAAATTCAAGTCGGAACCGCTCATATTTTGGCACCCAAGAAAGGTTGCGGGTTCGCGGGGAGAAGCGTCGGTCAGGCCTATTGGTGATGGTACTCTCTAAACGGAACGAAAGCAAGGAGCTTGGCAAAGGCTATGATGCGGAAAATCCGTCGTAAGTGATTGTCCGTAAATAAGTTGACCTGAGATTTCGAGTGCCTTCGGAGGTCTGGGGGGCTAGGACGAACGGCTTTCCATCCAGGCTTGCAGAATCAGGACGGCGGCCATGCGGTCCACGGCTTTGCCTCGTTTCTCAATGGAAAGCTCGGTCTCGCGTAGCAGGCGGTTGGCCTCGGCCGAGGTGAGACGTTCGTCCCAAAGATGAACGGGCAGGCGAAAGCGTTTTTGCAAATCCTCGGCGAAGGTACGCATCTTTTCGGATTGGGTTCCTTCGGCGCCGCTCATGCGCAAAGGGAGGCCGACTACGATCTCGTTTACCTGGTAGTCACGAATCACGCGCTCGAGGTAGGCGAAGTCGTGGCGCTTGTTCTTGCGCTGGAGAGTTTCAAGTCCCTGGGCGGTGATGCCGAGCGGGTCGGAGACGGCGAGGCCGATGCGGCGGGAGCCGACGTCGAGGCCGAGAACGCGGCCCGGGGGAGAGGTATCTTCCTTTACGGCAGGGCTGTTTTGGGAGAATTCGGAAGTCACCGGCTCGATTATAAGCGCGAGAGTAGCGGAGCTTCGCTCCGCAGAGAGCCCCTTCGACTTCGCTCAGGGCAGGCCTGGGCGGCTGTCCCCACATTGCCTAGTGCGGACGCATTGCTTTGCGGTAGGCGGCGACGTTTTTATTGTGTTCTTCGAAACTTCGGGCGAAGCGGTGGTGGCCTTCGGCGTCGGCGACGAAATAGTAGTAGTCGGTTTGTGCGGGATGCATGGCGGCTTCAAGCGAACTGCGTCCGGGATTGCCGATGGGACCAGGCGGGAGGCCGGAGTTGCGGTAGGTGTTGTAGGGAGAAACGAACTGCATGTCGGCATGGTGCAACGCGCCCTGATAGGTTCCGGCCAGAAGTTCGGCGTAAATGATGCTGGGGTCGGCGTCGAGAGCAATCTTCTTGTTCAGGCGGTTGTAGTAGACGCTGGCGACCATCGGGCGCTCGTCTGGGACGGAAGTTTCTTTCTCGACGATGGAAGCCATGGTGACCGTTCGCTCGACGTCGTTGGGCTGACCGGCCGGAATTGGATCTGGAGCTGAGTTTGGTTGTGCTTCGCGGCTGGCGATTAGAGTGGGGCCGGGGGTCATTCCGATCTGGCGGGCTACCTGGCGGAACTGCTTGACCATGGCTGCGGCCATGTCGTGCATGGTCATCATACGCGTGAATTCGTACGTGTCGGGGAAGAGATAGCCTTCGAGCGAGTGGGCGCTGGGAGCTATGTCAGCGATCAGAGCCGTGTCGGACTGAGCGACTTTCAGGAAATCGCCGGCTGGGCCGAGGCCGGCGGCTTCGATCGCACGGGCTATGTCGAACATGGTGTAGCCTTCCGGGACGACCACGGTGCGAAAGTAGACGTCGCCGCGGCGCAGGCGCTTTTGAATGTCGATGATATTAGCGGGCTTGTCGAAGAGGTATTCGCCAGCTTTGAGCGAGCGCTTGCGGTGAACGTAGTGCCAGAGAACGAATGCTTCTTCGCTGCGGATGATGCCGGCTCCTTTGAGCTCGGCAGCGATGCGGCGCGTGGAGTATCCGGGATGGAGCAGGACGAACGTTGGCCCGCTCGGTTCGGCGGGCGTCAACACAGCCCAGGCAAACCAGCCCGCGGCAGCGACGACTGCGACAAGTATGAGCCAGACTGTCTTTCGCATGGCGATCTGCGCACGGCGATCTCGCACAGTGGCCACAGTTTAGATGATGCTGGAATTAGATAAGAGCTGACGATAGTGCAGCTGACTTTGGTGCAGTTTCCGATGCTGGCGTAAGTGGTTGTTTTTCATGGAGATCAGAGTGCGCCGTCAGAAAAGCGCAAAGCCAGGGGCAAGGGATGGGTACGTTGCTGACTCCGTCCAACACTAGTGCGACCTTTTAAGCGCGGTATACTCAAATGCTTTAGAGGCATTCTAATCTTGATGAGACGTAGCGCGCCCTTTTTGGCTTTACTTCTGGTTCTGGTGGTGCTGCCGACGACCGGGTGTTTGTTCAGGACGCGCCCGGTGGAAGAACAGTACTCGAAGACTCCGCTCAAAGAGTCCGCGCAGCAGGGGTTGATCGACCGCATCAACCAGCAGGCCGAAACGATCCGGTCCCTGAAGGCGACGGTCGATATCGACACTTCGGCGGGCGGCGTTAAGAAGGGCCATGTCACCGACTATAAGGAGATCCGCGGCTACGTACTGGCGCGCAAGCCGGAGGAGTTGCACATGATCGGGCTGATGCCGATTGTGCGCACGACGGCGTTTGACATGGTCAGCGACGGCCAGCAATTCAAGCTCTGGATTCCGCCCAAGAATCGTTTTGTGGTCGGCCTCAACGCGGTGCCGACGCTCATCACGGATCAGCCGATGGAGAGCATCCGGCCGCAGAACATCTATGATGCGCTGCTGATCCCTCGGATTGATCCGGACTCCGAGATCGCGGTGTTGGAAAATGGGTACGAGACCCTGCACGACGGCAAGGGCCATCGCGTGCTGCAGGAAGATTACGAATTGACGGTGATCCGCAAGTACGGTGAAAAGTGGGGACTGTCGCGCAAGATCGTGTTTAGCCGCGTCGATCTGCAGCCGCACCGGCAGTACATTTACGATGAGGATGGCAAGGTCGCGACCGACGCGAGATATGCGGAATATAAAGATTACGATGGCATCACCTACCCGTCGCGGATCGAGATCTACCGGCCGCAGGAAGAGTACGACATCACGCTGAACATGCTGAAGGTGGATATTAACAAGCCGCTGACTGATGATCAGTTTGTGCTGGAGCAGCCGGCGGGTGCGGAGGTGGTGCACCTCGACCGTCCGCAGTCGAGTCTGGTGACGCCGGTCAGCAACAAGCGGTAGCCGGTGAGGTACCTCATTGACATCCGAAATTGAAAGTCAAAATCCCCACCCTAGCCGCAAAGTACGCGGCTAGGATGGGACACCCGCCGGGTTCCTTGCCGGTACGGCCTTCCTATGATGAACAAAATGGTGGTTGCCAACCTGGCGCACCGGCCCATCCGGTCGCTGATCAGCATCGTTGCGATTGCGCTGGAAGTCACACTGATCCTGCTGATTGTGGGTCTGTGCTACGGGCTCATGAACGATTCCAAGAATCGGACGGCGGGCATCGGCGCGGACGTGATTGTGCAGCCGCCTGGGTCATCGTTTCTGGCCGGCATCAGTGGGGCGCCGGTCACGGTGAAGGTCGCGGATGTGCTGCGGCGCATGCCCCACGTTAAAGTGGTGAGCCCGGTCATCTGGCAGATCGCAACCGGGGGCGGGTTGGAAGTGATTGATGGCGTCGACATTGCCAGCTTTGAGGCGCTCGGCGGTCCAATTCAGTATGTCGCGGGGGGACCGTTTCAGGGACCCGACGATGCGCTGATTGACGATTACATCGCGCGGCAGCGACATGTAAAGGTCGGCGACAAGATGGAGATCCTGAATCGACCCTTCCGGATCAGCGGAATTGTGGAGAATGGGAGGGGCGCAAGGAAATTCGTGCCCATGGAGACTTTACAGGAGCTGATTGGGGCGAAGGACAAAGCTACCGTTTTCTACGTGAAACTTGATGACGTTGCCAACGCTGACGCGGTGGTCGCGGCGGTGAAAGCGCAACCGGGGATGGAAAAATATTCGGTGCTCTCAACCCGGGACTACCTGAGCATGATGACGCCCAGCAACCTGCCGGGGTTCCGGCCCTTCATTGGCGTCGTCATCGGAGTCAGCGTGATCATTGGTTTCCTCGTAATCTTCCAGGCGATTTACACGGCGGTGATGGAGCGCACGCGCGAGATCGGAATTCTGAAGTCACTGGGAGCGTCGAAGTTATATATCGTGAACGTCGTGCTGCGCGAGACGCTGCTTCTGGCTGTGGCCGGGATTATCGTAGGTGTGGTGGTGAGCTTGTTGGCGCGGGTGGGCATCCAGCAGCGTTGGCCCCTGGTGCACATCGATCGAAGCAACGAATGGATACTGCGGGCGGCTTTGATTGCGATCGTGGGGGCGACGGCAGGGGCGATTTATCCGGCGTATAAGGCGGCGCAGAAGGATCCGATTGACGCGCTGGCGTATGAGTAGGGGGAGATTTTTTCCGCTGGACCTATGCTTGCGTGTAGTTTTCTTTCGCTTCGCAGATTGTCCGTGAGAATTTCAAGCGTCCTAGGGGACCCGAGACGATCTCTCGCTCTTCCCGGCGCTGAACGCGCCGGGCTACTATCGGACGCCCTCCGGGACGCAAATCTCAGCACCTTCGGTCCACCGCTTCATCCGGAATCCAGTTCTCACGCACACTCCCTGGGGCTGGATCATTTCCGACACTTGCGCGCCTTCGACAAGCTCAGAGGAAGCTGTAGGCTTTATCCTTTCGCCCCTGCGCTGCTTTAGGCAGCGCCGAAGGGTCGCTCGTCTGACTATTCTTGTGATTCCAGGACAGCGCGGCGCAGGATTTCGCGGAGGCCGCGTTCTCCGGCGCCGCGTTGTTCGCCGGCGATGTTGCCGTCGCGGTCAATCACCACGTAAATCGGATAGACCTGCGCGTTGTACATGGCGGCGAGGTTGGTGTCTCTGGTGAGAACGATCGGCACCGACCGCGGATGGTCGACAAGATATTTCTTCACCTTCTGATCCGGCTCAAGCACGTCCACGCGAGGACGATCAGGTCTTTGCTTTTGAATTCCCGGGCGATATCGTCCACCATGGACGCCCCCGCCTCGCAGTATTTGCACCACGTAGTCTAGAACTCGAAAAGGACGACCTTGCCCTTGACTGACGTATTGTTGAACGGTTCGCCGGTCGTGGTTTTGGCGCGGAACGAGGGGCGGGATCGCCGGTCTCATCCCCGGCGAAGGCAGAGCATGTGAGCGCGATCAGAATGATCGCCAGTGCCGGAGGGCTGATGTGCCGCGCCATGGCTCGGAATAGTACCACGGCTGGTCAACGCTTCTTCGTGGTTGGCTTCGGTTTTGAGCGTCTGAGCGTATTGGTAGCTCAGGTCGAGATATTTCTTCAGCTCTTTCGTGTTTTCGAGCAGGGCGTCGGGAACCGCGACGTGTTCCTTCCATGACCGTCCATAGGCCTCAAGCAGAGTGGTGTTGTATTTCTTCAGAAATTTTTCCCTCTCGTCCTCGGGAAGGCGGATGGCAAGCCTGGATTGATGCAGAAGCGTGAACATGTTTCCGTTCCGGGAGGTGTACGGGTTGGCGTCGCCCTAGCGCTCGGTTTTTGGAGTGGTGGCGATTTGGTCGCAGAGGGCTACTTGATCGCCGGGAGCATTCTTCTTCTGAGTGGGCATCGTGCTTTTCCTGTTGATCGCGGGGGCGTCAGGCAGCGCAAGTCTTCCATTCGGCTACCGTCCGAAGTAGGTTACGTGAACGTAGGTGCCAAGGCGCACGTTATAAGCGAGATACCATCCTACATGGTCGGGGTCTTCGTAAATCACGACGTCGTCGCGGTCCCAATACCAGTCATTGCAGTACGCAAGATCAAATGGCGCGACACCGAAATAGAAGCCGTGAAACCAGAAGCGGCGGGGATCGCCACCCTCGATGCGCCACCTGTGTGCCCGGCCGAAACCGCCTTGGAAGCGGCCATACTCCCACGGGTGGTCGACGTGGAAGCGCTCGTCGTCGCGCCCGCCTTCGTGTCCCACCCATTCGCCGTTGTGGTGGACGTGCGGAGCTTCGGGATGATCCTCACGATCGCGATAAGAACGCCTGTCTCCGGCCTCGTGATGGTCGCCTTCGTGGGGATTGCCATGATAAGCCTCGGGCCCGTGGCGCGGGACGTATCCTCCGCCGACGTCGTGGTGGCGGTCGTGGTCACCGTGGTCACCGTGTTCGTCTCGTTGTGCCCGGGCCGGCAGGGATACGATCAAGGCCGTCGTAAGAAGTCCGAGGAGTAGTTTCATCAAGGCGGAACCTCCAGCCTGTACGTTACCACTAGCACAGGCCGCCTGGTGGTTTTGGTTCTCGCGAGGGGCGCGCCAGATCACTCCCTACGCCTGAAAACCGGCTCGTTCGGGATCACGCCGTCGAGAGTGACTGGTGCGGATCGAAAATGACACTAACCGGCGGTAACACGGCGTTGACAATTCTTTGCAGCTTACGCTATCGTAAAGACTTTGGTAGTAGTGTGGTTGCCCGCCTGATGGTCCTGGCGTCCTCGTCGGGGAATGAACGAGCGGTTTTTTCTTTCGCAGCCTTTTTTCAATCTGGGAGAGTTTCCGATGTCAACCTATTTCCCCAAACAGGGGGAAATTGTGCGCAAGTGGTACGTCGTGGATGCAGACGGGCAGACGCTCGGACGCCTGGCTTCGCAGGTGGCGCGCATCCTCATGGGAAAAGAGAACCCGCAGTACACGCCGTTTCTGGATACCGGGGATCATGTGATCGTGATCAATGCGGAGAAGATTCGGACGACCGGAGTGAAAGCCGAGCAGAAGGTGTACCAGCATTACACCGGATACCCCGGCGGGCTGCGGACGGAAGAGTACAAGAAGCGGATGGTGCGCAAGCCGGAAGCGGTGATCGAGGCGGCGGTGAAGCGCATGCTGCCCAAGAACAAGCTGGCGGCGCACATGCTGTCGAAGCTGAATGTGTACAAGGGTGATACGCATCCCCACCAGGCGCAGAAACCGCAGGAGTTGAAGCTGGAAGTGAGAGCGTAGGGATTCGTCTGAGGAGACTGAGATCCTTCGCTCCGCCTGAAAAAGCGGCTGCGCTTAGGATGACAGCATTTTGGGGATGACAAGATTTCTTGAACTCCTGCTTCTGGTTTGAGCTAGAAGCTAGGAGCTAGGAGCTAGAAGCGTAATGGCTGAATTGGTTCAATACTACGGAACGGGACGGCGCAAGACGGCGATTGCACGGGTTTATTTGCGTCCTGGGAGTGGCGAGTTCAAGGTAAACGGACGCGCCTTTGAAGAGTACTTCGTGACTCCGGCGCAGCGGTCGGCGGCAAAAGCGCCGCTGGCGTCGTCGGAGACGGCGGCATCGTTCAACGTCATCGCCAATGTATTGGGCGGGGGCGTGCGTGGGCAAGCTGACGCGGTGAAGTTAGGGATTGCCCGGGCTCTGATGCAGTTCAACGCTGAGCTGCGGAAGAAGTTGAAGTCCGAGGGCATGGTCAGCCGGGACTCGCGCGGGAAAGAGCGCAAGAAGTATGGACAGAAGGGCGCTCGCAAGCGGTTCCAGTTCAGCAAGCGGTAAGTGTGCGTTGCCGATGGGCGGGTGCGGATGCGACCGAGATTCCTCGCTCCGGCTGAAAAGCGCCCTGGCTCGGAATGACAAAGGTTTGGTTTTGGTTCGAACTTTGATTTAGCTAAAGGCTAAGAGCGAATAGCTTGTTTCAGGTGTTCAATTCTTCCCGTGCTCGTGCGCGGGGCGGGAATGGCAATCCGGAGCGGCAGGTGAGCGCGAAGGATGCAGACTAAAGAGGAGGTTCATTGGCTACTATCACCATGAAGGAGTTGCTCGAAGCGGGAGTTCACTTCGGGCATCAGACGAAGCGCTGGAATCCCAAGATGAAGGAATATATCTTCGGAGAGCGCAACGGGATTTACATCATCGATTTGCAGAAGACGCTGAAGATGTTCAAAGAGGCGTCGAAGTTTGTGCAGGATCTGGCGACCGACGGCAGGATCGTGCTGTTCGTGGGAACCAAGCGCCAGGCGCAGGACGCGATTGCCGAAGAGGCGCAGAAGTGCGGGGCGTTCTACATCAACCAACGCTGGTTGGGCGGATTGCTCACCAACTGGGTTACCGTGCAGAAGTCGGTGAAGCGGCTGAAAGAGCTCGACGAGATGGCCACGGATGGCCGCTACGAGCTGTTGCCGAAGAAGGAAGTCATTAAGCTCGAACGCGAGCGGAAACATCTGCAGGCCAACCTGGCCGGCATCAAGAATATGAACCGCCTGCCAGACGCGATCTTTGTGATTGATTCGAACAAGGAACAGATCGCGGTGCGCGAGGCGCGGAAGCTGGGAATTCCGGTGGTCGCGGTGGTGGATACCAATTGCGATCCGACGGAAGTCGACTACGTGATCCCGGGCAACGATGATGCGTTGCGGGCAATCCGGCTGTTTACATCGAAGATTTCGGAATCGATTGCGGAAGGCGCGCAGTTGATGACCGACAAGCAGGTTGCGGATATGCAGGCTGCTTCGGATGCGGCGCAGGCGGCTGCGGACGCAGCCCCTGAATACCACAGCGAGGAAACAGCCGGAGTGGATCCTGCGGAAGACATCAGCATGGAAGAAGTGCTGGGTCCGGGGACGCACAAGAAGCCGGTGGCGAACGAAGACGCGGATCTGCCGAAGGTTGAGAGCCAGACGGTCTGAAGGCAGGGGCCAGGGATCAGGGGTCAGTTGCCAGCGAAAACCCGGGCTTTGGAATTCTGACCCGCGCGGGTCGTCCGGCGCGGGTCGTTGTTTCTGTAGAGACGTCGCTTGCAACGTCTCCTGCCGGTAGCGGCAGATCATCATGTGGCTAGAAGAGACATAGCAAGCTTACGTCTCTACGAAGAAGGAATCTTATGGGTACTACTACAGTGAATATTTCGGCGGCGCAAGTGAAGGATCTCCGGGAGAAGACCGGGGCTCCGATGATGGATTGCAAGCAGGCTTTGACCGAAGCCAAAGGTGACATGGAGCAGGCGGTCGTGATCCTGCGGAAGAAGGGTGTTTCGGTGGCGGCGAAGAAGGCAACTCGAGTGACGAGCGAAGGGGCGGTGGGGAGCTACATCCACGCCGGCGGGAAGATTGGTGTGCTCGTCGAAGTGAACTGCGAGAGCGACTTCGTAGCACGTACGGACGACTTCAAGGAGCTGCTGCACGACGTCGCGATGCATATTGCGGCCAGCGATCCCAAGTACGTACGCAAGGAAGACGTTACGGCTGCGGACTTTGCCCGTGAGAAGGAAATCTATCTCGCGCAGGCAATCGCCAGCGGCAAGCCGGCGAACATCGCAGAGAAGATGGTGAACGGCAAGATGGAGAAGTTCTATGAGGAAGTCTGCCTGCTCGAGCAGCCTTTCATCAAGGACCAGACCATCTCGATCGGGCAACTGATCGCGTCGAAGATCGGCAAGCTCGGCGAGAATATTGCCGTGCGGCGGTTTGCGCGGTTCAAGGTAGGGGATGCGGGGGAGACCATCGCGATCACCAAACCCTCAGAGCCGAAGGCCGAGTAATTTATAGGCGCCCTGCGGGGCGCCTTTTTTGTAGCGCCGGCCTCTGGCCGGCTGTCCTGCGGACGTTTCGCCCGCAGCGTTTGAGGCGGCGGCGCGCTACGAGCAAGTTTTGGGAAGGCGCCGGCAAGATGCCGGCGCGACAGCCGGCTGGTAGCCGGCGTTACGGTCGATTGCATGACAAATCCAACCCCTGTGTTCAAACGCATTCTTCTGAAACTATCCGGCGAAGCACTGGCGGCGAACCAGGGCTTTGGCGTCGAGACCAAACGCATTCATGAGATTGCGGCTGAGATTGCCGACGTCCATAAGCTCGGCGTGCAGATCGCGATCGTCGTGGGCGGGGGAAATTTTTTCCGCGGTGTGGCACATCAGGCCAAAGACATGGATCGTGTTTCGGCCGATCACATGGGAATGCTGGCTACCGTCATCAATGGGCTCGCGTTGCAGGATGCGCTGGAAAAGCAGGGTGTGTATACCCGGGTGCAATCGGCGATTGAGATGAATCAGGTGGCCGAGCCGTTTATCCGGCGGCGCGCGATCCGGCATCTGGAGAAGAATCGCGTGGTGATTTTCGCGGGTGGCACAGGGAATCCTTACTTCTCAACCGACACGGCAGCGTCGTTGCGCGCCATGGAAATCAAGGCCGACGTGATTTTGAAAGCCACCAAGGTTGACGGCATCTATGACGCCGACCCGATGAAGGTGGATGGCGCGCGGAA
>DATKFH010000037.1:0-18415 GCA_035511455.1 Candidatus Sulfotelmatobacter sp. | reverse complement strand
ATGAACAATCTCACCCCGGCAGTTCCTTCACGCATCGCGGAATTAGTCGCAGCGTTCTCACGTCCGGAACCAATTCGACGAGGTTCGCTCTATGAACGGCGGATGAAGTGCGGACAAGAAGCGTGCGCCTGTCAACACGATCCCAAGGCGGCCCATGGTCCTTACTTCACCCTGTCGCAAAAGGTCGAAGGCAAGACGCAGTCCCGCTATATCTCTCCCGAGCAGGTGCCTGTGGTCCGGCGGCAGATCGAATGGGGACGGCAATTTCGAGAACGCGTCGAAGCTTATTGGGAGGTCTGCGAGCGATGGGCCGATGAACAGCTCGCAACCGTTCCGGCCTCCGCGGAGGAGGCCGAAAAAGGGGGCTCTCCACGGACCTGGAAAGGGAGATCTCCCAGGAAATCGAAGCGCTCTTAGGTCCTCAGGCGGTGGCCGAACTGGATTTCGAGGCCCTGGAGATGGCGGTGCGACGCCAAGTTTTGCGACTCGCCGCCCACGCTCTGGAACAACGACTGAACGCTGACCTCAGCGATTATGCGGGACCAGAATTAGCCTGTCCCTGCGGCGGCTCTGCCCGCTATCATGGCCGTCACTGGAAGACCTTCGAAAGCGTGTTGGGATCTCTCCATCTGGGGCGGGCGTACTACGACTGTGACCGATGCCATACCGGATTCTGCCCACGGGACCAGGCTCTGCGGTTGGAATGGTTTTCCCTGACGCCTGGAGTTCTGCGCATGACCGCCAGTGCGGCAGCGCTAGCGAGCTTCGAAGAGAGCAGCGGGCTGTTGCACGAGTTGGCGGGAGTGGAAGTCAGTGTCAAACAGGTGGAACGGGCCGCGGAAGCGCTGGGCGCCGAGATCGCCGTCGATGAACAGCAGCCAGTCGAAAGGACGGGCGAAGTGGCTCCCACGATGTATCTTGGGATGGATGGCACCGGGGTGCCTATGCGCAGGGAAGAAGTCGCCGATCGCGCAGGCAAGCAAGCGGACGGCTCGGCGAAAACCCGGGAAGCCAAACTGGTCACCATCTGGACGGCGGAATCGCGAGATCAGGAAGGTAAACCGGTGCGCGATCCGGGTTCGATCACCTATTCGGCTGCGATTGAAAGCGCCGCTACTCCGGATGCCAGCCCGGAGCTGTCGGACTTCGCCGCGCGCGTACAGCGCGAAGCCAGCCGCCGCGGTTTCAGCGAAGTGCCGCGTCAGGCAGTGTTGGGCGATGGTTCGGCTTGGATTTGGAACACGTCGGCAGAACTATTCCCGCAAGCCACTCAAATTCTCGACCGCTATCATGCCAAAGACTATCTCAGCCGGGTAGGGAAGGTCATTTATGGGCTCAGCCCCGAGGCCAAGCAATGGATCGACGCACGCTATGACGAGCTCGACGAAGGTCACTTAAGAGCGGTTGTGCACGCGCTGCGCAGCCACGTCGGTCAACACAAAGAGGCGCGGGAGTGTATTCAGTACATCTGGAAGAATCGACGGCGCATGCGATATCCAAAGTTTCACCAACGAGGTTTCTGCACTTCGACCGGGGTGTTGGAGGCTGGATGCAAGGTAGTAATCGGAACCCGGCTCAAGCGGGCGGGCATGCACTGGACGGTAAAGGGCGCCAACGCCATCATCGCCCTGCGTTGCTGCAAGCTCAGCGGACGCTTTGAGGATTTCTGGGAACGCCGTTCACAGCAAACGCAGGTGGCTGCATGACTTTATCCCCCAAATCTGATGTGCGCCCGGTCACAAACAGGAAATTCCCTGTCGTGCCAAGCATTATCGATTCGGGAGATCCCACCGGAAAAGGAGAACCGGGTAGTCCTGAGCGTTCGTCAGTGTGACCGTTTTGGTAACGGTGCTTCCTAACGCTATTTGAGTTCGTATTCCGACTAGGGTTCGTTCTCCCCGGGAACCGGGGGTTCGTCTCAGGGGTGCAGTGCTGCGTTTCCCAACGGTGGAAACTGCTCTTCGGGGAGGCGATTCGGGGACAAATTATGTGACCGGGCGTTTGTCGGTCTTGTATGACTACTCGACTGGGATGATATTTTCGGTAGGCACAGGGCGTTAATATATACTTCTGCCGCGATTACCACGACGAACCTGAGCCATTCAGTCGGATCGGAGTTATCCATGATTTCTGTGCAGGGCCTTCCAAGTGACTCGACACCTAACTGTGTAACCTGCGCTGTCCTCATTTGGCCACCAGGCATCCGGAAGTTGTTTGTATTGGTTCTTGTGCTCGCCGGAACCATCTGCGGGTCATGGAAAATGGCTGGTGCCCAGACAAAGGCCGCAACGACCACGACCATAGCAGTGACTTCTAACGGCAGTGTGGTGTCCACAATCAGGTCGGGCACGGTGATCACTCTGACCGCGTCGGTGAGTTCGGGAACTATGACTCTGACCAGAGGACAGGTCAACTTTTGTGACGCATCGGCGAAGTACTGCATAGATATTCATTTACTGGGCACAGCGCAATTGACGAGCAAGGGAATTGCGTTGCTGAGGTTGCGACCAGGCATTGGGAGCCACAGCTATAAAGCAGTATTTCTTGGGACAAATAGCTATGCGACAAGCTCCTCAGCGTCGTCGTCACTGACCGCAACCGGAATCCGTCCAACTACGACCACGATTGAACAGAGCGGAAGTCCCGGGAACTATACACTCACCGCGCAAGTGACCGGGATTATCAATGAGCCACAGGTACCGGCGCCGACCGGAAAAGTTTCCTTCGTGGACGTCACAACGAACAACACGAATCTTGGAAGTGCGGTCCTTGGATCGAGCAAACGCGGGCTAAGTTTTATGAATTCCAGCAGCCCCAGCGTGACTCAACAGGCTAACGCCATCGTGGCAGCAGATTTTAACCTAGATGGTATTCAGGACTTGGCAGTATCCGATAGCAATGACGGTCAGATATTGTTGGCCATCCTTCTGGGCAATGGTGACGGAACCTTCAGAGCTACGAGCGTGAGTCCGACGGTAGGACTGTATCCTGACTCCATCGCAGTTGGCGACTTCAATAGCGATGGTATTCCCGACCTTGCGGTAACGAGTGTCGACCAGAATATTGTGACCATCCTCCTCGGAAATGGAGACGGAACGTTTTCTTCGAATGTTCCAAACCTGAACACAGGTAGCACACCCCAGTCCGTGGCTGTCGGCGACTTCAATGGAGACGGCATCCCCGACCTTGCTGTTGTTAATAGCGATTCGGTGCTGATTTTCATTGGTAATGGGAACGGAACATTCAGTCCGACTGCGACCAGTCCAAGCACGGGAACCGGCCCGATTGACGTCGCTGTAGGGGACTTCAATTCAGATGGAAAGTTCGATCTGGCAGTCACAAATGGTGTGAGCGGGACCGTAACCATTCTCCTCGGCAATGGAGACGGAACGTTTCAAGAAATGCGGCCAAGTCCGACCACCGGGGGTTCACCTGATGGATTAGCAATCGCGGACTTCAATGGCGATGGCATAGCCGACATAGCAGTGGCGAACTATTCCGGCGAACTCAACGGGAAAGCGGTGGTGGTTCTTCTGGGGGTCGGAGACGGGACGTTCCTAACGGCGACGCCGTACGGCGCTCCTGGCTTGAATTTCCACTCCGTCGCGGTCGGGGATTTAAACGGTGACGGGGTAGCAGACCTGGCTGTCGGAGAATTCTGGCACGGGCTTTTAGCCGTCCTTCTAGGCAAAGGAGACGGCATGTTTGCCACCGCTATGACTCTCGATGCTCAATCTCCGGTGGGCTCAGGGTACATCGCTGTTGCTGACTTCAACGGCGATGGTCTTCCAGATCTCGCGGTACCAAATCAAGGCGGCACGGTACCGATTCTGTTGACACAACCTACCCTGAGTGTCACAGCAACCATAAATGGAATTTCACCAAAAGGCCCCAGCCCTCAAGAGGTATATGCGAGCTATCCTGGGGACCGCAATTTCGGATCCAGTATATCTGGCACAACGACACTAATCATCCAAACAGCCACGAAAACGGTGCTGGCATCTTCGCTCAATCCGTCTAACTTTGGACAAGCTGTGACTTTCACAGCCACAGTGATGGCACAAGGAGGCTCTTACACTCCTTCGGGAATGGTTAGTTTCTTCTCTGGAACCACGAATCTGGGTAGCTCTCCTCTTAGTGGAAGCGGAGTCGCGGTTTTCACGATTTCCACCCTGGCGATTGGAACGCGCCATATGTCGGCAGCCTACAGCGGGGATGCAAATTTCGCTTCCAGCACCTCACCCGTGTTGAATCAGGTCGTGCAGGGGGCAGTTGCTCAGTTCACTCCCAAGAGTCTCAGCTTCGGGAACCAAACCGTGGGCTTGACGAGCACTTCACAAACCGCGGCGCTGAAGAACACAGGGGACGTTGCTCTGACGATCTCGTCAATCAGCATTAGCGGAGCGGACAGCCGGGACTTTGCTCAGAACAACAATTGTCCCGCCTCTGTGGCTCCGAACGGCAGTTGCAGCATCAACGTAACCTTCAAGCCCACGGCTAGTGGCACGCGAATAGCCGCCGTCGTCATTGCGGACAACGCTCCTGGAAGTCCTCAGAAGGTAACGGTGAAAGGCACGGGCACCTTCATACAACTAAAGCCCATAAGCGAGAATTTCGGCACTCAGCCGGTAGGAACGACCAGCAAGGCGAAGACGATCACGTTGAGCAATAAGGGGACTGCGACGGTGAGCATCGTGAATATCGCGATCACGGGTTCGAATGCAAGCGACTTTAGTCAGACTAACACCTGCGGCAAGAGTGTGGCCTCGGGCGCAAGCTGCTTGATTAAGGTCACGTTCAAACCCACTGCAACAGGCACTCGGTCAGCGGCAGTCTCCGTCACGGACGATGGTGGCGGCAGTCCGCAGAAGGTGAGCTTGGCGGGAACTGGGACGTAAGAGAACAGAATTGAGGAGCGCATTTTCTCATAATTCAAAAGTTGGAGACAGCGTGACTTCGCCACTTCTACGATTTCTACTGTAGCTTGGTTGCCGGATCCCCCAGAAGGATCCATGTTCTCCGGATGTCCAAATTGCTAACGGCCTTCTTGGCCGCCGCCGCCTCCTCGCCTATGGTCAAGGACTGGCTGCCGTAAAGCGCTGACACCATCGCCTGATCTAGGATCGACTGGCCCGATGAGTCGGTCAACCCAGACGATGCCCATGCGGCCACCGCGCCGCCCGACGGTGCGAGCATGATCGCCTTCCCGAGGCTCACCGTATAGACGTCTTGGAAATAACCATTCAAGCAAGTCATCGAGATCAGGAACGGCGTTTGTGAACCGTTGGTTAGGGCGGCGACATCGCTCGAACTCAACAATTCGCTCGCCCACACTTCGTTCGAGCCATGGCCGGCGAAGTTGACGAGAGACGGTCCCGCGTTGAGGGCGGTAATCAGGTCGCTATGTGCGTTGGGATCGCCTCCTTGCGAGATGATTGTGACCGTCTGCGTAGTAGGAATCAGCGCTTGCACAGTGGACGTATATGACGTAAACGGGTCGCCGGCATCGTCGGTACCGGCAACCAGCAGCACCTGATTGGTCCAGCCACCGGAGCTGGAGGTCTCGTAGTTCACGATGCGGTTGGCCAACATGCTGGCAGCGCTGGCAGTTCTCACGGGCAACCGACCCACCGCCATTTCCGGCACGCCATCCAGGTCGAAGTCGGCAAACCAGTCGTCCGATGCGGTTTCCAGAAGTTGGGTATCGATCAGGTACGTGGGCACGAAGTCGTCATCGCCCACTCCGAGGTAGTTCCGCGGGTCGAAAGTCGCGTCGCCTGCCAACAACACAAAATGTGGCTTTAGCGACCAATGTGCTGTCGCCGTGTGCAGGAACCTCTTGAGCGCGTATGGGCTCTTCGCGCCGAAATTGAACTCGTCGTAGAGGTTTTGTACGTTAATCATCGCTACTGTGTGGCCCTGGTCTTGCCTCAATCGCCGCAGCGGGCTGAGACTGGAAATGAAGTCCGCGTGACTAATGATCACCACGTCGGCTCCAGCTTGGGCCGCGTGCCAGCTAGAGGGGTGATTGGACGTAAGGCTGGCAGGGTGGCTGGATTGTGCACTGGTAAGCGCCAGCAGCGTCCGTGTCCCAGACCCCTGCGGGACAAAAGATACCGCGTAGCTAGGGCCTTGGCGGACAATCGTTCGTCGCAGAGCTGTGACCGCGCCCGGGTTGGTGATGTCCACCACCCTGATGTCCGAATGGCTGAATCCGCCGATAGTATGTCTCAGTCCTGCGGTGGCGGTCAGGCGCAAGTAGTCATCATCGGCTGTGTAGGTATGGGGATATGTAAGTTGGACACTGTTTACCACGCTGATGTCCTGTTCACCGCCATCCACCGTAAGCGTCAGCACGTTGTTCGAGCCCTGCCGGAGCGCCGAGACAGGAAGCGCGAGCTTGGCGAAGCCCGCCAACTGGTTGCTGAACCTGACCGTGCCTGCGCGGAAGGAGTTGAGTTGCACGCCGACAATGTGCGCCCCGCTGGATGCTCCCTGCAGCGATACCTCCAACTGAGCGTTAGTCACGGCCGTCCTATCCAGGTTGGCGATCGTGAAGGAATTGGTGACCGGCGAGCCCGACTCGAGTACCGGCCCAAAGAAATTGTCCGCGTCACCGTTCAGTAGCGCCGCAAAATAGACGGTACGCGGATTCCACTCCACGGTCGCCGGGAAGCTGGTGTCACCGGCGGTGGTCCCGGCCTTCGGAGGCTCGATGGGCACTCGCTTGCCTTTGGTCGATCCCGCCACCAGCCAGTACACCTGCGTCCCCGACCATGTCGTGTTCAGCGGGTAGCCGTAGAATTCCACTGTGTCTTGCGGATCCAGTTTTCCGTGCGACTGCCCAGACACAAGCATTGGTTGTTCGATTCCGTTGACGTAGAGCTGCAGCAGCTGGGGATCGACATCGGGGCTTAGACCCGCCGCCAGGAGCTGTGGCTGCGCAAGGCGGTACCAGCCTTCAGCGCAAACCGAGATCTTGATAGCCGGACCGGCCGCCAACGCGTATTGCTGCCGTTGGGTTCGTGAGGTGATGGCCGGTTGGTCTCCTGTCCGTTGGAACGGCCGAGATCCGGAATTGACTGGCCCGCAGTTGCTCGCCCTGGTGTCCAAAGTCAGCGACGGAGCTTTTCCGAGTTCGCTGAGCATCTGCGGTTTCACCGCACTGCGCTCCCGATCGGCTATCAGTGGACTCAAAGCGGCAGAGTTAGCCTCGGCGGCTGGTTCGGCAAAGGCCGGACCAAACATGGTGTGGTCTCCATTAAGGTCGACCTCTTCGACCCAATACGCAGCCTCGCCGCTCGCCTCGGGCTTGTCCAGCCAAGCGTGCGAGTGGCCCGAAGTGAAGGTTGTCTTCGGTCCCGCCAGCAATGCCGTACCCGCTAGCAATGACGAGTTCAGGCGAACGCGCTGGCCATTCTGTTCGCGGTAGAGATTAAAGCCAAGGCTGGAAATCTCACGTCCGGTCTTGAGTTCGATCAGGTTACCGCTTTCGTACTGTGTAGCAGTGAGTGAGTTGACCTTCACCGCAGTAGTGCTGCTCGGCGTGAGCGGCACCGCCATCATGGCCCATTGTGGGACTATTGCGCAGTTGAGGGTCCACGAAGCCGAAGTCGAGGGGCCGCTAACACCTCCTGCCCCTAGAATTGTGCCGTTAGCACAGGTGGAGCCTGGCGAGCACTGCCATTCCTGTGCCAACCCGGAGGAGGCCGGGGTCGCTGTACTCGTCAAGTCAGCCACGAGTGCGTTGTACACGACGCCGCCAGTGCCAGGGCTCGTGATGTTAGTTACGGATGCGGTTGTGGGACACAATAGGCCGCTACCCGAATTAGGAACTTGCGTACCGACGGAAGCTACTCCAGAAAACGCGACTGCCCCCGCGACACATGCTGAGGAGCTGCTCAGGGAAATAGTAATTGATGCTGTACCTGCGGTGATACTCGGGCCCAATCGGTAGACAAAAAGTTCTCCAATGAGGGTGTTGCCCAACACGGTCCCAATCTGCGTGAAGGTTTGCGGAGTAGTCGTGTTAAAGACCGGTGCGGATGACACACTGCCGCCCGTCAGCGCGACGGCGAGAAGGATGAGATTGGGACTGCCGGTGCTCGCATTAAGTGAGGTAATGCTGCAGCTGGTGCCGGAAGTATAGTTGCCCGTAACAACGTTCGTCACTGCCACTCCAGCGCTTGCTAACGTCGGCGATACCACGCAAGAAATTATCAAAGTGACTAGAGTGGGGACGCGACGAGAGGTTCTGGAGATAGAACTCCGTTTCACCCTGCAAGTTCTGCTCTTTAGACCGAAGCACACACACGCACACATACGAAAAGTGCGACTCATCGTGGCTCTCCCTGGGTGAAGATCGATGCTGTGCCGTCCCACTCCACCGCTACCACTCCGATAATCCGCATTCTCCGCGGTCATCGTAGACGCTAGCCAGCCGCGTTTCGACCGATCGGACCAAAGAGGGAACGCCAATTTGCGCGACTGGCGATCAGTAAGAGACCTATCTGGTGTTTGCACTGCGATGCGTGGATCCTGATCGAGTGCTTCACCTTCGCCTTTTGACCCGCGAGATCGATGCAGCGGCCGTTACGTTCCACGGCGACCAGCCTGCCTGAAATCTGGTCCGGCCCGACCGGCTCGTTTGCTTTTGTCAGCATCACCCCACGCCAGCAACACGAGCTTCCCGTTTCGGTTCGCAATCCTCAGCAAGCGATGGCCGATCACGCCGCGCTCAGTTCGATAAAAAACAATGTCTTTCAATTTAACATTCGTTGCCCTGCCCGGCTCGACTATGACCGCCTCTCCCGGCCGGATGGTCGGCATCATGCTGCTGCCTTCGACCCGGAGACGAATACCGTAACCGCGGTGCAAGATGCCAGTGGCCACTTCGAGGAAAAACCTAGACCTGTCGAACGCCTTCATGCCGCGTGCCCCCGGACCAAGTCGATGGCACGCTCCTCGGGAACAAATCGCAGTTCAGCGCACGGTAACAAAGCGATGAGTTGGGAGAAAAATGTCAGCGTAAAATCCAAGCCGGATTGGCTGTAGAACGGCACGAAGCTGCATGCGAGGAAGCGCGCCAACGCTTCCGCACACCTAAGGGGGACGATTTCGTTAGTAGTGGCGTGCCGTAGGAAGAAAATCTGCCGAAGAGGCGTCCGCACTGGTCGCGCAAATTTCGCCTCGCCGTGCCACGGTGTGCCGTAGATCCAAGTCGTTCCTGCCCAGGACCGCAAGATGATTCGGTCGTCGCTCAACACCCGCACTCCGCCCGCCCTTTGCCATAATCTGGCCATCGTAGTCTTGCCCGACCCCGAATGACCGAGGAACAAATAGCCTTGGCCATTGCTATCCTCCAGCCCACAGGCATGGACCTCGACCCCGCGTCCGAGCGCCAGCAGATTCATCATCAACAACTCATCGAGTGGATACTCCAGGGTATCCACCGGATCACGAGAGTCAAAATAACTGCGCTCGAGCAGAACCTCGCCGCGGGTAAAATCCGCGCCGAATGTAGCCCTCTTGTAGGGTAGCGCCCCATACATCGGCGAAGTGAGATGGAAAACGTAGTCTTGGAGTTCGCGGGAAAGTCGCCACAGCCCCCCAGAATCGAAAACTACGGTGGAGTCGGTGGGCTGACGTAGCTTACCCCAAGCGGCAGTCACCTCCGCGTCGGCAGCGCCATTCGAAACCAAAAAATCCTCTGCAACCCGATTAACGCGCACCCTCATGCTCTGTTCAACGCTTCTGATCCGTAGACGGACATCGCCGACCATGAGCGTCAAGGTATCAGCAGCGCGACTGCTTGCGGTAGTGTCTTCGTGGGTCTCGCCCAAATGCCTCCGCTAGTTCGTTCATGACCCTGGGCTGAAGCAGGGCGCCACCGGCATACAATTACTGGACCCGCCCGGACCCACCGCAGATCCGCTCTTACAGGTTCCTAAGACAGCTTCCTCCGGCCGCAATGAAACTCGCACCATCTCGGGTTTCTTGTACGTCCGTTTCTGTTGGGTTTTCGGATCCAATTTCTCACTCATCGGCGCCTCTGGTGTTTGAGCTCGATCGTCTGTTAGCGGAACGAGTGCCCTGTGCCTTTAAAGACCACACGAAGAACACCCGCCGGCCGCCTTTTGCCGTTTGTTCAAGATCGGTAAGAGTTGGTTTGAATCACTGAAATCCATCCATTGCTCAGCCCCGTGCTTCTGCAACGAGTCCATCGAAGTCATCAGTGCCTTATATTCCGCCCCCTCCGGGCAATACTGGCAATCGCCGTGACTCGGAATCGGCAGCTCTAAGGCGTAAGCGCGCAAGTGCGCGACGTGGCAAAGAAAATCCACGGGCGCTTCAGGGTCGCCGTTTTCCAGTTCACCGTTGGCCGGGCACATTCCGCACATCGGCTTGATCTTGCATGTCGTGCATTTAGTAATCCGCGTAATCTTCTTTCCTCGCACATGGCGCAAGAAATGATCCCAGCCTTCGCGGAAATTGCCGCGGCGAAGATCGTACCACTCAACATGGGAGAGGACGCAGATACTCATCCTGCCCTCAGGATCGATAGCGAAACCGGCAACACCCCCGCCACACTGGTAGAGTTCATCGCTCTGTCCCGCCTCCTCCATCGGGCCGTTGTAGCGGGCCGCAAAGCTCCTCCACTCCCCCACGCGTTGCTCATCCTCAAGGTCCATCTTTACGATCTCCCAAGGCTGCAGCCTGACCTTCAAGGGACTCTGGGAGCAGTCAATGCGAGGGCTCATCATAGCGTCGAACTTGAAGCTGACACCCAGCTCGTCAGCGAACTTCTTCATGTCGGCGACTTCGCGCTTGTTCACGGAGATGGCAACTGACTTCAGCTTCAGCGGCAGCCTGCGATCAACGAGCAGATGAATACCGCGCAGGCAGCGGTCGTAAGAACCGGGAATGCCCGTGAGGCGCTCATAAGTCTCACGGCTGCGCCCGTAAAGCGTGATTTCGATTGAAAAGGGACGCCATTCGACAAGATAATCGGCGATCTGCGGCGTGATTAGTGTGCCATTGGTAAACAAAGTAATCAGGAATCCCTTTTTCTTGGCGTAGGTGTAGATGTCCAAGAAATCCTTGCGGGCAAAAATCTCTCCGCCGGTGTAGAGGATCCAGAGGCAGCCAGCTTCCGCTAGTTCATCGAGGATGCGGCAATGCTCGGAGTAAGTAAGCTCGCCGCGTTTCGCGTCCACGTCACCCATAGGGAGGTTGTTGTAACAATGGACGCACTTCAACGGGCAGCGTCGGCTAATTTCAATGGTCACACTGGCGGGCACGCGCTCGGCTTGCATCCGATCATGCAAGTTCGAGCTGAAATCGTTATAGGACTGTGTCACCGCCATGGGTATAGACATCATGAATCCATAGCGATTGATGGCACTATGATTCCCGCACTCTCCAGCGCAACCACAAATTCCAGCGTGTCGCGCTCCGAATCCTCCAGTGTCACGTCGAACTCTTCGCGCACAGCTTGCGCGATGTCGTGCACGCTGGTCTTACCATCAAAAAGGTTCCAGATGAAAGCTCCCACATCGTTGAAGTGGTAAATTGCATCGAGGTCGCCAATCCGCCCGCGGACTGGAACAATCACCACCTCACCGGTAATCGTCCGTGTCGCAAATTCGCCTTTCCTGGCGAACCGGATGGCAGAGATCCCGACAGCTTCGATGTGCTGATCTGACATTTCGGCCCCGACGCCAGGCATTCGACATCCCTTAGAATCTGGATGGGGACATCATAATGCAATTCTGTCTCGAATGCGCTAGCGTTGGGTGCGTTTTGTCGGGCAAAGTAAGGGTTCAGGTGCTTGGTTAAGGTATCGGATGTTTACTGACCGGCGGTGCAGCTGTTTTTCCCAGAGCACAGGCAGAAGACCCATGCTGCGGGGTGAGGTCTGGGAGGTACTGGATCCGGCGATCAGCGTGTCCGGCGAGCACCGCGGCCAAATACTCGCGCCCCGAAATCTTCAACCGTCGGCTCGCACCGAGTCGGTGATTGGTCTGCCTCAAGGACCACGATGCATATTTTGACTTTGTCTCCGGAAAGGCCTTTGCATAGAAGCGCGCTACCCGCTTTGGCAGGAACGACAGGGTGCGGCTCACGCAACGGATTCTCTATAAATCCGACCCAGACTTTCCGTCTGATGCTCCAGCGTGAGCCCACCCAAAATCGTGTCGCGCGCCGCCATCCCAAGTCTGCGGCGGTACGGTTCATCGCGCAGAAGCATAGCAATGGCCAGGATCAGTTCCGTCTCGTTGTCCGGTCCTACGAGAAAGCCATTCGAGCCGTGCTGGATGATCTCGGCGATGCCCTGGCCACGGTAACCGATGACCGGTTTGCCCGCCGACATCGCCTCCAGATAAACGTCTGCTAAACCTCCGCTGCGGCCGGGCAGCGCGAACACCGAACATCGCCGCATAGCTTCGGCAATTTGTTGGCGAGATTGGCATCGGAGAAAGCGCACGCGTTCGTCGACACCAAGTTGCTGAGCCAAATTGTGCAGGTGAGAGTGTTCTAGTCCGTGGCTGATGAATTCCCAGCGCAGAGAGGGAAACTCCGAAACGAGCGAAGACGCCGCGCGCACTAGGGTTTCCTGTCCGTCGATTGAAAGCAGGGTCCCACCGCTGAGGATGACGAGCGAAACGGAAGACGGCTCATCGCCAGGGGAAAACAACTCGGGATCCACGCCGTTATAGACCACTGAAGTCCGGCAACGCGAGCCGATTCCTTCTAACACCTGTGCTCGGACACTTTCACTCGCACAGATTACGCGACGGGAGGAGGCGTACACACGCCGGGATATGCGGCGGCACCATGCTAAGGCGCGACCTGTGACCTGCTCCGGAGAAAAGACGTCGAAGCCGTTGACCGACACGACGTATGGGATGCCCAGTTCCTGGCTGAGCAGCATTGCCGCGTGGCCGCATGGCAATGAGGCATGCGCATGGATCAGGTCAATGGGCTCCAAGCCATGCAGTGCACGTACTCTCCCCACGATGCGGGCGAAGACGAAAACACCAGCAATGGGAATCCCGAAGGCTCCAGGCAACGCGAAGTGACGAAGCCAAACAGCCGAAACCGCAGAATCGTTGGCTCGATGTCTTCCGCGACACAGCGGTTGCACGGCAAATACCGTATTGTGGACACCGACTTTGGCGAGCCATGCGAGCGGTTCGGAGACAAAACGGCCACTCGCATCGTCGTTACGCGAGGGATAAAACGGCGTCAGCGTTAGAACGTGGAGCGGCCTACGGGGATCGTTCATGCGGTTAGATCGCGGATGTAGTCCGCCATTAGAAGGTTCTTTGGCACTGTGTTACGAATTCCAAACAGACTCTTGAACCTGTGAGCAGTGGTTTCGTCGTGTGGGTTAACTTTGGTTCGCCATAGCCGCGCCTCCGCCAAAGAAGAACTGCCGCTAGACTGTGACGGTGTGCGGTGAAGCGTGGCACGAACGCCTAAAGGATTCGACATATGCAGTCAATGGGACAACAACACGCCTGTGACAATTTCTCCAAATTCTAGATGCCCACAGGTTCAACTTCCCAAAAGCCCTAACTAGTGTTGTATCAAAAGCGACCGCCGCAGATTCTGATGAGGCTACTGATTTCTCCTCTGCGGTCGCTTCTGATACAACACTAGGGTTTCTGGCCCGGAATAATTTGCGGATTGCGCCCGCTATCCTCAATCTTCGCACTCGTTGTTGCCCCGGACCCCAGAATTGTCCGCGACCACGTTCATCCCGGCCCTTTTGCGTGAGCTCAAGATAGTTGTAGGCCGTGTTCATAAGGTCGATGCCGGCGCGCATGAGTTGAATGCGTGTGAAAAACGCTACCTGCCGCGTCCCTTGTAAAACACGGTGACTCCCTGCAACGTCGGTGCATGGCCCCCGCACGACCGCCATGCTCCGGATGACTGGACGGGCAAGCTCCCCCGGATTGTATGGGCCCTTGAAAAACTCAGCACAGGTTCAGTCGTCCGTCGCTCGAGTGTCGCCGGTTTGATCAAGATTGCGCGATCGCTGTGGAAACTTACCGCCGAGCATACGAGATATGTTGAACAGTAAGACATTTCCGCAAACCAGACCCTCTCGCGTTGGACTATCAATGACAACATCGTATTGAGAGCACGAGGCGGCGTTTGCAGGGCACTGCATTTAGAATATTAAAGAGTGTTCCGGATGCCAGTTCGGCTTCGGAGCAAATATAACTATGATTAGATTTTCAACGCGGCTATCTTTTGCGTTCCGCTGTTTTTTCTCGCTGCTGTTTCAAGGAAAGATGCCGCAGGACGCACTGCAGACGCTGGGAGGGGCTAATGAAGAGGTCGCACCCCTTGCCACCGCAGCAAAGGCAGCTCCTGCCGCACCAAAGATCAGAGGCGACAAGCCGGGCCCTGAATCGCTCGACCGGGCGGTGCAGATGCTGGCTTTGTTCCAGCGCGACGGCCGCCTTGTGGACTTTCTGGAGGAAGACGTTTCTTCTTACCCTGACGGGCAACTCGGGGCTGCCGTACGCAGCATCCACACTTCCTGCCGCCAGGTTCTGGACCGCTATATCAAACTCGAGCCGATCCTCTCGTCCGAGGAAGACCAGCCTGTCACCGTACCGGTGGGCTTCGATCCGGCAGCTATCAAATTGGTCGGCAATGTAATCGGCGAACCACCAATTCGTGGTTTGTTGCGCCATCGCGGCTGGCGCGTCACTGAAGTGACCCTGCCGTCACTGCCGCAGGGTTCCGGCAGAGCGATCGTGACCCCGGCAGAGGTTGAGGTCCCCTAGCAAACCTGCACCTCTGCGAGACCATAGCAATTTTCACGTGGCAGAATACCGGCTACAGGAGACTTAGTTGGACTCACCATTCATCGTTGGCATCGACTTAGGCACTACCAATTCCGCGCTGGCATACTGTGAAAGCGCTGCCGCCTCGGAAAGAGCGCGCATCGAAGTTGGCACCATTCCTCAGGTCGTCAATCCGAATGAAATAGCCGACCGGACATTGCTCCCATCCTTTCTCTACATTCCTGGTGACTTGGATTTTCCCAAGGGCAGCCTCCGCTTGCCTTGGGACGCGGAACCGAAGTTTGTGATTGGAGAGCTGGCGCGCAAGCGCGGGGCGGAAAGTCCGGGCAGACTGGTCGCATCAGCCAAGTCATGGCTTTCCTACGCTGCCGCAAACCGAGCGGCGCCGATTCTGCCGTGGCAGGCTCCGGCAGAGGTCACCAAGCTCTCTCCGGTGGAAGTTTCTTCGCATTATCTGCAGTACCTCCGGACCGTATGGGACGTGCATCATGCGGCGGACGGGAAAGGCCATGCCTTGACCGAACAAGACGTTCTGCTCACCGTGCCCGCTTCGTTTGACGAGGAAGCGCGAGAACTAACCCGGCGTGCGGCTGAGCAGGCTGGGCTGCAGCGCGTGACGCTCCTCGAAGAACCGCAGGCCGCATTCTACGCATGGCTCGAGAGCCAAGGGGATGGTTGGCGCAAGCGCATCAAAATTGGAGACTTGGTTCTGGTTTGCGACGTCGGTGGCGGAACCACCGACTTCAGCCTGATCGCGGTTTCGGAAGAAAATGGAGACTTGGCGCTGAGGCGTGTCGCAGTCGGCGACCACATCCTGCTGGGCGGCGACAACATGGACCTCGCCCTCGCCCGATTACTTCAACAGAAGCTGGAAGCCGAAGGCCATCGCATCGACACTTATCAGTTGCAGGGCCTGTGGTACCAGTGCCGCTCTGCGAAAGAGCAGTTGTTCGAACATCCCAAGAGCCAAAAGCAAGATGTCACCTTGTTGGGCAAAGGACGCAAGTTGGTTGGGGGCACGATCAAGACGGAGCTGTTGCGCGAAGATCTGAACCACGTCCTTGTCGAAGGATTCTTCCCGAAGGTAGGAAGTGACGAAATGCCGGCGGGGCAGCGCCGGATCGGATTTCAGGAATTGGGTCTGCCGTATGCCGCCGATGCAGCAGTCACGAAGCACCTGGCGCGCTTTCTGTCGCATCAAGTACAGAACAGTCCGGAAGCTGGCAACATTCGGCGGGGGAGAAACGGTTTGGCATGCCCGACGCATGTTCTGTTCAATGGCGGCGTCATGAAGGCGGACAGGCTGCGTAGGCGGCTGGTAGAGGTGCTCGATAGCTGGCTGACCGCAGAGGGATTTGAAGCGCTTGGTCCAGCCAATGTTCTGGATGCGCCTGACCTCGAGCACGCAGTGGCGCGAGGGGCGGCCTGTTACGGAAGGGCCCGGCGCGGACAGGGAGTACGCATCCGGAGTGGCGCCTCGCGCACTTACTACGTCGGAATCGAAAGCGCGATGCCAGCCGTCCCAGGACTGGAAGCCCCGCTGAAGGCGCTCTGCGTGGTGCCCTTTGGAATGGAGGAAGGCACCGAGGCGGTGGTGCCCGACCGGGAGTTCGGGTTGGTTGTCGGGGAGCCCGCAGAGTTCCGCTTCCTGAGTTCCACGATTCGAAAGCAGGACCGTGTCGGCGATCTTCTGGAGAACTGGGGCAGCGAGATCGAGGAACTCAACCCGCTTGAAGTGACGCTCACGCTCGACGGCCAGCAAGGAACTGTTTTACCTGTGCGCTTGGAGTCACGCGTGACAGAAATCGGTGTGTTAGAACTCTGGTGTGCTTCGCGTGACGATGCCAACCGCTGGAAGCTGGAGCTGAACATCCGCGAGAAGAGCGCGTAATGACGAATCGGCAGCAGTCTGTTTTGAGACCGTGATGGAAGGCCCTTCCCGCTACCTGATTGGCATCGACCTTGGCACGACGAATTCCGCTGTGGCCTTTGTCGACACCTGCGAAAGCGCGAACGAAGCCGATTCGTCAGGAATAAGGGTCTTTGAGGTTGCGCAGCTCACCAGCCCGGGTGAAGTGCGCGCGGTGCCACTCTTGCCCTCCTTTCTCTATTTCCCAACCGAAGACGAAGTCTCATCGGGTACAGTGAGCCTGCCGTGGGAAGAACATCCGTCGTCAATCGTCGGCATGATGGCCCGCGACCAGGGCGCCCTCGTGCCAGGGCGGCAGGTATCTTCGGCGAAGTCATGGCTGTGCCAGAGTGCCATCGATCGAACGGCCAACATTCTGCCGCGCGAGGGGGAGCCACCCGAACCGATGGTGTCTCCCGTCGAAGCGTCTGCCCGTTACCTCATGCATCTGCGCAACGCTTGGAACTACGCGATGACGGCCGAGGTAGCTACCAATCCGCAACAGCTCTTCGAGAACCAGGAAATCGTACTAACCGTGCCGGCTTCTTTCGACGAGGAAGCTCGAGAGCTGACGGTGGAAGCGGCGCGAGAGGCAGGACTCGAAAACCTGACTCTGCTGGAAGAGCCCTTGGCTGCCTTTTACGCGTGGGTGGCAGAGCATCAGAACGTTCTCGGAGAGCACCTGCGAGACGCTGAGTTCGTGCTGATTTGCGACATCGGAGGCGGCACATCGGACTTCAGCCTCGTACGGGCCCATGTCCAAGGCCGAAAGGTCGAATTTGAACGCACCGCCATCGGCGAGCACCTCCTGCTCGGAGGCGAGAATCTCGACCTCGCGTTGGCGCGCCGCGTCGAACAGAAGCTCACCACGAAACTCAGTCTGCGTCAGCGTCATGCATTGCGAATCATGTGTTCAGCGGCCAAAGAACGCCTGCTGAGCGAGGAAAACACCGATCGTCTTCCCATCAACATTCTGGGTGGCGGACGATCGGTCATAGGCCAAATGTTAAGCAGCGAGTTGTGCCGTGACGAAGTGGCCGAGTTGATCACCAGCGGCTTCCTGCCGCTGACCACCCCTGACGAGATACCTCTGAGCACCCGCGCCGCTGGTCTTCGCGAAATCGGACTACCGTACGCCACCGACCCCGCCATCACGAAACATCTTGCGGCGTTCCTCAAGCAAGCCGCAATGGCGATGGGCTCCGGAGAAAATTCTCGGTCACACATCGATGATCGCCTGCAGATGGCAAGGCCGGACGCTGTTCTCTTCAACGGAGGCTTTTGCATTCCCGCAATCGCTCGCGAGCGGATCACCGAGGCCATTGCCAATTGGTTTGGCGCCGGCGGCGGGTGGCGCCCGAAGATTCTCAGCAACGAAGTCATGAGCAGTGCCGTCGCAATTGGCGCTGCCTACTACGGTCGCGTGAGGCGGGGGGCCGGATTGCGTGTCAAGGCCGGTAGCGCCTGGACCTACTACATCGGAATGCGTTCGGAACATGGCATCAAGGCGGTCTGCATACTGCCTTCCGGCACGAACGAGGGCACGACATTGCCGCTGCTGGATCGTGAATTCTCCGTGCTGACAAACCGCCCGGTATCGTTCCATCTGTACAGCTCGACGATTCGTCATGACGCGCACGGCGGAATCGCAGACTTGGACCCCGAGGAGGTCCATCGTCAC
>DATKFH010000036.1:0-160496 GCA_035511455.1 Candidatus Sulfotelmatobacter sp. | reverse complement strand
AGGCCGGCTTTCTTTTGTTCGGTTTGTTCATTGCCCTGATACAATCCCCGGCGAGGGGACTCAATGACGAACCTAGATACCGTCGTGCAGATATTAAAGAGTGAGCAGAATCGCTTGACCCGAGAACTCCAAGGAATTGGTGCGGCGCTCGCAGCGTTCGGCTCGGCATACGGAAAACAGACAAGACGCGGGAACAGGATGTCGGCGGCGGGCCGGGCGAGGATAGCGGCGGCTCAGAGAGCACGATGGGCAAAGGTGAAGACAACGAGCGGAAAGCAAAGAGTCGTTACGATGCCAAAGCGGCGGACATTATCGGTCGCCGCTCGGCGGAAGATCGCGGCTGCACAACGCGCTCGTTGGGCGAAAGTCAAAGCGAGAAGGAAGACAGCCACAGCCTAGTCCGTTTTCCGAGTAAGCTGACGGCCCTGCTTAAGCAGAAGTCTTGTACGCGCTGGGCGGGAACTTGTTTATACGGCTATCTAATACGAGCTTGGCCACGTAGCAGTCCTCATGCACGGGCTGCCCGCGTTCGTCGAATTTGCAGCTTGAAAGCTGCACGGGCATGCCACAGATGCAGCAGCAGGGCGTTGCTCTCAGAAGAGGAGTCATAACTGCGTTCTCCTGCGGGCAACTTTACAAGCCCCTGCTACATACTTCATCTCCTTCGAAGAGGGTTTCATTACTTTGGTCATGTGCTTCCGTGTATTCAGCCTAGCTTTCGCGCCATCCCAGGATCAAAGTTTGGTGTCGCCGTCTGACCTCGACCGGCCGCAGGCGTGGTGGTGGATTGGCCCGGTCTCGGCCAGCAACAATGCGGTTTCCGCACCAACCGTTCGAGTGGTCGAGCAGCGGCCTCTATCGACTCCGGTCAACGGATGGCGAGCGGAGAACGTCACAGAGGAGGAGCGACGCGAACGAGCAAGATGGGTAAAGTTCCCTCCTGTCCCGGAGCCGGAAATGGATAGAACATGTCAGGTGTGCGGCGGTAATCTCGTGCTCGTGGTCCTTAACTACCATTGGGACCACGGAACGGACGTTGTTATTCCAGCGGACAGAGCAGAGAAGTGTCTCAGTTGCGGGAGAGTGAGAGGGGCAGAGGGGGGCCGTTAATAAGTGACCCAAAACAAAACTCCCCATCATTCCCGCTTATTGAGCCGGTCGGTTTCGACCAACAAACGTCTCATTTCTAAAAGCAGGTCTCGCCGCAGCTTTGGGTCTTTGGTTCTTTGAGCAATGAAAACGTTTCCTCAAGAACATGTTCCACAGGAACACATGGTCAACCTCGTCAAGCAGATCGAAGCGGAAAATGACCAACGCAAGTTTCAGCAACCAGTTGCAGAACTCAACGATCTGCTGGACGGCAAAGCGCATCGGTTGGAACAACCACCATCAGCACCGAATACCAAACTCCAACAAGAGGGCGTGTGGCAACCGGCCCTCGGCACGCAGATCGTCGCCAAACACTGTTTTATGTATTGAATGGTCGATACCCAAAGGTTCAGCCTATAGCTAGTTTTTCACTTTTATGAAACCTGTGAGCGGTGATGGGCCAGCTCGCCCCCTTCCACCGCTCTTGTCAGTTTTCGAGCGACGAATCCCAAGGGATCGCCCTTCTGTCTCGGGTGGTGTTCTTTTGGAGCAGGAACAGAAAATCCGAAAGCCGTGTAAGCAGGTACGTATGTGTGAAGACGAGGCTTCAGAGCGTCTTCCTTCTTGCTCACTTGAAGCTTCTCATTCACGATTACATCGAAAACCTGCCAGACAAAGTCCTAGCTTTTCCCTCCGTGGTTGACGGGACAGCGGATCGATGACCTGTGTTGTCAGTCCCGGGTGAACACACGCGACACCGCCGCGTTCAGGCGTCGGTCGGGATGGGGTTCTGGCTTGCCAACTCAGCTAACAGGATGAACGACGACAGAAAGGGGCGAGCCTGTACCGTCGCCGCTCACCTGTCGAGTCCATGGCGTGGATGCATTGTACCCCAGAAAGCGTCTTCAACAGCTTCCTGATGCGCTCCATCTTGTCCGACTGAGGTCATTCCCCATCACGGTCAGGTTCGCTCACGGCCTCAGACGCGTCAATGCACGTCAGTTCAACGAAAGGAAAGCGTTACCAAATTTTCACCACTTCGGCTGCTTGCTTGGTTCTTTTTCAACCTGGCCAATCAGGTCGGTGCATATTTTGATGGTCGATGGTTTGGTCGGTCGCAGGGTTGGCGACGGTGCAGTCATGACACACTTTTTGTAGATCAACCTCATTCTTCTCGCCGAAGGGTGATTGAGCGTGTTTGATTTTTTAAATCCCTTGTGTCTGAATCCCACGTTGCTGCGAAGTTCAGGACTGTTGGTTGTGGTTTGGTCTTCGCGTCTGACTCCAAACAAAACAAACCATCAAAATGAGGATCACCAATAATCTCCAACAGTTGCAAACCAACCTCACCGGCAACCAACGTTGGCCTTGTCATACTTTGCCAGCGTCACAGCCATGGACTTGTGACGCAACACAGCGCGTGCGGCAAGCACGTTGCCGTCAACCCGGCTCGCCAACACGGTGAGGATGTTCTCTGCCTCTTGTAGTTTTTCTTTCGATGCGCTGATTGGTGCTCAAAACCTTGCGGTTTTCGAAGCACAAGGTATATGTGGCTGGGTAGTCATGCCGGGTCGCCCGTACGAGCACCTTCTTGACGAGTCCAGAATGGTTCATCGGAGCTGGTTTTTCTGTGGGGAAAGTACCAATTTCTTAGTACCCCTTGCGGGCCGGGAAAAGCACGGTCGGTTTGCGACCCACGCCTCGCTAAAACAAGCACAAATTAGCACAAAACCTGCGGATGTCTGAATTGTTCGGGTTCTTGGTATCGCAGATAACTTACGTGTTATCAATCCGGCACCGTTGTTCGATTCCGACCCTCGCCTCCATCAGAATCCCCTCGTATTCTGTGTATTTTCCTGCTTGTGCTGCTTCAATTGGCTGCCTCACTTGGGAAGATAGAAGCGTCACCCTGGATATTATCCAAGAAAGCGATAGCACGCAGCAGAACTTTGCGTTAAACCCGTGGAGACGTCGGTTGACCGGCTCCGTTTGGTAGGCTAGAGTGCAACAAGTCAGGAACGTATCTTCCGAATGCAGCCTTTGGCGCCCAACGCGATGCGAGTTACCTTGGAGGTAGGACTGCGTCTCCTCGCCCTTAGCGTGGCCATTCTTGGCCTGGTGCTTGCACCCCTAGGAAGCGTCGGATGATACGGGCATAAGTAACGATACAGAGATTCTGAAAGGGCCATCATCCACAGACGATGGCCCTTTTGATTTGCACGATGTGACTTGACAGGCCTTTCTCAGGCCAGGAAGAAGAGAAGCGACATGTCAGCCCGTGAGCACGTAATGGTATTCGACACCACGCTGCGCGATGGCGAGCAATCCCCTGGGTGCAGCATGACCTGGGCAGAGAAACTGCGGGTAGCGCATCAGTTGGATCGTCTGGGTGTCGATGTGATTGAGGCCGGATTTCCCATCGCTTCCGATGGTGATTTCCGGGCAGTGCAGGCCGTCGCATCCGACATTCGGCGGCCAGCAATCGCAGCCCTGGCCCGCTGCTGCCGCCATGACATCGCCCGAGCCTGGCAGGCGCTTGCCGGAGCAGCCCGCCCTCGTATCCACACCTTTCTGGCTACCTCAGACATTCACCTGCAACACAAGCTCAGGATTTCCCGGCGCGAATGCCTCGAGCAGGTGCGGGATGCTGTGCGTCTGGCCAGATCTTACTGCCAGGATGTGGAGTTCTCGGCCGAAGACGCTACTCGCTCCGACCGGAATTTCCTTTGCGAAGTCCTTGAGGCTGCGGTCGAGGCGGGCGCCACCACCATTAATATTCCCGATACGGTCGGGTATTCCGTTCCTATCGAAATCGCCGAACTGACTCAGACTGTGCGGCGTCGCGTGCGAGGGATTGAGCAAGTCACTATTTCGACACACTGCCATGACGACCTGGGTCTCGCGGTGGCCAACTCGCTGGCCGCCGTCAGCGCGGGGGCGCGCCAAGTCGAGTGCACCATCAACGGCATCGGCGAACGGGCGGGGAACGCCTCGTTGGAGGAGCTGGTCATGACGATGCGTATCCGCCCTGACCGATACCCGTATCATACGACCGTAGTCTCTGAACACATTTTCCCTACCAGCCAGTTGTTGTGTGAAGTCACCGGGGTTCGGGTGCAGCCCAACAAGGCGATCGTTGGCGGTAACGCCTTCGCGCACGAGGCAGGTATCCACCAAGATGGCATGATCAAGAATCCGTTAACGTACGAGATTATGACGCCGCAATCGGTGGGAGTGCCCGGCACCAGCTTTGTTCTTGGGAAGCACTCAGGCCGCCACGCACTCGGTCAGCGCTGCGAGCAACTGGGTTTCCGGCTGGACCGTAGAGAACTCGACCTTGCGTACCGTCAGTTCCTGGTGCTTGCAGATAACACCAAGGCCGTCGACGACAGTTACATCCTGGAAATCATTGGGAACATCCGCCGTGGGGATACATCTACCGACGTCGCTGGTACGGCCGCAACGGTGATTCCCTCGAAAGCCTACGAAAGCGGGTTCGGCGCTGCAGCCGCAAGAGGGATGTACAAGCACGAAACCGAGCAACAGGAAGATTATCTTTGGGGAGTATGATTCTGGACGAGACGGTATGGAGGCATCCGCCCCTGGGCCGATCGGGCAGCACAGTAGGGTGTCCAGTAAATTCGGGAGATTAGACGAAGGAGTTTGGATCTGATGATGAAAACTGGTGCGGAAATTCTTTGGCAATGCTTGGAGCGCGAGGGCGTGACCCACGTCTTCGGGTATCCAGGGGGAGCGATCCTGCCCGCCTATGATGCGCTGAAGCACACTCGAATTCATCATGTGCTGGTGCGTCACGAGCAGGGCGCGGCTCACATGGCCGACGGATACGCTCGTGCCAGCGGCCAGGTTGGAGTTGCGGTGGCGACCTCCGGCCCCGGGGCGACCAACCTGGTGACCGGCATTGCGACCGCAATGTTGGACTCCTCTCCCATTGTTTGCATTACGGGTCAGGTGGGCAGCAAACTGATCGGCTCGGACGCGTTTCAGGAGACCGATATCACGGGGATCACTCTCCCGATCACGAAGCACAATTACCTGGTAACGCGGGCCGGAGATTTGGCGCGCACGCTCCGCGAAGCGTTCTATGTTGCGAGGTCGGGCCGTCCAGGTCCGGTGTTGGTGGACATTACCAAGGATGCACAGCAGTCGACGTGCGAGTTCGATTGGGACGCCGCCAAGCCGCAACTACCGGGTTATCGCCCTGATCTTTCTCCTGCGCCGTATGAATATGAACAGGCGCTGGAACTGATTCACAACGCCAAGCGGCCGGTGATCCTCCTCGGACATGGTGCGCTCATCTCAGGCGCGATACGCGAGGTGCGGGATCTGGTGGAGCGCTCTGGTATTCCGGTTGCACTCACATTACTCGGCTTGGGGGTATTACCCGCTTCTCATCCACTCAATCTCGGAATGATGGGAATGCACGGGGAAGCCTGGGTGAACCACACCATCCAGGAGGCAGATTTACTGATTGCGCTCGGCATGCGTTTCGATGACCGGGTCACGGGCAACCTCAAGACTTACGCACCGAATGCGAAGAAAATTCATGTGGAGATCGATCCCGCCGAGATCAACAAGAATGTCAAGGTGGATGTAGCTCTAGTTGGCGATCTGCGCGATGTGCTAAGGGAAATGGTGCCGAAAATCGAATCCATCGACCGTCACCAGTGGTTGGATTACATCGATCGGATGAAGGGTGACTCGGCAGTTCGCGATATTCAGAACCTGCCCGACAGCGGCCATCTCTATGCGGCGCATGTCATCAATGACCTTTGGCGAGAGACCCGTGGAAGCAACACTACCGTGGTGACTGACGTGGGCCAGCACCAGATGTGGGAAGCCCAGTACTACAAGCACGAGGAGCCGCGTTCCCTGATCACCTCCGGCGGTCTTGGAACGATGGGATTTGCCCTGCCCGCAGCGATCGGAGCGAAGGTTGCTCGCCCGGAGACTGAGGTCTGGGTCGTGGTGGGCGATGGTGGCTTCCAGATGACTATGGCCGAACTCGCCACCATGGTGCAAGAGAATCTGAAGGTCAACATAGCCATTATCAACAATGGCTATCTTGGAATGGTTCGCCAGTGGCAGGAGTTCTTCTATGAGAGCAATTACCAGGCAACGCCGCTGCTGAACCCGGACTTCGGAAAGCTGGCGGACGCCTACGGAATTCGAAATGAAACCGTGAGGCAACGCTCTCAGGTTGTGCCGGCGGTGCAATCGGCCCGGCTACACGATGGACCAGTGCTGATTAATTTTCAGGTGGAACAGGAAGATACGGTCTATCCCATGGTTGCGGCCGGAGCGGCTCTGCACGAGATGATCCGGCGGCCCAGCCCGATTGTGGAGACCGCTGCGGACGAGTAATCCCTATGCTGAACACATTTGTGGTGTACGTCGAAAATAAGCCGGGCGTGCTGACCCGAGTGGCGTCGCTGTTTCGCCGCCGCGCCTTCAACATAGACTCTCTCACCGTGGGGCGTACGGAAAAGCCGGAATTGTCCCGTATGACCATTACGGTGGACGCGGATCGCGACCAGGCGCGCCGCATTGAAGCCAACCTCTACAAACTCGTGAACGTGCTGCTGGTCGAAAACATTACGGCCGAGCCAGCCATCGTCCGCGATCTCGCGATGATCAAAGTGGCAGCCACTCACGAAGCACGCTCTCACGTGTTGGAGTTGGCTAGCGTTTTCCGTGGACGCGTGGTGGATGTTGCTCCTGAGTCTCTCATCATCGAAATCACCGGCGACGAAGACAAGATTGATGGGCTGCTTGAAGTGCTCCGGCCCTACGGCGTACTGGAGATGGTACGCACGGGTATTGTCGCCATGCGCCGGGGAAGCAAAGTCTCCTCCGTGGTCTCGGTGGGCAACACTCTGACCCAAAGCTCAGCCGACGACGATGTCGACGACGTCCAGTACTCGGTTTAGCAAGCCGTCGGAACCTGGCTCTCAGGACGCGAGGCCCGGCACCCTTCATGGAATTCCCTGCGCCACGGCGCTAGAACCAAATTGAAACCAGAACGCGAAATTTTTATAACTAGTGGACTGTCGCAAAGTAACCATTACTAGTATTTCGATTCCTAAATGACATAGCAACAAGGTCATGGGGATGCGACCGAACTCGATTCAGAAAACGAGACTCAGGCTCATCTGAATTTGCCGTGGGCTGCCGATTGTCTTATTCGTGACGCCCAAGCCGCTCAAGGTAGGGCAGACGAACAGGGACCCCGAGAAACTGTTGTTGCACGGAGTCGTCGTAGCAGGTGAGCCGGCGACCGGAAAGTCGTTAAAGCTGATGTTCTGACTTATGTCGTCGATTGGGATGTCGAAACTCGCCGTGTTGGTCAAGTTGAAGACGTCGAAGCTGTATCTGAGCGACGACCGCTCAGTGATCTGAGTCGTTTTCACCAAAGAGATATCCGCGCGCCTCTGCCAGGACTGGCGGAAGATATTGCGCTGTCCATGAGAGATGAAGTTCGTCTCAAAAGGATCGTTAGAAGGAATTGCCCCGTTTAATGCCCCGGGATTCAGCAACGGCAAGCCGAAACAGCTGGGGTTGAGAGCAGGAGATCCAGCGGTGGCTCCAGAAGCCCCGGTCAGCGCCTGTTGTGGCGAACAACTGGTGAGAGGCACGATGGGGTTCGTAATACCGTCGGACGTCCCGTAGAAGATGCTGCCCACCGCGCCGGAATAATCGACGACGCTGTACGGTTGACCACTCTGGATTACCGTGAGACCGGAGATCGCCCACCCATTGGTGACCTTGCTCATGAATGATGATCGCGACAGAAACTTAGGCAGCTGGTAGGTGTACGTGAAGTTGATTGCATGCTTGCGGTCAAAGTCAGACAGGCCGTAACCGGAGCGCAAATTGAGGGGATTGTTCCCGTTGTAAAAAAGCCCCATCGCGCTTTGCTCGTCGGTGGCATGCGAGTACGTGTAGGAAAAACCCACTTGCAGCCCATGACTCAATCGTTTCTCCACGTGCGTTTGAAGCGCATGATAGGCGGAAATGCCGGCCGCGGTATAGGATTCTGACTCGGACGAATAGCCGATGTAAGGAACACGCAGGTCCACATTGCCGCCTTCGTAAGTTTGCAGGTAAGACTGTCCGTTGGGCAGAGTCGCGGGGGCGAAGGTGCTTGTGCTGGTGATGACTGAGTAGCCATACGTATAGTCCTGCTCAACAGGCGTCCCCTTGCGGATTGGATTGGACGGCGAGGCAATCTGCGCCTGATTGAAGGGTATGGGCACGACGGCGTGGCGTCCGAGATTGCCGACATAGCCAATTTCGATCACCAGGTCGTTGCGCGGTTGCCACTGAATGTCGAGGGTCTGATTCATCGTGTATGGGAGCTTGTTGGCGCGGTTGTAGTCGGCGAACGAGAAAAGTTGAGCAGCGGGGAATCCAGTGATGGCGGCTGCATTGGGCAGAACCAACTTGGCTGGATTGCCGCTTGGGGGCGGTCCGAGAGTGTTTCCCCACGGGTTCGACAATGATCCACCTGTTGGAGACTGTGGATCGCAGGTCGGAATGAAACCCTGGTAGGGATTCTGGAGGGTAGTAGAGCAAACCTGCGAATTCACCCACGGCGGAGACTGGTTCACGCCGAACGGCCCGCCGGCGATGACCCCCGCGGCAAACCCGGGGGAGAGGTAGGTAAACAGCTCGCCGCGATCGTAATACAGGCCCCAGCCAGCACGCACGACGAGTTTGTCGTTGAACTTCCGCGGGCTCCAGGCCAAGCCGAGACGCGGCGCCAATCCCCATTGGCGTCCCGTCAGAGTCGAATCACTGACGCCCTTTGTGGGGAAGTCAGGATTGTTTCCTGCAACAATGAAACCGTTTGAAGTGATCAAGTCGTTTGTCGCATCGTAACTGTAGCGCGAGGGAGCGAAGTTGAAAATGCGTCCGTTCTTTTCTTTCAAGCCTCCGTGGTAGTCGAAGCGAAGCCCGGCACTGAAGCTGAGATTGGGCCTAATCTGAAACTTGTCCTCAAGGAACCATCCCGTTTCATTCGAGCGATAGTAACGATCACCCTCGCCTTGCAGAAAGGCAGTAGTAATGAAGCCGTCTGAGGTGTAGGGCGTAACGAGTCCCTGGAGGAACTGGGAGAAGTCGGCGAAACTGACCATGCCAGTGTTAGTTCGGCGGTCGCGCGCGTTGAGCTGCGTATACGAGAAGTTCCCTCCGAAGGTGATAGTGTGCTTGCCATGGTTCCAGATGGCATTTACCGAGGGCATCCAGCGATTCTGAAAGATGCCGGTGAAAGCCCCCTGGGAAGCGCCCGTTGATCCGATATTCAATCCTGCGTTGAAGACTAAGTTCGGATTATTTGGGGAGCTGTTCCCAAAGTCGTCGGCAATCGTAATACCGGGAAACACTGGAGAGCCAAACGTATTGATGTTCATCGATTGGGGAGAGAACGGCTGTCCGATCGTGCTATAGACTTTCTCGCGAATGAAGCCGAACACCTCCGAGACACTGAACTGCGGCGTGATCGTTTGCGTGTTCGTGATGGACGCCACCTGGCTGCCTGCATCCAGATGCTGAGTAAATCCCCGGACCGAGGAAAATGCAAAAGGCGCGGTGGTCGGATCATGTTGGTAGTAATACTTGAGCGACAGTGTATCTTTTGGCGTCGGCATGTAATCCAGATTGGTTACAGCCTGATCAGAGATAAAGTACGCCGGATGCGTGATGAAAACATTCTCCGGGAAGTTGATCGTTGGAGTGAAATTGGGATTCGCCGAGGGGATCAGATACTGACCGTTAGGCAACTTGTAATTCAACAGGGCGAACGACACTGGGTTGATATCCCCGGGCTGTGTTCCTACCGCGGCGTTAACTGGAACCCCGCTCCAGTTAGCTGAGGAGACTGCAGCCAATGCCGCGGCACTGCGGTCGTCAGTAAGGCCTGTCGGTACCGCTGTGCGCGAAGTCCCAATCTCCAAATCCGAGACATGAATGTGCTGGTAGCTGGCAAAACCGAAGAGCTTGTCCTTGATCAACGCCCCGCCGAGAGTTCCGCCTGCGGTGTACCGATGCAACTGCGGCACCTTCGCATTGGCAGGAATATTCGGATCCTGCTTATAAAAATAGGGAGCGGCATTCAGGGCGTCGGTTCCGCGGTGGCCATATGCACTGCCGTGGAGAGTGTTCGTCCCGGAGGATGTGCTCATGTCGATATGCGCCCCGCTGGTCGAGCCTTGTTGCGCATCGTACATCGATGTATTGACGCGAAACTCTTGCACTGTTTCCGGAGCCGGCGTCGGCAGGGCCTGCCCGATAGCCAGATAGGGCGACGCGGTACTCTGGATGACTTCGGCCGTGGTGCTGGAAGCGCCGGCAACGCCGGTGTTGTTCACAATGCGGGCGGACGCTACCGAGCTTGTACTCTTGCCGTTGAAAAGATTGCTGGCATCGACACCGTTCAGAAGAAATGTGTTACTGGTGTCGCGCTGGCCGTTGGCCCAGATGGGCTGGTTCCCCAGGCCGGCGTTGGCACCTGTTCCGCTCGGCAACTCCGCATTCACACCAGGAGACAAGATGGCGAGCCCGGTGAAACTGCCCGTCGGCAGCGGGATTTCTTCAATCTGATTCTTCTCCAGAACGTAGCCGTTCGTCGTGTCGACCGCGTTCATCAACGGATCCGCTTGCACGTCGACGATCGTGCCAACCTGGCCGACGGGCAAATCGGCGTTTACGGTCGCGGTGCGGTCTGCCTGGACCATGATCGACGGAACTCTCTGCGTCTGGAAACCATCGTGAGTGAAAGTCAGGGTGTAGGTGCCGATGGGTAGATTCACAAAGTCGTAGCTGCCGTTCGCGTTCGTTTTCAGAGTGCGGGTCAGTTTGGTTTCATCGCCGACAATTGTCACAGTCGTTTCCGGCAACACGCTGCCGGTCTTGTCGGTAACGGTACCGGTGATGCCGCCGAGCGTACGCTGTGCCTCGGCGGAAGTAGTCAATGCCAGTGACATCAACAGGGGATACACCAGGCAGGAAACAGCAAATCCGACTCGCTTCGATGTCGAGGACATGAATTTGGCCCTCCTAAGGACTGTTGAAAACGACTGGCGCCACACCACTATAGATATTCCCGCAAGCAGTTGCCCGTACTCAGAGCCAGTTTGCGCCGAGTGCAAGACTGCGAAGAAATGTACGCTAAGGTGGTCGAGAGGGAAAGTGGTGAGCTAGTGAAAGTTTTTTTGCCGTCGATTAGTTATTCTTATTGCCTTGGCCGGATGATGCTGACCCGAATCCCTTGTGGAAAACACCGTCTACCAGTGGTTTAGCTCTCGGCGGGAACCGGACTTCTGCGCCGCCGCACCACAAACCAGATCAGACCAGCGGTCAGGTAGACGAGATAAATGTAAGGCAGTTTTCCATACGGTCCTTCGGGCACGGGATAGAGATTACCGATCAGAGCCAGAGCCATCACAATCGCTGCCAGCCAGGGAAGCACTTGCGCTCCTGCACGGAAAACGCCGTGGTCGCGCAAGTAACGCGGCAATGCCACGCAAACCAGCGCGTAGGCAACGATGAATCCGTAGGTGGCCAGTGAACCCATCCAGCCGTAGACATCCAGTCCGCTGGCTCCGCGTCCGGCCAGCACCGCCACCGGTAATAATGCGGCAATCCCGGTGATGACGACCGCCAGGCTCGGAGTTCGGTTATGCGCATGGGTCGTGCGCAACAGGTCGTGAGCGAGCCCCTTGTGGGCCATCAGCAAGAGCACACGGGCCGCCGCCGTAATGCAGGCCAGCGTGCCTGCGAACAGGCTGACCAGCGCGCCAATGTCGATCAGCAACCCGAAAATCGCAACGCCGCCCACCCGAGCCAGGACGTACATCGGGGCCTGACTTGCTCCGAGATCCTGTCCCACCGAGTGGAATCCCAATACCTCGGCGTAAGCGCACACGGTGAAGAACGCGCCACCCAGCAAAGAACTCAAGATGACAGCGCGCGGGATTGACTTGAGCGGATTGCGCGCTTCCGATCCCAGCGTAGTCGCGCTTTCGAACCCCACAAAGCTGAAGAGCGCCAGCACCAACCCGAGGCGCAAGCCGCTGCCCGTCATGCCGCTAAGGCGGAGTTGGTCCCAGTCCCAGTGCGATCCCTGACGCACCAGCAATAACGCGACGACTGCTACAATGACGGTCACCGACGCCGCTTCGATCCACAGCATGAGGCGCGCAGAAATCTTCACATCGCGAAACGCAATCCAGATCGAAACTGCGGTGACCAGCACCGAGAGCAGAACCGCCGAGAAGCCATGGCCGGTGGCGTCGCGAAGCAGCAGGTTGGCATAGTGATAGAAGCCTGCGATCACGCTGGACCCCGTAGCCACATAAGCGAGAAGAAGGCTCCACGCCACCGTGGCCTCTAGCCACGGCGGCAGAATCATAGAAGCATAGTTGTAAAGTGACCCTGGCGAAGCCGAGTGCTGGGCAAAGCGGCTGATGCATAAAGCGACAAGTAGGATGGCGCCAGTTGCCAGCCCATAGGCCAACCAGGTCCCGTTCCCGGCCAGGGCGCAAACAAGCGGAATGGTGGCGGCCGGTGTCGTTGTAGGGGCCATCGTCGAGACGGACTGCGCCAGCGTCTCCATCGGCGAAAGAATCTCGTGCCGCAACCCATAGTCGGCATTCTGCTGCGCTACTGGCTCCATGCCTGTGTTTCGGTCCTCTCAATGCGGATTGGGCTGGGATTGTAACATCCGCCCGACGCAGAACGGGATGAGGATTCTTTTAGGGTGCTTGTGGAATCGTGTTTTCACGATCGTGCCAGTGGTCGACGATGTCACTGACAACTTTGTCACCAACTGTCTCGGCTGCTTCCAGCGCCGGCACATACGCGGAGTAGTTTCCTGAGACCATCTCTTTCAGACTCTCGGCGACGGTAACGCCCGGTGGTTCGCGGTCGTAGTTGCTCACGGTCCGCAGCACGAGGACGCGTTGAAAATCGGCGCGGCCGGCTTGGCTCAAAAACGCGAGAGCCTGGAGCGTACCCGAATCTTCCATGGCAGCAACCATGTAGTTGCCTTTGCCGCTAGTGTAGTAGAGGCTCCACGCATTCGCCCAGTCCTCGAATTTTGAGCCGTGCCAGAATGTGCTGGCCGATAGCACGGTGCCTTTGCTTACAAAAGGGGCCTTGAGAGCATTCGGGAAGCCGGAAAAGCGAGAGCGGAACTTGCGCAGTGAATCGGTGTCACGGAGCGCAACTTGCTGGGTCAGACGAAACGCCCAGTCTACAAGGCCGGGATTCAGTTGATAGACCTCGCCGTAGTCGGCCACGGCGGGTTGCTCGTAGGGGGTGCCTTTGCGAAGGGGAAGGTATCCTGTAGGCCAGCTCTCCGGAATCTGGCGCGCGTCGATCTCGAACGACAGGTCGCCGTCAACCACGTAGTCGGCCCAGACCGCGGATCCAAGAGACACATCTGCAGGATCACCTCCGCCGATTCCAGCGATGATCCAATAGGCTTTGGAGAGGTCGAAACGGGAGTCCAAGCCGAGCGCGGTAACCGACGCAGCGGCCTTCGCCGTTCCCACCCCGGTCACCACGCCCAGCACGCCGTCCTTGTTCATTCGCAGGTGGTGATAGCCAGCGGGCAGTTCGTAGACCTGATTGAGATGTTTTCGCTCGACCCAGAGCTGAAATTCACCGGGCACGTCGCCGGTGTCCTCTCCACGCTCGAACATCGTTAGGATCACGACTTTCACGCGGATTGGTTGGGCAGCTGTCGCCGACTGGGCTAGGACCGAACTGGTTAGGAGCGCAGAGAGAAGTAGCTGCGCGAACAGTCTGGCGCCGGTTCTCATCTGGGCATCGATTCGCGAACTCGAGCATAGCCCGGCTTAATGGTCTTGTAGATAAGGTCGCAGCGCTGGCCATACGGCAGAAAGGCGCTCTTCATCGCGTTGATGGTGATTTTCTCGAAGTCGTCAAGCGTGAGCCCGAAGGTCTCGGCGGCAGCCTCAAATTCCTGCGTCATCGAGGTGTTACTCATCAGCCGGTTGTCGGTGTTCAGTGTGACGCGGAACTTTTCTTGATAGAGGATTCTGAAAGGATGTTGCTCGAGGCTCGGTGTCGCGCCAGTATGGACGTTGCTGAGGAGGCAGATTTCGAGCGGAATTCTCTTGTCGAGCACATACTGGGCGAGGTCGCCTAACTTCACCGTTTTGCCGTCGGCAACCGCGATGTCATCGATGAGCCGCGTGCCGTGACCGATGCGATGTGCCCCGCAATACTGAATCGCCTGCCAGATGGACTCCTTCCCAAAGCCCTCTCCCGCGTGGATCGTGATGTTGAAATTCTCGCGCTGGATGTAATGAAAGGCATCCACGTGTTTTTTCGGAGGGTAGCCTCCTTCCTCGCCGGCGAGGTCGAAGCCTACAACACCACGGGCGCGGAAATCGACGGCAAGCTCGGCCATCTCCAGCGAGACGTTCATGTTGCGCATGGCGCAGATAATCAGCCCGGATTGCACCCCGAAATCTTGGCGCCCGCGCGCCAACCCTTTGAGCACCGCAGACACTACCTGCTGGTGAGTCAGTCCCTTCCGGGTGTGAAAAATGGGCGCAAAACGGGTTTCAAAATAAACCACCCCATCTCTGCTGAGATCCTCGGCTTGTTCATAGGCGACGCGCTCCAGCGCGCCTTCCGTTTGCAGGACCGCAATGGTGTGCTGAAAACCTTCGAGGTATTTGGCGAGGCTTCCCTGGTTCGCGCCTTGGTGAAACCACTGCGCTAGGGTCTCCGGATCGCTGGTAGGCAGCTCCGTGTATTGGACGTGATGGGCCAGTTCGATGACGGTTTGCGGTCGCAGAACGCCATCCAGATGCTCGTGGAGCAGAACCTTTGGAAGTTTCTTCAGTACGACAGTTTCAAGTTTCATCGCAGTTGAAGAATAGTATCCCATGCGCGGTTGCTGGTGGTGTCTCATGTCCAGGATTGAATTGAAAATGAAGTGCTGAAGCTGCGGCCGAAAATCAGCTCTCAATACGGGATCTTGTTTGGCTTTTCCTGCCATGCACAGAAGGCGGCGATGGCCTGCTCGTGCATCATCTGGATGATCGGAATCGAGCGCTGGGGCAGCGGCTGCGCGAACTCCTGGTAGATGAAAGAGTCGTCGAACCCGATTTTGGAGGCCTCGGCGGCCGCGTTTCCGAAATAGATTCGTGCAATGTGCGCCCAATAGATCGCACCCAGACACATCGGGCAAGGCTCGCACGAGGTGTAGATTTCGCACCCCTTGAGCACAAACGTGCCCAGCTTAGCGCAGGCGCTGCGGATCGCAACCACCTCCGCGTGCGCGGTAGGATCGTTGCTTGCAGTGACGCGATTGACTCCCTCGGCCACGATGCTGTCGTCTTTCACGACGACCGCGCCGAAGGGGCCACCCTGGCCTGAGAGAACGTTGTCGAGGGAGAGTTGAATGGCGCGGGCCATGAAGGGATTGTCCATGTTGAACTCTTTCAGTGGGTTGTGACCGACGGTGTGCTACTGCCGGCAACCGCGATTGCACGCAAATTAGTCGACATGGACTCCGTTCGCAGCCGCTTCGCTGAGCAAGGAGTATAAGCTGGAATCCTGAAAAATTGTAACCATGCGGTGACGGCTCAGGAAACGGCCCGCCACGATTGCAAAGACTGGACGCTTCGGGATAGCCTTTATCCTCCTACTTCGTTACGGTCGGGAGCAGAATTTGGGGCTGCGGGCTTTTCTTTCACGCCGGATCGTCACCCCGCAAGGGATTCGACCCGGTGCGCTGCTGGTGAATGGCGAACGAATTAAGGGGATAGTCGCGCCGAGCGAAGTGCCTGCCGAAGCTTCCCGAGAGGATCTTGGTGACGTCGCCCTGCTGCCCGGTTTAGTCGATTCGCATGTTCACATCAACGAACCGGGACGGGCGGAGTGGGAGGGTTTCAACACCGCGACGCGCGCGGCCGCAGCCGGCGGCTACACGATGCTTGTGGATATGCCGCTAAACTGTGTTCCGGCGACCACGAAGGTGACGGCGCTCGAGGCCAAGCGGCGAGCAGCTCAAGGCCTGTGTCGGGTTGATTGGGCCGCCTGGGGCGGAGTGGTTCAAGGAAATCACGAGGAGCTTGAATCGCTCGCGAGGTTGGGGGTGTTGGGATTTAAGTGTTTCCTGGTGCATCCTGGCATCGAAGAATTCACCATGGTCGGCGAGTCAGATCTGAGGGCGGCTCTGCCGCTCGTGGCGCGAACGGGACTGCCGCTGCTGGTGCACGCTGAGCTTCCGGAACCGCTGGACGCGGCTATGGAGCGTTTGCGGGGAGTGGATTGGACTCAATACGCGACTTATTTGCAATCGCGACCTGATGAGGCTGAAGTCGCCGCAATTCGGCTCATGTTGTCGTTGTGTCGCGAGTATGGATTCCGGCTGCACATCGTTCATCTCGCGACGGGTCAGGCTTTGGATATGTTACGGCGCTCACGGGCAGAGGGCTTACCCGTCTCCGTGGAAACATGCCCTCACTATTTGCATCTGGATGCCGAGACAATTCCAAAGGGAGCGACGCAATGCAAATGCGCCCCACCGATTCGGGGCCGGGCGAATCGCGAACAGCTTTGGCAAGGCCTCAAGGAGGGAGTAATCGATCTGGTCGTAACGGACCACTCGCCTTGCCCGCCTGAGATGAAACGGATGCAGGAAGGGGATTTCCAGACCGCGTGGGGCGGCATCGCGAGTCTGTCGTTGGCGCTCCCGGTGATGTGGACCGAGGCACAGAAGCGAGGATTTTCACTTGCGGAAATCGCGTGCTGGATGGCGGAACGGCCTGCGCAACTCGCGGGATGCGAAGCGCGCAAAGGAAGAATAGCCCCTGGCTATGATGCCGACTTCGTCGTCTTCGACCCGGAGGCTGAATTTACTGTAATGCCGGGCGAATTACATCAGCGCCACCCGGTCTCGCCATATCTGGGCGAGATACTAAGAGGCCGCGTGAAGAGAACTTACCTGCGCGGTGGACCGGTGTTCTGTGATGGAGAATTTCCGGGTGACGCGATAGGCCGGGAGTTCGTCCGTAATTGATTCAAGTTAGCGGCAAGTCGTTGTATACAAAATAGCGTGAAAGCTGAACCCATTGTCGGTATGCCGGTTCCGCGCAAGGAAGGGCGGGACAAAGTCACAGGTCGTGCGCAGTACATCGACGACATTGTGATGCCCGGAATGCTCTACGGTACCACCGTGAGGAGCACCATTCCACGCGGAAAAATAAGAAAAATCACTTTCGGCGAGGGCGTTGCCTGGGATGAATTCGTAGTCGTCTCCGCAAAAGATATTCCCGGAGCGAATTGCGTCGCTCTGATCGCGGACGACCAGCCCTACCTGGCGCATGAAGTCGTGAACCACCCCGAGGAGCCGATCCTGCTGTTGGCTCACTCGAACCGGCATGTTCTGACCAAAGCGGCGAATGCGATCACGATTGCCTACGATCCGTTGCCTGCCGTCTTTACGATTGAGGAGAGCGAGCGCCAGGCGGAGATCATTTGGGGCCCCGACAATGCGTTCAAACGCTTTCTGGTTGAAAAAGGCGATGTAGATGCTGTCTGGGCCAAGGCCGACTACATTGTCGAAGGTGAATATACGACCGGGGCGCAAGAACAACTGTACATCGAAAACAACGGCGTAATTGCGAGCTTCGACCACGAAAGTGGAGTCACAGTGTGGGGTTCCCTGCAATGCCCCTATTACGTTCACAAGGCGCTGATGAAGCTGTTTACCTTCCCGGAGGATAAAGTTCGCGTGGTCCAGACCGAGACCGGCGGCGCTTTTGGGGGCAAGGAGGATTATCCGTCGATCATCGCGGGGCACGCAGCGTTGCTTTCCATGAAGTCAGGAAAGCCCGTGAAGATCGTGTACGACCGCATGGAAGACATGGCGGCGACTACGAAGCGTCATCCTTCGCGCACCCGGCACCGCACGGCTGTGAGCCGCGACGGCAAGATTCTGGGCGGTGAGATCGAATTCGTTGTCGATGGTGGTGCGTACGCAACTCTGTCCTCGGTCGTGCTTTCGCGTGGGACGATTCACGCCGGCGGTCCTTATTACTGGCCAGCTATTCGTGTTCGCGCCAAGGCCGTAGCGACGAACGCACCGCCGCACGGGGCGTTTCGTGGATTTGGCGCGCCGCAGAGTTTGTTTGCCATGGAGCGACACATGGATCGCATCGCCGCCACAGTGGGCCTGTCGCCAGTCGAGATTCGGCGCCGCAATTTTCTGAAGACCGGACAAACCACCACCACAGAGCAAACGATCCACGAACCCATCGATCTCGACCAACTTCTTGACCGCGCTCTCGCACTCGCCGACTACCACGCGAAGAAAGAGCGTTTCCGAAAAGACAATGAGTCAGCCACCCTTAAAAAGGGAATTGGCTTCGCGGCGTTTCTGCATGGAGCAGGATTCACGGGATCTGGCGAGCGCTATCTGGCCTCGGTGGTGGGCGTCGAGGGTTGTGCGGATGGCCGAGTTCGGGTGCTGGTGTCGAGTACCGAATTCGGGCAGGGAACCAAGACCGTACTCTGTCAGATTGCGGCCGAAACGCTGGGCTTGCCCTACGAAGACGTCGACATTGCCCCGGCCGACACGGGGGAAGTACCCAACAGTGGTCCCACCGTGGCTTCACGCACGGTGATGGTGGTCGGAAAGTTGGTGCAGTCGGCAGCGCGTGGAATTCAACAGACCCTGATCGCGTCGGGATTGCTCCGAGAAGGATATTCGCGAGACGAATTCTGTCGCGCCTGCGCGGAATATATAGCTGATCGCGGAGAGTTCAAGTCCTGGGCGCGGTACGAACCACCCCCCGGGATCTTCTGGGATGACGAGAAATATCGCGGCGAAGCCTACGCGGCCTACGCATGGGCTGTGTACGTGGCGGAAGTAACGGTCGATCTTACGACTTACAGCGTCAAAGTGGATGACTTTGTCGCCCTGCAGGAAGTGGGGAAGGTTTTGCATCCGGTGCTGGCCCGGGGGCAAATTACGGGCGGAGTTGCACAGGGAATCGGCTTTGCGTTGTACGAGAAGGTTCTGTGGCAGCATGGCCGCATGCAAAACGGGCAGATGACGAACTACATTATGCCGACGTCGGCCGACCTGCCTCCGATTCGCGTGTACTTCGAAGAACTGGGGAACGAGCACGGTGCGTTCGGCGCGAAGGGAATCGGAGAATTGCCCATGGATGGTCCGGCTCCCGCGATCGTGAGCGCGATTGAGGATGCGCTGGGGATTGGTTTCAACTCTATCCCTTTGCTTCCGGAGGATATTTTTGAAGCGACCCTTACGCGCGCTCGAATTGCGAACGGCGGGCGCGCCCTCCAAGGAGTTTGATGAATACTCCGCCCGCCCAGTGCGAGGTTTCGTTCACGGTCAACGGCACGACTCAGATAATTCGCGCCTATCCCATGGAAAGACTGCTCGATGTGTTGCGGCGTCGTCTTGGACTCACCGGACCAAAGGAAGGGTGCGGGGAAGGCGAGTGCGGTTCGTGCTCGGTGCTGATGGATGGAATGCTCGTGAACAGTTGTCTGGTGCCGCTTTTGCAGGCGCAGGGCGCACGGATCGTCACCGTCGAAGGGCTCGCTAAGGGTCCGCAACTGCACGCGTTGCAGCACGCCTTGCTTGCGTGTGGTGGCGCGCAGTGCGGGATCTGCACCCCGGGTTTTCTCATGGCCGCACTGCATCTCCTGAACGAGAGACCGCAGCCCACCGTGGAGGAAATAAAGGAAGGCCTCGCGGGCAATCTCTGCCGCTGCACCGGATATGCGCAGATTTGCGAAGCAGTGGCCGAAGTGGCAGTTCGCGAGACGGTACGCGCTGGAGTTCTGGGAAACGATAAATGAGGTCCGATCCGGCCGAGTATGAACTGGTTGCACCCAAGAGTCTGTCAGCCGTGGTGTCGCTCCTGGCCGACCAACCCGGCCAATGGTTGCCGATCGCGGGCGGAACCGATGTAATGGTGCAGTATGCTGCCGGTAAACTCGCGTCTCGCAAATTGGTGAGCTTGTGGAATCTTCCGGAGTTGCGGCGCATTGGGGTTTCCGATGACGAGATCAGCATCGGCTCCGGTTGTACGTACACAGATCTGCGTCGGCACGAAATCGTGGAGCGGGAATTCCCGCTTTTGGCGAGCGCAGCACGCTGGACGGGGGGAATTGCAAATCAGAATCGCGGCACCCTGGGCGGAAACATCGTGAACGCTTCGCCCGCGGCGGATTCTCTGCCCGCTCTGCTCGTGTACGAGGCAGAGTTGGTCCTGGTCTCCGCGCGCGGCGAGCGCCGCGTCCGTTATCTGGACTTTCACACGGGTTACAAGCGGACTCTGCTGGCGGCAGATGAACTGATTCGGGCGGTGTGCCTGCGGCGTTTGGCAGGCTATCTGACGTATGCGCGCAAGGTCGGAGCGCGGAATGCGCAAGCGATTTCGAAAGTCTGTGTTGCGGCTTTGGGTCGCGTTTCTGGTGATGTCATCGAAGATGTTCGCATCGCTGTGGGCAGCGTCGCCCCAGTGCCGATGCGCTTGCAGAAGACCGAGCAGTTATTGAAAGGCAAGACATTCGATGCCGCGCTGTTAGAGCGCGCATGCGAGGCTGCTATGGGCGAGGTTCGTCCAATCGACGACATTCGATCGACAGCTCGATATCGCGCGGCTGTGGTCGGGAATCTGGTCGCCGAGTTCCTGCGCAAGATCACTGCAGAGCGACAGGGAAGAATGAGCTACGTACTGGCCAGATGGAACCGGCTCTCTCCCGAGGAAGCGGCTCTGGAGATCCTTGATTGCTGCGGATCGTCGGTGTGGTCCCGCCAGTTGGCAGCAGGCAGGCCGTTTCATGACGATTTATCTCTGATCATGGCTTCGCATCAGATTTGGAATCGCCTGCCACCGCAGGACTGGATGGAGGCGTTGTCCAAACATCCGCGTATTGGCGAGCAAAGAGCGCCGCAAGCGGCATCAGCCCAATCGGCCTTCTGGTCGGCCGAGGAGCAGCAGGGCGTGACGGCCGCCGGAGAATCCATCCAGTCCGCTTTGGCGGAAGCGAATCGGGAATATGAGCAACGCTTCGGCCGCGTGTTCGTCGTCTGCGCAACCGGTAAGTCGGCGCGCGAGATGCTCGAGATTCTGCGCAGCCGCTTGCGAAATGACGATGCAACAGAGTTGCGCGTGGCGGCCGAAGAACAGCGAAAGATCATGAACATCCGGCTGCAGAAATGGCTCCAGAGATGAAACGCATCTCGACTCATGTCTTGGATGTGAATCGCGGGCGGCCAGCCCGCAATGTGCCGGTGCAACTGGAAAGGCGGGAAGCGCCGGGGCATTGGCGGCCGCTGCAATCCGCGCACACGGACCAGGATGGCCGATGCGTGCAGATGTTGCCCAGCGATGAATTGCCACCAGGAGTCTATCGTCTCGTGTTCGATACCGCGAGTTACTTTGACGGGTTACGAGTGGACAGTCTCTATCCGGTGGTCGAGGTAACATTCCAGGTGCGGGACGGGGAATCGAATTTTCACATTCCGCTTTTGTTGAGCGCGAACGGGTACACCACGTACCGGGGGTGCTAGGGTTGGATTTTTCGATTCGAGAATGGCTAAACCTGGGCGCGCGATGGTTTCATGTGTTCGCCGGAATCATGTGGGTTGGCCAGACCTATTACTTTACTTGGCTTGACGCACAGTTCGGCAAACTGGAAAAGCAAGCTGCCACAGATAGCGGGGCTCCGGCAGTGTGGATGGTGCACAGCGGAGGCTTTTACGCTGTCGAAAAACAGAAATCTCTGGGCGTCAGCGCTGAGCAGGTACGCTGGTTTCGCTGGGAAGCATTGATGACGTGGCTCGGCGGCATGGTGCTGCTGGTGCTCGTGTACTACCTGGGCAGTGGACTGATCGACCCCGATGTCGCAGACATTTCCAAAGAAGCCGGCATCGCTATCGGGTTGGGCGCACTTGTGGCCGGGTGGTTTATCTACGACGTGGCAGTCAAATCGCCCCTGGGACGATCGCACGCCGCATTTGCGGCGTTTGGCCTGATCGCGACCGCCGCGGTCTCGTGGGGGCTGATGCATCTGTTCAGCGGACGCGCAGCCTACATCCACATGGGCGCGATCTTTGGCACCATCATGACGGCAAACGTGTGGTTCCGGATTCTCCCCGCGCAACGCGGAATGATTGCTGCCACCGCTGCGGGCGAGAAGTTTGATGCGGTTCTGGGTGCCCAAGCGAAGCTGCGCTCCAAGCACAACACGTTCATGGCAGTTCCCGTTGTTTTTCTGATGCTGAGCAACCATTACCCGGTGGGAACGTACGGAAACCGTTATGGTTGGCCAGTGCTGATCGTGCTGGTTGTGCTCGGATGGATTGCGGCAAAGATCATTCGTGAGGCTTAGGCAAGGCAGAGGCGCGCGTTTGGAACAAGTGCACAAAAACGAGGCCACAAATCTTGCAGAAGAAGTGATGGCACGGTGTCGAAAACTCGCGTCGTTTTCCGAGGATGCGAATGCAACTCGGCGATCGTTCCTGTCCCCGCCGATGCGGGATGTGCATCGGGAAATAACCAGTTGGTTCGAACCGCTCGGGGTAAAGGTGCGAGTGGACGCTGCGGGGAATTTGCGGGCTGAGTATCCGGCCGACGGCGAAGCGCCACGTTTGCTCGTCGGCTCGCATCTTGACACGGTGCCGAATGCTGGCGCGTACGACGGCATTCTGGGTGTGATGCTTGCCCTGGCTTTGCTAAAAGGACTGAGCGGACGGAAACTTCCTTACGCAATCGAAGTGGTCGGCTTCTCGGAGGAAGAGGGGGTTCGGTTTGGCACTCCATTTATCGGCAGCCGCGCGTTGGTGGGACGACTCGATGAGGATTTGTTGAACGCCCAAGATTCCCACGGAGTTTCGGTGCGCCAAGCGATCACCGACTTCGGACTCAACCCAGCCGACGTCGGGCAAGCCAGTTTGCCGGATGATGCAGTAGGCTACCTGGAATTTCACATCGAGCAAGGGCCAGTGCTCGATAAGCTGGGACTGCCGCTTGCAGTGGTCGACGCAATCGCTGGTCAGAGCCGTGTGGAGGTTATTTTTGTAGGCCGTGCGAACCATGCAGGGACGACTCCGATGGATCTGCGGTTCGATGCCGTCGCCGCTGCGGCGGAATGGATCACTGCTGTGGAGCGGGAAGCGAAGGCCGTTCCGGGGTTGGTCGCGACCGTTGGTTCGGTGGAAGCGACTCCTGGCGCTGCCAACGTAATTGCTGGGAAAGCGCGACTTAGCCTGGATATTCGTCACCGCGAAGACCGCCTTCGAGCGCATTCGGTCGAGAGCCTGATTGGTCATGCAGAGCAAATTGCAGGGAGGCGCGGCCTCTCGATGAACTGGAGCACCCGCATGAATCAGCCAGCGGTTGCGCTGGACTTATTTCTCAGCGGGGAGATTGAAGACGCAATCCGCCGGACCGGCTGTAAACCCCACCGCATGGTCAGCGGCGCAGGGCACGATGCGATGATCATGGCGAAAAAAATTCCTTCAGCAATGGTTTTCCTGCGAACGCCAGGCGGTGTCAGCCACGATCCCGCGGAATCGGTCGCAGTGGAAGATGTGGAGAAGGCTATCAGGTGCGGGCTTCAACTGCTGGATCAGCTTGCTGCTTCGCCCGCATGGCGGACAAGGACAACTCGTGCATAATCTCGGGCATACACGAAGTTCACAGCATCCGAATCACCTCCTTTTGACGTCTGACACTTTCGTGCGCACCACGCTGCCCGGGATGAAACGCTGTGCGGCGGTCGTACATGCCGGGCCGGCCATGGGCGCGGCATTCACAGAGTACGTAGCGGAGTTCGATTCGGGCGGGGAACTGGGGTACGCACGGGGGCAGCGCTTTCTTTACGTGATGGATGGCGCCGTGAGTATTGAATGGGACGGAAGACGAAGCGAATTGAGCCCACGCGGATTTGCTTATGTCCCGGAAAGTGTTTCGCATCGAGTCGCAGCATCCGTGAACAGTCGCGTGGCGATCATCGAGAAGCCGTATGAGGCGTTGAAGTCGGTCGAGCCACCGCAAGCCGTCGTCTCCAATGAAGACTCCGTTTCGTCGCACGCCCTGAATGACGATCCTGATTTGCAGGTGAAGTGCCTGCTTCCCGACGAGATAAGTTTCGATTTCGCAGTGAATACGATGGTGTACCAGCCGGGAGCCGCCTTGAGCATGGTCGAGATGCACGTGATGGAACACGGCCTGATCATGCTGGAGGGCGGAGGGATCTATCGTCTCGGGGACTCGTGGTATCCGGTCACCGCCGGCGATTTCATCTGGATGGGACCATGGTGTCCGCAGTGGTTTGGCGCGATTGGAAAAGTACCGGCGAAGTACCTGATTTACAAAGATTGGAACCGGCATCCGTTGGTGGGCGACCGATGAACCTCGAAATTAATAAGGAACGGCTGGTTTCCGAGATCGAGGCTCTGGCCGCATTCTCGGATGCGGAAGCGCCAGCTGTGACCCGCGTTGTTTTCACGCCAAAAGATATGGAAGCGCGCGCGTGGATTAGAGCGCGCTGCGAAGATGCCGGGCTCGTGGTTCGTCAGGACGCTATCGGCAACACTTTCGGACGGTGGACTGGATCGCACGCGGCATTGCCTGTGGTGGGGACCGGATCCCACATCGATGCCATTCCGCATGCGGGGAAGTACGACGGTGTAGTGGGAGTGCTGGGCGGGCTTGAAGCGATTCGGGCGCTGCAACGGGTGGGATTCCGCCCACGGCACGCAATTGAGTTGTTGATCTTCACCTCCGAAGAACCCACGAGATTCGGAATCGGCTGTCTGGGAAGCCGTCTGCTCTCGGGAACTCTGTCGGCCGATGCTGCGCGGAAGTTAACGGACAACGATGGCGCCTCCGTGGAGGACGTACGCCGGAAGGCGGGGTTTGCCGGAGAATTGGAGCAGGTAAAGCTTGGCTCTGGCTATTACAAGGCGTTTGTAGAATTGCACATTGAGCAAGGACCCATCCTCGAACGGGAGCATGTGCCGTTAGGTGTGGTGGAGAGAATTGCTGCTCCGGCCAGCTTGAGCATGACAGTTGAGGGCGCAGGCGGTCACGCCGGTGCCGTGCTGATGCTGGACCGAAAAGACGCGTTGTGCGCCGCGGCGGAGCTAATCCTCGCTGTCGAGCAAGCGGCGCAAAACAGCGGAGCTATCGACTCGGTTGCGACAGTCGGAATCTGCGACGTCTTTCCCGGCGCGGTCAACAGCATTCCCGCCAGAGTCCGCATTAGTGTGGACATTCGGGATACCAGCCTTGCACGTCGGGATGGCGTCGTACGGGCTTTAGAGGAGAGTTGTCGCTCCACATCGGCAAAGCGTCAGGTCACCATTCACTCAGAGTGGTTAAACTCAGACGTGCCCGCAGAATGTAACCCAGGTATCGTCGCTGCTTTATGTGAAGCCTGCGAAAAGCACGGCTTCAGGTTCCTCTCCATGACGAGTCGCGCCTATCACGATTCTCTGTTTATCTCTCGCATCGCGCCGGTGGCCATGTTGTTTATTCCATGCCGTAACGGCTTCAGCCATCGCCCCGACGAATACGCGTCCCCAGACGACATCGCCCGGGGGACACTCGTGCTCGCAGAAACCTTGTCGATCCTTGCCGAATGATTCGCCGGGGGTCGCAGCAAGAATCCAAATAATTCGTCCAACTGTGGTCGGGTTCGTCTGCCTCCGACCGGCTAACGAAGCGCGCTAACGCTCGCCATACCCTAACACCGGACGACCCGAGCTAGGAGGCAGCCGCGCACGATCCTCGACTTTAGGTAAGATTCAAGGACCTGGTTCGCATGAAGCGCGCCGGCGCCGGGATTTCGCTAATTGACACATTAAGAGACAATAACGATTCGGTGTTTACCAGCCAGTCTCAGACCGGTTCAAAGGACCATCGCAAATGAATGCTGCGGAGTTGGCGGACCACTTCGAGACGGTTTACGGCGGTCGCCCGAGAATTTATCGGGCACCCGGCCGAGTCAACCTGATTGGCGAGCATACCGACTACAGTGACGGGTTCGTCATGCCGGCGGCGATCGGCTTCTCGACTTATGTGGCCATCGCCCCAACGCGCGACCGGAAGCTCGTCATCGATTCCGAAGAATTCCCCGGCCACTTCGAGTTCGATGTCGACCACCTGCCGCGACAGCGCACCGGTGCATGGTGTGACTACGTCGTGGGCATTGCCAGTGTTCTTCAGGACCGCGGGCACCAGTTCGCGGGTGCAAATCTGCTCGTACACGGGGAGATCCCAGTGGGAGCCGGGCTGAGTTCTTCCGCTGCGGTCGAGGTCGCTTCCGCACTGGCCTTGATGGGCCTCAACGGAGCGAGCCTGCCCTTGCCGGAGGTTGCGAAACTTTGCCGTCAGGCCGAAAACAATTTCGTAGGCGCGCGAGTCGGTATCATGGACCAGTTCGTCTCCTGCATGGGAAAGGCCGGAAACGCAATTTTGTTGGATTGTCGTTCGCTGGAGTTCAAGCTCGTTCCCATTCCCCAAGGCATTCGGCTTGTGGTTTGCAACACGACGGTCAAACACGAATTGGCGAACGGCACCTACAACACTCGCCGCGAAGAGTGCGAAGAAGCGGTTCGCTATTTCATGACCTGGGACCCAGCCGTGCGCGCCTTGCGCGATGTCTCGGTCGATCTACTCAACCAGCACGCCGCCGACCTCCCCCCGACAATCTTGAAAAGATCTACCCACGTGATCCACGAAAACCAGAGGACGATTGAGGCCGCCCGCGCGTTGGCGGATGGCGACTTGGCTCGCATGAGGGAGTTGATGAGTCAGTCGCATTGCAGCTTGCGCGATTTGTATGAGGTCAGCTGCCGGGAACTCGATATCATGGTCGAGGCAGCCGAAGGCCTTCCCGGCTTTTGGGGCGGACGTATGACGGGAGGTGGCTTCGGGGGATGCACGGTCAATCTCGTGCAGCAGCAGCAGGCGCTCGACTTTGCAGCGCAGATCTCAGAACGCTATCGACAGGCCACCGGAATCAGTCCGCAAGTCTACATTTGCTCCGCCGAGGACGGCGCTCAGGCCGTGAGCGACCCCGCCTGAGTTGCCCACTCGCGCTCCTGTTAGACTACTTCGCGGTCTGGAAACACGGTAGAGTCGAGCCGGGAGATGCGGGATGAGTCCAAAGCCTTCCCTGATGGCGGAGTTGATCGCGGAGTTTCTCGGGACGTTTGTCCTGATACTTTTTGGCACCGGCGTCGTTGCCATGGTCGTGTTGTTTCCGTCCCTAAATCCTGGCGGGATCGTGCACGGCGGCTTCACCAACATCACTCTGGGCTGGGGCCTTGGGGTGACGATGGGAATTTATGTCGCCGGCCAAATCTCGGGCGCGCACTTGAATCCCGCTGTGACTCTGGCTTTGGCCGTGTTCCGTGACTTTCCGTGGCGCAAAGTACTCCCCTACTCAGCTGCTCAGACTGCGGGCGCTTTCGCGGCAGCAGCGCTCGTTTTCTGGAATTACCTGCCGGCATTTCACCAGACGGATCCGCAACTAGAACGCACCGCGGGAGTATTCACGACCTTCCCCGCATTTCCGCAGTCACCGCAAGCCGGCTTTCTCGACCAACTGATCGGCACCGGGTTATTGGTGCTTCTGGTGTTCGCGATTATCGACGAATTCAACTGCCCTCCTGGAGCGAATCTGGCGCCCGTTTTGATCGGGTTGGTCGTTGTGGCGATCGGCATGAGTTTTGGCGGAATGCACGGTTACCCCATCAATCCCGCGCGGGACTTTGGTCCTCGCCTTTTTACTGTGTTCGCTGGGTTTAGAAACAACGGCCTCACCGACGGAACCCGTGTGTGGTGGATTCCTGTGGCCGCACCTCTGGCCGGGGGATTGGCAGGGGCGGCCATTTATGACTTTGGCATACGTCGCTTCCTGCGCCCTTCCGACCCGTCGGCGGCGCGGTGAGCGTTGAGAAGAAAAAATGCGATACGTTTTGGCGCTGGACCAGGGTACGACGAGCTCGCGAGCTCTCCTGTTTGACCAGACTGGAGCAGTACGCGCCGTCGCGCAACAAGAATTTGATCAGATATTTCCTCGGCCTGGATGGGTCGAGCACCGTCCAGAACAGATCGTTTTCTCCCAGATTGCTGTGGCGCTCGAGGCGATCGCGAAGGCGGGGGCGCAGGCAGCCGATGTGGCGGCCATCGGCATTACTAATCAGCGTGAGACGGCGATTGTGTGGAATCGCGAAACCGGGCAACCTGTTTTCAACGCAATCGTGTGGCAGGATCGCCGCACCGCCGATCTCTGCGAACGCCTTCGGACTGAGGGCCATGGCCCCCTAATTCAGCGGAAAACGGGACTGCTGATCGATTCCTATTTTTCGGCTAGCAAAATCTCCTGGATTTTGGACAACGTTCCGGGCGCACGCAGCCTCGCCGAAAGCGGCAAGCTTGCATTTGGCACGGTCGACACCTGGCTGGTGTGGAGGCTGACCGGAGGCCGTGTTCATGCGACGGATGCGAGCAATGCCTCCCGCACCATGCTCTGCAATATTCACACGGGCGACTGGGATCATGAACTCCTGGATCTGTTTCGAGTGCCTCTCGCGATGATGCCGACGGTGCGCGGCTCCAGCCAGCTCTATGGTGAAGTAACTGAGAAAGGGCTGGAAAAGATTCCAATCGCAGGCATTGCGGGCGATCAGCAAGCCGCCCTGTTTGGACAGCGATGCATTCGCCCCGGTCTGACCAAGAATACCTACGGCACCGGCTGCTTCATGCTGCAAAATACCGGCATGCGCGCCGTGCCTTCCGCAAATCGGCTGGTCACAACGGTTGCCTGGAAAATCGGCGACACCACCGAGTATGCCCTGGAAGGCAGCGTGTTTGTCGGCGGTGCAGTGGTGCAGTGGTTGCGCGACGGCTTAGGTTTGATTCGCAAATCCGAAGAAGTGGAAGCGCTCGCCAAGTCTGTTCCCGACAACGGAGGAGTATATTTCGTTCCGGCATTCGTCGGACTGGGTGCGCCACACTGGGATTCGTACGCTCGAGGCTCGATTTTCGGACTCACTCGCGGCACGACCGCAGGCCACTTGGCTCGCGCCGCCGTCGAAAGCATTGCGTATCAAGTCGCGGACCTGCTCGATGCGATGCGCAAAGACTCCGGGGACCCGGTGCGGGAACTTCGCGTGGATGGTGGAGCTGCGGCCAATGACGACCTCATGCAATTTCAGGCCGACATCCTCAGAGTACCCGTCGTTCGCCCGGCAGTGACGGAAACCACAGCCCTCGGCGCCGCGTACCTAGCGGGTCTCGGAGTCGGCTTTTGGCACAATGACATTGATGAGAACGCAGGGAAAGAACGCCGCTTTGAGCCGAAGATGCCGGCGTCTCAGGCGCGCTCCTTACGCGAGCGATGGAACGAGGCCGTCTCCCGGTCAAAGAACTGGGAATCGGCCAGCTAGTGGTTCGAGGAATTCGCAGAATGCTATCTTTTGATCGCCGTTGCGCCTGGCGAATGATCGCGACGACTGTCCTCTTCTTCCCTTTCTTAGCCTCTTCGAGTGCCGCAGTGCAGGCTGTTCGAGAAGGTGACAGTCTCACCCTGGCTAATGAGTCGGTAGCGGCGACTTGGTCTGTCCGAAATGGAGCATTAGGTTGGCAGAGCCTGACGAACCGCTTCACCCGGGCCAACCTGCCGCTGGATGGCAGCCCGTTTGAACTGGTACCCCGAGAAGGACCGGTCCTACGCTCATCCGACTTGAAGCTCGTTGCGGGACCGTTGATCGAAGAGATCGCGATTTCCACCAATTCACCCAGAGCAGCGGATCACGTGCCGGGCCGCCAGATCCGCGTCGAACTCGAAGATGCGTCCGCAAAGCTACGAGTGACTTGGAAAGCCATCCTGCATGACGGTGCCAATTATGTTCGTCAGGAGATAATCATCCACGCGAAGCAACAGCCGTTCCCGCTCACTCAAGTTAATCTGGTCGATGCGATCGTACCGGGAGCCGCGCTTTCGGGCCACGCGAAAGGATCGCCCGTAACCGCCGGGACGTGGTTCTTAGGGTTCGAGCATCCTTTGTCCGAGTGCCGTGTCCGTGAAGACCGAGTCTCGTGTTGGCTCTCGCGCGAACTCCCACTGCATGCCGGACAAAGTGTAACCTTCTCATCCGTCTTTGGTATCGCGCATCCCGCGCAGTTGCGGCGCGATTTCCTGAAATATGTCGAACTCGAACGGGCTCATCCCTACCGCACTTTCTTGCATTACAACTCCTGGTACGACCTCGGATATTTCGACCGGTACAACCAGCAGGGCGCGCTCGAAGTGGTGCAAAGCTTCGGCGAGCAACTCACGAAGCAGCGCGGCGTCAAGCTCGACAGTTTTCTATTCGACGACGGCTGGGACGATCCTACGACTCTCTGGAAGTTCAATCCCGGCTTTCCTGACGGACTCACGAAGGTCGGGCAGACGGCGGCCAAATACGGGGCTGCGCCCGGGATCTGGCTTTCTCCGTGGGGGGGCTATGACAAGCCGAAGCAGCAGCGTTTAGCCTCAGCCCATGCCCACGGATTTGAGACGAACCAAGGTGGCTTTGCGCTGTCAGGGCCAAAGTATTACCGCTACTTTCGAGACACGTGTCTCGATCTGATTGAGAAATACGGCATCAACCAGTTCAAATTCGATGGCACCGGCAATGCCAACGAGGTCATTGCCGGCAGCCAGTTTGACAGCGACTTCGACGCCGCCATTCATCTCATCGGAGAACTGCGCGCGAAAAAGCCCGATCTCTACGTCAACCTTACAACCGGAACCTATCCCTCGCCGTTCTGGTTGCTCTACGCGGATTCAATCTGGCGCGGAGGCGACGACCACAGTTTCGCCGGCGTCGGCACGAATCGCCAGCGCTGGATCACTTATCGTGACTCCCAACTCTATCGCTGGGTCGTCGAAGAGGGTCCGCTGTTCCCGCTGAATTCTCTGATGCTGCACGGTCTCATCTTCGCGCGACACGCCGAGCGCTTGGGCATCGATCCCGGCCACGATTTTCCCGACGAGGTGCACTCGTATTTCGGAGAAGGCACGCAGTTGCAGGAGATGTACATCACTCCGTCGCTGCTCTCTGGTCAGGACTGGGATGTTCTCGCCGAGGCGGCGAAGTGGTCGCGCGAAAACGCGAAAACTCTCGAAGACTCTCACTGGATCGGTGCCGATCCCGCGCGGCTTGAAGTTTATGGCTGGGCAGCGTGGTCGAACGAGAAAGCGATCGTGACCCTGCGCAACCCAAGCGACCAACCCCAGGATTTCATCGCCAGCCTCGCGTCGATTCTGGAACTCCCGGCCCGTGAAGCTCCTGCCTATGTTGCCCGCAGCCCGTGGGAAAGCGACGGCGCCCAACCGACGTTCACCATCCCCGCGCAGGATCCGCACACCTTTCACCTGCGGCCTTTTCAGGTGCTGACGCTGGAACTCGTTCCGGCAAAGTAAGACCCCTCATGTGGGGACAGCCGCAGCCCGTCAGCCATGGCACGATCGCCGCATCTTTGGCATGATAGGCGCAGTGAGAAATCCGCCATGAAAGCTGCTGTCCTGACCTCGCCGCAACCGATTTCGCAACGGCCTCTTAAAATCACCGACGTTGCCGTTCCTGAACCAGAACCCGAACACGTGCTCGTGCGCGTCCGAGCCTGCGGTGTGTGCCGGACCGATCTCCACATTGTCGAGGGAGACCTGCCACCCAGAGAGCCCGAGATGATTCCTGGCCACCAAATTGTCGGGGAAGTCGTGGCTGGTGCGACGAAGCAAATTCCTCTCGGTTCGCGCGTCGGCGTCTCGTGGCTCGGCGGGACGGATGGCACCTGCCCCTATTGCCAGCGCGGCCTCGAGAATCTTTGCGACGCGCCCACCTTTACCGGGTACTCGGTCCGCGGCGGATATGCCGAGTTCGCGCTTGCCCGCGCGGACTTCGTCTGCCCGCTTCCCGCAGCCCTTGACGATCTGCACGCCGCTCCTCTGCTCTGTGCCGGAATCATCGGCTTCCGCAGCCTGCGCGTGGCTGGAGTCGAACCCGGTGAACGGGTCGGACTGTTTGGTTTCGGCGCGTCGGCGCATCTGGCAATCGCAGTCCTGCGCGCGTGGAAGTGCGACGTATATGTGTCAACCCGGGGTAAGTCTCACCGCGAACTGGCGGCGTCACTGGGAGCGACTTGGGTAGGAACTGAAATTGAAAAGCCACCCCTCGATCTCGACCGCGCCATTACCTTTGCCCCGAGCGGAGACGTCGTGATCGCCGCCCTCGGGAGCCTCCGGAAAGGCGGCGTAGTCGCAATCAATGCTATTCACTTGGATCGCATCCCGCAGTTCGACTACGACCGCCTCTTATGGGGCGAGCGTCAACTGCGCAGCGTAGCCAACATGGCACGGGCGGATGCTCATGACTTTCTGGCCTTAGCAGCGCAGATCGACATGAAACCGAGAGTGACGGTGTTTCCTCTGGATCAGGCGAACGATGCGCTGATTGCCGTGAAGAGTGATTCGGTGGATGGTGCTGCCGTAATCGTGTGTTCTTAGCTCCATTGGGCGGAGGCGGTGATGAACAAGAGACCGAAGGCAATCGCTTGACTCAGTTCGCTCCATCCGAGGCGGCGGACGAGCAGTGGGCCAGGCTTCTGGATGAAGTAGAACCATCCTCGAAACAGAAGTGGGGCGAAGGCCAGGGAGGGGAACTCAGGGAGCGAGCTTGTCATGAGGCGACCGTTAGCGCGGCCGTCATCAGGGCCTGTGCGACGGCGAAGGCCCAGCCACGAGCGAGCTTTGCTGGCACGCCTTCGATCTTTGCCGTGTGGATGCGGAGTTGGATATAGTGAATCTGGTTGCCGGCGAAGATCAGGTTGGCCAGCCAGAGCATCCGCGTCACACCGAACTTTCCCGTCGTCACGTATGGGCAGGCGCTGCCGAGGTCAGGCCGATCGTCCCTACAATTTCCGAGAGCATGCGAGTGCGTCGTCCCAATTTCTTGAGCAATGTCTGACCGGCGAAAGCCACGACGGCTGCGACTCCGATGAGCCATAGGTCGGGATTGCGGCCAGCCCGGAGTAGTGCGGCGAGCGCCGCTATCGCGATCTTAGCCCGCATTTCTCACAGGGTGTAAGCAAAGGTTGGGCATCAGGCAGAAAAGAGTAGCAAAAGGCCGCTGTTTTCAGGCATAACTGCGTTGTCTAGACATAGTGAATGCGCTGAAAAGGAGCGGCCTTTCTGATGACAGAGTGTAACCAAGAAACGTTTCGCTTTGCACCTCATTTTTCTCGTCACAGCGACCGGAATTTTGACCGTGGACTTCACCGCTTGAAGGATGTCGAGACAATTCTCCTCAATGTCCGCGGCCGCCACGTTGGGATCGGTGGGATGTAATAAATGTTGCACTCGCCGATTTCCGCGGCGGAAAAGCGTGCGCTGCCACTGGTTTACAATCGTTCCCGTGAAAGCACTTGCGATCAAATCTACAGCGAAAATCATGGCTCTCTGTCTGACCTGCGCGCTGGCGCAAGCCGCCCCATCGCAGACCGGCACGACGTCCGGCAGGCAGGAAACATCCGCAGTATCCGCAATACCTGTGTCACCTAGCACCGCGCCGTCTGGCGATGCCGAAATGGCCGACCGTGTGCGCCAGGAGTTCCGTCATGCGTGGGACGGTTACAGACAATACGCCTGGGGACACGACGCACTCAAACCACTGAGCAAGAGTTATCACGACTGGTACAGCGCGCCCTTGCTGATGTCCCCGGTCGACGCCCTCGATACGATGATTCTCATGGGCATGAATGACGAAGCGGCGACGACTCGAGCATACGTCGTCAAGAACCTGTCATTCGACCGCGATATTTATGTCAAGAATTTTGAAATCACGATCCGTCTGCTGGGCGGCCTGCTCAGCAGTTACCAACTATCCGGCGACAAGGGGCTACTCGCGCTGGCCGACGATTTGGGGACACGCCTGTTGCCGGCGTTCAGCTCTCCCACGGGAATGCCCTACGTGTACGTCAACCTCAAAACCGGCGCGGTTCGCGGAGAGCTAACCAACCCGGCGGAGGTAGGCACCTTGCTGATAGAGTTTGGCACACTCAGCAAACTGACCGGCAAGCCGGCGTACTACGAGAAAGCCAAGCGGGCGGTAGTCGAGCTTTACAAGCGGCGGTCGCCCATCGGCCTGGTGGGCTCAACCATCAACGTGAAGTCAGGCCAGTGGACCGATCCGGTCAGCCACATCGGGGGAGGCATTGACTCTTACTACGAGTATCTGCTGAAGTCCTGGCGGCTGTTTGACGACAAGGACTGCGAGGGTATGTGGAAGTCGAGCCTCGACGCCATCAACAAATATCTCGCCGATACGACAACGACCGGCTTCTGGTATGGCCAGGCGGACATGAACACCGGAGTCCGTGCGGGCACCGAATTCGGGGCGCTCGACGCCTTCTTTCCGGGCACGCTGGCTCTGTCCGGCGACCTCGATCGCGCGCGCAAACTGGAAGACTCGGCCTACAAGATGTGGACGGCCTTCGGCATCGAACCCGAGGAAATCAATTACAAAACGATGAGCGCCGTCTCGAAGGGTTACGAATTGCGGCCGGAGATCATCGAGTCGGCGTATTACCTCCACTACTTCACCCCCGATCCGCGTTATGTCGAAATGGGGAAGACCTTCTTCGACAGCCTTGTGAAGTATTGCCGAACCGATGTGGCGTATGCCGCCCTAAGCGACGTCGAAAAGAAAACAAAGAAGGACGAAATGGAAAGCTTTTTTTTCGCTGAGACCCTCAAGTACTCCTACCTGCTCTTCGCTTCGGCGGATACACTCGATCTGAGCAAAGTTGTTTTCAACACGGAAGCTCATCCCATCCGCAGGACTTGGTAGGCGATGAACCAACTCCAATGTGCTGCCTTATTCTTCGACCTCGATGGTGTACTGATCAACTCCACTCCCGCGGTCGAGCGGGTGTGGCGCCGCTGGGCGATCGAGCATGGATTCAATCCTGAGGAAGCGGTTGCTCGTGCGCACGGCCGCCCCAGTATTACCACCGTCCGGGAATATCTTCCCAACGCCGACCACGAAGCCGAAAATCGCGAGGTCGAGCGCCGCGAAATCGAAGACCTCGAAGGCGTGGCTCCGCTACCCGGTGCGCTCGAACTGCTCTCCCGTCTTCCCAGCAACCGCTGGACGATCGTGACCTCTTGTACCCGTCCGCTCGCCGAAGTCCGCATCAAAGCGGCCGGGCTCCCTGTGCCAAAGAAGCTGATCACTTCCAGCGACATCACGAATGGCAAACCGCATCCCGAACCTTATCTGAAGGCCGCCAACCTTCTTGGTTTTGACGCCGCCAACTGCGTTGTGCTGGAAGATGCTCCCGCCGGAATTCGCTCCGGCAGGGCCGCCGGTGCCAGAGTCATCGCTTTCAAGACGACGGCCCCGGACCCGGCGCTGCTCGCCGCAGGTGCTAACTGGATTGTGAATGATTGCGCGGATGTACGACTGCTGTCCGAGTCGAACGACGGACTGAGCTTAGCTCTTGCTCCTTAGGAGGCAGCAACCCTCGCAGCCGCCCACATTGGGCCGTCAAATCGCTCGGGTGCGATTTTTTTCGGCAACCGCTGTGGCCGGTTCCCGCATCGAAATCCGGGGGTTTGAGAGTAGACTGATCCCAATATCCCCGGGGATTTACACATGTAAGGAGAGACCGAGATGAAAAACAGGCTGATCCTTCTGGTCCTCGCCAGCTTGCTGACCGTAAACACTAAAGGCACCGCCCAGGATACGCAACGCGAGCCCTCAGCCCGCGCTCAGGAACGAATCACCCGCGAAGTACGCCACGAACTGTTGATGCTCCCCTACTTCGGCGTCTTCGACTACATTGCATACAAAGTGGACGGCTACAATGTCACCCTGCTCGGCCAGGTCGTGCGGCCCACGCTCAAGTCCGATGCCGAGAATGTCGTGAAACACATTGAAGGCGTCGAGAAGGTTGACAACCAGATCGAGGTTCTTCCTCCCTCACCCAATGATGACCGCCTGCGTTTGCGGCTATTCCGCGCGATTTATGACTTCCCCGGGCTTCAAAAATATGAGCTCGGAGTCCAGAAGCCCATCCGCATCATTGTCAAGAACGGTCATGTGGCCCTGGAAGGCGTCGTGGACAGCGAAGCCGACAAGAATCTCGTCGGTCTTCGAGCCAACGGCGTCTCTGGCACTTTTTCGGTCACTAACAACCTGCAGGTCGTGAAGCCATAGATCGAGAAACAATCAGAAGAGGGCGCACCTCCGAAAACGCCGTGTGTCGTGGCATCGGCAGGTTGATGCCATGATGGTGATGTGTTTGTGGCCAGCCGGTTCTCCCGCTGGCTCACCGGGCTCACCTGGCTCACCTTGCATGGCTATTTTTGTCGCTCGTCCGGCGCGTATAATGCTCGCGGAATTCATTTCCATCCCTACATACGCGATCGGAGGAACTGCATCATGAGTCTTCATGCGATGAACCGCCGCACCTTTTTGGAAACCGCGGCTACTGTCACCACCGCAACCCTGCTGACCAGCCGCCTGGGTTGGGCTGCGGGAGATCACAAGATCGAACATATCGGCGTGCAACTCTACACCGTGCGCGACGCGATGAAGGCGGACTTCGACGGCACCCTAGCCAAGGTTGCGAAAATCGGCTACAAGGAAGTCGAGTTCGCCGGATATTTTGGCCGTACCGGGGAGCAGGTCCGCGCCGCGCTCGACAACAATGGCCTGACTGCGCCCTCCACGCACGTGCAATATGACGAACTCGACGACAAGTTTCCCTCCGTCATCGAAACCTCCAAAACCATCGGCCTGAAGTACATCGTCTGCCCCTGGATTCCCGAGGAACTCCGTAAGTCCCCCGACATCTGGAAGCAGGCTTCCGAGAAATTCAACCGCTGCGGTGAGCAGACTAAGAAAGCCGGCATGCAGTTTGCCTATCACAATCACTGGTTCGAATTTCTTCCGGTCGACGGCAAGCTGCCCTACGATGAGCTGCTCCAACAATGCGACGCGAACTTGGTCAAAATGGAGATGGATCTTTGCTGGATTACGGCCGCCGGCGCCGATCCGATTAAGTACTTCAATCAGTATCCGGGCAGATTCCCCCTGGTTCACGTCAAAGACCTGAAGCAACTTCCAAAAATCACGCCTGGTGGTCCACAGAACTTCGGCGACACGGTCGATCTGACCGAAGTGGGCAGCGGACTTATCGACTGGAAGAGCCTCTTCGCGCGTGCGGGCAAGGCTGGCATTAAGGTCTACATCGTTGAACATGACCACCCAAAGGCGCCGTTCGACAGCATCGCCACCAGCTACGCATATCTCGAGAAGTTACGTTTCTAGAGCTTGGTCCGACGTTGGCCGCCACCTCGTCGGCGGCCTTTCTCAGGCACTCAAGCTCGCGGAGATCCATGCAAGTCAAGCGCACCCCCAAAACGTACGACGTCTGCGTAATCGGCTCTGGTGCGTCTGGAGGCACTGCCGCCAAGGTGCTCACCGAAGGCGGTCTGAGTGTCGCGTTGCTCGAGGCTGGCCCCCCGCTTGTTCCCGAGCGAGACTATAAAGAGCACGTCTGGCCGTACGACTTGCCCCATCGCGGCGCCGGAGTGGGGGGGCGGGCGCGCCGTGGGCTGGAAGATGAATTCCTCGCCCCCAACGGCGCGTGGGAAATCGAAGGTGAACCTTACGTTTCCGCGCCGGGCTCGAAATTCCGCTGGTTTCGCTCGCGCATTGTCGGCGGACGCACCAATCACTGGGGACGCATCGCCTTGCGTTTGGCGCCTGTGGACTTCAAGGTCCGCTGGCATGACGGCATGGGCGACGATTGGCCGGTCGGCTATGACGAGGTCGCTCCTTACTATGACAAGGTCGAGTCCTACATCGGAGTCTTCGGGACGAAGGAGAACATTCCCAGCGCCCCGGACGGGATTTTCCTGCCTCCGCCCAAGCCGCGCTGCACCGAAACCATCATCAAGAAGGCATGCGACAAGCTGAGCATCCTGTGTGTTCCTTCGCGGCTGGCGATCCTGACCCAGTCTCACAATGGCCGCGCCGCCTGTCATTATTGCGCGCAATGCGGCCGCGGCTGCATAACGGCCTCAAACTTCAGTTCGAGCCAGGTGATGATCCCCCCCGCGCAGAAGACCGGTCGCTTGACCCTGATCACCGGCGCCATGGCGAGGGAACTCATCGTGGGCAAGGATGGCAAAGTCGCCGCTGTTTCCTTCATCGACAAGGCGACACGCGGCGAGCAGCGCATTTACGCGCGGGCTTTCGTGGTGGCTGCCAGTGCCTGCGAATCGGCTCGCCTGCTGCTGAATTCCAGATCCACGCTTTTCCCCGACGGTTTGGCCAATTCCTCCGGGGTGGTGGGGCGCTACCTGATGGACTCTGTCGGCAGCAATGGCGTCGGGTATTTCCCGGCACTGGAAAAAATGCCTGCTCACAACCACGACGGCGTCGGCGGCATGCACATGTATTTGCCGTGGTGGAAGTTTGATCGCAAGAACGAATTCCTTCGCGGCTATCACACCGAATTCGGCGGCGGACGCGGCATGCCCGGTGTCGGGGACTACGATGACATTTGCGACGACTTTGAAGGCTACGGTGCCCCTCTCAAGCAGGAGTGTAAGAAAAGGTATGGCACTTACATTGGCTTTGCTGGCCGAGGCGAGATGATCCCCAACGAAAACTGTTATTGCGAAATCGATCCTTCCGCAGTGGACCAATGGGGTATCCCCGCGCTTCGCTTTCATTGGAAGTGGAGCGACAACGAAATCAAGATGGCCCGCGATATGCAGCAAACCTACCGGGAAATCACCGAAGCTGCAGGCGGAACCTACGTCACCACGATTCGTCCCGATGGCCCGCATCCCTACGGAATCGCCGATGGCGGCGTCATCATTCACGAAGTAGGCACGGTTCGCATGGGAGCACACCCGGCGACCTCGGCGTTGAACCAATACTGCCAGGCGCACGATGTGAAGAACCTGTTTGTCACCGACGGCGCCTGCTTTGTCACCAACGCCGACAAGAATCCTACCCTGACCATCATGGCGCTGACTTGGCGGGCTTCAGATTACCTGATCGACCAGGCAAAGAAAGGAAATCTGTAGCCGGAGGGCGACCATGCCTATTTCTCGACGAGATATCCTGAGATCGCTGACGCTCACGGCTGTGAGTGGTTCGGTCCTGCGGGTGATTCCGCTGGAAGCGGCCGAATACGCTCATCGGACGGTGAATGCGGAAAAAGCCCAGGCCGAAGACCACGACTATACCCCCAAATTCTTCTCCGCTCACGACTACAAGACGCTGCAGGCGCTCTGCCAGACCATCATTCCGTCGGATGAAAATGCAAAAGGAGCAATTGAAGCCGGTGCGCCCGAGTTCATCGACCTGATTACCAGCGAAAACAAGGACTATCAAGTCGCTCTCGGCGGAGGACTGATGTGGCTCGACAACACTTGTGTGGATCGCTACGGCAAGACTTATCGCGAGAGCACATCCGGGCAACAGAAGGAAATTCTCGATCGGATCGCCTACCGCAAGAATGCGAAGAGCGATCCAAGTCTCGGACAGGGAGTAGAGTTCTTCGGATTCTTGCGCAAGCTCACGGCCGATGGTTACTTCACCAGCGAAATCGGCATCGAGTATCTGGGCTACATCGGCAACACATTTCTCAAGGAGTTTCCCGGCTGCCCACCCGTCCCGGAGGCTTAGAGGCGTCCCTGCGAGTCATGAAGATCAGACGGTCGGCGAGCGGACAGGTACGCACGTAACAAGCGCACGTCGCATGTTTGTGGCAGTGTGGATGCTGTGGCGAAATCGGACCGAGGCGACTATATCGATTGGGACGCAGGGCGCGAGGGTTACGTCCAATCAAAGGCCCAGTACATTCCTGTCGTCCCGATTCACAAGCCTGCGAAACCGATTCGCAGCCAGCGGAACCTGCTCAGTATTCGGGCGGAAGAACGGCTCGGAAGCCTCATCGCGGCTGCCGGAACCATCTGGGCGGTGTACGTGGCGACCCACGACTACGACAGCCTATGGCGGATGCAAATCATGCCGCCGGGTCCGATTGAAGTCTGTGCGGTCGGTATCCTCGCCTGGCTTCACGCAAAATGGCGCCGCTCCACCAAGGTCGACTAAGGCCGCAGCCGCACCCGGTCATCCTTTCCCGAACGGCTCCTCCAGCGACGTACTCTGCGGAGTGAACAACTCCGCCCCGTTTTCTGTGACGTGCATATCATCTTCCAGGCGAATTCCAAATTCTCCGCGAATGTAAATCCCCGGCTCGTTGCTGGTTGTGATGTTGGCCTGCAGCTTGGCCGCGTTGCCCCGCACAAGATAAGGCCACTCGTGCATGTCCATTCCCATGCCGTGCCCGAGGCGGTGAGTGAAGTACTTGTAGTCGGGGCCGTAACCCGACTCCGTTATTATTTTCCGCGCGGCTGCGTCCACGGAACCGCACTCGGCGCCGGATCGCGCGGCCGCCAGTGCCGCTGCTTGCGCGCGATGAACAATGTCGAACACCTGCTTCATCTTGTCAGACGCTTTCCCCAGCACGAAGGTCCGGGTGATGTCTGATTCGTAACCCTCGACCGTGCAGCCATCGTCGATCATGACGATCGAGCCCTCGCGGATGACTTGTGGCGTGGTGGATCCGTGGGGGAAGGCGGAGCATTCGCCAACCATCACACTCGCTTCACCCGGAAAGCCCATCCGGTTATAACCTAAATCGATCAGACCGCTGACGTCGTGCTGGGTCATGCCGTCGCGGATGGACTGATACACGGCTTCGTACACTGCGAGTGTCACCTGAGAGGCGAGCCGCATCAGCGCTATTTCGTGGGCGCTCTTGATCATGCGGCAGCCGGCGGTCACCGGTGTGGCACTCACAAAGGTCGCCTGCGGCGCGGCTTTGGCGATGCCGTCGGCGAAGACGAAGCGCACAGTCTCCTCGATGCCAACTTTGCCGCTTGCGATGCCGCGATCCTTCAGCCCCTGTGCGATGAGCCGGTATGGGTTGTCGTCCTCTTGCCAGGTGCGCACGTCGGCCTGGGCGGCGTCAGGACCGTTGCCGATCTGCTCCCGCGCGCGTCCTTCCTCGAATGCCGGGCAAACGTAAAACTCGGCGCCCTTCGCCGGCAGCACGAGGGCAAAGGTGCGCTCGCCGCCCCACCACCGCATGCCGGTGAAGTACCGCAGCGATGTGCCCTCCATGAGGACGATGGCGTCGAGCGAGATCTCGCCCATCAGTTTGCGGGCTCGCTCCTGGCGCTCGCCGCGCTCCTCCCGCGTGATGGGCCTGGCTTCGGTCTTTCGCGATTGGAGCCGTGCCAACGGTGGCGGCAAAGATGAGTCATCTGCGTTGCTTGCAGCGGTTGCGGCCGGGCGGGGCAAAGCCAGGGCCACGCCCGCGCTTACGCTGCCCACTTCAAGAAATCGGCGCCGAGAAATCATGAGCCCTCCGACGGAGACGTCGGGCCATTATAGAGGGAGTTGAGATTTCCGATTTTCGACTGCAGATTGAAGTGAGGGGAGCATTGCCCGTTTGGCAGAATCGGGTAGGGAACGATTTCAAGTCGTGCCCTCTGAGTCTGGATGAGGCGTCCGGCATTCGCTACTGAGGTATGCTCTTTCAATCCCATGGAATCCGGCTTCCAATGCGCCGCCTGCGGAGGATGGAACTCCACCTCCGTCGACGAGTCCGTCGGACGCCGGCAAAGCTACGTGGAGGACTGCCAGGTCTGTTGCAAGCCCAACCTCCTGCGCATCGAGTACGACACGTCAGCGCAGCAATTCTTTATCACAGCCGAACTTGAATAGTCGCCCGGACTCAGACCTCGTACTTCGGACTCAAAACCCAAAACCCATACCCTAAATTAGTCACAACGTTATGAGAACAGCTTCGGAAGACTCACCAGCAGCTGAGCAAAGGTACTCTCCATCTGTCGTCGGACAAATAAGGTGTCTGCCATTGCGCCCAGCCAGCCTAAGCCAACTTCATACTCGATCACGTCGCGCACCAGGGGGCTGCTGACATCTTGCTTCGCTTCCGCCGCGAACTCATGGTGGTGGTGCCAGGTCTTGAACGGACCCAATCCTGCACGTCAGCAAAGTAACGATGCCATTCGAAATTCGGTGATGCGCGCGATCCACCGTTGCGAAGACAGGAAGGGCAGGTTTCCTGGTTGCCGAAACAAAATCGGAATTTCCACAAGAAAAACCGCGCCACTGGCGGAGATCAAGTAAAATCTTAGCGAACAAATAGCGAAAGAACAAAGAGCGTAAACGCTACTGCTAGTGGTCGCTCAATTGGTTAACCACAAGCCTTCGTATTTTCCGGAATCAGTCGAAGAGTGGGACCACCACCATCAAGTTTCGGCTTGACAATAAAAGACTTAGAGCTAAGATTGTGGTACAAAGTGGTACGAAGTGGTCAGAGTCGTATCGGCCGTGGGAATCAGGAGCTGAAAACGAGGAGCCGGTGGAAAACCGACCCAACAGCACGAACAACAGCCCGATTCGCCCGAGTTTGACCGAACTTTGTGCTCCTTTTACCTCCCTTGTGGCTGTCGTAGCGGCAACCAGACAGAATGCCCCGGTAAGGGGAAACTGCCTCCGTTTGGGCTTCGCACATGTTTCGCGGCAATCATCCAACCCGGGTCGACGAGAAAGGACGCCTCAAGATCCCGGCCGAGTTCAAGCGGGTGATCGACGAGAAATACGGTCAACAATTCTACATCACAAGCTTGGATGGAAAGGTTGCTCAAGTATATCCCTTCGAGGAATGGGAGCGGATCGAGCAGAAACTGGCCGGACTCTCCAATTTCAATCCTACGAAGAAGAAGTTTCTGGATCGAACGAACTATTACGGCCAGCAAGTGGAAATGGACGGTCAGGGACGGTTGTTGCTGCCGCAACTGCTGCGCGAATCGGGACAGATCAAAGGCGAGGTAGCGGTTTTGGGGAATTTGACGTACTTGATCGTCAGGAACCTGGAACTGTTCAAGAAAGAGATCGAAGAAGAAAAGTTCACGCCTGACGATGAGAAGACGCTCGACGAACTGGGCATCTAGTGGGCGAGGGTTTAACAGACACCCCTCAGGGGGTTGGACGTGGTGGAAGGGCAGCGAGCCACGTTCCGGTTCTTTTAAAAGAAGCGATCGACTTTTTAGCCGTGCGGCGCGGTGGAACCTATATCGACGCCACGGTGGGTTTGGGCGGACACAGCTACGAAATCGCAAAACGCCTCGGCGCACCGGGACATTTGATTGGGCTCGATAAAGATCCAGCAGCGCTGGAAATCGCGCGCAGAAAACTCGCACCACAAGGCGCAGATTGGCCGGAGATCACGTTGCTGCAGAGATCCTTCGCAGAGATTGCGACGGGCGAGCAAGCAGCCGGGGTCGACGGAATCCTCGCCGACATCGGAGTGAGCAGCCTGCAGTTGGACGATGCGGCGCGCGGATTCAGTTTTCAGGCGGATGGCCCGCTCGACATGCGGATGGACCCGCGGTCCGAGCGCACCGCCGAACAAGTGGTAAACCACCTCGACGAGCGACAGCTTGCCGATGTGATTTACGAATTCGGAGAGGAAAGGAGGTCGCGGAGAATCGCCAGAGCCATTTGCCGGTCGCGGCCGATACGATCCACCGCACATCTTGCGGACGTCATATCAGCCGCGGCCCGGCCAATGAATCGGGGTAAAGACGAGTACGACAGAAGGATTCATCCCGCGACCAGGACTTTTCAGGCCCTTCGAATCTTCGTAAACCGCGAACTGGACGATCTGCGAGCGCTGCTCGACGCAGCGCCACGGATTCTGAAGTCCGGTGGACGGGTGGTCGTGATCAGTTTTCACTCGCTGGAGGACCGCATCGTGAAAGACGGGTTGCGGGATGGCGTGAGGCGCGGCGACTTTCGTGTGCTAACGAAAAAGCCGCTAACGTCATCTGAAGAAGAAAGCGATCGCAACCCGCGAGCGCGCAGCGCGAAGTTGCGGGCGGCGGAAAAAGTTTAACTCCGGAAAACCTGCCGGAGTTCCCGGCATGAGCTGTCATGGCGTGCCGGGCCTACAAGGTTCAGGTTTGTTCCAAAGCGGACGCAAGATCCGCTGGATCGGGAAGGAACGGGTTCCGTGGTAGGAATCCATTTTGAGGTTGCGGGAATGTACACAGGCACACTGATCAGAGACTTGATGACAACGGTGGAACAAGCGGAGAGACGGGCCGAACAGTACCGGACCGCCAATGACCGAGAACTGTATGCGATTCTCGCGATGCAGTTTCCGATAACAGAAGGTGACCAGGTTTTCATGGGAGCAGCCTAATGGCGGCAGCGGCAGCAACAATGCGCGGCATGGGTCCGGCAGCGGGGCGCCGTCCATTCTGGACGGGCACACCGGAAATCTATTTCTCGAAGGCGATCGATAACTCCCGCCTGGTCAAGGTGGAGGATCCCCGCCGCAACCGCGAGATGAAGCAGTTCGGCACGGCCCTTGCCTGCCTGTTCCTGCTCGTCTTCACCTACGCCTGGCAGCACTTCAAAGCCATCGAGTACGGTTATCAGATCGAGTCGGCCAAACGCGAACTCAGCGCTCTGACCGAAATGAACCACGCTCTGCGCCTCGAAGACGCCTCGCTACGCGATCCAGAACGGATTGACGTGCTGGCGCGCCGCATGGGTCTGGTCCCGCCCGAACCCGGCCAGGTGATGCACATGGACTCCGCCGCAGCCGATGGTCAAGCCCCGGTGATCGCGAGCGCAGCCCCAGTCGTGGTCGTAGGGCCGTAGGGCTAGTTTGTGTGGGTCCGGATCTTTGATCCGGGCGGGCAGAGCGCAGCTCGGCTGGCTTTCGCCCGCACCCTGTTTGTACCTAGGTCGCCATGTTGGCCTGAGGCGGAACTTTTCTGAGCGAAGTTGAGGTCGTGGCAAACGACGCTCGACGGCTTTCCATGTCCACTAGTCCCAATCCCGGCAACAGCCCCCGCCTTTACCTGCTGGGTGCCGTGCTACTGCTATGGTGCACCGCCATTTGCGGGCGCCTCATTTATCTGCAGGTTTTCTGCTACGGGAACTTCGTGAAGCAGGCCGGACATCAGCAGCAGCGCGCGATTCCCCTCGCCCCAAAGCGGGGAGTCGTCTACGACCGCGCCGGGCACGAGTTGGCGATGTCAGTACTGGTCGATTCGGCCTTCGCCGTCCCCACCGAAGTGAAGGATCTTCCCACCGTCGTGTCGCTTATCTCGCGCATAACGGGCGAAGATGCAAACGTTGTCCTGGCCGACTGCCGCGCGCACAAGACCTTCTGCTGGGTGGCCCGCAAAGCCAGTGATGAAACCATCGATCGCATCAAGTCGCTTAACCTTCAGGGCATCCATTTCCAAAAGGAGCCAAAGCGCTTCTATCCCGCTCGCGATCTCGCCGCGCAGGTGTTGGGTTCCGTCGGCATGGAGGACTCCGGGCAGAGCGGCATCGAGCATGAATTCGATGAGCAGCTCCGCGGCCGTCCAGGGAAGATGTCGATCTCGGTGGATGCCCGCAAGAAGTGGTTCTCCGATGTCGAGACACAGCCCGAGCCCGGCGAAAACTTAGTCCTGACCATCGACAAGAACATCCAATACATCGCCGAGAAGGAGCTTGAACAGGCCATTCACGACACCCAGGCAATCGCGGGCACGGTGATTGTGGAGAACCCGCACACCGGAGAGATCCTGGCGCTGGCCAATCGCCCCACTTTCAATCCGAACCTGCGCAAGCAGATCACGCCCAGCGCGCTCACCAATCGCGCTGTGAGCTATGTCTACGAACCCGGCTCAACCTTCAAACTAGTAACGATTTCAGCCGCGCTCGAAGAAAAAATCACCAATCCCGATGAAGTCTTCGACTGCCAGATGGGATCGATTGTCTACAACGGCATGCGCATCCGTGACTCGAAACCTCACGGCCTGCTCCCGGTGTGGGGCGTTCTCGCCGAGTCGAGCGATGTGGGCGCAATCAAGATTGCGCTGCGCCTGGGCGAAGACCGTTTTTACAAGTACATTCGCGCCTATGGATTCGGGCAACCGACTGGTATTGAACTCCCCGGAGAGACGCGAGGCCTGACCAAGCCTCCCAGCCGCTGGTCGAGGGTCTCCATTGCCGCGATTTCGATGGGTCAGGAGATCGGCATCTCGCCTCTCCAACTCGCTGGCCTCGTCTCCACCTTTGCCAATGATGGCGTATGGGTGGCCCCGCGCATCGTAGCAGGAACGACCCTGCCGCAAGCGACCGTCCAGACCGTCGCCTTCCATCCTGCCGAGGGTCGGCGTGTCATTTCCCCTTACACTGCCGCCCAGATGCGCTCGATGATGCAGAAGGTCGTGCTCGAAGGAACCGGCCGCAAGGCGATTCTGGAAGGCTATTCGGCGGCGGGCAAGACCGGCACCGCGCAGAAAGTGGATCCCGCCACAGGCGCGTACTCGAAGACCAAATACATCGGATCATTTGCCGGATTCGCGCCCGTCAACAATCCCCAGATTGTTGTCGCAGTGATCCTGGACTCAGCGGTCGGACTCCACCAGGGTGGCCAGGTGTCGGCGCCGGTGTTCCGCCGCATTTCGCAGCAGGTGCTCGAATACCTGCACGTACCGCACGATCTGCCGCTCGCTCCAAAGCATCAGCTGCTGCTGGCCCAGGCGAGGATGAAAGATAAAGATCTTGAAGAAGGGACGCCCGATCATCCTGGCGAACCGCTGGAGACCGCGGAAGTGACCGGAGACTCTGCCGACGCAGGGAAGCCGAGTGTGGCGCGGGCACTCCTGCCCGCGAATGCCGGAGCGCTCAACGGCCCCGTAGTGCAAGCGGCAATGCGCGAGCCGGTGGCGGGCAGTCCGGCAGCCGCGTCCGCCAGTCCGGCAGCTCCGGAAAAGCCACGTGATGCCGCTGCAGCCACGCCAGAAAAACCGCCCTTAACCGGAACGGTTGTCCTGGACGTCGAACAAGGAGGCATTGAGGTCCCTTCGTTCGTAGGCAAGACCGTGCGCTCCGCACTCGAAGCCGCGCAGGATGCCGGCTTGGAACTTGAGCCTGTCGGCAGCGGGGTAGCGCGCCAGCAGTCACCCGCCCCCGGAACACACGTTCACGCCGGATCGCGCGTGACCGTTCAGTTCGGGCGCTAGTCAAGTCTCAACCCCAGAGGACGCAGTTAAGTTCGAGGAAGTCCGCGAATTCCCCTGTGCGCCACAGTGTCCTCGTGTTGAAACTTCTGCCGTTTGACCCGCCGAAAAACCGCGTGTTACGGTTATCACTCACACCACGCTGGCAGACCAGGCGTTGCTTGCGATTGAGGCTTACTTTGTCTTCCGTTGAGGCTACTCCCGCCATCCGCAAAACTGCGCTGAACCTGGTCCATCGCCAGATGGGCGCAAAGATGGTGGAGTTCAATGGCTGGGACATGCCGGTGGAGTATCCTGCATCAATCGGTTGCGGAATCATCAACGAACACATGGCCGTTCGAACCCGCGTCGGCATTTTCGACGTCAGCCACATGGGCGACATCCGCTTGGCCGGCCCGCAGGCGTTGGCCGCTGTGCAGCACATCTCGATGAATGATGCCTCGCGGCTGGCCCTCGGCCAGGCTCAGTATTCGGCTATGCTTTATCCCGAAGGCACGTTTGTGGACGACGTAATCGTCCACCGCCTCGCCTCGGACGAGTACCTGCTGGTAATCAACGCCGGCACGCGCGAAAAAGACTTCAACTGGGTGCGCGACAACACGCGCCAGTTCGACTGCGCAGTAGAGAATCTGTCGGATGACTTTACGCAGATCGCCATCCAGGGGCCAAGGGGCGTCGATCTGCTCGAGAAGTTAACCGACGCCGATCTAAGCGCCGTGAAGTTTTACTGGGTAACGCGCGGCACTCTTTGCGGCCTGCACAATATTTTGATGGGGCGCACCGGTTACACCGCCGAAGATGGATTCGAGATCTATATTCCAGCCGACGAAGCCACCAGCGCCCGTGTGTGGAATGAGATCCTCGGCGCAGGCAAGGAGTTCGGCGTAGTTCCGTGCGGCCTGGGCGCCCGCAACACGCTCCGCCTCGAAGGCAAGCTCCCTCTGTACGGACATGAGATTTCCGATACGATTAACGTTTGGGAGGCCGGGCTTGATCGCTTCTGCAAAATGGAGAAGCTCGAGTTCGTGGGACGCGCGGCGCTGGAGAAAGCGAAAGGCGCAGGCGTGAAGCGGTCTCTGGTGGGCCTTGAGATGACCGAGCGCGGCATCGCCCGCGACGGGTATAAAGTGCTTGAGGCCGGTGGTCGCGAAATTGGATACGTAACCAGCGGCTCGCCCGCGCCGTTTTTGAAGAAGAACATCGCCCTGGCGTACCTGCCGGTGGAGTTCGCCGCAGTCGGCACAGCAGTGAAAGTGGAAATCCGCGGGCAAGGCGCAGCAGCGGTGGTTGTTCCCACGCCGTTCTACAAGCGTCCGAAGAAAAGTGCATGATTCTGATGACAAAGGTTTTGCTGGAGGCTGGCAGCTAGGAGCTAGAAGCTTTATGGCCTATCCCACAGATCGCAAATACACCAAAGAGCACGAGTGGATTCAAGCAAACGGTGCTTCCGCCGCTGTCGGCATCACCGACTACGCTCAGGAATCGCTGGGCGACATCGTGTTCGTCGAAGTGCCCAAGGTCGGGGCGGAACTGGCCGCCGGCAAAACCTTTGGCACGGTCGAGTCCGTAAAGGCCGTATCGGACTTGTTCTCTCCCGCTTCGGGGACGGTGACTGACGTCAACCTCGAACTGGCCACCTCTCCCGAGAAAGTGAACAAAGATCCGCACGGCTCTTGGATGATAAAGCTCGCGCTCAAGAATCCGGACGAATTGGATGGTTTGCTCTCGGCCGGGGACTATGAGAAGTTCGTCGCAGAAGAAGCAGGACACTAGGAATTTTCGAATGGCGATTTCCAAGACCGTCGGAATTTCCAATCAGAAATCGAAAATCCGGTGTGCTTTTTGCTCATGAATCAAACCGCCGCACGACGTTCACAATCCGAAGAACTCCCGGGCACATCTATATAACTTCCTATGCGCTATTTACCCAAATCTCCCGCCGACCGCCAGGCCATGCTAAAGGCGATTGGCCTGCGCTCGGTCGACGATCTGTTTGCGCCCATTCCCTCCGAATACCGCCTGAGTCGCGATCTAAAGATCCCGCGCCAGATGGCGGAGTCCGAGATTGTCGACTTCTTTCGACAACGCTCGCGTGAGAACGGCGATGGCTACACCAGCTTCCTGGGTGCGGGGGCGTACTTTCATTACCGTCCTGTCATCATTGACGCGCTGATTTCGCGTGGCGAATTCCTCACCGCCTACACCCCCTATCAGGCTGAAATCTCTCAAGGCACGCTGCAATCCATCTTCGAATTCCAGACCATGATCTGCGAACTGACCGGCATGGAAGTCGCCAATGCCTCAATGTATGACGGTTCGACGGCCGCTGCCGAGGCCGTGATGATGGCCGTCCGCCTGACAGGTCGTCGCTCCGTGATCATCGCTCGCAGCCTGCACCCGGAATATCGCGAGGTACTGGCCACCTATGCCACGCATCAGGGCATGCCATTGTCTATCGCCGGGTTTGGGGATGAGGGCCGGTTGAATTTGAAGGAACTCGAGAATTCGATCACCCCAGAAACTGCCTGCATCCTCGTCCAGTCCCCTAATTTTTTCGGCACGATTGAAGACGTCGCGGCGATCGGTGAAATCGCCCACAAGCACGGGGCGATGCTGGTGGTTTCGATCGCGGAAGCGGTCTCGCTCGGAATCGTCGAACCGCCGGGGCTGGCAGACGTCATCGCAATGGAAGCCCAGTCATTCGGCGTACCTTTGGGCTTCGGCGGCCCCTACTGCGGCGTCATTGCGACCCGCGAAAAGTACGTCCGCCAAATGCCTGGCCGCTTGGTCGGCCAGACCGTCGACAAGCAAGGCAAACGCGGATTCGTCCTCACGCTGGCCACGCGTGAGCAGCACATCCGGCGCGAGAAAGCCACTTCGAACATCTGCACCAATCAGGCGCTGGTTGCGCTCATGGTCAACATCTTCATGACGGTTTACGGCAAAGTCGGGCTAAAGGAATTGGCGAAGCAAAATCTGGCGAAGACAGCCTACGCTGCAGGTCAATTCGCGAAACACGGGAAAGTCCTGTTTGGCACCGCGTCCCGTTTCAACGAGTTCGTCGTCCAGACCAGCGAAGATCCATCCGCCATCAACAGCCGCCTCCTGGGACACAAGATGGTAGGTGGCTTGCCGCTGAAGAAGTTCTATCCCGAGTTGGGGAATGCAGCCTTGTGGTGCTGCACCGAGTTGACCACCCGTAGCGCTATCGATACCGCGGTCGGACTGGTGGCCGAAAGTGAACGTTCCGTGCGCTCGGCAAAAGAAGAAGTGGAAGAGGTGACGCGATGAAACACATGACCCGCAAAGCCACGCGCCACGTCAACCAGAACGAAGGTTTGATTTTCGAAAAATCGTCGCCAGGAAAATCGGCCTGGAAATTGCCGCCGCTCGATGTGCCCGAGGTCGACACAGCGAAAGTCCTCGGCTCCTTCGAAAGAAAAGATCTGGGAAACATGCCGGAAGTGAGCGAGATCGAAATCATCCGCCACTTCACTCGGCTCTCTACCTGGAACTACGCCATCGACCTGGGCATGTACCCCCTGGGCTCCTGCACCATGAAGTACAACCCGCGGGTGAACGAGGCTGTGGCTCGCGTGGAGGGAATCGCGAACGGGCACCCATATCAGCCCGAGAAGATTTCTCAGGGCGCATTGCACATCCTGAAAACGCTGAGCGAGCAACTGATCGAGATCACCGGTATGGATGCGATCACGCTGCAGCCCGCCGCTGGCGCCCATGGCGAAATGACAGGCCTGCTCATCGTTCGTGCCCATCACCAGTCGAAGGGGAACGCCCGCAAGAAAATTCTCATTCCAGACTCAGCCCACGGGACGAATCCAGCGACGGCCGCGATGGTGAACTACGCAGTCGAAAACCTGAAATCCGATGCTCGCGGCATGGTTGACATCGGCGCCCTTGAAGCGCAGATGAATGAAGACATCGCCGCCCTGATGTTGACGAATCCCAATACCCTGGGTGTGTTCGAGCAGGATATCCACAAGATTGCCGACATTCTCCACGCCAAGGGCGGCTTGTTATATATGGACGGCGCCAACATGAATGCGCTCGTCGGAAAAGCCCGTCCCGGAGATTTCGGCGTGGATCTCATGCATTTGAACCTGCACAAGACGTTCTCCACCCCGCACGGCGGTGGCGGACCGGGTTCGGGTCCGGTTGCGATCAAGAAGGCACTCGAGCCCTTCCTGCCGACACCGGTGATCATGACACGGCCGGATGGTACGCTGGCCTTCGACTACAACCGCCCGCAGTCGGTTGGTCGCGTGCGCGCCTTCTACGGCAACTTCGGAATGTTCGTGCGGGCGCTCGCCTACATCCAGGCAAACGGCCCTGATGGCTTGCGACAGACCACGGAAGATGCGGTGCTCAACGCCAATTACATTCGCAAAGGACTGGAAGGCACATACGATCTGCCCTATGCCACGCCCACGATGCACGAGGTCGTCTTCAGCGACAAACTGCAGGCGAAAAGAGGTGTGCGCACCATGGACATTGCCAAGCGCCTCATCGATTTCGGATTCCACCCCTATACAACGGCCTTCCCGCTGATCGTGCCCGGCGCGTTGATGATCGAACCGACCGAGAGTGAATCAAAGGAAGAAATGGACTTGTTCATCGAAGCCATGAAATCGATTGCGGAAGAAGTGGAAGAAGATCCGCAGACCGTCCTGGACGCCCCACATTCCACCCGGGTTTCGCGCTTGGATGAAACCGCCGCCGCTCGAAAACCCGTCTTACGCTGGAAGCCCGCCAACTGATCTCGACTCTGCGCACTCCGAGACGCAAAAACATCGCCATCCCGCAACCGGAACGATAACGGGCTATCGTCTCGCTGTTACTTCGTTAGCTCTTCTTCGAAGTCACTGCGAAAAACGCGGCGGCTTCCTGCTCCACGTTCTTACCGTCGCAATGGGGACACTTGGGTGTTTTTTTGTCGTGCTCGTTCAGCGTAAGAACGATTTCGAAGGGCTTGTGACAATCGAGGCAAACATAATCGTAAACGGGCATGGTACCCTCCCGTGGGAACTCCGTTGACAAAATTGTACGCCCGCACGAACTTGCGGATTGATGATTTTTGATTCGTGAATGAAGATTGTTGAATGAAACCCTGCGCGGCGCCATATCGAAAGCGAGGATTTCATCCAACAAATCAGAGAATCAGTAGTTGTTACTTTGCCGTAATGTCGACCGACGCCCGCGTCGTCTCCCAATCCATCCCCAGCGTGCAGCCGCTGCCGGCCTTGTCATAGCTGATGGTGAAGTTCTCGACCGGCGACGGTAGCTTCGACACTTTCATGTCCACGCGTGCCAGTTCATCGCTTTCATACTTATACGGGATCCCCCACTCCCCCGTCTTCTTGTTGATGATCAGCGTCCACTTGTCGGCGGTCGGGACGGTGAAGATTGTATAGCTGCCGGCGGGCACCGTCTTGCCGCCCACCACCACATCACTGCTGCTCACAAACGTCGTGGCTGCATTCGCGCCCGTCCGCCACACTTCCCCAAAAGGCACGAGATCACCGTAGATTTTCCGGCCCTTCATCCGCGGGCTGGAGTAGTCGGTCTTGATGGTCTTGCCGCCCCCAAGATCGCAAGACGCCGACGACGCCGGGCTCGGTTTGCCCTGACACGCAGCGAAGATGGTTAGGGTGAAAATCACGAAGGTGAGGAAGGCGATTCTGTTTTGCATGGCTTCTCCTTTGAGTAAAGCTAAGAGTGATTGACGTCTCAGAAGGGATTATGTCAGCGGTGCCCATTATGCTCCACCCACCCCTGCGGTTACAATCGCTGCATGCCCGTATTTGACGAAAAACAGGACGAACTGGAACACTTCGAAACCATGATGGGTGTCCCCCGCGGCCGTCTCGCGGTCACCATGGATATGATCACGGACGCAATGGCCTTGATCGGTCAGCACGGCGTTTACTGCCAGAGCCAGCGCTGGCCCGGAAAGCCGGTCATGGACATCCAGATCATCATGAGGAGCCTGACCGACGCGAAGGAGCTGATCCAAAGCGTTATGGAAGAGTTGAAGAAGCCCGCCGCCTGACCTCCGTGTCGCTCAGTCTCTGTGGGTCAGAGTTTTACCGTCACCATTACTACGCCGTGCGAGGCCACTCGCCCAGAGAATTTGCCGGTGAACTTCCCGAGATCCTTATGCATCCACACGTCGCGCACAGCCGCGCTGAGATTCCCGGGATAGCCCAGATCTTCCCACGTCACTGAGATTTCCTGCTCGCTGCCGCTGCGGTTCAGCAGCACGACAGCACGGCTCCCGTCTTTGAGTTGCTTTGCCCAGACCTCCAAGTCGCCGCTCTTCGCGACCCGCTCACCCTCGCGGCCCAAGGCGTCCTGATCGACCGCAATCACTTCCTTGTTGGTGAGAATGTCGTGAATTTCCGGCCGCATGTCGCGCAGGTCATTGCCCGCGATCAACGGTGCCGCCAGGATTGCCCACAAACTGAAGTGCGTGCGATACTCCGTGTCGGTCATCCCCCCGTTGCCGACCTCGAGCATGTCCGGATCGTTCCAATGCCCAGGTCCGGCGTACGATTGCAACCCCACCTGTTGGTCGAGAATCGCGAGGACCCCGTTCGAGCAGCAACTGCCGTTGGGCCATTTCTCTTTACCTCCCCATCGGTCATTAATGTCGTCCGTCGTGCGCCAAAGATTTCCACCGACTTCTTGGCCCCACAGCCAGGGCTTCGCTGTACCCCATTCACAGATGCTCAGAACAATCGGCCGGCCGGCCGCGTCGAGGGCGGCGCGAATATTGGCATATGAGGCCTTCGCATCCTGAGTCGTCGTGTGACACCAGTCGTATTTCAAGTAGTCGACTCCCCAGGCGGCATACTGCACCGCATCTTGGTATTCGTGTCCTAGGCCGCCGGGACGCTTCGCGCAGGTCATCGAGCCCGCGTCAGAATAGACCCCGAACTTCAGCCCCAGCGAGTGAATGTAGTCGCCCACCTCCTTCATGCCGTGCGGAAATCGCTGCGGGTCGGGGACGATGTTGGCGTTGGCGTCGCGGCTGACCTGCCAGCAGTCGTCGATGTTCACGTATACGTAGCCCGCGTCTTTCATGCCCGACTTCACAACCGCGTCGGCCATGCTTTTAATCATTTCTTCGCTCACATTGCAGCCGAACTTGTTCCACGAGTTCCATCCCATGGGCGGCGTCAGAGCGAGATTCGCAGACGGGGAGGTAGTACCTTGCGCAAGAAGGCTTGGGGCAAGGAGCGACACGCAGAATGGAATAATCAGGAAAATATGTCTCGTTTTCATGCCCCACGTTTTACCAGAACCATCTGTAGATTGATAGATGCTGCGTCGTAACGCAGGGCTTTTCTTCCCTCCGAATGCCCAGGCCGATGTGGGGACAGCCGCCTCCGGCTGTCCGGCCGAGCGCAGCTCGGCGGTCCTTTTGGCACTTACCCCAACCCCTTGTCATTCCGACACGCGAGCGAAGCGAGACCGGAGGAGTCTGCTTCAGGTGTCGGTCGGACGCTACTGTCCGATACAACTCCGCTCGCAAGCGCAGGGTTTTTTCATTGTCCCAAAGCGCAATCTCTGCAAAAATGATCGACCATGCAGATAGCCTGTGAATTGACCCAACAAGACTTCATCGAGGCTTATTCAGTGCACCGTAATCGCAGCGCGTTCAGTAAGTGGTCGAGACGACTCTTCGTGTGGAGTGCAGGACTTTTCACCGCAGTCGTCCTCTTAGGCTTCCTGATTAAGCCCAGCCTCCAGGCAGCAAAGAGCCTCATGCCTTTATTGGTGTTCGTTGTCATGTGGATCGCAATCTTGTGGATTCTTCCCCGCCGGACAATGCGACGGCAATTTGTGAAACAACCGGGAGCACATGGGCCAAGGACGGTTGTGTTAGATGCGTCCGGAGCCCACTGGCGATGGGACGGTGGCTCCAGCGATGTCGAGTGGAAGAACTACATTCGGTCCGCGGAAGGCAAGAACCAGATTCTTTTCTACACCTCTCCTGCCTGCTTCAACCTTCTCCCCAAACCTGTGCTTGCAGCCGAGCAACTCACTGAGATCCAAAGTCTAGTGCAGCAAAACCTTCAACCGCGCAAATGAGCGCGCAACGAGCGCAGAAGGAAGACGGTGCTCATCGTCCTGTCAATCAGGCCTGTGAATCGGTCTACAATGTCGCTTTGCTCATCCCGCCGAGCCGTTTCGCGCCCAACGGAGGACGTTTCATGCGCACACTTTCCCCCTTCTCCATAGTTGCCCTGATGATTTGTGCCCTCTTTCTCAACGCCGGCCTCGCTCGTGTCCGGGCCGCACCCGTGCCGGTCGGCATCTTCGAGGACCATGCGGATGTGGGCACGGTTCTGCACCCGGGTGCGGTCGATTACGACCCGGCAAGACGCGCCTACACCATCAGCGGCAGTGGCGAGAATATGTGGTTTGCCACCGACGCGTTTCAGTTTGCCTGGAAGAAAGTGTCCGGAGACGTGACCTTAACTGCCGACATCGCCTTCCTCACCAAAACCGGGAACCAGCACAAGAAGGCGGTTCTGATGCTGCGGCAGAGCCTCGATGCCGATTCGGTTTACGCCGACGTCGCCCTGCACGCCAGCGGTCTGACCTCCTTGCAATTCCGCGACGAGAAGGGAGCGGTGACGCGTGAGATTCAGTCGAACCTCTCCGCTCCAGCGCGCCTGCGCATCGCCAGGCGTGGCGACTATGTCTATATGTCGTTGGGAGTCGACCAGGCGCCAAAGCTGGAAGTCGCCGGCGGATGGCTGCGCATTCCTTTCCGCGGACCAATCTACGTTGGGCTCGGCGTGTGCTCGCACGACAAAGATGTCATCGAGCAGGCGGTCTTCTCCGACGTGGAACTGAGGCAACCCGCTTCGGCAGCGGCAGGTGGGGCTGTCCTGTACAGCACACTCGAAACCGTCACAGTCGATTCCGCCGATCGCAAAGTCGCTTATCTTGCACCCGGTCGTTTCGAAGCTCCCAACTGGACTCGTGACGGCATCGCGTTCCTCTTCAACCGCAATGGTCGCATCGAACGGCTTCCTGTGAGCGGCGGCGAGCCAAGAGTTCTCGACACCGGCCTGGCCACTCGCTGCAACAACGATCACGGCATCTCGCCTGACGGCACCCAACTTGGCATCAGCGACAATTCACAGGAGAACCACGAATCGCTCGTCTACATCGCCCCCATCGCCGGCGGAGCACCGCGACGCATCACTCAAAAATCGCCGTCCTACTGGCACGGCTGGTCCCCCGACGGCAAAACCCTCGCCTTCGTCGGTCAGCGAAAAGGCGAATTCGATATCTATACGATTCCAGCGGCGGGCGGCGAGGAGACGCAACTCACCACCGCCAAGGGATTGGATGACGGCCCCGAATATTCGCCCGACGGAAAATATATCTACTTCAACTCCGAACGCACCGGCCACATGCAGATATGGCGCATGAAGCCAGACGGTAGCGAGCAGGAACAGGTCTTCGCCGACGATCTCAACAACTGGTTCCCCCACATTTCCCCCGACGGCCAGTGGATGGTCTTCCTCACCTACTCCACAGACGTCACCGGTCATCCCGAGAATAAAGATGTTACTCTGCGTTTCATGTCGCTCACGGACAAGAAGATCACCGTGTTGGCGAAACTGTTCGGCGGACAGGGTACGATCAACGTTCCATCGTGGTCGCCGGACAGCAAGCAACTGGCGTTCGTCAGCTACCTGCTGATTCCGCCCGAGAGCCCAGGCAACTAATCGGTGGAATCAAACTTAGGTCGCACCGCATTTCTATGCATTCAAACCATATTTCCGGGCCCTGCCGGTTCTTTGTCCGTCTCTGCGTGTTTGTCGTATTTCTGTCGTGGGAGCTCTCTCTCGGACAACAAAGGAGTAAAGAACCCGATCCCCTCCCGGACTCCCCGAAGCCGAGCATCGCCAAGCCTAAGGGCTTCTTCGCCCGCTGGGCCGATTTCTATCGCCAAGACTGGTCGGGGACAACACCTGCTTCGCCGTCGCCGCCACGCCGGGGACCTCCTTCACCGCTGGACTCCCCTCCGTTCCCCAATTCCGATTGGTCGTACGGTGGTTCGCCGGTAATTGGAGAGCCCGACACGAACAGCTATCCCCTCATGACCGCAATCAACCAGGCGAGGAGTCGCACGAAGATCTATGGATGGATCGATCCGACGCTAAACTTCAGCACTTCCGCCCGCAGCAATGCGCCTGAGGCGAACGACAACTACTCCAATCGTTTTGAGATGAATCAGTTCGTCCTCTACGCCGAGCGCCTGCCCGATTCCGTTCAACGCGATCATCTGGACTGGGGCTACCACCTTACAGCTCTCTACGGCACCGACTATCGCTTCACCATCGGCAAAGGCTACCTGAGCGGCCAGTTGCTGAACGACCATCACCAATACGGCTTTGATCCTACCCTTGAGTACGTCGACGTTTACATTCCGCAGGTGGCGCAGGGTATGAACGTTAGGGTGGGCCGCTTCATCTCGGTGCCCGGCATCGAGGCGCAACTGGCCCCGAACAACTACATCTTCAGTCACTCGCTACTCTATGCCATCGATCCGTTTACCGACACGGGTGTGATGGCGACAGTGAAACTAAGCGACCAGTGGTTGGTTCAACTTGGCATTACAGACGGCCACGACGTCGCCCCCTGGACGCCGGATGCGAAGCCTTCCGGCACGGCTTGCCTGGGCTATACGACCAAATCGGTGCATGACAACTTCTACCTCTGCGCCAACGGCATCAACAATGCCAAGTACGTCTACAACAATCTGCAGCAATATGACGCGACCTGGTATCACACGTTCTCGAAGACAGTCCATATGGCAACCGAAACCTGGTATATGTACGAGCGCGACGTGCCCGCTCTCGGAGGCAATATTCAACCGGAGACAGGCGCCAATGCTGCCTATTGCCGGGCGGGACAACAGCGCTGCACCGCTCCCGAATATGCCTTCGTTAATTTCCTGCAGAAGCAACTTTCTGCGCGTGACTTCCTCTCATTTCGCACCGACTTTCTCAACGACAAGAAAGGCCAGCGCACCGGATACCAGGCCCGATACTCGGAGAACACCATCACGTGGTGTCATTGGATCGGCACAACCGTCCAGATCCGTCCGGAATTACGCTTTGAACGTGCGTGGGATAGGAATGCGTACGACAACGGCCAACACCGAAATCAGCTCACGGTTGCGAGCGATTTGATCTTTCACTTTTGACGATAGTTTGTGGCGAGTTCTAGCGTGCGACCTTCTCCCCAAAGAGATTAGCCATGATTTCCAACGCGTCGATCAGTGCGCCTGAGGATCAATTCTCGAAGTTCAAATTGATTGGCTGGTCAGACTTTTGCACCGCATCTACTCCCGTTGTTGCAATATTTAGTCCGATAACCTCAAAATTTGCACCGTTGAGAGTCGCAGAGTCGTTCTGCAACGCCGAATTCGACTGGCCGGCCAAAAGAGTTGTCAACCCGATCACAGCGAACATGCATGTCTTGATCTTCACGTGGATACTTCTATCAGAAGGCACGTCGATAACAAAAGGAACGGGGCGCGGAAGAACGAATTCCGTGCCCCTGCCCTCCGTGGTAAAGCTCTTAAGCGAGCGTATACTTCCCACGCTCGATCATCCGCTCCGCGATCTGCCGCCGCAGTTCAATGGTGTTGAACGGCTCATACTTCGCCAGCCTGCGGAGGATCGCGAGTTGCGTTCGCAGCATGTCACCATCGGCAACGGCCGCGATCACCCTCCGCGCCGCAGACTCGACCTTCTCGAACGCCTGCGACAAATAGACGCGCGTCATCGCGATCGCCAGCCCAGTTGCAGTTTTGCCCTTGGTCTCGGAAAGTTTCTGCGCCCGCAACACGGCCGATTCCATGGCATAGGTTTCAATCGTCATGTCGGCGATCGCTGCCATGATCTCCTGCTGATCCTGGATCGCCTGCATATATTTCTGCGTCGCCGCACCCGCAACAAACAGCCCCAGTTTCTTGGCCTGCGCCACCAACTTGCGTTCCTCGGCCAGCGCACCCTCGAGTTCCTCAGCCGCCGACGGTCCCGAGAGCACTTCGTCCATCAGTTTCTTGATGGCGGGCATCAGCGGCAACTGCCCCGTCATCGCCCGCTTCAGTAGAAAGCCGGTGATGATGAGTCGGTTGATTTCATTCGTCCCCTCAAAAATGCGGTTGATGCGCGCGTCGCGATAGGCGCGCTCGGCCGGATATTCCTCCACAAACCCGTAGCCCGCGTAAATCTGCAGGGTCTCGTCAACAACGTAGTCGATCATCTCCGATCCCCAGACTTTGATGATCGAGCACTCGACCGCGAACTCCTCGATCGCCTTCAGGGTCTGCTTGGCGGCGGCGTCGGCGGATTTGTCGACCTCGCTCAAAGCCGCGTCCATCAGCGCGACCGTGCGATAGACCAGCGACTCACCCACGTAAAGGAGCGTCGCCATATTGGCGATCTTCTCTTGTACCAGTCCGAAATCCGCGATGACCTTGCCGAAAGCCTTGCGCTGCTTGGCATAGCTGATGGCACTTTCCAACGAGACGCGCCCCCCGCCCAAGCACATCGCACCGAGTTTGAAGCGTCCTATGTTCAAAATGTTGAAAGCGATGAGGTGGCCTTTCCCAATTTCGCCGAGCAGGTTTTCCACCGGCACCTGGCAGTCGTTCAGAATGATCGGGCATGTGGAGGAACCGCGAATGCCCATCTTGTGCTCCTCGGCTCCCACCGCGAAACCCGGAAAATTTCTTTCCACCAGGAACGCCGAGAACTTTTCTCCATCCACTTTCGCAAACACCGTGTATAGGTCCGCGAACCCGGCGTTGGTAATCCACATCTTCTCGCCGTTCAGAATGTAGTGCTTGCCATCTGGAGACAGTTGGCCTCGAGAGCGGCAATTCAAGGCGTCCGATCCGGAGGTCGACTCCGACAGCGCATACGCACCCACGATCTCGCCCGCCGCCAGTCGCGGCAGATATTTCTTCTTCTGCTCTTCCGTGCCAAAGTAAACCAGGGGTAGCGTGCCAATCCCCGTGTGTCCGCCCCAGGTCGTCGCGAACCCGGCGTACTTGGCAATGTGGTCGGCGATCACTGCGGCCGTGACCTTGTCCATCTCCAGTCCGCCATATGCCTCGGGAATCTCGACTGAACTTAGTCCCAGATCGCCCGCCTTCTTCAACAGGTCCCGCGTCACCGAAAAATCTTTATGCTCGATCTTCTCAATGTTGGGCACGATTTCGTTGACCGCGAATTCCTCCGCAGTTTGCCCAATCAGTTGGTGCTGTTCGGTAAAGTCCTCGGGCGTGAAAACCTCGTCCGGTTGACGCGACTCTAACAAGAAACTGCCGCCGGAAATCCGGGTCTTGGGAACTGCCGTGGTGGTTGCCATGATCCTCCCCGCAAGCAAAAGGCCGGCCCTGAAGCCAGCGCGAATAGCTCAATTCTAATGCGGGAAGGAGGGGAATGATAGGCCCGCAAACGCCGGTTTTCGAGGGGTTTCTTGCCGGAATTGCCGTTATTTCAGGATCGCGTTTCCGGCGTCAAACTCCACTTGCATAAAGTCATCTAGCGATAATCCGCCCCAAAGTACTGTGGATCGAACAACCACGCCGGCCATTGTCCCGCGTAACCATAATTGCCATTGGGGAACGTGCTATAGGACTGTAGTGGCACTGACGGTATCTTTCTTGCCGAGACCGATAGAGATTGGTTTCAGTCTGCATCTTGCCATTCAATTCCATAAACCCTCCTATTCCAGCGATGCAAGATCCGCCAGCGTCGCTTGGCAGCTTGGCCCAGCCTCGGTCAGCAGCATTTGATAGCGTTGCAGAGTTTCCTCTTGCCGCTGCTTCAAATCTTCGCAGTCTTGCCCCGGCGGGTTCTGCCCGCAGGCATCCTGAATCTGCGCCTTGAGCGCCCGTAACTCAGTCACCAGGATTGCGGCCCTGCCGTCGGTGCTTGCGCACTCAGCCGAGGAGGCAACACAGCTTACTCCATTCCAGGTTTCTCCGGGCGCGCATCGGTTGGACGGCATGCACACCGCCCCATTCCAAATTTGGCGCGGTTGACACGGTTCGACAGGTTGAGCAGCGGGCTCATCGACCGGCGGGTTCGCAATGCATCCACCCTTGCCGGCCGTTTGCCAAGGAGCGCACGGACATGGCCCGGTGACACAGACTCCACGTCGTAAGTCAGTCCTTGGAGGGTCCGCTTTCCACCCTTTTCCCGGTGAATTCTGCCCGATGCGGGGTGCCGAACCAATCTTTTTCTCCCCTGCGACCTTCTGATGGGGAATCAAGCGCCCGGGATCGGCTCTGGGCTCATGTGCGGGAGAAGTCGCCGTCGGGACGGAGCGAGATTCAGTCGGCGGTGAGATCGTTCCGTGGCTGCCCGTCGAACCTGAACCCGGCGTAACGGGGACACTTGTGGACGCTGGAACAGTTGGCGCGCTCGCATGAGATACCGCGGTGTTCGTTGCTCCGGTCGCGATGCTGGGCGCGGGACTCGGTGCGGGCGTAGCAGTCAGCGCAGAAGGGGTAGGGTTAGGAGCAGAGCTCGCTGCAGTGCCAGACGCCGGACTCGGTGGGGGAGCACTCGGCGCGGTTCCTGTTTCATGGTGCTGAGCAAAGACGACGGAGGAAAACAGTAGAATCGCTGCAAGGGAAAGGCTGGAGAGCCGCATAAGCACCTCCTACCATCCGGCCAAAACCAGGGGCAGAGGATCCCCCAAATTTGCCCCTTGACACAAGGATAATCCCGACCCGTGTCCACGTGCGTAGCAATTGGGTAAAGAAGTGTTACGTAAAGGTCTTCAGCGATCCGACGAATCAGGCTCTACCAGCGCCTTCTTCATCCGGTAGCGGCTTGCGGGTTGGCAGGTTGAAGAGCCCACAGGGCGGGTCGAGTCTGAATCCTTATCATCGCGCGCCACCACATAGCTGCGAATGGAATAGCAGATCGAATCCGCAGTGTACTCCCCGTCTGGCAACACCATAATCCTCGGGCCCTGAGAGGTCGGCTTATTCATGAACAAGCGAAAGCCTTCCTCGTGGGAGAGTTTGTGGTATGGCTTGTTCCAGAAGTGGCTCTGAGGATTCAGCGGGAAAAATAGCTCGGAAGTCAGGTCCGGAATGATTTGCCATGGTTCCCGTTGCGTTTGCCCCGCCGACTTACTGGCAGCGTTGTTATCCACGGTTTGACCAGCAGGGAACGTACTCCGATTTTGAACCTGTGCGGATGCGATTGCTGTGCAGGCAAGCAGCACGATGGCCATAAGGCGGGCGACAGGCATAACAACCTCCTATCGAGCAAATTATAACGCCGAGCAAAATGGTCGCAGCATCTTCCTTGGTGAACCCCCGTGCCTCTAGCGGTTCAAGGTCGGTCTGTCCTTCCACGCAGTACCGTTGACAAAGCGGCGAATCCCATCCTTCAAGTGGACAACATTGAAGTTCATCAAGAGTCCGAGAGACTTGCCGCTTAGTTTCAGGCACGAAATTATCTGAGCCTGATGAACCGGCGAGATTGCGTCGAACTGACTTGATCTCCACATGACGAGATCTTGAACCAGGAGATCAATTCGATAGCCGATTTCAAGCCTTAGACCTCGATAAACCACGGGAAGCCCGACCTGACATGCAGCCTGAATACCTGCTCGATGCAGTCGTGCTGCAGACACGCCTGGTAAGCACTCTCCAGCAACCCAGCTCCCAACTCCGAATGCACTCTCATCGCCGCCGTGATGACCGCATGGCTGACTTCTTGCGCACTTTTGCGAACTTAATCGATGGACCAGAATGGTGGCCATAATGCTTCGAGAAGTATCCGGTTTTCCTGTCCGAAGTCCAGGTCATCCGTCACAATCCGAGGAAAAAGATGACAAAAGAACCAAAGCGGGAACCACGAAGGACACACTGCCTCACGAAGGAACTCCTTGGCTAGGTTTTCCTTCGTGAAACTTCGTGTCCTTGGTGGTTTAAAGATTCTCGAAGATCCCCGCCGCGCCCATGCCGCCGCCGACACACATTGTGACCATCCCGTATCGCGCCTTGCGTCGTTTCAGTTCGCGAATGACGCTCGCCGTCAACTTGGCCCCAGTGCATCCCAGTGGGTGTCCCAGAGCGATCGCGCCGCCGTTCGTATTCACTTTCTCCGGATCCAGGCCAGCTTCCTTGATCACGCCCAGAGACTGCGCGGCGAAAGCTTCGTTCAGTTCGATCACTTCGATATCAGAAAGCTTTAGCCCCGCCATCTTCAACGCCTTCGGAATCGCGAACACCGGCCCGAGTCCCATTTCTTCCGGCTTGTACCCCGCCGTTGCGAACGATACGTATCGCGCCAAAGGCTGGATGCCTAATGCCTTGGCCCGCTCCGCCGACATCACCACAGCCGCGGCCGCGCCGTCGGACATCTGCGATGAATTTCCCGCGGTCACGGTGCCCTTCATTTGGAACGCGGGCTTCAGCCCAAGCAGCGCTTCAAGCGAAGTGTCGGCGCGCGGCCCTTCATCGATTTTGAATACGATCTCCTGGCGCTTGGGCTTCGATCCGTTCGGCATGCTGAAACTCACCGGCACGGGCACAACTTCGTCATCGAACTTTCCCGCCTGAATCGCCGCCAGCGCCTTTTGATGGCTGCGCAGCGAGAATTCATCCGCCGCCTCGCGCGTGATTCCCAGCCGCTGCGCAACCCGTTCCGCCGTCAGCCCCATCGAAAGATACGCGTCGGGGTAGTGATCCACCAGCCAGGGATTCGGCGAGATTTTATGCCCGCCCATCGGAATCATCGACATCGACTCCGTGCCCCCAGCGACGATCGCCTCGGCTCCCCCGCTCATAATGCGCTCGGCGGCCATAGCAATCGCCTGCAGTCCCGACGAACAGAATCGATTGATGGTGAGCGCCGAAACTTCCACCGGCAAACCCGCCCGGAGCGACGCGATGCGGGCAACATTCATTCCCTGCTCGGCTTCCGGCATGGCGCAGCCGAGAATCACGTCTTCGATCTCCTTCGGATCAAGTTGGGGCACGCGCCCCAGCGCGCCCTTGATCGCAACGGCTGCCAGTTCATCAGGACGGGTGGCGCGGAGCGTGCCCTTGTAGGCACGTCCCACAGGTGTTCGAACCGATGATGCAATGACGACTTCACGCATAAGATTTCTCCATCCGGCTCCTCGTTTGATGCGAGCCAATCCGCGTCCGCTTCAAGCGCATCACTTCGCTGGCGCATAGAAGTAATAGTCTGCTGTGTAACTGCTCTTCGTTTCCGCGTCCTTGTGCGACTCATCGCAAGGGTCGTTTCCAGGTTTTCCGCCGTGCGTGTGCACACGCTGAATGACGGTTACGTTTGCGAGTTGTCCCTTTCCCGCGTTGGTCACCACATTCACCAGCAACCAGGGAATTGAGTCTGAATCGAGCGAGTCGACATGGCCAGCGGCTTTTCCCGTGACCTCGCTCCCATCTTTCAGCTTCCAGGTCGGCCCGGCGGTATGTTGTCCGATCACTTTATCTTTCCGATCACTTAACTCCGCCTCGGGAGCCTTGAGAGTCCAACTGAACTTGCCGTCCGCACCCACTTTGCAGGTATAGATCTGCGATCCTTTTGCATGCACGAACAAAACGGGCTCCAGCCCAGCAGGCACGGCGATCGCATCCGGCACATCCGGCGCAGATTCTTTTGGTGAAGCATCCGTCTGCGCATTGGTTTGAGCGTTGACGAGTGACGTTGCGGAAATGAGGATGGCCAGCCCAATGACCGCCGCAGGAGCGATTAGATGTCTTGGCATGAGTACGATTGTAGCGCAGCAGAAATTGGGAGGCGCGAGTTTGCCCTTGACGGCGCCTCTTGAATTTTTGTAGGATGTCAAGAACAAGTTCGCTCACCCATTTGATTGGGGAGCGGACCTGAATTTCATGCAGAGTGGCTGAGGGACGAGCCCTGAGACGCCACGGCAACCGATCCCGGATCATATATCCCGGATGTCTGGTGCCAACTCTCTCCTGGAAACAGGGAACATGGGATTCGGCTGCGGGCTTCACCAGCATCCGATAGCCTCTTTTCCTTTTCCTGGAAAAAGAGGCCTTTTGCTTTTTAGGCCACTTTTCCGGCTCGTCTTCAGCTACTCGCCAGTTTGCAAGAAAGCGAGTAGGCGATATGTCTCACTACGAACTGCGGTGCCGGGAATGCGGACGGAGCTGGGGAAATCAGCCCCGCTCCATCTGCGACGACTGTTTCTCTCCTCTGGAAGTCACCTACGACTACGATGCGCTGCGCGCGCAGGTTGGCCGAGGGAACGGCCAGGGAACTTTCAGCCGTGCGAGCATTGCCCAGCGGCCGCCGAACATGTGGCGCTACTCCGAACTCTTGCCCCTCCCCCCGGGCTATGAACCGCGGCTGCCGGTCGGCTTCACTCCACTGTTTCAGGCTCCGCATCTGGCTGAACAGTTGAGCGGGACGACCGCCGCCGCGAAGAATCTATACCTCAAGAACGACGCCGTTTGCTTGCCTACGCTTAGCTTCAAGGACCGCGTGGTCGCCGTGGCTCTATCGCAGGCGAAGGCTTTCGGCTTCGATACGGTGTCGTGTTCGTCCACTGGCAACTTGGCCAACGCGGTCGCCGCACACGCGGCGCGCGAGGGACTCAAGGCATGGATCTTTATCCCGTCCGATCTTGAGCCGGCGAAAATTCTGGGCACCAACGTGTTCGGAGCGAAAGTCGTACGCATCGACGGCAACTACGATCAGGTCAATCGGCTGTGCTCGCAGATCGCCGACGAGCATCGCTGGGGCTTCGTAAATGTGAATCTGCGGCCATACTACTCGGAAGGATCAAAGACGGTCGGCTTCGAAATCGCCGAGCAACTCGGCTGGCGTTTGCCGGATAATGTGGTTTGCCCGATGGCTGGCGGTTCGCTGATCACCAAAATCAAGAAGGCGTTCGATGAACTGATCAAGCTGGGCCTGGTCGAAGCGAAGGAAGTGAAATTCTTTGGAGCCCAGGCGACGGGCTGTTCTCCCATCTCGACTGCGGTCAAGACGGGAAGCTCGGAGATCGAGCCGCAGAAGCCGTCGACCATTGCACGGTCGCTGGCCATCGGCAATCCCGCCGACGGACACTATGCAATCAAGACCATCAAAGGCAGCGGGGGATGGAGCGAAGATGTCAGCGACCCGGAAATCATCGATTCGATCAAGCTGCTGGCGGAAAGCGAAGGCATCTTCACCGAGACCGCCGGCGGTGTGACTGTGGCTTGCGCGGGCAAGCTTTATCGTCAGGACCGAATTCTGCCCGAGGAAACGACCGTGCTATGCATCACCGGCAACGGCCTGAAGACTACCGATGTGCTCGCCGGTGTCTACCGGACCGAGAGGCCCATCGCACCGAAACTGGCCGAGTTCGAGAGCTATCTGCAGCAGACGCTCGAACCAGCCGACGTCGCGGCAGAAATTCGCGGAGTCGTTGCCTCACAGGCGGCCGGAGTGGGAGCGTAACATGCCGATCACCGTACAAATTCCGACTGCATTGCGCCGGCACACTGCGGGAGTTGGTTCGATTACGTGCGCGGCCTCGAACCTGGGAGAACTGTTCTCGGTGCTCGACGAGAAGTTTCCTGACCTCAAGCCTCACTTGCGCGATGACAAAGGCCAGATCCGCCGTTTCCTCAACATTTATGTGAATGAAGAAGACATCCGCTTCCTGGGCGGGCAAGGATATTCTTTCCAGGAAGGCGACGAGGTTTTGCTGGTGCCGTCGATCGCAGGTGGTGCAGTGTAGTCTAGCGTCAACTATCCATCGGCTCGAAAACGTCAGATCGAAACAGTCAGTTCGCAACAGGCAACAATAGTTATATCTGCTCGATTGCTCTCTAGGGTTGATTCCTTCCGGTTAACTCTCACGGGGACACATAGCCTCCGTCTCGCAGTGAACCTACAAAACAATCCCCACACCGATTGTTGTCATGCGTGTTTCGTGATGTGATCGCTGCGATCAGATCACAACTCAAGAAAATCATCGGCGACGCGTGATCTATTGCTACCACTTTCTATTTCCACGCGTCTGACGTGGCAAGTTGTCACACGAGCCCTCGCTGCTTCCGGTGACAAGCGACGAACGGTTCCTGACAGCGACTCTGGAGCGTGCCATGAAGAGTCGCGTGTTGGTTGTCTTCCTTCTGCTCGCGGGTTGGGCTGCGGCGCAACTCGATGCTGGCATGACCATGCGGCGAGTACGAGTGCAGGTCGCCTTAGCCAATCGAGGCTGTGACGCAGCCACTCAGGTGAAGCTGATGGGCCGTGGCGGCCCTGTCGCCGAGGCGACCGCTAACCAACAGTGCGAGGCGGATTTTTTCAACGTGCCCGCCGGCACTTACCATTTCGTCGTTTCGGGTCAAACCATTGCCGACACCGATACGGGCGCAATTGAAATGAATCCCACGGTATCTGCGGAACTCGAAGTGAGGGTGAGTCGGGCCGGCGAGCTGGCGCCGAATTATGATGCGCCAGCTAGTGCCTTGGTGTCGGCCTCGGATCTAGGGGTTCCGGCCAGCGCACGAAGAGAAGTTGACAGGGCCTACAAGTTGCTAGGCAAACGGGACTTGACCCATGCGGAACAGAAGCTACGGAAAGCAATCGCGATCTATCCTGACTTTGCGGTCGCGTACAACAATCTGGGAGTGATCTACAGCCGGCTCGGTGACCGCGAGCGCGAGCGCGAGTCCCTGCAAAAGGCCATCAGCATCGACGAACGCTTGGCTCCGGCTTATGTCAACCTGGGAAAGATGAGTATTGGTGCCGGCGATTTTGCGAGTGCCGAGACGGCGTTGAACAAAGCTTCTCGATTCGATCCCGTCGATCCCGCGACTCTGATTCTCCTGGCGTATGCGGAATTGATGGACCGGCGCTTTGATGAGGCGGTCGCCACTAGCCGGAAGGCACACGCCCTCGACAAGCCTCATGCTTTGGCGCATCGCCTGGCGGCGAACGCGTTGGAACAGAAGGGACAGGCCGCAGCCGCAATTGCCGAACTGGAGCTCTTCCTGGCAGAAGAGCCGACCGGGCCTCGTGCCGACGCCGCGCGCAAGGAACTGGCGGATGTGCGTGCTGTTTCGCACTGACCATTCGCACTGAACGATATCCGTCTCAGTATGGCGTCGGAGCAGTTACCTGTCCCGTCGAAAGATGCAACTCCTTCGTCCGGTCGATCACCCACTGCGGCATGGCGGGCGCGCCCTGAGGGATCTTGCCCTCGGTGATCGCCCAGTGTTCGAGCCAGCCGCTGCCTTCTTCGCCGACGTAGGTGTCGGGCAGGCTGTAGGCCGAATCTGATAACGCATCCTCGAGCGTAATGAAGCGATAGCCTCGCTTGCGGAGGACGTCGAGCAATTCGCCGATGTGGTCAGCTTCCAGGTTGCTAGCATGAAGCAGAAGGATCTGCTTCGGTTCGTAGCCGACAATCTTGGCCGAAAGTTGCTCCGCGTAGGCGAACTCTTCGTCGTGATGCGCAAGATAGTCTTTCACCAGTTGCTGCTGCTGTAGGGTGTCATTGCGCTTCTTGGCGTCCTCGTAAACGCCGGCGAACATCCAATCCCAGCCGTCGAGCGTGATGGGAGCAATGCGGTAGCCGCGCTCGATGAGAAAAGCGTCGGCTTCGCGCCGCGTGAGCAGGTCGCGTCCGGTGTCGAGATAGGGATGGCGGAAATACCGCAGCTTCATCTTGTGCGCCGCGAGCAGTATGCGGGTGACGCTCTCACCCTGGATCACGTCGTCTTCCCACGCCTTGAGTCCAATCTGGTTTAGCGAGGCGTGGGAGAAGGTGTGATTGCCCAGTTCGAAGCCGCAGTCGAGCCACATCTGGAGCGCCTTGATGCGCTCGTCCACCTCTCCCGCCTTGTACAGTTTCTTCTCGTTGACGAAGCCGACGACCGGAATCTTCTGATCGCGCAGTGTGCCCAGCAACTTCGCGGTCATCGCGCTGATTTCGGCTGCTGGCAGGCGATCGGCCATGCCGGCGGGGAGATCGTCGATCGTGACGGCGACCTGGCGATCCGGTTTTTGCGGGGCCTGCGCTGCCGCGGAAGTCGGGCTGAAGCATAATCCACAGAGAGCAGCAAGCAAGATCAGGGATGTCTTCATGAAGGGTCCTCGGTGATCATGATGAGTCGGGAAGAGGTATTAGATCACGAGGGGACTTCTGCCCGGAGGTGAAAAGGGATGGAGTGCAACAGCAGATTTTGGGGTTTTGCACCTTTGGCGGACAGATTGGCCGTCTCTGCAGCTGGGGATTGGTGATCTTCTTGTTGGCCATACACGGCCATACCCAGGGAATTGAAGTCAGGAAAGGCTTTTTCAGTCACACTGGGCAATTTGAGTGTTATGGCCATCTGATTACAGCAGTTATGATCCAGAATCTTGGAGGCGAGGAGCGGTGGGTGAAGTCTAAGGGCCATATTCCGGTCGAAAGAAGTCTTTCCAGTAGTGAGCGCACGCTCCTCCAATGGCTCCTGATGCACGGAAGTTCTGTTGCCTCAAAGTACATGTCTCAGATTGACAGCCTTCGTATCGTCAGCAAGTGCGGATGCGGCTGCCCGACCGTGGACTTCGCACTTCAGTCAGGTCGCAAGGTGGGAGGGTCCGATATTGTGGCAGAGGCCGGAGGCAAATCTCCCGAGGGCATATCGGTTGGCATACCTGCACGTTCGGGACGATGAACTCTCGGAGCTGGAGGTCTCAACCGAGGGGCTGGACGTTCCCTTCAGTCTGCCGACCCCCGAGGCTTTTCCTCTGTGATGGGGGCTGACCGCACAATCCCGATCAGGAGTCCATCAGCGTCAAAAAGTGCAATCGCCTGCTTACGTCAGTCATCGGTCCCAGCGGAGCGTTTGCACTCAATGCGGCCGAGACTCTTGGTCCTCGCTGGGTGGGTTCGTAGTCCGCGCCCAGCGTAGAGTCGTGGACAGCGAAGCGGACATCAATGTTTTGGGGAGGCGCTTCCAATGCGATTGAGCGCAATCTCAGCCTTCTCGGGTGCTGTGTCTCTGATTCTCGGTTTGACCGTGCCCGCATCGGCGGGAACGCCACCTCCATGTATCAACGGCGCTAGCTCTAAGAATGGCGACTTTCTCGTCCTCATGAATATGCAGCTTGACGCCCCGCAGAGCAACGACGGAGTCGCGCGGAGAATTCGGGGATTCTCGTTTGAGGTATTTCCGAAGGAGAACTTCATCAATGCAAAAGACAGATTGACAGCCGCAGGTATGTACTTCTCCGATTGGGCGCAATGGGGCGTAGCGCTTGATCGACGAAATACAACGGACCAGCTCTTCACCTCGTCTTGCTCCTTACCTCTCGTTACTATAATGACGGTGAATTCCTTGTTCTTCTGGCGCAAGTCCCGGCAGGTTCCGCTGACTGGGGGGGTGTTGCGCATTTATCGGCGGGATCGCACGAGCAGAGAGATCCCGGACCACGGTCGGTTAGTCAGGGAAATCGCTCTCAAAGAGTTCTATGTCCCGCTGTACCTAATTCCGGTGCTTGAGCCACCCTGTTGTACCGATGAGAGCCCCGTATGGTTTGTCGGAGGTTCTTTCGGCTTCTCCTCAGACAACCGTCAATTGATTTACTTGAGCCATTATTGGCACACCGTGCGTATCACCTTGGGAGAAGGGTCTGTTTCGAGCGAATAGAAAGGTCGATGGGCCGTTTAGTTTTAGTCAGACATAGGTAGAGGCGTGCCGGACGTCGTTGGCGACAAACCCGGTTACACTCATCGTGACTCAAAATTCCTCAAACACGTATTCGTGCTGCGCGTCTCTGATGGTCAACGTCCGCTTGGCTCCTGAGCCGACCACGAACTCAAAACCCAACTCACCCGGTACAGTAGTGATGAAGGAGATTGTGCCATCGGGATTCTTGCGGCTGGCGACCTCGCTTTTCCACTCGCCGAAATCAAAGATTGTAGAAGCTCCGGACGTACTGACGGTGATTTCTCCGAGCGATGCGTTCGTGTAGTGTTTGGCGAGCTTGGCACTCTCATTCGCATCGGCAGGGATCGTCATCAACTTGCGCTCGGCGGCCAGGTCGGCATAGAAACTCTTCGCGTCGGCGTTGAGCAGCCCCTCGGCCTCAGGATGTCCGTCGAAGAGAAGCTCGAGCAACTTGCGCCGGATGCGGCCGCGAAGCAGCCGTCCGGGGTCGGCATTTGTAAGGATGACTAGGCCCACGTTTTGTTGTGGCAGCCACATCATGTCGCTGTGATATCCGACCAAGTCGCCGCCGTGATGAACGACCCCTACTCCGTATGTCGTGTCAACCATCAAGCCCATGCCGTAGGTTTCGTCTTTTCCGATGCTAACCTGCGGAGCGCGGCGCTCGAGCAATGGTTCTTTCGAAATGTAGGTGGTTCCATCGGGAAGCTTGCCCTCCGCAAGTTCCATCGAGACATATTTCAGCATGTCGTTTACGCTGCTCCACGCGCCTCCGGCAGGGCGCGCGGGAATGACGGCGTCATTAATGGCTGTCATCGCCCTAGCAGTTTTTCCATCGGCGTCAGGCGAGTGCGAGCCCGCATGGTTGCTGGAGAAGGCGCTCTTCATGTTGAAGGTCGTCTCCTTCATCCCCAATGGATCGAAAACATACGATTGCATAGCGCTGTCGTAGGCCGCTCCTAATTCCATGTCGGGATGGATCACGTGTGCCCCGGTATACCCAGCAGCTGCGGCCATCAGATTGGAATACTGGAAGAGTTCACCGAATTTGGATGTCGGCTGCATGGTGCCGAGCAAGGTCATCGTGCTCGCGGGCGTCATCTTTCCGTAATCGAAGATCCATTCCAGATCTTGACGTGGCATTCCGGTGCAGGCGCAGATTAGGTGCTTGACGAGGACGCTGCGCGTGGTTGTGGCGTCGCCAAGCTTAAAACTCGGAAGCAGTTTGGTGACGGGTGTGTCCCAGGTAATGCGATGTTCATCGACGAGTTTGGCGAGCAGCAGCGTGGTCATCGCCTTCGTATTCGAGGCGATCATGAACAGCGTGTCGCCGTCTGGCTTCTCCGTACCGCCCAGTTCTTTCACTCCAAATCCGCCAGCGAAAACAACCTTGCCATCCTGAACCATGCCAAGACCGACTCCGGGTACGCCCAAAACTTTCTGTCCCTGCTCGACGAAGCGGCCCAACTCGGCAATACGCGCTTGATCGAGGGTGTTCGCTTTCTTTCCTGCAAATGACTCACGGCTGTAGCCCTTGGGCAACAAGCGGCTAAAAATCAGGGAAAGCTGAGCGCCGCGTTTCCCCGCGACAGCATCAGCCACATCTTCGATGACGACGGTCCAACTTGAGCCGGAGTAATGGACGAAGGCATCCACTCCCCGTTTCTCGTTGGGCGAAGTCTGATAGTCGTAAGCGCGGCGCCGGCTCCAGCCATCGCGGTCGGGCAGCTCGTTGCTGACTTTGAGCGGCCACTTTGCATCGGGCTTGTAAGCCTGCCAGGCCGCTGCTAATGCCTCATCCTGCGTTTTAGCTTCCACATCGACGAGTGCAACCCAAGAGTCTCCCTCGGGCGCTTCGAGGATGGTCGCCGGTCCCTTGACGCGAATGGACCAATCTTTCGGCGCGATGAAGGCATTGCCGAGTACGGTGGTCTTCGGGGTATCGGCGGAGAGCCTTTCAGGCGCTTGCGCGCTTGCCGCATTGATGGCCGGCTGGGCTGATGCGCTCAGAGCCTGTTCGAGAAGCAGGGCGGAAACGAAAACCAACAGAGAGCAGACGAGGAGTCTTTTCATGGCGTGGAAATTCTAAACCTGCGGTCAGCCGCCAAGGCAAATTTTGTTCAAGGAGGATCGCAGGCGAGCCCGACGCAAAAACGTGCCCGGAAGACTGACGGGGCGGTTTGAGTGAAATCGCCATCTGTTATCGACACCTAGACTCAGAACTGCTAGCCTGTCCAGTGTCGCGCCCTCAGCCTAACCGCTCATTCATCTCTACTGCTGGCGTACTAGTTGCGTTGAGTCTTTCACTCTCTTGTCAATCGAAACCAACAGGGCAGGCGCAAAAGGCCCGCTCTTCGGGGGAATCGACTGACTCACAGACTGCCGACCTGATTGCTAGGGTCAAAGATGTGTCGGCGTCTAGGCTGGAGAAGGGGTTGCCCACGGTCAGATTCGAAGACTGGGTGCGTGAAAACGCCGGACCGGACTGGACCACTACCTGGCGCTTTAATCGAGCAGATGAGCTGCATTCTTCGGGTCTTGACTTCACCGGCAGCGTGGACGTTCGCGGTGACACTAAGGATGGTCGATACTTTAGACTCTCAATCGGAACCGCCACGAATGCGAACCAAGTTCTTCTGTTCTGGCATAGCGGAGCAGCGAACGTTCAGCATAGGTGGGTCGGTTTGGAGCATCTTAGCCAGTTACCGCGATTACTCCATCACGCGAGCCAAAGCTCGCATACTTCGGAGGGCCAGAAATGAAGAGCGAAAATATGTACCCTCCGCTTTAAGAGTCCGATCCGCGCGGTGAGAGACTGAGAACATCGTGTCGCCCGGTTGATGAAACATCGGCGTAACGCTCATCTTCCCCACGGCAGGGAATTTGAATGTAAATCCTGTCTTCGATAAGCATCGTGTGACTTCGGTCACTTGGAACCTCTTGTCTTCACGACGTGGCTGCTTAGTGATTTACAGGAAGACGGGCAACTTGCCCTTCGGAACGCTTCATCCCACCCGCAAAGCATCCTCTTTCGGAGGTGAAGCATGAGCGCACTTCAGTCAATCGCACTCGGGCCCCTCTCACTTCTTCTTCTCGCAACTTTGAGTTGCGGCAGTGACCGCCAACTGCAAAGCATAACCATTCAACCTCCCACCGCCGATGCCAAGAACTTCCCCAACGGACAAGTGCAGTTTACGGCCACAGGGATCTTCAGCGGTTCATCCGTTCCGGTGCCACTTACCAGCAAAGACGTGACATGGTGTTACGGGGAAACGACGGCAGAGGCGAGACTCTTTGCAAGGAATATGCGCCGGGAACATCGCACAGTTCGCAGGTGTTGACCAAAATGGAATCGCAGAATGCTCCCCGACGTTCCAAGGCTCTGCGTACATCCTTGCTGGCACTCGAGCGCGTTCTGCAAATCCAGTCGGGGCAACGCAACTGACGGTGTACGGCGCGGCACAGCTGACGTGCCCTTAACGCGAAATTCTACGACTTCTTTCCTCGACCAGGACTCGCGGGCGTTGGCTTGCTTGTGCTCGTCGCGGCAGATGTTCTGACAAGGTTTAATCTGCTTCCCGCAGATGAGTGTAATCAGCTGGTTACACCAATTGACTCGTTCGCGCAGAATGCGGACATGAAACAAGGGATTAGACGCAAGACTGGGGGTTTTTCTGAATTGCGCTGCATCTAGGCTCTCTTATCGACTTTCACCATCCTCACGATGGGTAACGCTTCGTAATTGCTGAGCGGTGCCCACTGATTCTCGACTTCGGCATAGCCCCTCGCCCGATAGAAAGGCACTCCGCTCAAGGTCGCGCCCATCTCAAAGCGCGAAAAACCCGCCTCAGTCGCGGCGTTCTCACATGCCTCAAGGATCATCGTACCGATTCCTTGACGCACCCAATTGGGATGAACGAAGAACGCCCGGATTTTGGCGGCATCGCGTGAGGGATCGAGCAGCGAATCCTCCCGCTGAGCGTATTGATCGCCTCCGTAGAGCGTCTTGCGCTTGCTCCAGCCGCCGCAGCCAACGATGTGCATTTGGCCTGTATTGGGTTCCGCAATCTCCGCAACGAAATAGGTTCCGTCCGCAATGAGCTGGCTGTCGACGCCGTACACACTCTTCAGCGCTCCCTCGATCTGGGCCGGAGAATAGTCCGCGGCCTGCAATCCCCGCACCGATGCTTCGATCACCTCCTGCAGCAGAGCTACGTCGGCCACGACGGCCTTGCGCAGCCGCATGTTTAGTCTCGCTACTGCCATTGCCGTGACCTGACTCTCCGCGTGCCATTCTAGCGCCTCAAGGCGCACACGCCCCCGGCGAACAGTCAGCGCAAACTTACGCTATCGCCTGCTTTCGCCAATTGGGGCACGATCTTCAAAAATCACATCGCAGGGGTAAGCTGACCACGCTGCACAGCTTTACTTTACTGACGGTGCAATCCCCTATACCCCTGGTGCAAGGCACGGACGGGAACTTTTATGGCACAACTGGCTCTGTCCCGTATTAACTACAAGGTAATTATATGGGTTAGCTACTTACCTAAAAGCAACACTTTTGCAGAAGCCTCTGTGAAAGATGTGAATATCTTTCCCCCTAGACAGATGAGATGTGGGTGTCGGACGTGGACTTAGTAAATACTTGAGAAGATTAGGGTTGGCCAATTAGGCTTTTTGGATGGGGAGACAATGCCAAATCTATAAAATCGAATTTTCGCGCGAGAGCACTCAGGCTAGCCCAGCGATCTGCACCCCACTTTTCTATTGTTAAATCTCTGATCGCGTCTCATCACAAAATTCTCATTTGTAACACGCCAGTAAATCAAGTGTTTACATAAGCCGCCGCGCTTGAAAGCTACTGCGTCAGCGACCGGCCCCAGGGGCAAAGGAGATATTCACAGACCGTTTAAAACAGCTCTTGATCGTTGTATGTGCACCATTAATTACATTAGTAGACATAGAGCCAAGATGGCCGAAAGGAATGGTCAACACGATGACACCAACGAAGAAGTCGGAACCGAAGCCGAAAGAATCAACCTCAACCCCAGCACCCACCACTGCGGCGCAGGCGCCGCAGGCGCCGAAGCCGGCGGCAATAACTGCTCAACCACAGCCTGCCAACAAGCAACTGGCGACTGTCGCCAAGCTCAAAGCTGCCTGGACAGAGAAAGGGATCAAACTCGATCAGCTCACCGAGAGGCAAGACGGCAAGTTCATGCTCCTGCAACCTACGACTGAGTGGCCGATCGTCCGTGTCGGTCCGACCGGCGGGATCGAGCTGCCGCAGATTCGCAGTTATGCCCGGGCCTGGGACGCTGCCGTGGACGGCCTAGCGGTGTGGACGAAACAGCAACAGCGCGACCAGAAGAAAGCTGCTTCCTCTGCACCGGCGCAGGCAACCAAATCACAATCTGCACCAGCCGCTAAGCCGGAAACGCCTGCGATCCGGAAGGCGCGCAAAGACGCTGCACTGGAAACCGCGCTGGCGTAGTTCCTTCCAGAAGACCACTGCATCCCCGCGGTGGTTTTCCCATGTTGGCCTTTTCGATCTGACTCCCGCCTCTCGCCCCCATCGCCGGTAAGTTTTAGACGCAGAAATTCAGACGTAGCGCGGTCGTTGGCTGATGTATAGTCTAACTAACTGGTTAATTAAGAATGTCCCGGCTCCCTCATCATCGTCAGGTCCGGCACCGCCGCATGGGCTCCCGCGGCCAGCCCGAGGAGAGCCGCGCTGCGATCCTCAAGGCAGCGACTCGCGAGTTCGCCGAGCATGGCATTGCGGGTGCACGCACCGACACCATCGCCCGCGAGGCTCGCGTCAACAAAGCGCTGCTCTACTACTACTTCAAGGACAAGGAAACGCTCTATGGGGCCGTTCTTGACGATGCTTTTTCTGGTTTGAAGGAGACGGTTTTCCGCGTGCTCGACGGCGACCAGCCTCCGCGCCAGAAAATTCTCGAGTATGTGGGAGCGTACTTTGATTTCATCGCTTCGAATCAGCTTTATCCGCGGCTGATGCAACGCGAGATGATGCAGGCCCGTGACGGACAGTCGCCGCACATTGACAAGGTGATCAAGAGCTACATTCAACCGATTTTTAGCCGCGTGAGCGAGGTCCTGCGCAAGGGGATTGCAGACGGCGAATTCCGTCCCGTGAATCCAGCGCACTTTGTGCCTTCCATGGTCGCCATGATCGTGTTTTATTTCAGCAGCGCGCCGATGATGCACAAGATTGTCGGCTTCAATCCGCTCACCACAGAGCGAATCGCCGAGCGGCGGGCGGCGGTGCTGGACTTCATTTCTGCCGCGCTATTTCTTCCCCCACCGAACGCCACGCAAGGAGCACGTTCATGAGTGCGCGGAACCGTTTCCTCATACTGCTCGGCATCATCTTTGTCATTGCCGCCGTGTACTACTATTTCTCCACCGATCACTCGCGCGATTTGGTGCTGATTGGCACGGTGGACGCGAACCAGGTCATCGTTAGCGCGCAGGTCGAAGGCCGCATCGAGAAGTTGCTCGTCGATGAAGGAACGCCGGTCAAGGCTGGGGACTTGATCGCGGTGCTCGATCCCTCAGAGTTGCAGGCGCAGGAAGCCGCAGCCACTGCGACCATTGCCAGCCTGCAACACAAAGTTGCCGAGATGCAGCACACAGAAGAGTCGACCTCGGGATCGACCTCGAGCGACGTGGCGAATGCGCGAGCGAAACTCTCTTCAGCCAAGGCCCAACTGCTGCAGGCGAAAGCCACGCTCGACCGCACAGAAAGCGACAGTCGTCGCATCGTCGAACTCGCCAAGGCAGGCGTCGCCTCCGATCAGGAGCGGGTGCAGGCAGAAACCAACCTGCAAGCGGCCCAGGCGACGGTGCAGGCGCAGCAGGAGATGGTCCGGGCCGCGGAGGCTGAATTGAACTCGGCCATCGCGCGTACGCATCAGGCCAATGCCGCCAAGAGCACTGTGGCCTCGACTGAGGCCGATCTCAAGAACGCAATCGCGCAAAAGAATCAGGCGGCGGTGCGGCTCGGATATACCAACGTTTATGCGCCGGTGAGCGGGACCGTTTCCGTGCGGGCAGCGCGGCAAGGCGAAGTGGTGAACATCGGCGCCCCGATCGTAACCATAGTCGACTTGAGCGACACCTGGGTGCGGGCCGCGATCCCCGAGACCTACACCGACCACATCGGCTATGGCGACGTGCTCCGTGTTCGCTTGCCGGGAGGGAGCATCGCCAGCGGCAAGGTTTTCTTTAAGGGCGTGGAAAGTGATTTTGCAACGCAGCGCGACGTAAGCCGCCGCAAGCGCGACATCAAGACCATCGTGATGAAAATTCGCCTGGACAATTCCAGGGGCGTGTTCGTGCCGGGGATGACGGCGGAAGTCCTGGTCTCGCCCGATCAGATCAAAGGCAGCAGCTCTCCCAGTGCCGCCGCCGCGGAGCAACGATGACGGTAGAGCCGAGCCCACAGCCGAACCCGTCGACGAGTTCACGCGCCAGCGTGCCAGGTTCTGCGCTGGAGAAGCCGGTTTACGATCCAACGGCGCCATCTGCCATCGAAGTGGAGCACATCGTCAAGAAGTACGGGGACTTCACGGCGGTTGACGATGTCTCTTTCAACGTAAAGGAGGGCGAGATCTTCGGCCTGCTGGGCCCAAACGGAGCGGGAAAGTCGACCCTGATCCGCATGATGACCACGCTCATCCCGATCACCGCAGGGAAAGCGCGCATCGCCGGGCACGACGTGGCCAAAGAGGCGAACGCGGCGCGAAGAATGATCGGCGTGATTCCGCAGGCGCTGACCAGCGACCTCGATCTGACGATCGAAGAGAATATGAGCATCTATGCCAAGCTCTACGACGTCCCGGCGAAAGAACGGCAGAAGTCGATCGACGAACTCCTGGAACTTGTGGACCTTAGCAAGTGGCGCGACGCGCAAACCAAAACTCTTTCCGGAGGCATGCGGCGTCGCCTCGAAATTGCGCGCGGGTTGGTACACCATCCGAAGATTTTCTTTCTGGATGAGCCGACCACAGGACTAGACCCGGTATCGCGCGTGGCCGTGTGGGAAATGTTGGGGAACATCAAGGAACATCGGAAACTGACGATTCTGATTACGACCCACTACATGGACGAAGCCGACCGGTTGTGCGACCGCATTGCCATCGTCGATCACGGCAAGCTAGTCGCGCTGGATGCGCCTGCGGCGCTCAAGGCTAGCGTTCCAGGATCGAACGTGATCGAAGCGCAGTTCGAGAATCCACCGGCCGACTGGGAGCAGCGGCTGCATACGCTTGATGATGTCACTTCTGTGCAACACGAAGGAGCGGGCATGTATCGCGTGCTGACCGGCAACGGTTCGCGAACCACGACCGAACTCGTCGAAATGGCGGTCGGCGCCGGAGTGCAGGTGAAGTCGCTGTCGGTGCAGAACACGACGCTCGACGACGTATTCGTACACTATACCGGACGGCAGTTGCGCGACGAGTTGCAGAAGGCCTATGCGTTTGTTATGCCGCAACGGCCGGGGTTACAGCCGTAGGAAAGGCACGATCCACGCGAGATTTCTCGCCTGAAGAACGGCTACGCCCGGGATGACAGCGGAAGGTGGGAGCTAGGTTTATGAATCGGATGATGGCCATTGTCGAACGAGAAATGCGGAAGTTCTTCCGCTCGCCCGCACTGATGCTGGCGTCGATGATCTTTCCGCTAGTGCAGTTGATCATTCTGGGCAACGCGTTTGGGGGAAAAATCCACGATGCCCGGGTCGCGTTCGTCGACCAGGATGGCGGCCCGCAGGCGGTAAGGATTCGCGAGGCGTTTGACTCCGTGAGAGCGAATATTCGCACCTTCCAGCCGATTGACTACGACAGCGACAAACAGGCGATGGAGGACGTGCGCAACGGCAAGCTGCAGGGAGCGGTGATTATTCCTCCGCAGTTTTCCCGGCGCGTGTATGAGGAGAACCACCCTCGCATCGCGCTGGTCGTGGACAACAGCGACAACTTCATGAGTTCAGCGGTCGAAGCAGAACTCACGGATCTGACCAACGCGCTCAACCAGCCCACGGTGTCGCCTCGCATTCTGCAGCAGACCGCTCTGGATATTGTCGAACTCTATCCTTACATCGAGTACATGAAGTACCTGCTGCCGGGTTCGCTGGTGCTGGCGATGTTCGTGTCGGTCATGATCGGTGGCGGCATGCTTTATATCGACGACAAGGCGCGCGGGGTTCACGAAGGCTACCTGGTTACGCCGATCACTAAGCTTGAACTCGTGCTGGGGCTGAATCTCGCAGGATCGATCAAGGCTGTGATGACCGGCGTGATCATTGTGATCATCGGCTCGCTGATGGCGGGTGTGGGAACGATTTTCAATCCGGTGACCATGTTGGGGTTGCTGATTATGATCGTGCTGACCTCGCTGGCTTTCAACACGATGATGTTCCTGCTGATGGTGCGTATCGAAGATCCGCTGGTGCCGCGCGCTATGTTCGGCATCCTCAACACGCTGCTGTTCTTCCCCAGCGGCTCGGTCTATCCGATTCAAGCATTTCCGCCGTGGCTGCGAGGAATTGCCCGGGTCGATCCCTTCACGTATGCGGTGGACGGGTTCAAATGCCTGCTACTCAAAGAGACCACGCTCTCGGCGGTGTGGAGTGACATGTTGTTCCTTACGCTCTTCGCGATGATCACGCTCGGCATTGCGATTCCGCTATTCAAGCGGACCCTGTAAGGATCTACCGCCAGACCGCCAAGCACGCAGAAATGCAAGAGAGCCTATCGGGTTTCTCGGCGCACTCGGCGTGCTCGGCGGTGAATCGGGTTCCGGGAACTTTTGACTTGCGTGCTGTGTCCGTTATGCTAGGGGAGTATGACCCTTCTGGACGCCAAAGAGTACGACCTGGAAAAAGATCGGAAGCGGAAGAAGCGAATCATTTCTGCAATCGTTCTAGTCGTGATCGTGCTTGCCGTGGGCTGGTGGTTTCGCTATTGGCCCGAAGAACGCATCGTGGGCAAGTTCTTCGATTCTCTACAGAGGCAGGATTACAAGACCGCGTACGGCATCTGGATGCGCGATCCGGAGTGGCAGCAGCATCCGGAGCGACATCCGAAGTATCCGTTTGGCGACTTCTATCGCGACTGGGGTCCTGGCGGCGAATGGGGAGTCATCAAGACCCAGAAAGTTTACGGAGCGAGCACCTGCCCGGGCGGTGGCAGCGGGGTGGTTGTCGACGTGGTGGTGAACGATCGGGCCGAGCATGCACAGGTCTGGGTGGAAAAATCGGACAAGACTCTGAGTTTCCCTCCCTGCGAACTGATCTTCCGGTGAGCTCGGGCTGAACTGGTTTCAGGCGGAGGCTTTATCCAAGGACTTCAGAGTTTTTTCTAGAGTCGCCTCGTCACTCACGTAGAGGCTGGTTTTCGAGCGGTCGATCTGCCGCATCAATCCCCACAGAACTTTTCCAGGTCCCACTTCGATGAAAGTGTCAACCCCGTGAGCGATGAGCAGGCGCACACATTGCTCCCACTTGACTGCGCCAGTGACTTGGCGGACCAGACTATCGCGGGCCCGTAGATCGTCAGTGACGAGTTCTGCGTCCGCATTGCATGCGACGGGATAGACAGGTTTCTGCATGTTGAGCGCCTTCAGATCGACTTCCAGGCGATCCTGAGCGGGCTTCATGAGCGAGCAATGGAAGGGAGCGCTGACGGGCAGTAAGACTGCTTTTTTAGCGCCACCTTGGGATGCGAGCTTCACCGCAAGCTCCACGGCTGCGGTATTGCCGGAGATCACGATCTGCTCTGGCGAATTGATGTTGGCGGGCTCGCAAACTTCCCCTTGCGCGGCCTCCTGGCAGATGGCGACGACTTTCGCGATCTCCATGCCCAGGATGGCAGCCATCGTGCCCACGCCAACAGGCACTGCTTCCTGCATATACTTACCGCGGTTGCGCACGGTGCGCACGGCGTCGGCAAAAGAGACCGTCCCGGAAGCAACGTGCGCGGAATATTCGCCGAGGCTGTGGCCGGCGACGTAACCGGGCTTGGGAATGTGCGTCTGTAACACGCGCAGCGCGGCGATGGACACGGTGAGAAGCGCCGGCTGAGTGATCTCGGTGAGACGAAGCTCGGTTTCGGGTCCCTCGAAGCAGAGCTGTGAGAGTTTGTAGCCGAGGGCCTCATCGGCCTCCTCGAACGTCTGGCGAGCGGCAGGATACTTCTCTGCCAACTCTTTGCCCATGCCGACGGCCTGCGATCCCTGTCCCGGGAAGAGCAAAGCAAGTGCGTTCTTGGAATCGGTCATGAGGGTCGAAGGTGAAACGGTGATCTAGCTGGGCTGTGCAACTTCCGCTTCGACCGAAGCGGGCCGCAACGCGGCCAGGCCGCGCTCGATCGAGTCGTTAATCCCGCGTTCGGCAAACTCGCCTGCGACACGCACGGCATTCTTGATGGCATTGGCGTTCGACGAGCCATGCGTGATGATACATACACCCTTCACGCCCAGCAGCGGCGCGCCTCCGTATTCGGTATGATCGAGGCGCTTCTTGAAGTCGATGAAGGCGCTGCGCGAGAGCAACGCTCCCACTTGCCGGGTGATGGTCGCCTTCAGCGACTCTTTCAGCGCCGTGCGGACCAGGTTGGCCACGCCTTCAGAAATCTTCAACGCGACATTCCCGACGAAGCCGTCGGCGACGATCACGTCGACATGACCGTTGTAAAGGTCGCGGCCTTCCACGTTCCCAACGAAATTTAAGGGAAGCTGTTTGAGCAGCTGAAACGCTTCGCGAGTGAGTTCGTTGCCCTTGGTTTCTTCTTCGCCGATGGAGAGCAATCCGACGCGCGGGCCCGGCGTTCCGGATCGCTTGCCCAAAGTATTTCCGAACGTCCGTGCAAACATAGCCCGAAAATATATGTCGCCCATGACGGCGAACTGCTCAAGATTCTGCGGTTTGCAGTCGACATTGGCGCCGACATCGAGAAGCATGGCTGCGGTTCCGGGTGCGGTCGGGAATACGGCAGCCAGCGCCGGCCGGTCGACCCCGGGAACCGCGCCCAGCACGATCTTCGCCGTCGCCATCGCCGCGCCGGTATTGCCCGCGGTTACGAAACCTGCCGCTTGCCCTTCCCGCACCATGCGCAGCCCGACACGCATGGAGGAGTCGCGCTTGGCGCGAATCGCCTCCACCTTGTCGTCCATGGTGATGTATTCGCTGGCGTGGACGATTTCAATGGGCAGCGTCGCAGCCGCACGGTGACGGTGAAGTTCCGGCCTGATTATGGACTCGGGACCGACCAGCAGCACGCGCACTCCGTACTGGCGAGCGGCAAGCATCGCGCCCTCGATTTCTGGCTTGGGCGCACGGTCCGAACCCATCGCATCCAGCGCGATCACGCTAGGCATGGTTATGAGTTAGCTGGCTTCCTCGACGTCGAGAACTTCCCGCCCCTTATAGTACCCGCATTTCGGGCAGGCCCGGTGAGGCATTTTCTTTTCGTGACAGTTGGGGCATTCAGAAAGTGAATGGCCTTTGAGTGCGTCGTGGGCACGCCGCGTGGACGTACGCTTTTGGGAGTGTCGCCGTTTCGGATTAGGCATGGTTAAAATTCCTCTCGCGGGGGCCCTCAGGCCGGCCGCTGAAATTAATCAAACAAGCTTTAGCTGTCAGCTATCAGCCGTCAGTCTCGAACGCTGAGCGCTGACGGGTGATGGCTGAAAGCTTCTTTCTAGTGTTCTAGCTTGCTACGAATCTCTCTGAGCGCCGCCCATCGCGGATCTTCCATGGGAACGGCGCAGGAGCACTTTTCCTGATTCAGATTCTTTCCGCAATGTAGACATAAGCCCCTGCAGTCTTCGCTACAGGTGACCTTCAAGGGCAACGCCAGTAAGACCTGCTCGCGCAAAACGTCTTCGAGCAGAATTCCGTCGCCCTGATAATAGCCGATTTCGGCCTCCGCGTCGGTCACTGAAAGCTCGTCGCGTCCCGCGTCGGCACCGAGCGGGCGGTAGAGCAACTCGAAGTCGCGCGTCACATCTTGCCGCACTGGCTCCAGGCAGCGAGCGCATTGCAACTCAAGGCTCGTCGACAATCGCCCTCGCACGCGGATGTCCTTGATTATCTTATGCTTGCCGTGATGCTCCTCGACGAGTTCGGCGCGTCCTGCCGTCTTCAGCGGCGCGCGCTGACGGGTTTCGTCTCCCAGATCGATGACATCGGGTTGAAACTCCTCCTCAAAATCGAGAGGATGGCGCTCCAATTCTGTGATGTCGAGGAACATACCGAAACCTCCGCGGCAATCGTGCCGGACCAGCCCGCGGAAGCACGCCAAGTGGCGTAAGTACCGCAAGGAGCAAGACTTAGGATAAAGGGCAAGGCGCGGGGGTGTCAAGAAAGGCAAATGATTCTTGCTTGGACTGTGCTGGGCTTTTCCTAGTAGCCTATGGCGACGCTGTATGTTGAAAACGTGCCCGACGCCGTGTATAAGGCGCTCAGAGAGCGCGCCCGCAAAAATCGGAAGTCGATCGCGGCGGAGGTGATCTCGCTGCTGGAGCAGAACGTCCCCACCGAAGCAGAACTGAAACGGCGGCGGGAATTTTACCACCGTGTCGCCTCTCGTGCTGCTGCCGGAAGCTTTGAAGATTGCCTTCGTGTACGACCGGAGCGTCTATGACTGTCTGTACGCGGAGCGGGCTGTGCAGTCAAAGACCGACATGATCGCTGCCGATGAGCGTCTGGCCAATGCTTTGGCGACACGCTTGCCGGTGAAGTGGCGGGCGCATTTTGACCCGCGCTGGAACGATTTCAACTCCACGATTTAGTCACTCAGCCGCAGCGCCTCAATCGTCCGTGTGGCAGATTCTTCGAAGATCAGCTTTCTCTCGATATCGATGGTATTTTTATCCAGACGATGTGGAATAAACCACGCCACTGCAGCAACGGGGACAAGGCCGATCATTCGCAGAGGTTCCGTTAGAGCCGACGATTCGAACTCCGGCGTTGAAATCGCATACGTTAAGTATCCGAAACACACGGCTAGAAGCAGCACGATGGAATGCTGTTTAAAGATCGGGAGCGTGCAGGTGAACGGTACTTTGCGGAAACGAATCAAGACAATGTTTGTCAGCAAAACGGACCAAGTCGCCACCAGCAGCGTGTGAAGGAATGCGACCCGCAGGCCTTCCAGATAGACATGAGCCGGAAATGTGATGGCCAAGACCAAAGGCAACGCCGAGGTGAGGACCACCTTTCTTGCCAGGCTCTGACACTCCTGCCGATCTGGATCCAGCATCAACTGGAAGATCCAGTTGGAGCGCAACTCAACCGGAATCTCGAAGACAATCCGGAGGCCGATGATGATGAGAAAGGTAAGGATGAAAGGAATCGAGAGGGCGTCCGGCGAAAGGGCTGCTTGATGCAGCGACTTCGCGCCGGCGAAAGCATTCATCAGAGCCTGCGACGACAGAACCAAACCCAGCCCGCCAATCCCAGTCAGAACGAGGCGATGCATCTCGCTGCGAACCAAGGTCCTCCACACAAAGGGAAAGCAGCCTTTCTGGAATGGCGTTCGCAGCACCAGTCGCCCCAGGAACGCCCCTACCCGCGACCTTCGAGGCTTGGGTGCGGTGACCGCTGCCTCGGCAAGCTCCGGAATGCGCACGAAATGGCGGTGGTATCCGATCGCATAACAGCCCAGTGCGACCACAGTCAGGGCTGCAATCCCGGGAAGCGCTAACCGGGCGAGTTCCGTCAGTGCGGGGCTCGCACGGCCGCGCCAGGACTGGCACAGACTCAGAAACCAGCACGACGGAAACAGCAGTGTCCACGAGGGCAGCGCCCCTGTCGTCCGCAATAACTTGTCTGGGACCGCGAAACTGGTGCAGAGAAGAGTGACCAGATAGACCACCACGATGCCGCGTATGTAAGCGGAGAGTCGGCGAAAGGCGCGCGCGGGCAGCAGTGCCATCAACAGACCCAGCATTGAGAACACCGCCAGAAATGAGAAGACGCTCGCCAGCACAACTCCGACGGCATGGACCGCCACAAACTTCGCGAAGAACAAAAACTTGGTCTGCGTTGCTCCTACAACCATCGGAAACAGAATGCACGACGCCGCATTGACGTCGAGTGCAATCAAGCCCGCCAGAAAAAGAACTGCCACAAGGTTGGCAAAAAAGATGGTCCGCGTGGAAATGGGCAGCGGAACCAGGTTCATGTAATCACGCCGGTCGGGGAAGATTGCGTCCCATCGCCAGACGGCGGCACCGCCGGTTACGGTCATGGAAAGCACGATAAAGAAATACTCGTCCGGTACGGACATCAGCAGCGGATCAACGTTCAGGGTCCCGCGCATCCACTGCAGCAGAGTCCCGTACTTGTCCAGCAAGAGAATCGACACGAATCCGCCAGGCAGGGCGAGCAAGGTGAGTACAAGGCCGATGCCGAGATCGATCCCCTCCGTGTCGGAATCGCCGCCGCCGCGGAAGATGCGAGCCACGAAGAGTTGCACCATCCGCCCGAAGGGACGCTGGCGGTAGTATCCCCACCAGTGGCGAATCGGATCGGTCAGCAGGCTTATCATGCGGCGTTCATCACTTCGACGATAGCGTGCGCCACATTCCTGGTGTCGACGTCGTCGACCAGGTGCAGGAAGGTGCTCTCGAGCGATTGCCCGAGAATCTGGCCGATGTTCGCTACTGAATCCTGGGCGATGACCACGCCTTTGCGCAGGATCAAGACATCAGAACAGACCTTTTCGACGACCTCCAGCACGTGCGAGCAGTAGAAGACGAGTTTGCCCTGCTGGCCCAGCGCCTGCACCAGGTTCTTGAAGATCAGCGCTGAGGCCACGTCCAGGCCGGAGAGTGGCTCATCGAAAATAAAGACATCGGGATTGTCCATGATTGCGGCGATGAGCAGAACGCGCTGGCGCATTCCTTTCGAATAAGTGCCGATGCTGGCGTGCCGGTGCGGATGCAAGGAGAACAATTCCAGGAGGGAATCAAGCTTGATTCCCAACGTGTGAGAAGCCATGCCGCGTAGGGTGCCAACCATTTCCAGATATTCCCAGCCGGTTAAGTACGGATAGAGATGAGCCTCTTCCGGGACGTAGCCCAGGCGTTTCCGGTACGCCTGCAGATTGTCTTGAATGTTGTGACCGTCGAACTGAACCACGCCCCGCGTCGGCTCCAACAAGCCGGTGAGCATTTTCACTGTGGTGCTCTTCCCGGAACCATTCGGGCCGAGACAGCCGAGAACCATTCCGGAGCGGAGCGAGAACGACAGGTCTTGCACGGCGGGCAACGATGCGTAGCGCTTGGTAAGGTGCACGGCTTCGAGCATGGCCACCTCGCAAGGCGAAGTCTCGGCGGCAGAGCGAAAGAGTACCCGATGATTCTTGCATAGACACCGGCGTCGGAAGATAAGTTCCGTCGTAAAATGGCGTGGACGCTTTCCACTAAACGGCGCCCGCAACATTTATTGTTCCGCCGGCATCTTCAGCCCGAGCGCGTTCACGGTAGTTTCATCCAGCGAGGCCTTGCCGTCTTTCTTCGTGACGACGCCGAAGCCGCCGGAGTAATCCCACATGGCCCAGCTGATATTGTGGCGTTCGAGGGAGGTGCGGACATCCTTGATCCAGGCGGCGCGGTCCGGCGGATCGACACCGTAGCGGAACGCGCCGAATTCGTTGCAGACCAGCGGGACTCCATTGTGCGTGGCCCAATCCGCGGCCTGGTTGATCTCGGCTTCAATGCGCGACGCATCCCAATGGTCTTTCCCGTAGCGGATCACGTAGAGCCGGTCGACCGCTTCAGGGACCCCGGCGGCAACTTGCGCGGCGTTCTCCGGCGACGACGGATAATGCAGGCCCTTCAGCCAGTGCCAATAGTACGCGCCCCAGGTGGCGCCCTGATGGGTGAAGATGTGCGGCTCGTAAAAATGAAAGACGTAAATCACGTTGGGATCGCGTAGGGGTTCGAGCAAGACCATGTCGTCGTCGTCGTCCCAGCGCGCCCCGGCCGCGAGGATCGTATGCGCGGGCGCGCCTTGACGGATGGCCGCAGCCAGCTTTGCTTCCACACCGTACCAGCGGTAGGCATCGCGCATCTCGGGTTCGTTCAGAATCTCAAAGAACAGCCGCTCGGAATCCCAGGAAGAATAGTGTTGTGCGACCAGGCGCCAAAAATCGGCGAAGCGTTCCACGAACTCGTCCTCTTTCAGGCGCGCTTTGAAGTCGGAGTCGGGATGCATGTCGATTTCGACGGCCAGCCCCGCATCGAGAATCATTTTGACCGCAGCATCGAGGTAGCCGAAGTATTCCGCCGTACCATCGTGACGATGGGCGGCGTTCATCATCGGTTCGGGATTCACGCTGAGCCGCGCATGATCGAAGCCGGTGGACTTGATCAGAAGAATGTCGGCGGCCGTGGTCCAGTTCTGGAAGTGTTCCTTCGTGTATCCCTTGGGATCGTAAACTTGCGCGAACCACTCGCTCAGATTGATGCCGCGGCGCAGATGCGCCAGGCGAGAGGCCGGAACCGTAGAGAAAGATTGAGCGTGCACACACGAGACAAGAATAATCAAAGTGAAGAAAAGGTTAACCATCCGCCTGCGCATGAAGAACATCTCCTTCGTATTCTTGAAAGATTAAGGAGAAACATGTGGGGACAGCCGCCCTCGGCTGTCCGCCGGGCGCAGCCCGGCTGTTGTTGGCCGATTAACTCAAAATTGGCAGGGCCCGGATCCGTTTCTTTGTCGCCGCGTAAATCGCGTTGCACAACGCCGGGGCGAGCGGAGGGATCGACGGCTCGCCGATCCCCGTCGGGGCCTCCGAACTGGCAACGGTATAGACCTCGACCGCCGGCGTTTCATCCAAGCGCAGCGGCGCGTAATCATCAAAGTTGCCCTGCACGACTCGGCCTTTGTCGATCGTGATCTTGGCGCGCAGCGCATTGGCCAAGCCGAACACGATTCCACCCTGGATCTGCTGCTCGAGAATGCTCGGGTTTACGACCTGACCGCAATCAACGGCTGCGACCACACGATGCACGCGAGGCTGACCGTTTTCCATCGTGATCTCGACCACCTCGGCCATATACGATGCGAAGCAGCCAAAACACGCGATTCCGCGATAGTGGCCAGCGGGCAGCGGTATGTCCCATCCGGCCTTTTCGCCGGCCAGTTGCAGAGCCCCGCGCATGCGGGCCGTGTGCCACGTCGTCGTGAAGTAGGGAAGATCCTGGTCCTTGGCCAGCAGATGAAGCCGATACTGCAGCGGATCTTTGCCGGCTCCAACTGCCAGTTCATCGACGAAGCTCTCCAGAGCGAAGGCTGCCTGCAGCGCATAGACCGACCGCATCCACCCGAGTGGGACGGCAGTCTTGGTCATGATGTACTCGATCGAATAGTTGGAGATGGCGTAGACCGGACCGGCCTCGTCGGGCAGGTCTGGGTCGACGTTGTTCGGAGTCGCTAATCCTTTTTGCCCGCTGATCGAGGGTGAAATGATTCGGTGGGTCAGCGCGACCGGGAATCCCGAACCGTCAAGAGTCGCAGTGAGTTGGTGCAGGCTCGCCGGACGGTAAGTGGAGAATCTCATATCGTCTTCGCGCGTCCAAATAACTTTCACCGGGGTATTGATTGCCTTCGAGACCTGTGCGGCCTCGACGGCGTAGTCGTGCTCGAGACGCCGGCCAAATCCGCCGCCCATCAGCGTCACGTTGACTTTGACCTGATCAGGATCAAGTCCGATCGCCTGCGCCACCGAGTCGCGGCAATCCTGCGGTACCTGCGTCGGCGCCCAGAGTTCACATTTCGTTCCTTGAAAATTCGCGGTGCAATTGCCAGGTTCCATGGGCGCGTGAGCCATGAATGGCGACTCGTACTGGGCGGAGATTCTTCGTCCTGAGGCCTTCGCGGGATCACCGGCCGAGTACAGGCTCGCTATGGATGCTTTGTCCCGCTGGGTTAGGGCCGCCTTGAGTGACGCCATCTCTGCGGCGGTATTCAGGTCTTTATTTGCGCCGCCATCCCAGGTTAGGTTGAGTACGCGGCGGCCTTCCATCGCACCCCACACGCTGTCGGCAACCACGGCCACCGCTGAATCACCGATCTTCCCCACGTAGCTCACGCCGGAAATCTTTTTCGATTCCTTGTCGTCAAAGCCCGCGACTTTGCCGCCGATCGTGGGACAACGCGCGAGCAGCGCGAACTTCATCCCAGGCAGGCGGAAGTCAATTCCAAAGACGGCCTCGCCCTTCACTTTCGCGGGCGAATCCAGGCGCGCCAGGCGTTGGCCGACAAGCTTGTAGTCCTTGCTCTGCTTCAGGGTAGCGTCGGTGGGGATGGGCAGCGTCGCCGCCGTACTCACGAGTTCTCCGTAACTCAGACTTCGATGGGTCGCGGCGTGCTTAATGTTGCCACTTTCGGCCGTGCACCCGGATCGCGGAACCGCCCAGGTCAGCGCTGCGGCGGAAATCAGCATCTCGCGTGCCGCGGCACCGGCCTTGCGCATGGGATCCCACGTGGTTCGAATGCTGGCACTTCCGCCGGTTGTCTGGTCGCCAAACAACGTGCTCGCCCCGGCCTGCTCGATTTCGATCTGCTTCCAATCGGCTTCCAGTTCCTCGGCAAGAATCATCGGGAGCGCCGTGCGCACGCCCTGTCCCATCTCGGAACGCGCGACTACGATTGTGACTCGGTTGTCGGGCGTGATGCGCAGATACGCATTGGGCGAGAAAGATTTTTTCCCGGAACTGGTCCCGCGCGGCAGGTAGAACCCGATCACGAGTCCTGCGCCGGCCGCGACTCCGGCGGTGACAAATTCGCGGCGGGAGAGTGGGCTCATCGCGCACTTCCGTTCCCGGCGGCGCGATGGATCGCTTTGCGAATCCGCTCATAGGTTCCGCAGCGGCACAGATTGCCGTTCATCGCCTGGGTGATCTGGTCGTCGGTGGGATTCGGAGTTTTTGCCAGCAGTGCCGCGGCCGACATGATCTGTCCCGTCTGGCAGTAGCCGCATTGCGGGACTTCTTCCGCGATCCACGCCTGCTGCAGTGCGTGTAGACCGTTGGCTCCGAGCCCTTCAATCGTGGTGACGTTTTTATCTGCGGCCTGCGCGACCGGGATAGAGCAAGAGCGCACCGGTGTGCCGTCGAGATGTACCGTGCAGGCGCCGCACAATCCGGCGCCGCAGCCGAATTTTGTTCCGGTGAGCTCGAGAGTGTCGCGCAGAACCCAGAGGAGCGGAGTTTCAGGAGAGACGCTGACTTTCTTGGCACTTCCGTTAACGCGGAGTGTGATGTCGGCCATGTTGTTCCAGTTGTAGAGTTGGGAACTGGACAACATGGTACGCAACCAATGGGAAAAGGGGAAATGGGCACCGCTCGGGGGCGCCACCCCCTGATCACCAGATGGTCTTCAGTCGGTGGTGGGAGCGAATGCGCTGATCGCGAGTTACCAGGGCCATTCCCTCCGCCATGGCGGTCGCGCCGATCAGCCGGTCCGCGGGATCTTTCGGATAGTCGTCGGAAAACTGAGCGGCGATGGCCGCGACCTCTGCGGTGATGGGCAGTATCACGACTCCGGAACGGCGCAGCAGATTCTGCACAGCCGTTTCCACAGTGCCGTGGGAGCGCAGAATACCCCGCGCGAATAGGAGTGCCAGTTCCCAGACGGTGATGCTCGCGACAGCAAGGCCGTCGTTGATCCGCGCACGGCGGATGGCGGAAGCCGCAGGTCGCGAGAGACGTTCCGGCTCCGCCACCAGCCAGGCGAGCGCGTGAGTGTCCAGGAGAATCAGCGCAAAACCTCCCAGTCCCCGGGCTGGACAAGCGGGGACAAAATGTCGCCCACGATTTCAATTTCGTCTTTCAGGCAGCCGAAGACATCTTCCGGCTGCCCGTCGGCGGGGACCAGCTTGGCCACCGGCTTTCCTTTTTTCGTAATGGTCACGGGCTCGCGAGTGGTCCGTACTTCGTCCATGATTTTCAGGCAGCGCGCCTTGAAATAACCCGCCGGCATGATCTTCATAACTGCTCCAAGAGACTATGGTCATAATAACATGACCTACCGTCATACGCATTCCTATATCGCCGGAAGAGTATGATTCGACTCCTGCCTATTTCAGTTCGGCTAGCTTCTGGGTGGCGATCTGTCCGGCCTCGCCTGTGGGATTTTCTTTCTTGATCGTTTCGTAGGTGCGCTTGGCGTCGAGCGGCTGGTTGGAAGCCTGGTAGAGTTCGGCCAACTGCAATTGCGCCGTTACCTTGGTGACTGAGGTCGTCGGCTTATTGATCAACTCCTGATAGAGAGCGACGGCTTCCTTCGTGCGGTTGGTCTGGCCATAGAGTGAAGCCAGGGCAAGCTTAGCCACCGACGACAGGTCGCGGCTGCCTGACGAAACTACTTCTTTGAAGTTCCTCTCGGCCGCGGTGTTGTCGCTCAAATTCGATGCCGTCACGCCCAGAAAGTAATGCGCCATATCCGCCGTCTGGGTGTGGGCATACTTGTCGACGATCGCCTGAAATTGTTTTCTGGCGGCCTCATTGCGCTCCTTGGCCGAGGTGAAGGTAGGGAAGTCAGGCTGAGCCGGAGTGCCGGCAGGGCGCAACGGGGTTTGCAGTGTGCGCACAGCCTGCGAGAGTTCCGCGCTGGCCTTTTCGTCTTGCACGCTCAAGTAGAACCAGCCGCCAGCGACTCCGGCGATCACCACGACCGCTATGACCACGGAGATTATCAGGTTGGTTCGGTGTTCGACCGTCCAATGGGCAGTTCGCTCGGCGGCATCGATCGTCGCTCGGCTGAATGCGTCCTGTTTAAGTTGATGGCGGGTTTCTGCGCGCACAGACTTCCCTTCTAGTGGTGGTGATGGCTGGATAAACACACAGTCTAACAGGGGCACATGGGGGCGTCAAAAATGAGCCTCAATCCCTGTGAAATAGGGCTCAAAAAATACTCGTTCATCGCCTCGATCACCCTCGCATGAGCCAGTTTCACTTGGGAAACGCTCGGGTTACGGGGTAACCCCCCCACCTCTCTGAAAGCCGCGACGGGCGCGAGGTTTGCAAAAATGGCTTGCAAAATCTTGAGCCCCAATGATTTAGAGGCCAAAATATTGAGAACAAAAGAGTTGCGGCCTTTTTGGCAGCGGTTGCGTGCACGGCTTCGCCTTGACGATGATCTGCTCTTTCGGTTTTGGGGGCAAGATTGGATGTCACCAGACGTCACCAGAATGGGCTGTGAAAAGAAAATCAAAGGACCCGCCCGGTCGCAAAGAACGCGACAAGGACGGGGCCCCCGGCCTCGGGTTGGCGGCCGCTTCCCACTGACTTTACGGCTTTCGCGACGACCGCGGCATCTGCTACTCTGCTTTCCGCTTCAGAGGAACCGAATAATGCCATCGCCCAGATATTCGCTTTCAATTTTTGCAGTGCTTCTGTGTCTTAGCCTCTCCACGCTCGCGGCTGATAAGCAGACGAAGGACGCGAAAGCCGACAAAGACAGCAAGCCTTCTTACGAATTGCCTCAACCTGCGACCGAGAGCCTGGACTACACCATGTACCAGCGCATTCGCGACGAGGGGCTGGGGCATTCGCACGTTATGGAATATGCCTCGGGGTTAATGGATGGGATCGGACCGCGGCTGACCGGGTCTCCGAATCTGAAGCATGCCAACGAGTGGACGCGCGACCAGCTGACTGCCATGGGATGCAGCAACGCTCACCTCGAGGATTGGGGCGAATTTGGCATGGGATGGCGCCAGCTGAACGCATGGGTACGCATGTCGGCTCCGGACACAGCCGTGTTCATCGCGCAAGCGCTGCCGTGGTCGCCGTCGAGCCACGGGCCCATCAACGGACGCGCGATCTGGGTTGATGCGAAGGACGAGAAGGACCTCGAAAAGTACAAGGGCCAACTGGCTGGCAAGATCGTCTTCTTCGGTGAGATGCGTGATGTGAAGCCGGTAGACAAGCCGCTGTTTGAGCGGAGGGACGATGCCAATCTAAAGGAGACCGCAGAATATCCAGTACGTGTTGGCCAGCGCCAGGATTTTTTCCAGGAATTCATCAAGCGGCTGGAATTTCGCGAAAAAGCAGGAGCGTTCTTCGCCGCCGAGCACGCGGCCGGAATCGTGGTTCCGAGCCGCGACGGGCGCACCAACGGCGGATCGGGCGGGACGATTTTTGACGACGGTGGTGGCGGCATGGGTTGGTTTACGTACCAGCGGGAGCACGCCGAGCCGCTTCCGCTGGTCGTGATGGCCATCGAGAGCTACGGGCGCGTCTATCGGCTGCTCAAAGCGAATGCGCCGGTCAATGTCGAAATGGATGTGGAGACGGAGTTCACGGGAGATCACGAGCACGGCTTTGACACCATCGCTGAGATACCCGGCACCGATTCCAAGCTCAAAGATGAAGTCGTCATGGTGGGTGGACACCTTGATTCATGGGCGTCCGCGACCGGCGCCACCGACAATGGCGCCGGAACCGTCGTAGCGATGGAGGCGATGCGCATCCTCAATGTCCTGCACGTGCAGCCGCGGCGCACCATCCGTGTGGGTTTGTGGACCGGGGAAGAACAAGGAGAATTCGGCTCATACGGCTACGTGAAACAGCATTTCGGCTACGTGCCGCTCTCGACCTCTCCCGACCAGGTGAAGCTGCCGGATTTCCTACGTAAGCCTGCCGGTCCCGTGCAGTTGAAACCGGACCAGCAGAAGATTTCCGGATACTTCAACGTCGACAACGGCTCGGGAAAAATTCGCGGCATCTACCTGCAGGAAAATGCTGCCGTGGGGCCGATCTTCCAGCAGTGGATGGAGCCGCTGAAGGACCTGGGCGTCAGCACTATCACGATGCGCAACACAGGCGGCACCGATCACGAAGCGTTCGATTGGGTGGGAGTGCCGGGATTCCAGTTTATTCAAGACATGCTCGACTACGGCTCGCGCACACATCACTCCAACATGGATACCTACGAACGCCTGCAACCCGATGATCTGGCCCAGGCCGCCGTGGTGGAAGCGATTTTCGTGTACAACACGGCGATGCGCGACCAGATGTTGCCGCGCAAGCCGCTGCCCCACCCGGAACTTGAGGAGCAGCGGAAAGCTCCGCTCAACAACGTGATGCCGGGAGCGGAGGCGCAGGAACGCCAGAAAGCCGCGAACTAGGGAGCATCGTCGCTTTGACCGTTCAGGGCCGGTCCGTCGGGCGTCCCGCCAGCAGCCAGCGAGGGCGAAACCCATACGCGTTGACTTAAGCAGAATTTTTTCTGCATTGCGGAAAATAGGGAATTGTCGGATTGATCAACACTCCGGGGCTAATCGCGAACGATCGTCGAACTAATTCCTTGAACTCGACCCCCTCCAGTTCCTGGGTATCCAAGTCGCGTTCTCGTGGTACGGTTCACCGCATGACGTTCCCCGCTCCGGTTCCGGAAATACCCGCGGCCAACGTCGACAAAGCCGCTGCCTACTATGTCAACACGCTGGGCTTTAGCTTCGATTGGGGCGATGACCAAGGCGGCATTGCTGGCATCGCAAGGGAGAATTGCAGTCTGTTGATCACCAACCAATCCTTCCGACAGTCCTACGGCAACTTAGCCCGATCCTTTTCTGGCTCAATCTCGATCGCAAGGCTGGGGCAGACCAACTCTTCGCACCTTGGAAGGCCGCACGCGAAGATCGTTTCCGAACCCGAAGACAAACCGTGGAAGCTGCGCAAGTTTATGGCCGCCGATCTTGATGGCAACCTCATTCGTGTCTTCTATGATTTCCGGGGCGACACGTAAAAGAACAACCCATCGCGCAAAGTCGTCTAGCGTTTATCGATTTCCCGCATTACTGGCAAAACCAGACGCTTGAAGATTCCTTCCAGTTTGCCGAAGAGTACCGGCCACGAAATTTTACGAGTCATCAGAACGCCGTTCTCGCGAGTAGGAGGAGAAAACAGCCGGTGACCGCGGTCGGCATCACCCAGGATTTTCTATAGTAAACTTGCCCCATGATTCGTCAGATCGCGCCTCAGTTCTTCACCCTGGACATCCCCCGCACCCTTGCCTATTACGAAGCTAAGCTTGGCTTCAAGTGTTTGGGCAGTGGCAGGACCCGCCGGTTTACGCCATCGTTGCACGCGACCAGCAGGCGATTCACTTCCGCTGTGCCGAACCTCCCACACCCAATCCCAACAAGTATTCGGACGAACTGCTCGACGCCTACGTATTCATCGAAGATGCGGACGCGCTTTACGCTGAGTATGCCGCTCGAGGCGTCGAATTCACGCGGGGACCTGCCAACATGCCATGGCAGTCGCGTGAGTTTGTAGTGAAGGATCGCGATGGCCGACTGCTTGCATTCGGCGCGAACTTGTAATCTTGTGTCGGATTGTCCCGCCCCAGCGCTACTCTGGGCTACGCACGACGAAGTGAGTGTCCATATGTGGTTTCGGAAAAGGTCGCAGCCCGAGGGACGGGCTACTCGACAACAATAGCTTCTTATTGACGTCTCATTTGCTCGTGCAAACCTTGTTGGGGTAGCCTCGTCTAACATCATAACTTCCACTTCTGGGGTCTCCCATGGCTGCGATTCATCTGCTCATCAACAATCGCCCGCATGAGGTTGAGATCGCTCCGGACACGCCTCTGTTGTGGGTGTTGCGCGACAACTTGAACCTGACGGGCACCAAGTACGGCTGCGGGATGGGAGTGTGCGGGGCCTGCACGGTCCACCTGGACGGCGAGGCGGTGCGTTCATGCCAGACCGCCGTGTCTTCCGTCGGCACGAAGAAAATCACCACGATCGAGGGCCTCTCGGCGGACAACTCGCATCCCGTGCAGCAGGCGTGGATTGCTGAGCAGGTGCCGCAATGCGGATACTGCCAGCCGGGGCAGATCATGTCGGCGGCGGCGCTGCTGGCGAAAACTCCTCATCCCGCCGACGATCAGATTGAAGCCGCGATGATCGGCAATCTATGTCGCTGCGGCATGTATCAGCGGATCCGGCGAGCCATTCATCGTGCCAGTGCCGGCACCGGGAAGGGAGCATAACCATGACCATCAGCCGCCGGGAGTTCGTAGTTCGAGGAACCGTGGCAGGTGCAGGGATGATGATCGGCGTCCGTCTTTCCGAGCCGCTCCTTCAGGCGCAGGAAAACGAACGTGGGCCGAAGAAGCCGGCTCCGAATCCGTTTGATGCCTGGATTCACCTAAAGCCCAGCGGAGAGATTTCGCTGATCGTGGCCAAGTCAGAAATGGGTCAGGGGATCAGGACCGGACTGGCGATGATTCTCGCCGAAGAGGCCGAGGTCGATTTCAATTCGGTCAGCGTAGAACAAGCCGAAACGCGGCCTGATATTTATCCGCACTTGGGCACGGGCGGAAGCGGCAGCACGATGGAGAATTTCATGCCGCTGCGGCGTGCGGGCGCGACCGTGCGTGAATTGATGATCACTGCGGCGGCGGCGAAGTGGAGTGTGCCGCCGGCTGAGTGCGCGGCGAAGAAGGCCACCGTGCTGCACCAGAAATCTTCGCGCAAGGCGACCTACGGGGAACTGGTGGAGGCGGCGGCGAAACTGCCAAGGCCCGATCCGGAAAAAGTGTCCCTGAAAGACGATTCAAAATTCGAATTGATCGGCCATGCCGTGCCACGGGTCGACATCCCGGCGAAAGTCAACGGCAGTGCACAATTTGGACTCGACGTCCGCGTTCCAGAAATGCTGTTTGCGGTAGTGGCGCGGTGTCCCACGTTCGGCGGGAAACCGGCGCACTTCGAAGCGGCCAAGGCGAAGGCGGTTCCCGGTGTGCGCGATGTTTTCGAGATCCCGGCTATGCCGGGCGACATGTTCACTGCCGGAGGTGTCGTGGTCGTGGCGGACTCGACTTGGACCGCGATCAAGGGTCGAGACGCTCTTCAGATCACCTGGGATCACGGCGCGGCCGTCTCCGAGTCGAGCGATGGCATGCGCGCCGCCCTGCACGAAGCGGTGCAGAAGCCGGGCCAGCGCCTGCGCAATGACGGAGACGTCGAGGCGGTGCTCTCCAATGGCGCGAAGAAGGTCGAAGCCTTGTACGAGCTTCCGCTGCAGGCACACGCCACCATGGAGCCGATGAATATCACGGTCCACGCGCGCGGGACCGAGGCGGAGGTGTGGGCACCGACACAATCGCCCGACTGGGTCCAGCGAACCGTGGCGAAAGTGTTGGGCGTCAAGAACGAACGGGTCGTCGTTCACACAACCCTTATGGGCGGTGCGTTCGGACGCCGCTACATGGCCGACTTCCCGGCGGAGGCAGCGCAGATCGCAAAGATCGTCGGCAAGCCGGTGCAGCTAGTGTGGTCGCGCCAAGACGACATGACGCACGACTTCTACCGGCCCGCCGCATGTCATCACATGCAAGGTGCGATAGACGCCTCCGGCCGCCCCGTTGCCTGGTTCCATACCCTGGCCTCTACGTCGATTAAGGGATATTGGGACCCGAAGACTCCGGCGGGGAACGACGAATCCGGGGGGGCCCGGCAGATGCCGTATGCAATTCCAAGTGTGCGGCTCGAATATAATCCCGCAGCGAGCGCTGTGCCGCGCGCGTGGTGGCGTTCGGTCGAGCACTCGTTCAACGGTTTCGCGGTGGAAAGCTTCATTGACGAACTCGCGGCTGCAGCAGGAAAGGATCCGGTCGAGTTCCGAAAAATGCTGCTGGTGAAGCCGCCCAACTGGAAGCCGAAGGACGACGAAGACGTGGACCCGGCACGGCTGCGAGCCGTACTTGAATTGGCTGCCGAGAAATCCGACTGGGCCAAGCCCCTGCCGAAAGGCCAGGGGCGCGGCATCGCTAGCTACAAGTCATTCGGCAGCTACTTTGCCGAGGTGGCAGAGGTCACGGTCAGCGGCAGCAATTTCAAGATCGATCGCATTGTGGCCGCCGTCGATTGCGGGTGGATCGTGAATCCGGAGTCGGTGCGTTCGCAGACGGAGGGCGCGATCATCTATGGATTGAGCGCGGCGCTGAAGAATGAAATCACGATCAACCATGGCGCAGTTGAGCAGACGAACTTCGACGGCTACGATCCCATCCGGATCAACGAGGCTCCGACGATCGAAGTGCACTTGACCGAGAGTAGGGATGACCCTGGCGGAATGGGCGAACCGGCCTTGCCGCCGATCGCGCCGGCCGTTGCGAATGCGATTTTCGCGGCGTCGGGACAACGGCTGCGGAGGCTGCCGCTTCAGTTGAACCCTGTGGCCTAAGGCGTGCCTCTCGGCAGAAACAGCAAAGCCGCCAAAGTTGGCGGCTTTGCTGATCGCAAAGTCGTCTTAGCGCGGAGCTTCTTCGAGCAATCCCTGCTCCAGTTTTTCCTGACATTCGATGCAGTGGCGGGTCCACGGCACTGCCTCCAGCCGCTTCGGGTTGATCTCTTTGCCACAGTGGATGCATTCGCCAAAGGTGCCTTCGCGAATGCGAGCCAGCGCCTTCTCGACCATCTGCAGGAGTTGCCGCTCGTTGTTGCTCTGGCTGAACAGGAACTCTTTGGTGTAGGAACTGGCCGCGCGGTCGGCGATGTCCTGCGCCGTGTCCTCGTCGGCGGAGCGGCCGTCGGCCTGCGTGCGGTTCACGGTGCGGCGCAATTCCTGCTGCCGCGTTTCCAAACGCTTCTTAAACGTTTCCAGCTTCTTCTTGTCCATAGGTCACTTCAACCGGCCCATTCAAAATAGCCATAACAAAAGTCTTGGGACGCCACCTTCTTCGGAGGCGTCCCGATTGGTTAGGGCAAACCATGATGATAAGCGCCAAAATTGAGATGCGTCAACCGCTCCAAAGGGCTGCAGCAAATCAGAACGCGACCAGAATGCTATTTGCGGCCTGATCGGAGGGATGTGATTTCGATCAAGCGACTATCGCGGCAGTGGATTCTTCATGCTGGCCAGCGCGTATCCCATGACGGCCATGGCAGCAGCGTTCTCGCGCAATTCGCTGGGAACGACCTTGTCCAGCGTATCGGCGGCACTGTGATGGTAGTGAAAGTAGGTGCGGCCATCTTGCATGATGCCCAACGAGGGTACGCCTGCCTCCGACATGGCAGCAATGTCGGCTCCCGGAGGGTAGGGGCTCGATTGCAGCACGGTCGCTCCAAAACTTTGCAGCGCTCCTACCACGGGCTGCAATAGTTCAGCAGCCGCTGCCGTCATTTTAAGATCAAAGCCCAACGGATGCGCGGCCCCGGCGTCACTTTCGATGGCGGCGACATGATTGGAGAATTCAGAGGCGTGATCTTTGGTATATGCCTGGCTCCCCGATCCTCCACTCTCTTCGTCCATCCAGGCAATGACGCGCAGGGTGCGCTTGGGGCGCAGGTGCAATTTCTGCAGAACCTGGGCCGCCTCCATGGCAACCACGACACCCGCGCCGTCGTCGATGGCGCCAGTGCCCAGGTCCCACGAATCGAGATGCCCGGAGACCACTACCAGTTGCTCCGGATGTTCGCTGCCTTTAAGGTCGGCAATTACGTTGTAGCTGGTCTCGTCGGAGAGTTTTTGCGGCGTCAGCGTAAGGTGCATACGTACACTGCCTTGCCCGAAAAGATGGGCGATCAAGTCCGCATCTTCGGCGGTAACCGCGCCGGCGGGGATGCCCGCCGGGGAACTCCAGCCGGTATGCGGCAGGCGGAAATCGGAGTCGCCAACGGCGCGCACCAAAGCGGCCACCGCGCCCAAATCCGCCGCTGCCCTGGCCCCGGCTCCGCGATAGCGCACAGCTTCGCCGTAGGCCGCGAAGGCCTGTCCCGCCGCGCTCTTCTGTTTGTCGAAAAGTTCGTTGAACAGAACGATCTTGCCGGCGACCTCGTCGCGACCCAGGGTTTTCAGTTCGTCGAAATTGTTGACCACGACCAGCTCGGCGACGATTCCTTCCGCCGGCGTCGCCGTGCTTCCGCCCAAGGCCGTGAGTACGATCTTCTGCGATGTGCCTGTAGCCTGGCCGGGGTATTCGACCAGTTCCGCCGTTTCGGCTCCACGCACCCAGTGTGGTACTTTCACTTCTTCGAGTTGCACCTCGAGCCCAATCTTGCGCAGTTCGGCGGCCACGTAATCGACGGCGGCTTTTGCCTGTAGCGATCCGGTGGGCCGCGGGCCGATGTTTTCCGTCAGATGGGCAAGCTGCCGGTAGGTGTAGTCATCTCCCATCGCGGAGGTCTTAATGGCAGCCAGTTCGTCCAGCAATTGCGGCGGGAAGTTCTCCTGCTGAGCCTGCGACAGCTGCGGCGCAGCCCCGAACGGGGTCGCCGATGGTTTAGGTTGTTGGCTCTGGGCATTCACCGTGTTCAGCGGAATCAGGGTAAGAATCGTGGCCAGAATGTTTCTGGTGAGGCTAGTCTTGGTCATGGCAGGCAGCCAGTGTATCTGAGCGCAGGTCGGAATGAAAAAACCACTGTTTCGAAAGATTTTTCCGGCACATAAATAAAAAATGGCCCCATTGCTGGAGCCAAGTTCAAAGAGGCAAAAGGTGGGTATGTCAGGAAAGGCGATGCAACATGCCATTCCGCCAGGAATGGCAGTTCGGGAAGTGACACGGAGAATCGAAGAGAGTGGTCATGCTTGAGTTAGCGGCCTCTTTATTACAAAGCAGAGAAGCATTTCCCGCGCCAAAGCGCGCAACATTGGTGCTGCTGATCACGTTGCCGGACAAGTGAATGACTGGAAAGGATTTAGTGGAGATCGATTCGAGGAGCAGTCAATATCTTCCCCGCGCCGACACTAATGAAGAAGTGCAGAAGAATGCACATTCGATGCATTCTGCTACCAAGCAGCCCGAAATGCCAAGCCCGGCGCGGGTTTTGGCCGATCCGGGCAAATGGAAGCGCGGAATTTCTAGCTGTTTCCCGCCACCGTTCGCAGCTTTCCAGGCAGGAAGTGATAGGGCGGCCACGGACCGCTGATTGCCACCTCGCAGTTCTTTAACTGCTTGGCGGCGGTACTGTAGCGGTTCTGGTATTTTTCCACGCTCTTGGAGTCGATCAAGTGGGCGATGTCGATAAGCATGCCCTCCGGAGCCACCTTCTTGCAGCTCACTTCCTCCTCCAGCGGATTAAAGAGCTTGTGGACCTGTACGGATAAGGCCCGAGCCTTGGTTTGGCGCTCCCGCTCCCGCGACGCCTTTACCCGCAGCTTGGAGAGATAGTCGCCGCCCACGGTGTCCGGCAGTTCGACGTCGATCATGGCCTCGCGCAGGGAGCCGTCCCGGACGACCAACTTGATATGCATCTCGGACTTGCCCCGCAGCCGGGCGACGCTCTGGCCGAAGGCGCGCCGATTCACCCGCACGGCTTGGCGGAGTGCGTCGTCGCTGTCAAAAATGGTTCCAAACTTGAATGGCAATACGGTGGAATTGCGGAAGCAGTTGCTGACCACGCGGGCGTGGTCAATTGCGGATTTCTGGTCCAGTTCACCGGCTGCGTGGTCATATTCGCTGACAATTACCGCGAATTCACCACTGGGATAGCTCAGAACCGCTGCGCCATTGACCCCCTGAACGCCCTCGAGCAGGAAGGGGCGGCGAGTGCGGGTTCCATTGGGGAGGGTTTGATGCTCGGTAAGACAGTACGCGTACCACGCCATATTTGAACTCTCCGAACCGGGATGGAGGCGGAGCAAGCCGCTTCCACGTCGAGTTTTTAACCAAAGCTGTGAAACTGCGAGTTTGGAAGTATGGAAACGGGCGGTACAGGGTCTTGAACGAACCGGAAATGCTTACAGTCACATTCCCTACTTGCATATTACTTTAGGCACATTGAAAAAAGCAACTTTTTCGTTACGAAAGGCATCATTTGCTTTTACTTTCCACTGGAAGCGCGGTTGGCGCGCTCCTGCAAAGCCAGAAGCACGACTCGCAGCATCTCGTCCCAAGGAGCGGGTTTGCCGGTCCAGATCTCAAACTGGCGCGCCGCCTGATGGACGAACATCTCGATGCCGGGAATGATCTGCGCGCCCCGTTCTTTGGCCAGTTTCAAAAGGCGTGTTTCGGCCGGATCGTAAACCATGTCAAAGACATAGCGGGCATTGATCTCGTTCTCATGCAGCGGCGACTCTCGCGCGTTCCCCATTCCCACCGGAGTAGCATTGATGATGACATCAAACGCCAGCTTCTTTAGATCGGCGCGCTTCATGATACGCGCATGGGCCCGGTGTGCCAGTTTCTTGGCGGGGGCAGCGGTGCGGTTGAGAATGTAAACTTCCGAGCCCCGCTCCTTCAGTCCGAACACCGCCGCGCGAGCGGCTCCGCCGGCTCCGATAACAAGAATGCGCGCGCCTTCCAACGTATTCAGCCGGCGTTCGAGAGGCCGGACAATCCCCGAGGCGTCCGTGTTGAAGCCGTAAAGCTTGCCATCCTGCGCGCGCACGACTGTATTGCAGGCGCCGATCTTGGTGGTGTGGGAGTCGGTATTGTCCAGATGCGGCAGAATCGCCTCTTTGTAGGGCATGGTCACGCTGATGCCGTGAATGGGGATCTCCCGCACGCAGGTCAGCAGATCTTTCAGGGTTTTCGCATGCAGGGTGAGGTAGACGGCATTCACATTTTCGCGGCGGAACGCCGCGTTCATGATGGCCGGAGACAGCGAATGTGCAATGGGATCTCCAACCACCCCGTAAACGCGCGTAGCGGCGTCCAGTTGCTCGATGCGATATACGTTGCGCAATTCCTGGGCCGTCACCTGTCCGGGAGCGGTGGCCTCCGCCGCAGTAGCAGACGCGAAGGTGAAAACGCTCCCCGCGCGTACTCCCAGGACGCGGCTGATGATTCCTTGCTCTCCCATGCACATGCTAACCAGGGAATGGCGGTCACCCCGACGGCCGAGAAACTTGATCATGGCGACGTTGTCGGAAAGCGTTGTAGCCGTGCTGACGACCTTATAGAAGTCGGCGGGATAGGCCAGCATTTTCTCCAGCGTCTCGTCGAGCTTCTTGGTCCCCCGGAAATCGTGGAACGAAAGGATCAGGGCGGCGCGGCTCCGCAACTTTTGAAGTTGTTCCGGCTTGCACTTGCTGGTGGTTTGAAGTTCGACGTCGACTAACTGGCAGCCGGCCGCTGCGGCCTTGCTGAGGATATCCAGCTGGGAGGCGATCGAACCCTTGAATTTCCCTCCGCTGCTGAGCCGGCGGCAGGTGGCAATGACCACCGTTCCGGGATGAGACTCGGTGAAGCGTTTGATCCTCGGCAGCGCCAACCCGGGTTTGGCGAGGTAGTCCAACCTGAACTCAAGAAAGGAGTTATCCCTGGCCAGAGCCTCTGCCTTTTCGACCATCTGGTTGGCATCGGCACCGATCACCGCAACGCAGACTCGTGGCAAACGCAATGGCAGAAGACGCGACGGGTAGCCCGGGGTGGAGGTCATTTCCAGGTTCGATCACTCACGTTCATGCGCATAATGGAAACGGCGAATTATTACAGGGGAGTAATTCCATATGCAACAACGGATTAGTAGTTCCGGCGAAAAAACTTTTGCCTAGGGTGCCCCTCACCCTCGTAACCTTGACCCACCCTTACCCCCTTGTTACCTTCCGGCTGAAGCCTTTCTTTTCTGGAATTTAACTAGGGACGGGGACGCTCGGTGGTCTCGCCCGGAGGTAACATGAAGAAAACAGGACTGTTATTGTTGTTGCTGGCGACGGCCGGATGGGCTCAATCGGGCCAGGATGCCACTGCAGACGTACCGCAAGGAACTGCGCCGAGTTCGGCCAGTTTCCCGACTGAGCGGGTGCAGACCCCGACCTACGCCGATTTGTATTGCGCTGGCTTCATCAGCAAACAGATCCTGCCCGATGCCAACTATGTCGTCGGTGGCCTGGAAACTCCCAGCACCACGAAGTTTACGCGCGGCGATGTAGTGTATCTCCAGGGCACCGGTTATAGCGCCGGAGCCGAATACGAAATCGTGCGTGCCCTGCGCGACGTCAACGAATATGAGATGTTCCCTGGGCAAAAGAAGCTGCTCAAGGAAACCGGCCAGCCCTATGAGGAAGTCGGCCGGGTGAGGATCATTGACACCCGAAGCCGGATGGCGATCGCGCGTATCGAATACGCCTGCGACGGCATCAATCCGGGGGACACCGCGATACCGTTTGCCGAGAAACTGACTGTAGCCTTCCGCACTCCGGCGAAATTCGATCTCTTTCTGCCCTCGAGCAGCAAGCTTTCCGGCCGCATTGTGATGGGTAAGGATTTCGATTCGCAATTGGGTACCGGTCACAAGGTGTACATCAACGTGGGCGCGAACCAAGGTGTCAAGGTCGGCGACTACTTCCGGGCCGTGCGCTCCTATGATGCTGATCTGAACGACCCCGTGGATTCACTCTCATTCAAGGCGGCCATAGCCGAGGACACCCAGATGAAGACACCGTCGGTTGACCCGCACATGTTTACCAAGGGTAACGGGCCGGTGATTCACGTGCGCGACCTGCCGCGCCGGTCTGTCGGCGAGATCGTCATTATCGGCGTCACGCCGACCACCGCGACGGGCATGATCGTTTTCTCGTTGGAGGATGTGCACGCGGGCGATAACGTAGAAGTGGATCAAGTGAACTAGTCAAGATCAATGGACGCGGTCCGAAGCCGGGGACGGAAAACCGTCCCCGGCTTCGCTGTGTGCCGAGCGTCCGCCGACGTCGATACCGGCTGCATTCGGCTCTAACCCTCACCCCGACGCTTCCGTCGGCCAATCGGCATAGGGGGACGCTATCCAGTCCATTTGTTCTACACACAAGGATGTGTAGTGCTCCACACATGGCAACGAACCTGGCACTAGATGACAAGCTCATCGAGGAAGCGCGGAAAACCGGCGGTCATCGAACCACGGTGAAAGATCATCCGAGCTTGACTGCCTCATCTCCGAAGACCTCTGCCGTAAACGCCTCGATAGTCGCACCTTGCTGCCACGCATTCCGCGGCAGACCCGCCTTACGGCAGGTCTGTTCGAGGAACGTCACCCGATCCCAGTGATGTTCTGCCGGCACCTGCGGCAAAAGCAGCCCTCGCTGCCCTGCCATGCCGATCAAGAGCCCATGGCGGCCGACTTCGACGGCTTTAGGTTGAATCGGTTGTGGGGGCGAGAGGATGCTGAGTTCGATTTCGAGCGCCGGGGCTTCTTCCCGTGTTACGGGGTAGAAGCGGCTGTCTTCGAAGGCGGCAGCGCGAGCGGTCTCAGCCACCGCACGATAAACCGAGCCCACCGGAAGGACGTAACCCACGCATCCTCGCAGCTGACCGCCCAGATGCAGCGAAGTGAATACTCCGCGAGGCTGCGCGAGGTGTTCAGTGGGCGGATCGAGAGGGATTTCCTGCTGTTCCAGAGCCGAGAGAATCGAATCGTGCGCCAGCCGGAGCAGCAGGGTTCGCTCGTCCTGAGAATACTCTGAATCGACTGCTACCGGACTATGTGGAAGTAGCGACATCGCGGTCCGCCTGCGGCGGCACCGGCACGGGCTTTCTGCGCCGGCTCAGAATGAAGGCGCGGCGGCGGCGCTTGACCACGCGCCGGTCAATTCTCGACCAGAAGGCGACAAAGTAGTCGATCGCCGACACCAGCGATACACACACCATGAACCAGATCGCCAGGTAGGCGATCCAGTGAATGGGGAAAAAGTAGTGGCTGTAGATGGGCCATTCCTTCCAGCGATGATCGAAAATGACCGCCACCACCGAAACGATTTGCACCACCATCTTGAACTTGCCTAGGTCGCTGGCTTCGATCGTGAAACCTTCCGAAGCGGCGATGGATCGGAGGCCGCTTACCAGGAACTCGCGGCCTATGACGACAATCGCCACCCACGCGGGCACCAGGCTGGGGTTGAGTTGCACCAGCACAACGAAGGCGGCAGCGATCAGAAGTTTGTCGGCCAGCGGATCGAGCAGAATTCCCATCGCGGTGATCTGCCCTCGCCGGCGCGCGAGATAACCGTCAATCCCATCGGTCATGGCAGCGGCGATAAACACGATGGAAGCCAGCAACTCCTTCTCGCCACTGACACTACTGAAGCGAGCGCTGGAAAGGATCCAGATCAGCAGAGGGATACTGAGGATACGACTCAGCGTGATGGAGTTGGGTAGGTTCACACTTGGGAGACGGTCCCGGAGGCCAGCCGGAAACTTGATTGATTATGCTCCACCCCCGAGGGGAACGCAACGCATGATGGTTTGCAGCGGTTTGCAGCAGCAGTGAGGAGGGCCGGCTATCTCCGAGTAGGCAAGTGCCACAACTGAATCGCCACTTCAGCGAGAATCATGAGCGCCCACAAGGAGCCGCCCCGCAATGTGGATGATGCGGCTGGTTCGAGAGAGGCAAATCTCTCGGTTGAGGCCCGTTGGTGTAGCATTGCCCAGCGCAATCAGAACCAATGTCATCAAGACCCATTGCCGGAGTGGCTCACCTGAGGCATTATTTCGGCGCGGGAGCCATCTTGTCGGCCTTGACTTGCTTGGCGATGATCATGTCCTTGATCTTGTCGTAGGTGGCCTGCGGAATGATCTTCTTTTGAACGAGTTCGTTCTTGGCGCGGTAGGGCCGGCCATCGATGATCTTCTGCGAGTAAGCGTCGCCGATGCCTGGCAGCGCCTTGAGCTGATCTTTCGTCGCCGTGTTGAGGTCGAGCTTGTCGGCGGCCGCCGGCTTTGCCATCTGAGCCGGAGAGGCCATGGCTTCAGGTTTTGAGCCCGGTTCGGGGCCCTGCCCTGCAGCCACACCGCTGACAAGCGAAAGTGCGAAGATCAGAACAGCGATTTGTGCCAACAGCGTTCTCTCTGCCGATCTCATGAGTTCTCCTTCACTGGCCGTTACGCGTAAATGCCGCGCTGGCGGATGGTGTAGGCCACGCGGTCGATCGCCAGCATATAGGCCGCGATGCGGTTGTTGACGTGGTGAGTTTCAGCGTAGCGCACGACGTCGTCAAACGACGACTTCATGATGGTCTCCAGTTGCTCGTTAACCACCGACTCTTTCCAGAAGTAGCCCTGGCGGTCCTGCACCCACTCGAAGTAAGAAGTAGTGACGCCGCCGGCGTTGGCGAGAATGTCGGGAATGACGAAGACACCCTTGTCGTTGAGCACGTCATCGGCGGCCGAGGTGGTTGGCCCGTTGGCGCCTTCGGCGAGGATGCGGCACTTGACCTGGTCCACGTTGCGACTGGTGATGACGTTTTCGGTTGCGGCCGGGATCAGGATTTCGCACTCTGTAGTCAGCAGGTCGGCCGCGTCGCACTTCTCCGCACCGGGGAAGCCGTGTACCGTTCCATTCTTCTGGCGGAAGTCCACCAATGCTTTCAGATCGATCCCGTTCTTGTTGTGCAGGCCGCCACCCACTTCTGCGACGCCAATCACCTTGTATCCGACTTCGTGCATCAATTGCGCGGCATTGGAGCCGACATTTCCGAATCCCTGCACGATGACACGAGCGCGTTCTCGATCAATGCCCAGCTTGCGGCAGGCCTCGTCGCACACCACCATCACTCCGCGGCCGGTGGCCTCGCGGCGCCCGCGCGATCCGCCAATGTTGATCGGCTTGCCGGTCACGACGGCAGTCACGGTCTGGCGCATGTGCATGGAGTAGGTGTCCATCATCCAGGCCATGACTTGTTCGTTGGTATTGACGTCGGGGGCGGGGACGTCTTTCTCAGGGCCTATGAATTCGATGAGCTCCGAGGTGTAGCGGCGGGTCATGCGCTCGACTTCGCCCATGGACATTTTGTGCGGGTCGCAAATCACGCCGCCCTTGGCGCCGCCGAAGGGGATGTTGACCACGGCGCACTTCCAGGTCATCCAACTGGCGAGCGCGCGCACTTCATCCAGCGTGACGTCGGGTGCGTAGCGGATCCCGCCCTTGGCCGGGCCGCGGGCGATGGAATGTTGCACGCGAAAGCCGGTAAAGACCTCGAGATGGCCATCGTCCATCTGAACGGGAATGTGCACGATGATCTCGCGGTTGGGATAGCGCAGAACCTTCCACAGGCCCTCATCGAGGTTGAGTTTCTGTGCGGCCAGGTCGAAGCGGGCGCTCTGCGACTCCCACGGGTTGGCCTCTTTATCCATGTGCGGGGTGGGGGCGATCGTCGTCATAAGAATATTCTCCGGAATGATGGCAGGGTCGATGCTTGGCCGGCGCCGGACGATTCCCGATCGGAGGCGGGCAAACGCTCCGAGTATATGAGCGGGGATGGTTGAGAAGCAAGCCGACCGGGAAGGTGGTGCGCCAGTCTCATCAACACCAAATCACCAGGAGACTCCACCTCTTCATTTGGCAGGTATCGGGCTGTTCAATTACCCTAGCGCCCTATGGCCTTCGCCAAACTTCTCTTGCCCATCGCTCTAGGTTTGATCCTATTAGCTGTGATCCTAGACTCCGCGGCTGTATCGGCGCAATCTCCATTCACGTTGGAGCAGGTTACGGGCTCGGCTTTTCCGGCCGAACTAGTGGCTGCCACGCATGGCAGCCGCATCGCCTGGGTCTTTGATGCGAAGGGAGTGCGCAACGTGTGGGTAGCTGACGGTCCTGACTTCGTTCGGACGGCGCACCAGGTGACTGATTACAACGCGGACGACGGCCAGCCCATCGCCAGCCTGCGGCTCACGCCCGACGGCAAGGCTTTCCTCTATGCCCTGGGCAGCGAATTGAATGACGCAAAAGAAAGCGCCAATCCTGCGAGCTGGACGAGGGGTGCCAAACAGCAGGTGTTTGCGCTCGATGTGGATCGTAAAAACGCAGCGCCCCGGCTGCTGGGCGAAATGGGTTGCCCCGACGAGGGCTGTGAGGATATTCAGATTTCACCCGACGGCAAGTGGGCTCTGTGGTCCGCAAAGAAAAAACTTTGGCTCGCCAGCGTGGACGGAGAACAGCAGGCCAAGGAACTGGCCTCGGTGCGCGGGGCTGCAGAGCAACCGAAGTGGTCGCCCGATGGCAAGCACATTGCGTTCGTCAGCCAGCGGGAAGGTCACAGCCTGGTTTCCATTTACGATTTCGATGGCGATTTCATTCGCTACCTCGCGCCGAGCGTGGACAAGGATTCCACGCCGCGCTGGTCGCCGGACGGCAACTGGATTGTCTTTGTACGCACTGCCGGCGATGAGCAGAAGCTGCCGCTCATTCCGGTTCGCCCCAAGCCATGGTCTCTTTGGATTGCCGATGCCGCCAGCGGAACCGCGCGCCTGCTCTGGCGTAGCGGGGAGAAGTTAGACGATTCTCTGCCCGATCTCACGGAAGATGCCTCGCTCAACTTTGCGGCTGATGGAAGAGTCATATTTGCATCGGAGCAGGATGGGCGCAATCACTTGTATTCGATTGCCGCAGTTGGAGGCGCGGCGACGCTGCTCACCCCCGGCGACTTTGACGTGGAAGACGTCACCCTCAGCCCGGACAAGGCCTGGGTCATCTACTCCTCCAACCAGGACGATGTGGATCGGAGGCACCTGTGGCGCGTGGCGGCAGCCGGGGGCACCCCGCAGGCCCTGACGAGCGGCGAGACCATGGAGTGGTCGCCCGTCGAGACCGGCGACGGCAAGAGCGTTATTTGCCTGGGCTCCACGGCGACCTCACCCGCCATGCCCTACGAAGTGACCGGGAAGGCCCGCCAAATGATCGCGAAGCAGGCACTGCCCAGGGACTTTCCGTCGGCTTCACTGGTGATTCCCAAGCAGGTCATTTTTCATAGCGACGATGGAGTCACACTACACGGCCAGCTTTTCCTGCCGCGCAACGCAAGTGGAAAGCTTCCCGGGCTGGTCTTCATGCATGGCGGCCCGGTCCGCCAGATGATGCTGGGATTCCACTACATGGATTATTACCACAATGCTTACGCCGAAAATCAGTACCTGGCCAGCCGCGGATACGCAGTGTTGTCTGTGAATTACCGGCTCGGCATTATGTACGGACGCGCCTTTCGCGAAGCACCCGACACGATCTGGAGGGGAGCGGCGGAGTACAAGGACGTTGTGGCCGCCGGGCGATACCTTCAGGCTCTTTCGGAAGTTGACGGAGAAAAGATTGGATTGTGGGGTGGCTCCTACGGTGGGTTTTTGACCGCAATGGGGCTGGCCCGCAATTCGGACCTGTTCAAAGCGGGTGTGGACTTCCACGGTGTGCATGACTGGAGCGTCTTCCTCACCGAGCGTCCCTACTTCGGCAATCTGGCTCTGCGCCCGCCGGACGCGGAAGCTGCAGTCAAGCTGGCATGGGATTCCTCGCCCGATGCCTATGTGAGCATGTGGAAGTCGCCGGTACTGCTCATCCATGGCGACGACGACCGCAACGTGCCCTTCATCCAGACCGTGGACCTGGTGCAGCGGTTACGCGCGCAGCACGTACCCTTCGAACAACTCATTCTGCCCGACGAGATCCACGGATTTCTGAGGTGGCGGGACTGGATACGGGCCTACACGGCGACCGCCGATTTCTTTGACCGGAGGTTGAGGCGCGGGGAAAAGATCGGGTCGGGCGATTAATTCCGAGAGCGGCGCGAAAAGCAGAAAGGTACCATGAACCTTGTCGACACCCTGTTCGGTCGTCCTCTCGCCACGGAGGAAGAAAAGGCGGAGCGCATCGGCCCGCTGAAGGGCATTCCGATCTTCGGCCTGGATGCGCTGAGTTCGGCGGCCTATGGTCCCGAAGCTGCTCTCACATTGCTCATCCCGCTGGGTATGGCGGGGTCGATCTACGTGTGGCCGATCACGATCGGAATCGTGGTCCTGCTCGGCATCGTGTACTTCTCTTATCGGCAGACCATTGCCGCCTATCCGCAAGGTGGAGGTTCGTACACCGTTGCCACAGAGAATCTGGGGGGAGCGGCGGGCCTCTTGGCTGCGGCTGCGCTCATGATCGACTACGTGCTGACTGCGGCTGTCGGAATCTCCGCCGGGGTGGGCGCTCTGGTTTCAGCGGTTCCCTCGCTCGAGCGCGATACGCTCTCTCTATGTCTGGGGATTCTGACCTTGATCACGCTCATCAATTTGCGCGGCGTGCGGGAGAGTGGCGGCGTATTTCTGTTGCCGACGTACATTTTCATCGCTTGCCTTCTGGGATTGATCGGGGTTGGCATCTTCAAGACGCTGGCTGCGGGAGGTCATCCGGTTCCCGTGGTGGTTCTTCCGAAGTTGGCGGGAGTCACTGGAACTGTGAGCGCCTGGCTCCTGCTGCGCACCTTCTCCAGCGGTTGCACCGCGATGACTGGAGTCGAGGCTGTGAGCAACGGGGTCATGGCATTTCGTGAACCTACCGCGCAATACGCCAAGCGGACCCTGACGATCATCATTGCGATCCTGATCGTGTTGCTGCTGGGAATCGCGTACCTCGTCCCAGCCTACGGAATCGCAGCGACAGATCCGGGAATGCCCGGATACGAAAGCGTGCTCTCGCAGTTGCTGGCCGCGGTCACGGGCCGCGGCGCTTTCTACTGGCTCAGCATTGGCTCGATCCTGGTGGTGCTGTCGCTTTCGGCCAACACGGCATTTGCGGATTTCCCGCGCCTGGCCCGCGCCATCGCACAAAATGGATACCTGCCGCACGCTTTCGTGATTCGCGGACGCCGGCTGGTCTTTGCCCAGGGTGTCTATGCGCTCGCCCTGCTCACCGGCCTTCTGCTGATTATCTTCCGTGGCGTCACCGACCGCCTGATCCCTCTCTATGCGGTGGGGGCATTTCTGGCGTTTACGCTTTCGCAAGCCGGCATGGTGGTGCACTGGAAGCGAAACGGGGGACCGGGTGCGGCGCGCAGCATGGTGTTGAACGGCCTCGGAGCCGTGGCTACCGGGATTACTACCGTGGTGGTGCTGGTCGCCAAGTTTGTCGATGGCGCATGGATCACGGTTCTTCTGATTCCGGCTCTCATTCTGATGATGCGTTCGGTGCGCCGACACTACTCCGCGGTGGCACAAGAGATCGGAAAGAGCACGCCGGTCCAAACGGCAAATCTGACCGAACCGGTCGTGCTGTTGCCGATCGATCGTTGGAGCCTGGTGTCGGAAACGGCTCTGCGCTATGCCTGGACCTTGGCGAAAGATATCCACGTGCTGCACGTTCAGTGCGGGGACGACACGGATAGGCTGCGAAGTCAGTGGAGTGAGATCGTCGAAAAGCCGGCCCGGGCGGCGGGTCTGGCTTCGCCCAAATTGGTAGTTCTCGATTCACCCTATCGCTTCATTGTGAAGCCGATTGTCGATTACGCGATTCAGCAGCAGGTGGCGCATCCGGACCGCAATATTACGATGCTGATTCCGGAATTGGTGGAAAGTCACTGGTATCATTATTTCCTGCACAACAACCGGCCGGAAGCCATCCGGGCTCTGTTGCTGTTTAACGGCAACCAGAGAATCACAGTCGTGTCCATGCCGTATCACCTGCGGGCGTGAGCGGCGGCTAGTCCTTGGGCTGGGTATCAGGGTTGAGGTCTCGCGCCATTCTGCGGAAAAAGCTCTCGTCGTCGCCGGCGTTTAGCTCGACCCACTCTTCGTCCGCCATTTGACCCCGCCATTTCAGGAGGGGAAGGGCGTTTGGCCCGACCGGGTGGCGCAGTTGCCACGTCCCACTCTCAACGATTTCCAGAATCTTTTGTCCTACCAGGGACGGTGGCACCTGATTTTTTAGCGATGCCTGGAAAAGGGAAGAGAAGCGCGCACGGTGCGGATACAGAGAGTCGGCTGCCGGGTCTCCGATGCGCCGCGCCATGGCGGTGTCAATGATGCCCGGTTCGACGATGGCAACCCGGACGTTGAAGCTCTTCATCTCGCCGGCCAGGCCCTCGCTCAATGCTTCCAGGGCCCATTTGGAAGCGGCGTAGGGAGTCAGCGGCGCATTGGAAATTCGCCCGGCGACCGATGTCACGTTGACGATGCAGCCGCTGCGGCGCTGCCGCATGTGCGGCAGCAGAGGCTGAATGCAGCGGAGCGCGCGGAAATAGTTGGTCTCCATGACCGCCCGGAAGTCGCCGAAGGGCAGCTCTTCTACCGAGCCCGCCCGTTCCACGCCAGCGTTATTGACCAGCACGTCCACTGGTCCGTGGTCTTTGTGGATGGCAGCGATCGCACGCGTCACCGACTGGTAGGAATCTACCTCCATGGTCGAGATGTGGATCGGCAGCTTTTCTCGCGCAGCCGTTTCGGCCAGCTGCGGAGACTGCGAAGGGTTGCGCATGTGGCGTGGACTTTGTACCCGGCGCGACCGAAAGCCAGTGCCGCCTCCAGACCAATTCCTTTGCTAGTTCCAGTAATGAGTACGGATGCCATTCGGGGTCTCCTTGGGAGTTTGGCCCACACGCGGCAGCATCGTTGATCGTGCTTGCCGCCGGGTTAGCTTACATGAGCGACGGCAGCCGGACCAGCGGAGTGCGCAAGGAGCGTGGGTTTTCAGGCTATAGCAAGTGATGATACGAGAGTGACGGCGTGAAGAATGGGGGCGGTCTAAAGCTTAATCTCCATCCCTTCGGCGGCGGCGCGGACTTTGGGATAGTAGCTGCGCGCATTTTCGACGACCTTGTCGACAATGGCGTCGGTGTGCTCGGGGTCGTGGTGGTAGAGAATCAGTTCCTTGGCGCCGCTTTCCATCACCACATTCACAGCCTCGCGCCAGTGGCTGTGTCCCCAGCCGCGGCGGCGAGCGGCGTATTCCTCGGGAAGGTACTGCGCGTCGTAAATTAGGATGTCGGCGCCATCGGCCAGCTTGCGCACCGCTTTATCAAAGTCGGCATCGCCGGGCTCATTATCGGTGGCGTAAACCAGGATGCCGTCTTTGGTCTCCAAACGGAATCCCATGCATCCCTGCGGATGATTCAGGTACGCGGTTTTGATTTGAATGCCGTCTCCCATGTTGAGGCAACCATTTTCGATGTCGTAAAAGCGCCGGGTCGCCTTCATCTGATCGAGGTTCACGGGGAAGTAGGGCGAAGCCATCTGCTCGGCCATGACCTGCTCCAGGCGCCGCGTCCGGCCTGAGGAGTGGAAGATGAACTGGCTGTTGGGGCTGTCGTAGAGCGGACGGAAAAACGGCATCCCTTGGATGTGATCCCAATGAAAGTGCGAAACAAAGACATGCGCCGCGAAGGGCCGGTCGACGAATTCGCGCTCCAGAGCGTGTCCCAGCATGCGGAAACCGGTGCCACAGTCGAAGATGAAGATGCGATCTCCCAGACGGACCTCGACGCACGAGGTATTGCCCCCGTAGCGCAGGTTCTCGGGCTGTGGAGTGGGCGTGGAGCCGCGCACGCCCCAAAACTTGATTCGCATGAAACTCCGCTGCTGCCAGTCAGTAATCTTCTACCGCGATCATCCCGTCCAATTGATTGCGGGTCCTGATATTCGCTATCGGTGAGAGAGGCGCGGGTAAGTTGCGGCTCGGCTCGCCGGTTCCCGGGCAGTAAGAGTCATATGTGCCGCGGGTACCGGCGCAAAATGCTCATAATACGCAGGATATTCAAGATTCTAGTCGTTACGACGAGACCGGCAAGGTGACCAAAGTTTCTTTGTTCGCCGAAACCGTGGCCGGTGTGGGGCGGGCAGCCTGCCCCCCTGCCGGGAGCATCGAAAAGCTAGCGGGCAAGGAGTGCCCGCTCCACACGGCTTCTCCTATAATGAAAGCCCGCAAGCTCGCGCCGGCTCTCTCTGCGATTGAGCCGCCCGCCGCGCGGTTAGGATCCCAAACGATGCTGCAGCCTGACTTTAAACAGTTTTCCCGTCTCGCCCGCGAGGCCACGCTGGTGCCGCTGGTGAAGTCGGTTAGCGCCGACCTGCTGACGCCGGTTTCAGCCTTTTTTGCTATCGCCGAGAAAGAACCCTATGCATTCCTGCTGGAATCAGTCGAGCGCGGCGAGCAGGTCGGGCGCTACACCTTCCTCGGTGCGCGCCCTTACATGCGCCTGAAGGCCCGCAAAGGTAAGGTCGAAGTCGATCGCGGCGGCCTTTGCGAGGCGTTGAAGGAAAATGTCTTCCAAGCGGTGAAGCGGCTGCTGCGGGAGCATCATCCCGCGAACGTGCCGGGACTGCCTCCATTCACCGCCGGAGCGGTCGGATATTTTGCCTACGACGTCGTGCGGCAACTGGAAAAGATTGGCGAGCACGCGAAGGATGACCTGGACGTCCCCGATGCCGAGCTCATGTTTTTCGATCGTCTTTTGGCGTTTGATCACCTGCGTCACCAGATTCACATCGTGGCTGCAGCCGACGTGAAGCGCGAGAGCCCGCGCCGCGCTTACGACCGCGCGTTAGGTGACATTGTTGCGCTGGAGCGAAAGCTCGCGGCCGGACCGAGCCCGGCGGTTTGGCGCAAATTCGAAAAAGCCAAGGTGGGCAAACTTAAGGTGCATGCCGGTACACGTCGTGACCGTTACCTGCGCAGCGTGGAACGCTGCAAGGAGTACATCGCCGCGGGCGACATCTTTCAGGTCGTGTTCTCGCAGCGGTTCGACTTTACGCCTGAGGTTGCGCCGTTCGATCTGTACCGCGCCCTGCGGCAAGTGAATCCGTCGCCCTATCTTTACTTTCTGCAAATGGACGGGACCCATATTCTCGGGTCTTCTCCGGAAATGCTGGTCCGGGTCACCGGTCGCAAGCTGGAATATCGTCCGATTGCGGGCACACGTCCGCGCGGGCAAAATGAAGCCCAAGACTTGCGTCTCGAACAGGAGATGCGCCACGACGAAAAAGAGCGTGCGGAACACGTCATGCTGGTCGACCTCGGACGCAACGATCTGGGACGCGTGAGTGAGTATGGCTCGGTCAAGGTGAAGGACCTGATGTACGTGGAGCGATACTCGCACGTCATGCATCTGGTATCGGCGCTGGAGGGCACGCTGCGCAAGGATCTCGACGCGCTTGATGCTTTTGCCGCATGCTTCCCCGCTGGAACGCTGAGCGGGGCGCCAAAGGTGCGCGCCATGCAGATCATCGAAGAATTGGAGCCCACCCGCCGTGGCGTCTACGGCGGATCGGTTCTCTACGCGGATTTCGCGGGGAATCTGGATTCATGCATCGGCATTCGAACCCTGCTGATGCAAGGGAAGAAGGCATATCTGCAGGCTGGAGGGGGAATCGTGGCGGATTCCAATCCCGCGACAGAATTTCAGGAGTCGATGAACAAGGCTCAGGCGCTGCTGAGAGCGGTCGAAAAGGCACGCGGGCAGTAGGATCGTTCGCTGCTCGCTATTATTCGCATTTCGGCGGCACTGAACCTGGAGGCGGAGGTGGGGCAGCGCAGTGCGGGGTGATTTCTCCGGCTTCAGGATCGGTATTCTTAGAGTTGTGGGCGAAGCACCACTGCACCAGGCTGGCAGGGTAATCGCGCCGGACGGCTATCGGCAGGTCGGAATCACGGATCTCCTGAAAGGCGAACTCGATCGTGCCGTCCGCCGCGACCGTGCCGAGCAGATATCCGTAGACGTCTTTTCTTGAATTTGGCGGCGCCGGCACGGGGAGCTTATAGCGTTCGGCCCCTCCGGTTCCCACAAGCCAGCCGGGCAGGGGCTCGCCCTTCTTCTTAAGCCAATCCGTATCAAAAATGTTTTCCATGTAGAAGTGGGAGTGGCTGGAAAGTAGGTAGACAGCCTTATGCGTCTGCTCACGGAACCTTAGCAGAGCGTCGTAGGCGGCTTCACCACTCGATCTTGCCGCGTCCACCGGGCTGTCACCCATGCTGTGAGCGTTGGCAATACTGTCGGGTAAGGACTCATGCATGCCGACCACAACGCTCTTCACTTTTGAGTCCGCGGCGGCGTCTCGTTTCAGAATTCCCGCAAGCCAGTCCAGTTGCGACGGCAAGAAACAGTCGGAAGCATTGTCGAGATAGATGAAATCCACGCCGTTTTGTACCCAGTGGTAGTAGCTCTGGGGGGATAGAGGCTCGACGGGGCCCGAATCTACCCGTTTTTTGTCCTTCTTCTCGCTGCTCCTTTCGGGCGGGCCTTTAGCCTCTTCGTCCTCCGCTCGTTGAGCATGCAGCGTCGGTTGGTCGAGCCATGCAGCAAACTGGCGACGAAACTGGTATTTGTCTTTGGGAGGGATGATTTCGTGGTTGCCGATCCCCACATAGAAGGGCAGATTGCCGAAGGCGGCGATCTGATGTTCGATAAAGTCGGGCCAGGCGCGCGGCAGGTAGAGACTGCAACTCAGGAACTCGCCGTTGTTCGCGGCGGAGAACGCCATGTCTTCATCGATCTTGTAGATGGCTCGCAGGTCGCCGAGATGCCAATAGAAACTTGGCGCGAACCGGGCGCTATGAGCGGCGATGGCGGGCATGATGATGTCTCCGCAGTTGCGCGAGTCGCCCGAGGCGATGAAGCGCCAAGATCCTTCTGGCAATGGGGCGATGGTGGGCAGCGCAACGCCACCGCGGACGATGTACTCAGGTCCTGCGGGTGCAGACTGAGCGGCAGCAGAGCCAGCCAGCAGAACCGTTAAAATAAGCCTCGTCAGAACAGGAGAAGTCGATGAACCTCCAACTGATGAATCTGTACCTGATGAATCTGGATGTAGAATCTTTCCGTACGGACGCAGGGGCGCCATGCAGGTTCTCCCTTTCGCGATCGATGGCGAGGAAAGTATAGACGACGGGAGCGTCGCTCAACGCGACAAGAAGTTCTCTACCAGCTTCTTGCCTGCATCCGTCAGCACGCTTTCGGGATGAAACTGGACGCCTTCTACCGCATGCTGCCGGTGGCGCAGGCCCATGATAGTGCGGCTTCCATCTTTCTCTGTGGTCCAGGCGCTGACTTCCAATTCGCGAGGCATATCTTCTTCCTTTACGATGAGCGAGTGGTAGCGGGTAGCCGTCATGGGCTGGGGAAGACCCTGGAAGATCGTCTTGTTGTCGTGCAGGACGGCGCTGGTTTTACCGTGCATAAGGTGAGTCGCACGGACCACCTTGCCTCCAAAGGCTTCGCCAATTGCCTGATGTCCCAGGCAGACGCCGAGAATGGGGATCTTTCCCGAGAAATGGCGGATCAGGTCGATACTGATGCCCGCTTCACGGGGAGTGCAGGGACCCGGGGAGATGACGATCCGTTCCGGGTGCATCTTTTCGACTTCGTCCACCGTGATTTGGTCGTTGCGGCGGACCTCAACCTCGACACCCAGTTCGCCGATGTACTGGACCAGGTTGTAGGTAAAAGAATCGTAGTTGTCGAGGACAAAAATCACGTCTGGCCCTGATACCAGCTTACACCGGGACGCCCGAAGCTGCAGTCAAGGCGCGGGCCCGGCACTCTCCCCTGAAAGAGCCACTCGTTGACTCGGAGGTGGTATTGACCGCAGCCGCTGCGGGGGGGCATTCTGACTATTGGAATTGCCACTTCGTGGTCGCCACTTCGGAGGGAAGGCATGGCCGAGCCGCAGCAGGAAAAACGGGGTGCACGACGCTTCGCTCTCCGCGTACCTGTTACTGTCACTCACGGCGAAGATACCAGCAAGAGCGAGATCGCCCAGATTCGCGATGTCAGCGCGCGCGGAATCTGTTTCTACCTGGAAGCTGCCATAGCCCAGGGATCTCCGATCGGCTTCACTCTCACCCTTCCGCCCGAGATCACGCTGACGGAAAGCATTCGTGTGCAATGCAAGGGTCACGTGGTGCGTGTCGACGATGGCCGCCCGGATGGCAAACTCGCCGTCGCAGCGGTGATCGAGGAATATGAGTTTCTGCCGGAAGCGTAAACACTTCAACCAGTTAGCGCGTAGGGCTCGGTAGTCATCCTCCAGATTCCTGACCCCAGCCCCCTCGTCTCCCTTCTCCCACACCCTCGCAGGTGATATGTTTCTTTCCAGATACTCTTCAGAGGCTCTTGTCTGTGCGACCTGCGATCAGGGCGGTCTGCTTGATGCTGGCTCTACTGGAGGCGAGCGCGGTAGCGCAGACGTTTGGCCCGCCGCCGGTGGTCAGGAGCGTTCGCATCGTGCACGAACGCGGCGTCCCTGCTGTCGAGATTCTCACTCGTGGCGGTCCTGTCATTCCCGAAGTCCAGGCGCTCGATGGTCCTCCACGGCTCGTCATCGACCTCCCCAATTCCCTCATGGGGGTAGCTCGAAAGCGAATTGCCATCAAGCAGGAGAACATCCTCGCCATCCGCATTGATCAATTTCAGCAGAAGCCTCCCGTCACACGCGTCGTCCTCGACCTGCTCGCGCCATATGCCTACAGCTGGGACGGAGCGGGTAATCGCCTCATGGTCCGTCTCAAACCTCCCGCAGATGTGGACGCCACCAAGAAGTCGCCATCGCAGGCGCCCACGGCTGCGAGCTTATCAACGGATGCTAATCCGGTTGTGCCGCTAAGCAGCGGGTCGGGCTCGGTCGCGGTGGCCGCAAGCCGGCTGGCGGCAGGTTCTTCGCTGACCGCCAGCACTGAGACGGCTGTGCTGCAGCTTCCTCGAGGTGGAGAAATCCGCATCTGTCCGGGAACCACGGTCTCGGTAACGCCCTCGGAGAGCAAGCGCGACATCATGCTCGGGATGAGTACCGGCGCTATTGAAACGCACTACTCGCTCGAGGCTTCCGCCGACTCCGTGCTCACCCCCGACTTCAGGGTTCTTTTCGCCGGGCCGGGGGAATTTCATTATGCCGTGAGCGTGGACTCGAAAGGCAACACCTGCGTGCGCACTCTGAAGGGGAACACCTCTTCGGCCATCGTTTCGGAATTGATGGGGGATCGGGTCTATCAGGTGAAGCCGACGGAGCAGGCTGTGTTTCGATCGGGCCGCATCGACAAAGTAGATGCCGACGTTCCGCTGGAGTGCGGGTGTCCTCCACCGCGGCCTTCCCCGGCATTGCTAGCGAAAGCTCATCCGGCGGTGTCGGAGGCCGAGTTGCCCGCCAGAGCGCACCTCGGCGAGACATCAACCCCGGCAGCAGCGACTGACATCACTCCGAGTGCGGATTCTGCGCCAATCACGCTCTCCAGTGGGCCGGAGACTGCTCCGCTGCCCGCCTCTCAGCCCAACGAGGTGCACGTCCAGGTGGATGCTCCGTTCGTGTTTACCGCCAAGGACCGTGCTGCCAGCGCGCCGCCTGCGCCGGTGCAGGCGACCAGAGAGTTACCCGTGGAGGATTCCTCGACGCGGCAACTGCACCTGGATCGAGTGGTGCAGCCTCCGCCACAGGAAAAGAAGACCAAGGCCGAACCTCGCGGCTTTCTGCATCGCGTCGGGCGATTCTTCGCCGGCATCTTCAGCTAGCTTTCGCGATCCACCGGAAATCCTTTTCGCTTCAAGCCGCGTCTTACCGCAGGTTGGCCTTGAGGTCTCGCATCCCCAACTCAGGAGCGCGCCATGACCGCTCGACCGGCCGGACCGACTCAACTCTTTTCGACATTCTCGGGACAAGCCGACGCGATGTACCGCACCCGTCACGAAGCCTTTCTGTTTTCTCTCCTTGGACAAGCCCTGATCCTCGGACTGCTCACGTACTTCACCTGCTGCTTGATCGGGAGCCCGCCCCGAGTCGCTGGTCCAATCGCGAAATTCCGTGATCTGCCGTTGGTGTTCTCCGGGAGCAATGGCGGTGGTGGCGGCAACTTCGACAAGCTTCCGGCTTCCCGCGGCAATCCCCCACGCGCCTCACTCCACGATCAGATTGTGCCTCCGAACGTGATGATGCCGACAGAGATGCCAAAACTCGCCGCCGAAGCGACGTTGAGGCTGGCGCCGGACGTCACGCTACCCGAAGGCGGGCAGATCGGCGATCCTATGTCGCGGTTCTCTCGCGTTCTTTCGAACGGACCGGGAGGACCCGGCGGCATCGGACCGGGATGTTGCAATGGTATCGGAGATTCAACGGGGCCTTATTTAGGCTCTGGGCCGCCGGGAATCTTTCCCGCTGGCAGGAAGGAAGTCACCGTGCCTCAGGTCATCTATAATCCGGAGCCGAGTTTCTCCGACCAAGCCCGCAAGGCCAAGGTGCAAGGCGTCGTACTCCTGTTGCTTGTCGTGGGGAAAGACGGGCGCCCCTATGACGTCCGCGTCGGACAAAGCCTGGGGATGGGCTTGGACGAGAGGGCGATTGAAGCCGTGGGCCGCTGGCGATTCAAGCCGGCAACGCTCAACGGCCAGCCAGTCGCTACTCAGATTGCCGTAGAAGTCGATTTCCACTTGTACTGATCGCGATCAAGGCCAAGACCTCAGGCGCTGTTAGCCCCGCGGGAGCGCTGGCTGCGCTTCCTCAGTCTCGGTTGATGGCGCGCCGCAGAGGTTCGACTTTTTCACGGAGGTCAGCGGCCAGATCGGCGCCGCGGTTCGCCACATCGCGCACGCGATCGCCGGCGTCGCGAACCCGATCCTTCGCCTCATCGGCCCAATCACCGACTGCATCCTTCGCGTCTTCGTAACCGCGCTGTAGATCGCGGCGAAGTTGCTTGCCGCTTTTGGGCGCAAGCAGAAGCCCGGCCAATGCTCCGGCTCCCAGACCGATCAGCAGAAAAGTGATGGCGGTGCCGAGATTGCTGCTTTCCGAAGATTCGTAACGTCCGATGCGCATAAATGAAGACCTCTTTTTCCGCCCGGCGACTTAGCTGGGCATGAGCGCGAGGCTCAAGTGCGGTTATGGGCAGTTATGATTCTAGTCCAATTCAAGAGGTTGCTACGAATCCCATTCAATTGGGCATGCTCTGGTGGCGCCCGTACAGTTCAGCTTCGGGAGCGGTTTCAGTTTGGGACCGGTCCGGCTAAAGCTTGAGTTGAGGCCCGCAGGCTGGAATGAAGTTATAATTGCGGCCCACAGATGGCACTCTCTTCGGGAACGATGCTGGGGCCGTACGAGGTTCAATCGTCGCTGGGGGCGGGCGGCATGGGAGAAGTGTATCGTGCCCGCGATACCCGTCTCGACCGCACGGTCGCAATTAAGATTCTCCCTTCCCATCTTTCTTCCAATCCGGAGGCCAAGCAGCGCTTTGACCGCGAGGCGCGCACCATCTCAGGGCTGAGCCACCCCAACGTCTGTCAGCTTTACGACGTCGGTTCGCAGGACGGAACCAGCTACCTGGTTATGGAGTATCTGGACGGCGAGACTCTGGCGAGTCGTCTCAGCAAAGGCCCGCTACCCCCGGACCAGGTTCTGAAGTACGGCATCGAAATTTGCGAAGGGCTGGAAAAGGCGCACAAGAGTGGAGTCGTCCACCGCGACCTAAAGCCGGGCAACATCATGCTGACCAGGAGTGGGGCCAAGCTGATGGATTTCGGTCTGGCCAAGCCGGTGTCGTCCGCGAGTGCATTGAGTTCAGGGCTCACCGAAACCCTGGCTACTCCGCAACATCCGCTGACCACCGAAGGAACGATCGTAGGGACCTTCCAGTACATGGCGCCCGAGCAGGTGGAAGGCAAGGATGCCGATGCCCGCAGCGACATTTTCGCTCTAGGCGCCGTGCTCTATGAAATGGTGACTGGCAAGCGCGCGTTCGAAGGGAAGACTGCAGCCTCGATCATCGCAGCGATCCTGGCAGCCGAACCACCGCCAATTTCGGCTCTGCAACCACTGGCCCCATCCACCCTCGAAGCGACGGTGAGAAGCTGTCTCGCGAAAGATCCCGACGAACGGCTGCAGACCGCGCACGACGTCAAACTGCAGCTGAAGTGGATCGAGGAGAGCGGCTCTTCGTCTCGTCTGCCCACCGTTCCGGCTGCACGCAAGCCCTTCGACCAGGTGGGCTGGCTCGTCGCCGGAGTGCTGCTGCTCTTGCTGGTTGGTGCTGGCGCGTGGTGGTTGCGCGGTCGCGAGACACCATCGACGATGTACTTCAACAGTTCCGTGCCCCTCCCCACGAATTACGTTGCCTTGTCCCCAGGCGGGCGGAGGCTGGCACTGGTCGCCTTTTCCGAGCAGTCTAACAAGAACGTGATTTGGCTGCAGCAGGTCGGAGGCCGTGGCGCGACCGTGCTGCCTGGAACAGAAGGCGCGGCCTATCCATTCTGGGCGCCTAACGGACGTTCCATCGGTTTCTTCGCCGACGGCAAACTGAAGACCATCGACGTTGCCTCCGGAAGATCAGCGCAGGTATTGGCCGATGCCCCTTTCGGCCGGGGAGGCGCATGGAGCAAGGACGGCGTGATCCTCTTCACGGCGGATGCGTGGACCGGGTTGTACCGCGTGCCCGCTTCCGGCGGAACGCCTGTGCAGGTGACCAAGCCCGAAGTTGCCCGGTTCCAGGTCAGCAACCGCTGGCCTGTGTTTCTGCCCGATGGCCGGCACTTTCTCTACCTGGCCTGCAATTTTTCCGGGCGGCTCGACAAGAACTGGATTTTCGAGGGCTCGCTCGACTCCGACGAAAGGCGGCCAATCGTCAACGCGAGCACCAATGCCGTGAACGTCGATCCGGGCTACCTGCTCTACTGGCGCGACGATGCTCTGGTCGCCCAGCGTTTTGATCCTCACAATTACTCACTCACAGGCGAGCCGCACATTGTGAGCGATGCGGTGCAATATTTTCCCCAAACGAACTTTGCCGTATTCGACGCAACCGCCAATACGCTCGTGGCACAAACCCGTGCGGGTAAGGGTGCCAACAGGTCGCAGCTGACCTGGTTTGACCGGCATGGAAAACAAATGGGCATCGTTGGCCCACCGGAACTGGTTTCCAATCCCAAACTCTCGCCCGATGGGAAACGCGTTGCCGTGGACCAGATCGACACCGACGGCCGTCACGTCAACATCTGGATTCATGATCTGAACCGTGATGCTGCCTCGCGCCTGGGATTCGGCCCATGGTTGGAACAGGTCACGGTTTGGAGTCCCGACGGGAAGCAGGTGATTTACACCGCGAACGAAAAGCTGTTCTTCAGTCTCTATCGGAAGAACGCCGACGGATCTGGCTCGGCGGAGATTTTTTCCGACCTGGGTACCCCGCAGCAAGGACCATGGGATTGGTCTCGGGACGGCAAGTACGTGCTGGCCAGGAAAGACCGCGAACTGTGGTACATCAGCTTGGCGGACCGGCAACCGCGGCCGTTGCTTCAATCGCAATCGCTGGTTCGCAACGCGCAGTTTTCGCCGGACGGGAAATTCGTGGCTTACGCTTCCAGCGAGACCGGGACTTGGGAAGTTTACGTTTCACCTTTTCCGGACTTCGGCAGTAAGTGGCAGGTTTCGCGAGGTGGCGGTGACGAGCCTCGGTGGCGGGGCGATGGCAAGGAATTGTTTTATCTCGCCCCCGACGGCAGGCTGATGGCCGTGGATGTGAAGACAGGTACTGGATTGGAAGCGGGATCCCCGGTTGCTTTGTTTCAGACCCACCCGCGGCAACCGCTCTCCGCCATGGACTTCTTTTCCTACGATGTTACCGCCGATGGTCAGAAATTTCTGGTCAACACAAAGGTGGACACGTCCAATTCCGCGCCCTTGTCCGTCATCCTCAATTGGTCTTCGGAAATGGAGAAGTAGCCTCCATCCGAGGGACAAGGCAGGGGAAGGTTTCTTTTCACCCGCACCTGTGTGTAAAATAAGAATTTAGCCATCGTAGCGGCGGCACTAGTGGCACGCCCGCCTTCTGCCGGCTCCGCAAACTGCAATCGTACAGGAGAGTTCTTAACCGATGTCGATCCCTGCCACCCAGCTTCGTCCCGGCATGATCATCAAGCACAATAATGACCTGCACTCCGTTTTCAGCGTCGAACACCGGACGCCCGGCAACCTGCGCGCCTTCATTCAGGCCAAGCTTCGCAATCTGCGCACCGGCGCCATGTTCGAGCACCGTTTCCGCTCGCCCGACCCGATCGAGAAGATCAATGTCGACGAAATCGAGATGCAATATCTCTACAATGACGGCGACAGCTACTACTTCATGGACACCTCGAACTACGAGCAGACCCACCTCACCAAAGACATTCTTGGCGACGCTGTCGACTACCTCATCCCCAACCTTCAGATCAAGGTAGAGTTTTTTGATGGCAAGGCCGTCGGCATCGAACTGCCCCAGACCGTGGAATTAACCGTGATCGAAACCGAGCCGGGACTGAAGAGCGCTACCGCATCGAGCGTGACAAAACCTGCGAAGACTGAAACTGGGCTAGTCGTCCAGGTGCCGCCATTCATCAACGAGGGCGAGAAGATCAAGGTGGACACTTCAGAGGGGGCATATCTGTCCCGGGCGTAAAGTCTGTTTGTCAGCCTAAGCGCAGCGAAAACATGGCGCCGCGACGTTTTCGAGGATTCGAAGGATCCCTACCATTGCGTAGGACCATGCCATGGCGGCTAGGCGTAGCCCAGAACATTGATTGAAACCCCAGATGCTGCTGCGAAAGTTTGGAGAATATAGGGATCCTTCGACTACGAATCAGTTTCGCGTTCGCGAAGCTGATTCTCCGCTCAGGATGACAGGCTGCTATAGATGACTCGTAATGACAGTCTGCTATAGATGACTCCTACTCAAAAGCCAATCGAGGCCCGCCGTTTTCTGGTTCGTGGACGCGTGCAAGGCGTTGGTTTCCGCTGGTTCGTCGAGCGGGAGGCCCACATTCTTGGCCTAGCCGGATGGGTGCGCAACAATCACGACGGCAGTGTGGAAGTGCTGGCACAGGGAACGCGCGACCAGCTCGCTGGCCTTCATTCCCGGTTGCGCGAGGGCCCGCGCGCAGCTCGTGTGGATGCAGTCGAAGTCTCCGAAGCCAGCCCGATCGCAGGACTCACTGCCTTTCGCATTGAAGGAGCTTGGTAGATGCCTACTGTCTCGGCGATGAATGCCAGCCAATTGAAGAAACTCATTCGCGAGGTCCCCGATTTTCCCAAGCCGGGGATTCTTTTCTATGACATCACCACGCTGCTCAAGGACAAGAGCGGCTTCGCCACCCTCATCGACAAGTTTTCCGAGTACTACATTCCGCGGTCCGTCGACCTGGTGCTGGGCATGGAGGCGCGCGGCTTTATCTTCGGCCCGGCGTTGGCCTATCGCCTGAACGCGGGATTCGTCCCCGTGCGCAAGCCAGGCAAGCTGCCCGCCGAGACGGTGAAGGAAAGTTATGCCCTGGAATACGGCACCGCATCGCTGGAGGTCCACAAGGATGCGATTCAGAAAGGCCAGCGAGTGCTGATCGTCGATGACTTGCTCGCCACCGGAGGTACAGCCGTGGCCACAGTGAAGCTGGCGCTCTCGCTCGGCGGTCAGATTGCGGGCCTCGGGTTCGTGGTGGAACTCGATTTCCTGAAAGGGCGGGAAAAACTGAGAGATTACGACGTGATGTCGCTGCTCCATTACGACAAGTGAAGGAATTGCGGGAAATGAAGAAGGGGCCGGGAAGTTCCCGGCCCCTTCTCATTTTCCCGCCTAATTCAGGAGAGCCGCTACCATCCATCCCACGCCGGCCCAAAAGCCAGCGCTAATTCCGCAGACAAGAACAAGGCCCAAGACTGCATTCCAATTGATCCGGCCACGCGACCCGGGCTGGTCAAGCTTGGAGTCCTCCTCAAACCAGGACTGCAGAAACGAATTCTCCACCGAAATGACCGGGGGAGGCTGAACTACACTCCGCACACGAATTCCGCGGGTGTTTGCAGGGGGGTACGACCGAAATACTCGGAAGTTCATGAAACATCTCCGATTTTGGCGCCCGCAAGTGAATTGCCAATTTATGAGTAGGCGCAACTCTCTGATAACTATGAGGCTCTTTCGAGCGGAAAGCCACCGGATCGCTGGAACCCTTGTTAGAATTTCCCCACCTGCCTTTGTAGGTGTGGCGAAAATTCTCACCTGCCAGTCTTTTCCTGATGCCTACCTCCATGGCTTTCCCGATTGACCAATGAGTATGACCCGTCATGTGTTTTCGGCAACGGACAATTTCGACCCTTTGGGCAGGTATCCTTTGCGCTGGAACCAGTCCTCCATCGCATCCTGGAGTGAATCTAATGGCACACGGACACCGATCTCCATGTGGCCATCGGAAATCGGTAGAGTGTCGTCGAAGACGCCGGCGTTGGTGAAGTTTCGCATGGCGAAACTGTCGAGCCACTTCAGCGGACAGGGGAGCCGCTGGCCGTTTTGCTCATACTCGACGCGGATCTTCCGGGCAAACATCAATTGATTTAACCACAGCCGATGTTGCGGGTGTGTGTGGCGCGCGCACTTCTGCCCGCGAAATCTAACCAGGATTCCGCGACTCGAATTCGATAGCCGCGGTCGGTTCGTTCACACCCTCAAGGCTGGCTATTTTGTGAAGAGCCGCGGCCGTCCACTTTGAACACGTTGTTCTTCATCTCGCTCTCAGGCACGCTGCCGTCATTCACGACGATTTCCAGCGGTGCGCCGGGGATCTCTACTCGAATGGAGGCCTTGCTTCTGGCGCGAACTTCGAGCCGTTTGCTCACTTCTCCGCCGTTGAACTTCACGGTCAGCGGGACCTCTGCCCCGGCCCCGCCAAAGTTGTTCACCGTGATGGTGAGCAGGAACTCATTTGAGGCGGCCTTCCGCGAGAAGGCGGACTCGACTTTGAAATCCGGCAGCCCGCGGTCGTGGTAGACCCAGTCGTCGAAGAACCATCCCAGATCGCGCTGCGTTTGTGCGGCAATGAGTCGCGGCATGTACGACGGGTGGTTATCCTGTTCGGGATGGTAAGAGGCGAGCGCTTTCTTGAGACCCGCATCGCCGATCATCTCCCGCAGCATCCACCAGACGTACATCGCCTTGCTGCGGTAGAGTCCCTCGTCGGTCGTATTCACGAGCGAACGGCTTTCTTCGTCTTCAGATCTCGGTATGGTCGTCTGCTTTTCCGCCTCGCCGAATGCCGAGCGGTGCAGCCCCATATAGTCGAGTGCGGCCTGACGTCCCTTCTGCTGCTCGAGATACAAGGCCTGTTCGAAGTGGGCAAGCCCTTCTTCGATCCAGGGGCGGACTGACAAGAAGCATGCGTGCGTTAGTTGATGGGCCGCAGCCAGACCCGCGAGCCTGGAGTCTGTGCCGGTAAGCGGCGTGAGCAACAGCGCGCCGTTCTCGAAGGGCGCGTCGTTGGGACCGGGAAGTTCAGCGGTTCGCGCCTTCTCCTGTAACGCTCCAAACCAATCCGTGATTAAAGGGACGAGCTTCTCCGTGGCATCTGCATAGCTTGAGGCAGCCGCGTCGTGGCCGTCCAAATAATGGACTTCGATCGCTGGCTTGTCTAACAGTTGATACTCCGCAATCGCGAATGTTGGAACCGCCAGTCGCAACGATTCATAGTTGCAATCTGTGCTGATGTGCTGGACGCCTCCCATTGCCTCGTACATAACAAGGCAAGATGGGTTATTAACCAACAGTTCCGGCCGAGGCTCGGAGCCGTCCTTGGACAGCGCAATCTTCAGATGCATCTTCGATCCGGCTTCGCGCGTCTTCCACCTGCCCAGAACCTCAAAGAGGCTGTTGCCTTCCGACAGATTCGCCGCCTGCGTTGCAATCGGATACCATGCCACGTAGCCCGCCCCACGCACCGCCGTAAAGTTCGATCCGATCTGATCCCAATCCGTGTTCTTTGCCGCATCCTCCGGCGTGCCAATCCGCGTCAGCCGCGTGGCATCGAGCAGAATTACGCCTTCGTAGCCGATCTCCAACTCGACAGTCCCCTTGGGCGCGATAGGCTCCGGCAAGGTGACGATCGCTTCCGAAAGGCCGCCGGTGTGATCGATGTCCGACGTGTAAGGCTGCTTCACGAACGGCACCGCTTTTTCGCCTGCCCTGATGGATCGCCAGTCGAGCGACGAAGAAATCTGCAGCACGGCGAGCTTCTGCGGAGTGGGCGAATCATTGCGCAGCGTGATCTTGCCCCGGACGCCGAGACGATGCTGCTCCGGTTCGACTTGCAGGGTGAGGTCGTAATTGGTAAAGGTGAAGGCCTCGCGGTCGAGAGAAAAACAATTCACCACAGAGGTACAGAGGACACCGAGAAAAACCAGGTTCTTGAAGCCGGAATTCATTGCGCACAACTTCATTTCTTATTCGATGCGGCTTCGCCGGCGCGCCGCTGCCGCACGATCTCATATAAGACGACGCCTGCGGCCACGGAAACATTCAGCGACGACACTTTGCCCAGCATGGGGATCGATACCAGGAAATCACATTTCTTCTTGACCAGATCGTGGAGTCCCTTGCCTTCCGCACCCAGCACCAGCGCGCAGTCCATCTTGTAGTCCAAAGCGTCGTAGGTCTGCTTGCCGTGCTGGTCAAGCCCTACGGTCCAAATGTTGCGGTCCTTTAGTTCTTCCACGCTGCGGGCGATGTTGGTGACTTTGGCGATCGGCAAATGTTCGCTCGCCCCGGCAGACACTTTTGTGACCGTCCCAGTTACGGCTGCCGCGCGGCGTTGCGGGATTACGACGCCGTCGGCGCCCGCCGCGTCGGCCGTGCGCAGGATCGCGCCCAGGTTGTGCGGATCCTCCACGCCATCGAGTACGACCACCAGGGAATACTCTCCGCGCTTGGCTCCGACCACGTCGTCAAGATCGCTGTACTGCTTGGCCGACGTGACCGCGACGACTCCCTGATGCGCCGCATTCCCGGCCATTCGATCGAGTTCCGTGCGCTCGAGGAAGCGCACTGGCACGCTCAGCCGCCGGCAGTCTTCAATCAACCGTTGCAGGCGAATGTCGTGGCGCTCCCTCGCCATCCCCACCCACTCGAATGCCCGTCCCCGCGCCTTCAGAGCCTCGGTCACCGCGTTAATGCCATAGATGTAGTGCATGAGTGATGAGTGATCAGTGTACCGCGCTGTGGCGTTGCTCAGGACTTGGACCCATTTGTCATCCTGAGCGCAGCGAAGGACCTCTGCATTTCGCCGACAGCGCCTGAGGGCAGGCAGGTTGCATAGGTCCTTCGGTCCGCAAAAAAACGGACCTCAGGATGACAAGGTGGTGCTACGATCATCGGGCTGAAGAAGGGATACGATGTCCGCCGGTTCTGGCCGCTCCGTGTAATCCTCATTCGCACTTGCGCAAAGCACCGTGCCGTCACGATCCAGGACGTACGTCGCCGGAATCGGCAACTCCCAACTCTCGTCGCCGTTCGTGAAGGCCAGATTGAGGAACGCGCGGCGATACACCGCTTCCTCGAGCGGAGGTACGCGATAGGTCAACCCAAACTGCCGCGCGAGCTGATTTCCCGCATCCGAGAGCAGGGGAAATCGCAGCTTGTGCTGATCATGCATGAAGAACGACTGCTTGACAGTCTGCGGCGAAATGGCGGCCAGCGCCGCTCCAGCCTCCTCGATCTGCGGCAGGATGAGGTTCATGGCCTCCATCTGCCCCACACAGAACGGGCACCAGCGCCCGCGGATGAAGCAGATCACGAGTCGGCCCTTCGCGAGCAGGCCGGAAGAAGAGACGATCTTGCCCTCGTGATCCTGCAATTCGAACCCAGGCGCCTTCACGCCGACTGGCAGGATGTTCGCTGCGAGATGGTTCTCCTTCAGATCAGCAACAGCCTGCGCATGAATCGCTTGCGTCTCGGCGGGAACATAGTTCGCGATCAGATCTTTGCGCTCAGCAAAGATCTCCCGCAGTGGGCGTGCGTCAAGACCGGGAGCGGATTCTTCAAGAGAACGCCACTTCATAATCAGGTTCGGCGAAGCCGATAGGGATCCTTTGACTGCGTTGCCCTTCGCTTCGCTCGCGGCAACTCCGCTCAGGATGACAACTCGTCAAGGGCTACATTCCCGGCAGCTTCATCCCTGCCAGCCTTCTCGCGAAGCTGGGCTTGCCCATCTGCTTGAACATCTTTTTCATCTGCGCGTACTGGCGCAGCAGGTTATTCACTTCCTGCACGCTCGTACCCGACCCGCGAGCAATGCGTTTGCGGCGGCTGCCATTGATCACTTCGTGATGGTTACGCTCGTGCATGGTCATCGAGTTGATGATGGCCTCGACGCGGTTGATCTGCTTTTCGTCCACGTTGTCAGCGGCCTTCTGCAGGCCGGAGAACGGACCGATCGACGGCAGCATTCCCATCAGGCTTTTCATCGACCCCATCTTTTTGACTTGCCGCAACTGGTCACGAAAGTCTTCCAGCGAAAAGCCATCGCCGGAAAGGGCCTTGGTGGCCATCTCCGCTGCCTTCTTCTTGTCGATCTGCTGCTCAGCGCGCTCGATCAGCGACAGAATGTCGCCCATGCCCAGAATCCGCGAAACGATGCGATCGGGATGGAAGGGCTCGAGCGCATCGTATTTTTCGCCCACGCCGATGAATTTGATGGGTTGGCCGGTCACTTGCCGAATCGAGAGCGCCGCGCCACCGCGGGCGTCGCCGTCCATTTTTGTGAGGACGATGCCGGTTAGCGAGAGCTTTTTGTGGAACTCGTCGGCGGAGTTGACCGCGTCCTGGCCGGTCATGGCATCGGCCACAAACAGAATCTCCGACGGATTCAACAGCTTTTTCAGCGACTGCATTTCTTCCATCAACTGGTCGTCGATGTGCAAACGGCCGGCCGTGTCGACGATCAGCACGTCGCAGCCGGAAACGATGGCCTCGCGCCGGGCTTCTTTCACCAGACGCTCGACAGTCGCCGTGTTGGCCTCGCCCACTTCGCCTTCGTAGAAAAGGCTCCTGACCGCCTGCGCCACAATCTTCAACTGCTCGCGCGCGGCGGGACGGTAGACGTCCACCGAAACCAACAGCGGACGATGCCCGCCATTCTTGAACCAGTGCGCGAGTTTGCCGGAAGTCGTGGTCTTGCCGGAACCTTGCAGCCCGGCCATGAGTACGACAGTGGGCGGCTGCGAGGCGAACTTCATGCGCGCCGTGTCCTTGCCGAGAAGCTCGACCAGTTCGTCGCGCACGATCTTGATGACTTGTTCGCCCGGCGACAGCGCCGTCATGACATCCTGGCCGACGGCCTTGGCGCGGATCTGATCGATGAGTTGCTTGACGACTTTGAAGTTGACGTCGGCCTCAAGCAGCGCCAGCCGAATCTCGCGCAGCGCCTCGTCAATGTTCTCTTCGGTAAGCTTGGCCTGGCCGCGAAGGCTCTTGAACGCGCGTTGTAGTTTTTCCTGTAAGTTCTCGAACATAGAGGTATCAGGCTATTTTAGCAGCGAGGGCAGCGTGGGCGACGGATACCTCGACCAGGAGACGACCGCTCTTACCCGACTTTGGGCCGCGCCAGCTCAATTCGCTCCCTAGTGCGCGTGTATTGGACGCCGCCCATGCGCCCGACCAGATCGAGCGAGTTCCGATCCAGCTTTCCCTTCTTGATGTGCGCATCGTCCATGTAAATAGAGACAATCTTGCCGATCACCAGACTGCTGCTCGCAGGCGCAGGAGAGAAATCGAGAATCTGATACAGCCGGCACTCGAAACTTACCGGGGATTCGGCCACCCGTGCCGGCCGTACGAGTCTGGAGGGCAACGGTGTGACCTTCGCCAGTTCGAATTCATTCACCGACGGGTCGTATTCACCGCTCGTCACATTCATCGCTTGTAGCAGATCACAGGTGACTATGTTGACCACGAATTCCTTCGTTTCACGAACGTTGCGCAGCGTATCTTTAGGCTCGCCCTGGGTGTCTGCCTGCTTCGGCTGGCGGAGTCCTGGGGCGAAGCCCAGCAACGGTGGGTCGACACACATCGCGTTAAAGAAAGAAAAGGGCGCCAGATTGGGCTGCCCAGAGGCGCTGAGGGTGGACACCCACGCGATCGGACGCGGCGCGACGGAGTTGAGCAAAATACCGTAAAGCTCGCTGTGCGGAATCTCAGAAGGTGTGACGTTCATATGGGTATATGGAATCTACCTGAAGATAAGTTACGAACGAGGTGACACCGCCCCGGCGAACACTTCCTTTGCTGCTACCACTGTATTGCAGTGGATCGTCACCGTGTCTTCCACATTCTGCGCGTAGCCTCCGGCGAAGGTCACCATCACCGGAATGCCACGGGCGCGGGCCACGCGGAAGACCAGTTCATCGCGCTTCTTCAGCCCTTCAATTGTCAGGTCGAGCCCGCCGAGCTGGTCCTCGCGATACGGATCGGCGCCCGCGATGTAGCACATAAGATCGGGCTCAAACTGGCGCAGGCCGGAGCTAAGAGCGTTGTCGAGCCAGGCGAGATAGTCGTCGTCGCCGGTGCCATCGGGGAGATCTACGTCAATCGACGACGGCGGCTTGCACAGCGGATAGTTGTTGTGCTGGTGCAGCGAAATCGTGAAGACGTCACCGGCATGCGCCTCGCGCATCTGGCCTCCGCGCGGCCGGCCTCCCGGCGGTTCCAACGTAGAGCTCGAAACCGAAGGGAGCAGCGAACTCGCCGTACGCGTTCCGGCAAAAATCGAGGCCGTTCCGTTCCCCTGATGCACGTCGCAATCAACGGTCATCGCGGTGCGAATCGTGTTGTCGCGCTGCAGTCGCCGGATAGCCACCGCCACATCGTGGATCATGCAGAATCCCTCGCCATGGTCAGGAAAAGCATGGTGAAACCCGCCGCCAATGCTGATCGAAACCTTATCGGTCAGGCATTGGCGCGCCGCCAGGATCGATCCACCGGCCGCCAGCCAGAATGCCTCCGCTAGATGGCGTGAGTAGGGAACTTCCATCTCCATTTCCTCACGCGGGCTCAGGGTGCCCGTCTTCAGCTTCTGTACGTATTCCGGCTTGTGGACCAACAGAATGTCCTGATCGCTCGCCGGTTCGGGCTCTAGAAAATCCTTGGCATCGGCAACGCCGTTGGCGATGAGCTGGTCGCGTATGCGCCGATACTTCTCGGCAGGGAAGACGTGGTCGCCGATGGGCAGGTAGTAGGCGTCGCTATAGACGAGTTTGAAGGGCAGCATGGTGAACCTTAGATCATACCTCTGGGCCTGTCATCCTGAGCGAAGCGCTGTGAGCGAAGCGAACGGCGGCGCAGTCGAACCACCCCTATAGGCTGAAGGGAAGTTCTTCACGTCTTGCGGGACCATCAGGAGAAATCCTTGCCGGGCTCAAATGGACGGAAGGGGATGGGGATCCTTCGACTCCGTCACTGCTTCGCGTTCGTGAACCAGCGACTTCGCTCAGGATAACAAATGATAAGGTGAGACGCGGAAAGGACGGACTACCTTTTCTTCCCCACCTGCACCGCCGCGGCCGCCATCGTCCTCCTCACCGGCACGATCGCCCCCTTCGACGGGTCCGCTGCCGCATTGGCGCGGGTGAGCACTTCCTGCTGGATGTACTGCACGAACTCCTGAATCTGGCGCTGCATCTCCTCCATGCGCTCCCGCATTTGCAGGATGATGGCGATGCCACTGATGTTCACCGCCAAATCGCGGGCCAGCGTCAGGATGAATTCCAGCCGCTGCAGGTCTTCCTCGGTGTAGAGGCGGGTGTTGCCTTCCGTGCGCGACGGCTTGAGAAGCCCTTCGCGTTCGTAGAGCCGCAGAGTCTGGGGATGGATGCCATACATCTCGGCCACCGCCGAGATCATGTAGGCGCCCTTCGACTTCCGTTTGGTCATAGATCTCCCTGGTTCGATTCTAGTGCACGATCAAAATTTCTTCCTGTCCGCACCGGAAAATCGCGCCAAACCCCGATCGCCTACCGGCATCCAAGCTGCGGAGGATTATTATGGACGAAAATAACGTTGTCAGTGTGCTGAAAGATCTTATCGAGACGTGCAGAGATGGACAGAAGGGTTACCAGGACGCAGCCGAGCATGTAAAGCGTCCGGAACTGAAGAGTTACTTCATGGAACAGAGTGCAGAACGTGGGCGCTTTGCGCAAGAACTGCAGAGCGAACTTGCCAAAGTTGGCGAGCCCGGCAAGAAGGTTTCCGGTTCGGCGTCCGCGGCAATGCACCGCGCATGGATTGATACCAAGGTTGCCTTGGGCGGAGGAGACAAGACCATCCTCGAGTCCGTGGAAAAGGGCGAGGACAACGCCAAGGAAACCTACCAGAAGGCACTCAGCGGTTCATTGCCGTCGACCATCGCGGAGATTGTGCGTCGGCAAGCCGCGAGCGTGCAACGCGCGCATGACAAAGTAAGGATGTGGCGAGACACGGCAGCCGCCGCGTAAGACTTAACCCGATCAGAAAGTCAAAGAGGACCGGCTTTGCCCGGTCCTCTTGTCTTTAAGCGAACGATCGATCAGGCAGCCGGCTGGGGCTTTTCTTGTTGGGGAACAGACCATCCTGCCGGCTTGAGCACGTGATTCAGGAAGTAGGCGACAAAGCCCGCCGCGATCAGGATCATCCCGAAGGCGAACGAACTCATATTCCAGACCTGCTCATGCTCGCTACGGACTACAGAAAAGCCCAACAGGAGCATGGGTGGAATGCCGATAGCAATCGCTCCAAACAGTCCGCCCGGAACGCGGAAGGGCCGAGGCAGTTCCGGCTCGCGGAACCGCAGCACCGCCAGTGCCACGAACTCCAGCAGCAGACTAGCGCCATAAAGAAGGATGTCGAGCGTGACCAGCCGGGCAAAGCCCAGCCCCAGGCACATGGCCCATCCGGCGGCCAGCGCCAGGATGGCAACCCACGGCGCCTTCGATTGCTTGTGCAGTTTTCCGAAGATCCCGGGCAGCATGCCGTCCTGTGCCATGGCCAGCGGCAGGCGCGAGTAGCTCATCACCAGCGCGTTAAACATGCCGAAGGCGCTGATGATTCCGCCCAGCACGACGCCAATCCGTAGCAGCGGGCCGCCCAGAAGACCGGCAATGTCGGCCCACGAGCCAGTTTCCCAGGCCGTCGCCTTCAGACCAGTCATCCACATCGCGGCGAAGGGCAGTACGTAGCTAACCGCCACAATGCAGACGGCGACCAGCATGGCCCGCGGATACGTCCGCTGCGGACGCTCCACTTCGGCGGCGATGGTCGAGGCGTTATCCCATCCCATGTAATTCCACATGCAGATGAGCAGCCCACCCAGAATGTCCACGCTGGAAGTCGTGGGCTTGGTCACGGCGTTGGCCAGCGCTCCCAGCTTGAACGGCGCCAGCAGGACGATTGCCACGAACGGCGCCGAGAGCGCTAGGAACAGCCATAGCGAGGTGAGCGAAACCACCTTGACTCCGGCAATATTAAGAAGCGCGCACGCCATCACCACCGCCAGCGCCACCCACCAGCCGCGATTGTTCTCCTGGAACCATGGGAACATGCGGGTCAGATAGGCCACGAACAACGTGGGATAGATCGCCATGTCGAAAATGGACGCAACCAGGGAGAGCCAGGCTTCCTGAAATCCCCAGAAGTTACCCATGGCGCGGCGTACCCAGGCGTAGTAGCCGCCTTCAAACGGCAGCGCGCTCGAGAGCTCGCCGATCATGAAGGCAGTCGGCAGGCTCCAGAGCAGCGGCGTCAGGATCAGAATCAGGATCGCGCGTCCGTAGCCCGCACCATGCACGATGTCTTCCGTGCCATAGGTCCCGCCCGACACCATAAAGAAGGTGGCGGCGACCAGGGGCCAAAGCGTGAGGCGGACGAATCGTTTCGTGACGATCGGGTTCCGGGAAGGTACGGCGGCGATTGGCTGGGGATTGTCGGGTTGTTGGTGCGGAGCGCTAGCTGGCAATTTCTATGTCTTCCTCCTCAAGCGACTCACTCTCGCCACCGCGTCTCCCTTGACTTGCTGCTCGCGGCTCCCGGGTTGCCGAGCGGATTCCCCGGGCATTTCGGCGAAGTTAGTTCGCATTTGTGAGATTACGGGAATTTTCCGCAGATGCAAGATTTTTCTGATTTTTTTTGCAAATTTTTGTAAGCAACCGTTGTGGTACGGAGGTAATGAAGGCCGAGCGCCCGGCTCAGCTGATGATCGACTTGATCAGGGAGATCGCATCGCCTCTCACCACCAAAGTAGAGTACCCTTCGCTCTGGGCGGGTGCCGGCAAGGAAGCCCGCTGCGCTGGGAGGAAACAAATGTTTGCCCGATTGATCGCCCACTGGGTCTACGGTGGGTTCCTGGCCGGTTTATTGCTGCTTTTGCTGACGCCTGTGCTCGTGCACGCTTGGCCCGCTTCGCTCGTGGCCACGTTTCTCTGCCTGCCGCTTTACATGGTTCATCAATACGAGGAGCACGACAACGATCGTTTCAGAGTCTTCGTCAATCAGAAGATTAGGAAGGGAAGAGTGGGACTGTCACCGTTGGCTGTCTTCGTCATCAACGTGCCCGGGGTGTGGGGCATCATCGGGATGTCTCTGGCAGTGGCAGCGACAGTTAGCGTTGGCTTGGGACTGGTCGCAATCTATCTGGTGCTCCTGAATGGCACCATTCACGTCGTCCAGGCGATCATTTCCCGAGGCTACAACCCAGGACTGGGAACTGCGATCACCTTGTTTCTTCCCCTGGGCGGGTACGGTATCGCTGCCATTCATCAGGCTGGTGGCGGGACATTGTTGATGCATATGACTGGTGCGGCAGCCGCGATTGCCATTCATGTGGCAATTGTCGTCCACACAATGCGCCGACGACCTGAGCTCTGACCTTGCTTCACAACTCCGTCCGCAGCCTCTCCAGATTCAGCTTCGCTAACTGCCGCGGCGGGCTTTGGGGTACGGAGTTAATGCGGGCCGCGCCCGTCCTGGAGTTTCAGTTCCCAGGTTTCAGCGACCAGATCTTTGCGGTTCCAGCTCTGATGTTTCTTCTCGGCCACCAACTCGAAGCCGGCATTTTGGTAAATACGGCGCGCGGCAACCAGTTCGCTCTGTGTCCAGAGCTTGATCTTCTTGTAGCCGGTGTCCCGGGCGAAGCGGACGCATCCCTCGACCAGGCGCTTTCCGAGTCCCAACCCGCGAGCGGATGGTTCGACCAGCAGCAGTCGCAGCTTGGCCACCGACGCCGAATTCTTCACCAGGAACACGGACCCGACGTTGGCGCCGTCTCTTTCGGCGATCCAGCAGCGTTCTCGGGCAGGGTCGAATTTCTCGATGAACTCGGCCACAATGCTCGCCACCAGCGCCTCGAACCGCTCATCGTAGCCATACTCTCTGGAATAGAGCAGACCGTGACTTTGGACCACCCAACCCATGTCGCCGGGGCGAGGCCCGCGAAGAACGTAGGAAGGCACGCTGTCCCTATTAGGCAACAATAGGGATTCGATCGTCCTCATCGCCTGAATTAGTTCGTCTTGCTTCGCCGCCGGCAACTTGCCGAGCATAGCCCCCACCTGATCACTCGATCGGGTATTCAGGGGCTCGAAGGCGGCGCGGCCCTTCTTCGTAAGCCTGAGCAGCGTCTGGCGGCCGTCTTTCGGGGAGGCTTCTTTTTCAATCAGGCTGGCCTTCTCGAAGCTCGACAGAATGCGGCTCAAGTAACCTGCATCCAGCCCCAGGTCTTTGCACAGTTCGACGGCTGTCGTGTGTTCTTGCTGCGCCAGTTCGTAGAGCGTCCGGCACTGGGTCAATGAGAACGGACTGTTCAGCAAGCCCTCATCGAGGAGCCCGATCTGGCGGGTATAGAAGCGATTGAAGCGCCGAATCGCCGCAATGTGCGGTTCGGGGTCCGCCGCAAGCGAGAGCGGGGTCATGCGGAATAGTATCTGCAAATAAGTTGACTAAGTCAAGTAATATAAGTGACTGAGGCAACTGTATCGGCGCGAGGAGCCCGGCGCCCAACCTCCCGACGCACCTTGCCGTTCGAGTGGAGGGTATTTATCATGCCGCGTGAGTTGGGAGGGTTCGATGAAATTACCGTTTCTCGGTGTCGTTCTTTCCGTGGCTGCGCTGTTCGCGGCGCAGCCGTCGCAGGCGCAAAACGCCTTCACGCCCGATCAGGTGAAGTTCGGCCCGGCTCCGCCGTTCCTTCCGCCGGGAGCACAATTGGCGGTGCTCGAAGGCGACCCAATAGCCTCCACCGGCGACTTCACCATTCGCCTGAAAATGCCGGATGGCTACAAGGTCGCGCCGCATACGCATCCGCACCGAGAGAACGTTACGGTGCTCTCCGGCACGCTGAAAGTCGGCATGGGGGACCAGTTCGACGCAAGCAAGATGATGAGCTTCGCGCCCGGCAGTTTCGCCTACCTGGATCCGACGATGCACCATTATGCCGCCGCATCCGGGGAGACCGTCATCCAGATTCACGGCATGTCGCCGGTGAAGTTCAACTACATCAATCCGGCGGACGATCCTAGGCCGAAGAAGTGAGCAAAAGAGGGCTGCTCCCCGCCCTGGGAGTGTGGGCGGCCCTTAGTATCCGCCGTTGTTTGGCAAGAAAACCATCACCACAGAGGGCACGGAGGAACAGGGTTACTTTTCCCAATCCCTGCCATCGACCATGCGTTTGATCCCGTCGCGCAAGTGGAGGCGCTCTCAAGTAAACCTGGGCCGAGGACGGAATGGATTTTCATGGCGGCATTCACCACGGCACCCCTAATCTCATTAACGCGACGTGTATGAGAGCGTACAGGAGTGCCATATCGAATGCATATCACAATTCCTCTGTGCTGACCTCTGTGACCTCTGTGGTGAAAGCTTTCGTCGGTTCAAATTGGGAAGGGAAAGATCACCACAGGGGGCACAGAGGTACACAGGGGGAACCAGGAAGTCCTAGACCTTGCTCCACAGCTCCGCCCGCGGGTCCTCCGGATTCAGCTTGGCCAGTTCCCGCAGCAGCTCTTTGGTGCGCTCGTCGCGCGGCATGGACACGGTGACGGTGATCTCCACGATTTCATCTCCGCGCACGCCGTCCTTGGTTGCGGAGGGCACGCCTTTCTCCCGCAGCCGCAGCTTCTGGCCCGACTGAGTTCCCGGAGGAATCTTCAACAGCGCTCTTCCATCAATGGTCGGCACTTCGATCTTGGCTCCGAGAGCCGCCTCGGTCGAGCTTACGGGCACGGTCAGGTAGATGTCATCGCCATCGCGCCGGAAAATCGGGTGCTCCCCGGTCCGGATGATCGCGTAAAGGTCGCCTGGCGCTCCGCCGTGGGCCCCGGCATTGCCCTTGCCGGGCAATCGAATGCGCTGTCCGTCCCGCGTGCCGGCCTTGATCCGGACCTCCAGCGGTTCGGTTTTCGTCACCGTGCCTTCGCCGTGACAGGTCGGGCAGGTCGCAAGGTTCTTTCCGGTCCCATGGCATCGCGGACACTGCACGTTGAACTTCATCCGCCCGCCGGTCTGGGTGATCTGCCCGGTTCCGCCGCACTCCGGGCATTTGCCGGGCGACTCAAGAAACCCCTGCCCGTGGCACTGGGAACAGATGTCTTGCCGCGAAATGTTCAGCCGCATCACGCCGCCCCGAATCGCCGTCCAAAAAGGAACGTTGACCTGATATTCGAGATCGGCCCCCGGCTCGGGGCCTTCCTCGGCCGGCGCTGCGCCGTGCCCGCCCCCGAAGATCGATCCAAAAATGTCGCGAAAGCTGCCGCCACTGCCGCTGCTCTTTCGGCCACGGCCCGCACTGTCGACCAGGTCGGAAAAATCGAACCCGCCGAAATCGAAGGGAGCGCCTTGTCCCCCACCGGCCCCGCCGGGAAATCCTCCGGGAGAGCCTGCGTTTCCGCCCGCGCCGCCCCCGGCCCGCGCATACGCCTCTGCTGTCGCCGGATCAATGTTGTCGGAGTAAAACCCGACCTGGTCGTAAATTTTGCGTTTCTTGGGATCGCTGAGAACGTCGTTGGCTTCCGAGAGCGCCTTGAACTTCTCCTCGGCTGCCTTGTCCCCCGGGTTGACGTCCGGATGATACTTGCGCGCTAGCTTGCGGAACGCCTTGCGGATGTCCTCCGCCGAGGCGGATTTCTTTACGCCGAGAATCTCGTAGTAGTCCTTCTTGGAAGTAGTGGGCATCTAGAGCATCTGAAACTGCAAAACTGGCGAACAGAATTTAGTTTGGAATTTCCCGCTTCTGCTTGTCTTCGACCACCAACGTCAAATCCTCGACCTCCGGCACATCCACGTAAACCGGGATCGGCCGCGCTCCGTTGGGCGTGGACACAAAAACGAGCCACCGCGCCTCGTCCTCGGCGAGGCTCAAGAAATACGTTTCCCCATTGACCTGAAAATCCACTTCGACTCCCCCTAAGAAACTGGCCACGGATCTCACGGATCTTCACGGATCCGCGTCAATCCGTGGCCACGTCTTGCTTACTTCTTGTCCTCTACGTCCACGTACTCAGCGTCGATCACGCCTTCATCCTTCTTCTTGGCCTGACCATCGCCACCGTGATCGCCACCCGGGCTCGCACCCGGCGTTGGCCCGGCGCCCGGGCCCGGTTGCGCTTGTGCCGCCTTGTACATCTGCTCGGCCAGCTTGTGCGACGCCTGGGTCAACTTCTCGCGCGCCTTGTCCATCTGCGCCTTGTCGTTCGACTCCAGCGCCTTCTTGGCGTCGGCGACCGCGTTTTCCACGTCGCCACGCTCGGAGCCCGATATCTTGTCGCCCGACTCGCGCAGCATCTTCTCGATGTTGTAGACCATGCTGTCGAGCTGGTTCTTGGCCTCGATCGAGTCGCGCTGCGCTTTGTCCTCGGCCGCGTGGGCATCGGCTTCCTTCGCCATGCGCTCGACTTCTTCCTTTGAAAGACCAGACGACGAGGTTATGGTGATCTTCTGGTCCTTCTGCGTGGCCATATCCTTTGCGGTCACGTTCAGGATGCCGTTGGCGTCGATATCGAACGTCACCTCGATCTGCGGCACGCCGCGCGGAGCCGGCGGAATCCCAGTCAGGTGGAACTTGCCCAGCGTCCGGTTCTGCGCCGCCATTGGCCGCTCGCCCTGCAGCACGTGCACTTCAACTGAGGTCTGGCTGTCGGCCGCGGTCGAGAACGTCTCCGTCTTCTTGGTCGGAATCGTGGTGTTGCGCGGGATCATCGGCGTCGCGACGCCGCCCAGCGTCTCAATCGACAGCGAGAGCGGAGTCACGTCGAGCAGCAGCAGATCTTTCACCTCGCCGCCCAGCACGCCACCCTGAATCGCCGCGCCTACCGCGACCACTTCGTCCGGATTCACACCCTTGTGGCCTTCGCGCCCGAACAACTCCTTCACCAGCGCCTGGATGCGCGGCATACGCGTTTGCCCGCCGACAAGCACGACTTCATTGATCTTGCCAGCATCGATACCCGCATCCTTCAGGCACTGCTTGCACGGTCCTGCCGATCGCTGGATGATGTCCTCCACCATCCCTTCGAGCTTCGCCCGCGTCAACTTTTTCACCAGATGCTTTGGCCCAGTGGCATCGGCGGTAATGAACGGCAGGTTGATCTCGGTTTCCATCGTAGTCGAGAGCTCAATCTTGGCCCGCTCGGCCGCATCGCGCAGACGCTGCAGGGCCATTTCATTGCCCTTGCCCCGCAGGTCGAGGCCTTCGTCTTTCTTGAACTCGTCAATCAGCCAGTCCACAATGCGCTGGTCGAGGTTGTCGCCGCCCAAGTGCGTGTCGCCGTTGGTGGCCTTGACCTCAATGACGCCTTCGCCGACTTCCAGGATCGAGATATCGAACGTTCCGCCGCCGAAGTCATACACAGCGATGGTCTCGTCCTTACCCTTGTCGAGGCCGTAGGCGAGCGCGGCCGCCGTGGGCTCGTTGATGATGCGCTTCACTTCGAGGCCGGCGATCTGCCCGGCATCTTTGGTCGCCTGCCGCTGAGCATCGTTGAAGTAAGCCGGAACCGTAATCACCGCGTCCGTCACCTTCTCGCCCAGATAATCTTCCGCAGCCTTCTTCAACTTCTGCAGAATCATGGCCGAGACCTGGGGAGGCGTATATTCCTTCCCCTGCGCCAGGATAGCCACGTGGTCGCCCGACTTGACCACCTTGTATGGCACCATCTTGATCTCTTCCTGAACCTCGTCATAGCGGCGTCCCATGAACCGCTTGATCGAATACACGGTGTTCTCGGGATTGGTGATGGCCTGCCTCTTGGCCACCTGCCCCACGAGCCGCTCGCCGGTCTTGGTGAAGCCGACTACGGAAGGCGTCGTCCGCCCTCCTTCTTCATTAGCTATGACTTTCGGCTCGCCACCTTCCATCACCGCCACACAGGAGTTGGTGGTGCCCAAGTCAATTCCAATAATCTTGCCCATAAAACGCATCCTCCTAAACTTGATAAGTCCTTTACCAGCAACAAATTATTGCCGTGAAGTGCTTTTATATCAACCACATGATAGGACTTGAGTGAATCACTGTCAAGTTTTAGATGCGAGTAGTGCGACCAGAGATTCGACGGGCTGTTCTTGTGGAGCGCCTCCCGGTTGCTCTAGAAAACTCGTGCTACACTTCGGCGGGCACGACAGGAACGGAGATACCGGGGTAGTACCCAGGTAACAACGAACACACCTCGGTGTAGAACATCTACGGCGAACTGGGTCTGATCGATCGCCACTTCAACAACCGACAATCCAATTGCCGGGGCCTCGCGAGCGCCGTCGGCTTGAGCCTGCTTTGGATGCTGGGATTTGCTGGTGTACCAGCGCATGCTGGACTCTGCCTACTAACGAAGCCCGGGAACTCGAAAGTCATCAACTTTGGCTTCCCTAGGTCCACAACAACATGCCAGATCTGGTCGAGGTCGATCTGTTGCAATGGTCGCGTTCTTTTACATCGTCACCGCCGAAACCATGGTGCTGATCAGCGGCGTCGTGCTGGCTTTGTGGCTTCACAAGCTCGTCCAGCACAGGTTCGCCGATTGGGCCGAACTCTCCGGGTATGCACTCGTTTTTGTCCTGTTCCCGGTGTTTATGTATCGCAGGACATCCACCACGCCCGACATGGAAACCAACCTTAAGAAGGCGAGGGAGTCTCGGTCCTCACCTCGCCCTGCCGGATGCCCTGCATCGCACCCTGAAAGCCCGTGCCGCCATGGCCGGCATGTCCCTGTCGGACTATCTGCTCACGGAGATTAAGGAGATTGCGGAGCGGCCGACGCTGGCGGAATTACGTGAACGACTGCGAACCCGCACGGCGGTTCCGCTCTCGCTGGACACCGCACCCTTGGTGAGAGAAGAGCGCGAGGCGCGGTGATCGTCCTGGACCTATCGGCGGCGATTGACTGGCTTCTTCAGACTGCCGCGGGACAACCAATTGAAAATCGAATTTACTTGCGCGGCGAATCTCTTCATGCGCCGCACCTTCTGGACCTTGAGGTGGCCCAGGTCCTGCGGCGACTGGTGCGGGAAGCTGCAGTTTCCGCGCAGCGCGCCGATCAGGCGCTTCAGGATTTACTGAGTCCGCGTGTAACCCGCTATCCTCACTTCGTTTTCCTGTCATATATTTGGCGGTTCAGGCATAATTTGTCGGTCTACGATGCGGCCTATATTGCGCACGCCGAAAAACTCGGCGCCACCCTGATTACACGTGACGCCGCCTCGCTGCTGCCTCCGCCCGCGGGGTAATCATCGACCTGTTTTGAATGCCGGCCTTTGGAGACGACTGTAAACGGGCCGCCAAGGTGCCGAAGAATGACCTGAGACGGGACAACGGAGAGCCGACAACTGCGAACGGCTACTCCATCTCCAGCTTCCACACCGGCTCCCCGCCCAGCGAGTGGTAGAAGCCCCAACCCGCCAACGCCACCACGCTCAGCAGGGCCAACAGCGTTGTGCCCATGTACCAGGCCGAGAAGTCGGCGGTAAACGGCACACCGGACAGCATATCGACGGTGAACGCCGCACACGCGAGCGGTACCAGCCCAAATCGAAAGACAATCAGGACCAACACCCCATAGACCAGTATCAGCGCCGGAAGATCCACTGCCAGGTGCGTGCTCTGCAGCGATCGCAACCCGACAAACAACCCCACGAAGGCAATCGCGGCGAGCCAGTCGTTGCGCAGCAGCACCTTCAGGCCCAAGAGCAGGAAGAAGAACTGCAGGGTTCCCACGATGGAAGAGGGAACCTGCATCAGCCACTGGCCGAACGCCTGCCGCCCTCCGAGCAGATAAGCAGTGGAATTCAACTGCGGAGCAGCGCCCATGTGGGCGAGAGGAATATAGGTAAACTCGAAAATCAGGATCCAGAGAACGCCGAAGGTAACCCCCAGCAAAATATCGCGCCCCACCAGCGGATCGCGCAGCTGTCCTGAAAGCAGCCGGCTCCACGAAATGATGGCATGGGGCCAGCGCCGCCGAATCCAGGGCTCGACTGCCAGGTAGAGCATCCACATAATGCACCCCCAAGACAGGCCGGAAGAAATGGCCCACAGCATGAACCCAAACGTCTCAAGGCCGGGCACGAAATGCGACCGGGACAACCACAGCAGTATTTCCAGCACAAACATTACGGCCGCCAGCCGGAGCGCGCCGTCGAGGTCGGCGCGGCCCTGGCGGTAGTTACGCCGGGCGAGCCAGCCTCCTGCCGCCAGCAGGGCAGTCAGCAACAAAACTCCGATGATCTGGCTCAGGCGGCTCTTCTTGTCGTCCGTGGTCTCGGGGGCAACCATGCGCCAGGGTTTGTTCCACTCGCCGATCATCGCGAAGAACACAGGTTTGCCATGCCAGGCCGCCGCTTCCACCCTCAGCCGCCGCGTCGATCCCGGCCACAGACCGGTCCACGCTGCCCGCGCGTCAGCGGCTCCCAGCGGAGTCCATTCCGGAGATGACGTTTGCAGCTTTGACTCCTCCAACTCGGCGGCCGCGAACAAGGGCCTCCAATCCGGCGTCGTCGTTTGCGCCGTCGCGCTCTCTTTTTGAGGCGGAATTGCCTGCAGGTAGATCAGCCTTCCCTTGGCATCGATCTTCAAATTGATCATCCCAGACAACGTGGTTGGAGGATCTTCCTCCGCGATGATCCCCGGAACCAGCAAAAAGTCCCGATATTCGTGGGCCGCCATCAACTTGGGACTTTGACGGTACCAGAACTCCAGCATGGTGGGACGCCCAGCCATGACTTCATCCCAGTTCGGCGCGGCCTTTTCCTTCTCGAGGAAGTCCCTGAGATTTGTGTCGTAATCGAAGCCAAAAGCGCGGTCTGCAGGTTTTTGGGGATATCCCACCTGCTCCAGGATCTGCCGCGCTCGCTGCGCGAGCACCTCAGGCGGCTGTTCGGGGTGTATCTTCTCGAGCGCGCCGTACCGAACCGTTAAGTATGTCCCTAACCCCATTCCGATCAGAACCGCGACCAGGCACGCCACCGCAATTCCCGGCCGAAGGCCCGCCGTTTCTCCCGCCGCGGCTACTACCTGCGGCGACGGGGTTTCGCCCGCCGCCAGCGCCGCCGCCAGCGGATCGCCGCCGGGCAGCGCCGCCGCCACTGCTAGCACATTGGCCGGACGCGCCGAAGGCTCCGTCTCCAAGCAGCGCAGAATCACCTTCTCGATAATCGGATCCAGATCCTTCACAACCGAGGAGGGAGGGCTGGGAGTACGGTCTGAGTGTGCGTGCAGAACGCCCGCCGGTTTTTCCGCAAACGCCCGCTTGCCCGTGAACACTTCGTAGAGCACCAACCCGAGCGCATAAATGTCGCTGCGCTGGCTGACTTCTTTGCCGGCAATCTGCTCCGGCGCCATATACGCCGGAGTTCCGCTGCGCACCTCCGGTCCGCGAATGTTGTCCGCCAATCCCGCCAGACCGAAATCGGTGATGACCACTTGCCCGCGTCCGTCGAGCATGATGTTGGCCGGCTTAAGATCGCGATGCAGCACTCCCTTGCTATGAGCCGCCGAGAGCCCCGCGCAAAGTTGCCGCGCAATCTCCAGCGCTTTATCCTGAGGAAGCCGCCCAATGCGCCGCAGCAGCGAAGCCAGATCTTCGCCGTCGACATACTCCATGGTGAAGAACGTCTGACCATCAACGTCCCCCACGTCATACACGCGGCAAACGTTGGGGTGCGACACCCGCCGCGCGATGCGCACTTCGTTGCGGAAGCGCTCCAGCAACCCTTCGTCGCGCGTGGCCTCATCCGGCAGGAACTTCATCGCCACCGCTTGGCCCAGGGTCAGATCGTCGGCCCGGTAGACCTCGCCCATGCCGCCTCTTCCCAGCAGAGCGATGATGCGATAACGTCCCACGATCAGACGCCCGGGCAGAAATCGTCCTTCGCTGAGGAACTCGGGGTCGCCTGAGGTCCGCGACGACCACCCGGACGGCGTTCGAGGTGGCTTAGGCGATGCCGGGACGTCGATCGTGGCCAGATCGTCGGTATTGGCCACCGGCGTCCCGCAAAGTGAACAGAAACGAACCCCAGTTGATAACGCGGTCCCGCAGATTGAACACTCGGCCATGGTTTCCCGGCAATTCTATCGCGGCCGTTGGAGAACCATCCCGTTTTTCTCGCCGCCTGCGGAGATGTAGGGTTCGGCTTCAGGCGCAGGGTCAGTAGCCAGCAATCGCATCGGCTGGGCCCTGACCCTTGCGCTCGATGGCCCTTACCGCTTCCACCCTTGCATTAGATCAGACTGTGCCAAACGACCCATCGAAGACCGGCTTTGAGACGACGACGCCGCTCCGGGCAGAAGACCGAAGCAAGGACTCGTCTGCGGCTTGGCGGGATTGGGCAGGGCCGGCACCTGTGTCCGCGGTTTCGTCAGGTTGAGCGCGGTGACGATGTTTCCTACGTCTGTCGATGCGTCGCGTGTCGTCAACGGTGACAGTCCCCACCTCCACTCGATCAGCTTCAGAATGGAAGTGTGATCGAACGTGGTGCCGACGACCCGTGGATTGCTCGGATTCCCAGCCGTGAATGGTGAAGCGATCACGGTCGGTACGCGAAATCCCAGCAATGCCTTGCCGTTGACCAGATCTGGATCCACGCTGTTAGGCGCCGCCGCTCGAGGTGGCGGAACATGCTCGAAGAATCCGCCCCATTCGTCGAAGTTGACGACGAACACCGTGTTCTTCCACGCGGGACCGTGCGCCACCGCCCGAAACGTCTGCGATAGGAAGTGGTCCCCGTAGCGGATGTCCGCGTGCGGATGGTCATCATTGCCCGTTCCGTCGTCCAGCACCGTATAGATCGGGTCGACGAAGGAGACAGCCGGCAGCGTCCCGTTGGCGGCGTCGGAAAGAAAGTTCGAATAGGAGTCGGAAATAAAAATGTACTTCAGCCCCCACAATGCAAGGAAGGAAACATTGTTGAAGTAATACTTGTGGCTGATTCCGGCAGCATCAAGTTTGTCCCAAATCGTGGGCAAGCTGGTCAAGCTGACAGAATCGTCGAGCCTGTCCGTCTGCGCCGCATGAATAAACAAGCGATTCGGGAATGTCGGCCCGAGGATGGACGGGAAATAGCGGCTAAGCGTCGTGTAGTTCTTCGCCAGCGCCGCATAAAAGGGAATGTCCGCCGCCGTGTAGTACCCGATCGAGAACTCGTCGTTGGCGGTATCGAGCAGGAAGCCATCCATCAACCCATGGTCGTACTCAACACGCGCGCCGTTGTAGGAGTGGTCGGGATCAGCCTGTGGGCAGCCTGTGAAGTCGGGAGCCAAGCGATGAGTCGGGTGGAATGTGCCGCCCGGATCCTTGTACTGCAGTCCAGACTGTTTTCCGTTGGCCCAGCTCATCCATCCAAAGAAGTGATCGAAGCTCCGATTTTCCATCGTTACTACCACGATGTGTTCAATGCCCGACTGAGCGGGCGACCGCAGCTCGGCCGATGAAACCTGTTCGGACTGTTCTCCGGCGGCTCCGGCAAACAGTTTGGCCGGGTTAAGGCCGGCCATCGATCCTGCGGCCACAGCACCGCAGGCACCCACAACGCGAGCAAGAAATTTTCTGCGATCGATTGTCATGAGGGAACTCCATTCTCGAGCTCGGGCGAGCTCGTTGAGCATGAGGGATATATAGAAGGATTTGAACCAATCCTTCCGCCTTCGGTCAAGTATTGAATCTATTGTTGCGCTGAGCCGAATGAGGGCAAGTTAAATGATGATGAATTTGGGCCTAAGTGGGGAAATGCGAAGGCAGAGCGGTCTCTGTATTACCATGCAAAGCGATGACCTCACGCTTGGCCCGCTGGCTGCGGGACCCTCTAGTTCTCTTGTGCCTCACGGCGGGCCTGCTCGCGTTCGTCGTGCAATCCGGCGAACTCGGCACCGCCGATAGCATGCATCGACTGCAAACTACCCACTGGATCTGGACCTCTCAGCCGCAAGTATTTCCCAGCGAGTATCCTGAGTTCGGCCTGCACGGCCGCGGCGGCCAACTTTATAGCTGGTATGGCATCGGCCAATCTCTCTTGATGCTGCCGGCCGATTTGGTAGCCACCTGGATCGCCCGCCGCCACGTCTTCGCTGACTACGAAGATGACCCCGCCGTGCGCAGCATCGTGGTGAGCTACAGCACCAACATTTTGGTCAACGTGTTGACGGCGATCATCGCCTTTCGCCTGCTCCGCCAGTTGCTCTTCAGCGTGAAAGAATCCGTCGCCGGCGTAGTGGCCTTGATGTTCTCGACCACGCACCTGCACTACACCCAGAACATGATGGAGAACAACTACATCATGCTGCTGACGCTGGTCGGATTCTCATTCCAGTACGAGTGGTTGCGGACCGGCAACCGCCGTGCGCTGTTCGTTGGCTCCGCAGCGCTCGGACTCAATCTGCTGACCCGCCTTACCACGGGGCTCGACCTGATTGCGGGAGGGATTTTTCTGCTGGCAGTGCTGTGGTTTGAGCGGGCATCCTGGCGACAATTGTGGCAACGGTTCCTCGAGTACTCCAAGGTCGCTGCGCCCGTCTACGCCTTCTTCCTGGCGGCCGATCGCGTCTACCAGTTTTACCGCTTCGGATCGTTCACCAACACCTACGTCTCCCTTTTTGCCAAAGAGCAGCGCCTCGAGGACCCGTCTCTACCTGCGAACTTCCCGTGGAGCACGCCCTTTCATGAAGGTTTGCTCGGCGCGCTCTTCAAGCCGGAGAAATCGATCTTTCTCTTTGACCCACTTCTCCTGCTCGCCCTCATACTCCTCGTGATGTTGTGGAAGCGTCTGAACGTCGAAGTTCGGGCTTATGCAGTGACGGCGCTGCTCCTCCTGATCGGGTACATCAGCTTCTATGCGCGCTACACCTACTGGGCGGGGGACTTCGCGTGGGGAGATCGTTACGTCTCAACTGCCGTGGAACTCGTCGCGTTTCTCGCGGCCCCCTTGCTTCTGCGCTATCGGGAGAACTTGAACAAAGTGGTCTGGCTCGGCGCCCTGGTCCTGATCGCTGCCAGCCTGATCATCCAGACTGCATCGCTGGCCTTCTGGCTGCCACTCGAGATCTACCAGATGGAGTCGTTGGGCCATCCCACATTCGTGATCGCGTTGCGCTTCAAAAACATCGCCGCTTTCGCCCTCGGCAAAATGGACGCTTGGGGACTCAACACCGACGAAATGAGCTACGACCAGTGGGATTACGTGCACATCACAACGTGGAATTTCCTGCCGTTTTTGTTGCGGCGAGTCGGAGCAGCGCCGCGATGGATTATCGACTCCGTGTTTGTCGTCTGGGCCTCGGCGCTCGGTCTTCTCGGCGCCGCTTTGTGGCGGCTGCAGACCGCACTGAATGCCATTACTCCCAAGGGGAGAGGCCCGTGGTAATGGTAGACCGTGATGGTAGAGTGGCATATCGTGATTTCGGCAAAGGCAGGCACAAGACCGGGCTTAACTTTTGGGATTGCTTCGCCTACGCGCTAGCAAAGGAAATGGACGAACGTTGCTCTTCAAGGGCCAGGATTTTGCGCGCACGGATGTGGAGCGCGCCGACATATCACTGCTGCTAACTTCATTCCACCGTCACCGACTTTGCCAGATTCCGCGGCTGATCCACGTCGCAGCCACGACGCACTGAGATGTGATAGGCCAGCAACTGCAGTGGAACGATCTCCAGGATCGGCGACAACTCTTCCGGCGCCGGCGGAATGTACAGAACGTGATCGGCCGCTTCCTTGATCTCCTCGTCCCCTTCCGTCGCGAGCGCGATGACTACTCCCGAGCGGGCCTTCACTTCCTTGAGATTGGAAATTGTCTTTTCGTAGCGCAGCGCCGACCCGGGATTATTCGCGTCCCTCGTCGCAATGATCACCACTGGCAGGTTCTCATCGATCAGGGCGTTAGGTCCGTGCTTCATCTCGCCCGCCGGATAACCCTCGGCGTGAATGTAGGAAATTTCCTTCAGCTTGAGCGCGCCTTCGAGCGCGATCGGATAATGAATCCCACGCCCCAGAAACAGGAAGTCATGCACCTTCTGGTAGCGTTTGGCCAGTTCGTCGCAGGCCTCATCATGAGTCAGAATATTCTCGAGTTTGGCCGGAATGCGGGTCAGTTCCTGCATCGCAGTGCGCGCCTGCTCCGGACCCATCGTCCCGCGCACCTGCGCGAGATACATCGCGAAGATGTACAAGGCCGTGAGTTGCCCGGTAAATGCCTTGGTCGACGCCACCCCGATCTCCGGCCCGGCATGCGTATAGATCGTCCCGGCGGCCTCGCGCGTGATCATCGATCCTACAACGTTGCAGATCGCGAGCGTCTTTGATCCGCGCGACTTCGCTTCGCGCTGCGCTGCGATCGTGTCGGCCGTCTCGCCCGACTGAGAAATCACCAGCGTGATCGTGTCCGGATCGACAATCGGATTACGATATCGCCATTCGCTGGCGTAATCCACCTCCGCCGGAACCCGCGCCAGCGTCTCAATCATGAATTTGCCAGCCAGCCCGGCATGCCAACTCGTCCCGCAGGCAATAATGTTGATCTTGGTCGCGGCCCGAAACTCCGCCTCGCTCACCTGCATCTCATCGAGGAAGATCTGCCCCGTATCCTGCGAAACCCTGCCCAGCGTTGTGTCCCGCACCGCGCGCGGCTGCTCATAGATTTCCTTGAGCATGAAATGCTTGAACCCGCCCTTTTCCGCCATGATCGGGTCCCAGGTCACATGCTGCACCTGCCGCTGGATCGGCTTTCCCGAAAAGTCGGAGAGTTGCACTCCATCGGGAGTCACGACCGCCATATCACCATCGGCCAGAAAGAAAATGTCGCGCGTGTGATAGAGAATCGCCGGCACATCCGAGGCCACGAAGTATTCGTCATTCCCCAGGCCAATCACGGCCGGAGGTCCATTCCGCGCCGCCACGATCTTGTTGGGATCATCGGTCGAGATCACCGCCAGCGCAAACACGCCGCTGAGTTGTTTCACCGTTTGCCGCAAGGCCTCTTCCAGCGACGGGCGCTTGCCATTTCCCGACTCAGAGTATTTCTCTACCAGGTGGGCGATGATTTCTGTATCGGTTTCGGTCGTGAATTTGTGCCCTTCCTCGATCAGCTTCTTCTTCAAACTGAGATAGTTCTCGACGATTCCGTTGTGCACGACGACGATCTTGCCAGTACAGTCCCGGTGAGGATGCGCATTCTCTTCGGTCGGGCGCCCATGCGTGGCCCAGCGGGTGTGGCCGATGCCATAAGTGCCATGAAGCGGCCTCTGGCGAATGGCTTCTTCAAGGTTCTGGAGTTTGCCTTCGGCGCGCCGGATCTGCAGTCCGTCGCCATTGCCACCGACCGCGATACCCGCCGAGTCATAGCCGCGGTACTCGAGCCGCCTCAGACCATCGATGATGATCGGAACGACACTCTTCTTGCCGACGTAACCGACAATGCCACACATGGAGAAACCTCTGGGGATCGCGGTGCGCTCTACTCCGCCATCGAGAAACGGAACTCTTCAATCACCGGGTTGGTCAGGACTTCGCGGGCAATTCGCTCGACTTCGGCCTGCGCTTCTTCGCGCGCGAGCCCGCCATCGAGGGTCAGCTCGAAGTACTTCCCCTGGCGAACACTCTCCAGACCTTTGTAGCCCATCTTCTTGAGTGCACCTTGAATCGTCTTGCCCTGGGGATCGAGAACGCTTTTCTTGAGAGAGACGTAAACGTAGGCGGTCATAAAGACCTCAATTATACGGCAGGCTCTGCTGTGGGCCTCGATGAGTCAGGGCCCGGAGGGGAAAAGGGTGACCTCGCTTCTCAATCCCTCAGCTTGCCCAACTTTTGATCCAGGTCAGCGAGCGCGTCCTGCAAGAGCTTTCGGTGCCGCGGGTTCGAACTCGCTTCCATTTCCTGCAGCACTTTCTCTCGAGAGAGACGGAGACTCTCTTTTTCCCGGAAGAGAGCGGCTTCCACCCGGCTCATCTTTGGACGGCGCGGGCTCGACTGTTCCCCTGCCTCGGCCTGCTGCGCTTCCACCGATTTGCTTTCCCACCCTCGGGCCACTCCCCGATTATAGTTCTCCCAGAATCGAGCGCAGCCTGGGAGTTGATCGCCGCGGCCCAGGGCTCCCACAGCGATACCCGCGCTCACGCCCGTGCCTGGCTGGCCAGCTCCCACCATCTGTGCGGTGTTAGCTGCAGCCTCAACCTTGCCCGGCAAACCGAAACGCTCCTCCTCCCCCCGGAGAATGACATGAACGCTCCTTATGGGCTCGAAATCGTCGATAACTGCCTGGAGTGCGCCAACACCAGTCCCGGTTTTTCTTGTGGTCTTTCGCAAGCCGCTCTGGAGTCGCTGAAACTGATCAGCCACAGAAGCACTCTGCCGGCCGGTGCAATTCTGTTCGTCGAGGGACAGAGCCCGCGCGGCATGTTTATCTTGTGTTCGGGCAGAGTGAATCTTTCGACCACGCCGCGCGAAGGCAAGATTCTCATGCTCAAAACCGCCGAAGCCGGCAAAGCCCTCGGTCTTAGCGCTGCGATCTCCGGCCTGGGCTATGAAACGACCGCCGAAACAGCCACTCCCAGCCAACTGAACTTTGTAGATCGGCGGCACCTGTTGGAACTGATCCAGTCCCAATCCGAGGTTGGTCTGCACACCGCCCAGTTTCTCAGCCGCGGTTTTCACGCCGCTTATCGTGATATCCACGATCTCGTGCTTAGTCGCTCTTCCGCCGGCAAGCTGGCGCGACTGTTGCTGTCGCAATCTCGCCGAGCGTTGGCGGAAGAGGTCGAATCGCGTATCCATTCCTCCATCAGCCATGAGGAAATGGCGCAGCGCATGGTGCGTCCCGCGAGACCGTAACTCGTCTTTTAAGTGTAAGCGATCTCAAGAGAAAGCAGTTGATTCGCCAGGATGGTCCCACGCTGGTCATTCGCAATCGCAACGAATTGGAGGCTCTGGCGGTGTGATCTCCCCCGGAAAAGGTGGAGGACGGCTCTTTGTCCAAGCCGTCCTCCAGGGTTTTGAGAAGAGCGCACTAATTTTTGCGCGGATATTGAATGTACAGGAACGCTGATTACCGATCTATTCGCCCCAGTGGAAAGAGCTGAGAACTTCGCCCGGCATTCGGTGTCCGAACCTGGAATGTACGCGCTGGTGGAGTTCCGGTCGAGTTGAATAGCGATTACAGCGGGAAGAAAACGGAAACCTCAAAGGCCGAACAATTCCCGCAGGCGCTTGGTCTGGGCCCGGCTGACCGGAATCTCGCTCTGCTTTTTATCATCCATACGCAATTGGTACGAGCTCTTGAACCAGGGAACGACTTCACGAATGCGGTTGATGTTCACCAGGTAGGAGCGGTGCGCGCGCCAAAAGAGATTGGCGTCTAGGCTCGCCAGAAGCTCCTCCAGCGTCCGGCAATTCGAATGTCCTTCGATGCCCGCCTGCCCCCCCGTCACCACCGTGATCACCCCGTCTTCGATCCATGCGTAACAGATGTCTTTCTGGTCCACCAGCAACATGCGTCCCAGCGCTTTGAGTAGAACTTTCGTCGCCGGTTGCTTCTGGGACTCGATCATTTTCACCAGGGCATCGATTTTCTCTGTCGGCAAACCACCGGCTTCCCGCTTGGCCCGTGCCTTTTGAATCGACTGCGCCACCCGTTTCTTGTCGAATGGTTTCAGCAGGTAATCAACCGCATTCACCTCGAACGCCTTCACCGCATACTGGTCGAAGGCCGTGGCAAAGACAATCTTGGGAAGGGGGACTTTCTTGTCCAACAGCTTCTTGATGACTCCGAAGCCATCGAGTCCGGGCATCTGAACGTCCAGAAAAACCAGATCCGGATTGTGCTCTTTGATGAGGTTGACGGCTTCCAGCCCGTTTTTGCCCTGCGCCACGACATTCACGTCGCCGTCATTCTTCAGCAGAAAAGCCAGTTCATCGCGGGCCAACTGCTCGTCGTCCACGATTACGGCGGATAAAGACATGGTTACTCCGGAGGCTTTGAAGAGGCCGCTGGGTTGAGTATAGTGTGCCCGGTTCCGACGCCGCAACGCGGCGTGACTTCCGCAATCTGGATGGTCAATCTGCGTAGCAGCCTCTGACGGCGAAATCGTGGTGATTGCACCGGTGATTTTGCGTCGCCCAGCAACCTGGCCTTCACCCTTTCGCCTAAGTGAGCTTTGCGGCCACTTTTCCGTCGCGCAGGCTAAAAATGTCAACGCCGCGCAGGTGCCCAGGGATGGCCGTTGCGCATCTTGCGATAGACCCACTGCACAACGGCACGATTCCCACTTACGATGAGTTCTTCGCCCTCGAATCGCGCGTCGGGATTACGCGCCAACCATCGCAGAACTCCACCACCGCCGCCTTTCCCTCGATCCGCCGCCCGTCCGGCGCAGGGGACGTATCCTCAAAGACCGTGTCGTCGGTCAGAAGCGCTGCCAACGCATCAGCGTCTTGTCGATTGAACACTTCGTTGAAGCTGTCGATAGTCGTCCGCGTCGCTTGCTCTGTGACTTCACATTCTGCTCGCCCCTCATACAAACCTCGCGGGTCTCGCCAGTGGACACCTTGCGCTCGGCTTAGGCCTGTTGAGCTGCGATTGAATCGCTCCATTACTGCCGCTGCATCATGCTGCCCATGTCGAACTTGCTATAGCCGGACGGGATCTCGAACAAGCTGGCGGGCTGCGATCCTTCCTGGATATTCCTTAGTTCAATTCCGCCCCCCGTGCCACCATCCGTCTTGATGACGCAGTGAAGCTTGGTGTCGACCCAGATATGACTCTTCTCTCCCTTGTTTGAGACCCCTTCGTACTCCACCGTGCTGCGCCCGTTCACTGTGTCGCTGCCGATCTTTGTGCAACTGCCCCAGTTCTTGTACGTCCCCGCCTCTTCGGCGGTTTTCTTCCACTGCGGGCAGGCGTCATTCACGTCTTGCACGCGCCAGAACCTGTTCACCAAGGGCCGTACCATCATCTGCGGAGCGTCCATGTACATGTGCCGCTCCGCCATGAGTACGGTGTACTTGTTTTGCGTTTCATCGAGGATTAATGCGCTGGGTCCCATCGCGGCATTCTTCCCCTCGACTTCGAAGCGTACCTTATCCTTTGTCGCATAGATTTTTTTCAAGCCTGCGTTGTCTTGTCTCTGGTTCAAGACGTCGGCAGAAAACTCCTGCGCCAGGACCACACTGCCTGCCAGCCCGAACGCAAGCGCGCCCAAGTGGCGCAGAGCTGCTCGCAACATAGGAATCTCCTTTGCGGGGAAGCATAGCAGAACTCGCTCCTGCGTCCAACGCGAAGTAGCGCAAATAGCAACCTGGCCGGGCTCCGGAGATCAGTGGCCGCTGCGTCCCTGAGGCTTCGAAATATCTTCCGCGATCCACTTCGACAGGAACGTGCTGTGATGCTCTCGGAATCCCAGCCTGCGGTATAACTCGAGCGCCTTCGCATTCTGTCGCACGACCTCCAGATGAAGAGTGCGAATGCCCTCCGCCCGCGCCGCGTTCTCCACAAAGGCCATCGTTTTCTGTCCCCATCCGTGCCCGCGATACTGCTCCTGCAGGTAGAATTCGTCGACGAACGCGTCCCGACCCAGCCACTCCAGGCTGTAACCGAAACACACCACAACGTATCCGACCGCCGATGCACCATCCAGAATGAGCCAGGCGCGGCCGAACTGAGCATCTCTCAGCAGCGCGGTCAGCGCCTTGCGAGCCTTCTCGCGATCGAATCCATGTCCGTCGAAGTCGTAATACGCACGCACGAATTCCAGAAGCACATCGGCATCGGACTCCACTGCCAGCCGAAATCCCGGCTCCAAACTCATACGACATTTTCCAGCGCCAGGGCCATCCCCATTCCGCCGCTGACGCACAGCGTGGCCACGCCGCGTTTCGTGTTGCGCTTTAGCATCTCGTGCAGCAGTGTCACCGTGATCCGTGTCCCGGTGCACCCAATCGGATGCCCGAGCGCGATCGCTCCCCCATTTACATTCAGCCGCTCGCGGTTGAAACCGAGCGCCCGGTCGCACGCCAGCACCTGGGCCGCAAAAGCCTCGTTCAACTCGATCAGCCCAAAATCGTGCAGCCGGAGATTGTTCTTGTCCTGAAGTTTCTGCAGCGCAGGAACCGGCCCAATCCCCATCGTGCGCGGATCCACTCCAGCAGCCGCGACCGCCGCAATCCGTGTCAGAGGTTTCAAATTGTTTTGCTTCACGAAGTGCTCGCTTGCTACCACAACGGCCGCCGCTCCGTCGGTAATGCCGGACGAATTGCCTGCACTGACGGTTCCGCTTTTCGAAAATACGGGAGGCAGTTTCGCCAGCTTCTCGAGGCTTGCGTCGGGAAACGGATGCTCGTCGCGGGCGAACGTCGACGTCCCCTTCTTCCCCTCGATCGTCACCGGCGCAATCTCCGCCTCAAAGCGCCCCGCTGCAATGGCCCGAGCCGCCCGCGTCTGCGACATCAGCGCGTATTCATCCTGTTCGTCGCGCGTGATCTTGTACTGCTCAGCCAGCACCTCGGCGGTTTCGCCCATCACCATCTTCGCCAGCGGACAGAAGAATCCGTCGCGATACATCCCATCCACCAGTTCCTGGTTGCCCAAGCGATATCCCCAGCGTGCGCCGTCCAAATAATAAGGAAGCCGCGACATTGACTCGGTGCCGCCTGCCAGAATGCAGCTCGACTCTCCCAGCACAATTGCCTGATAGGCCAGCGTGATCGCCTTCATCCCCGACGCACATGCCTTGTTTACAGTGAACGCCGGAACTTCCTCGGGCACTCCGCTGCGCACCGAAATCTGCCGTGCCGGATTGGGGCCGCCTCCGGCCTGTCGAGCGTTGCCGAAGATAGTCTCCTCAACCTCGGAAGCCTGCACTCCAGCCCGCTCCATCGCTGCCTTGGCCGCGACCACACCCATATCCGCTGCGGTCAGCGAAGCCAGCGAGCCGCCGAACTTTCCGATCGGCGTCCGCACCGCCGAAAGAATATAGGCACCCTGCACGCGCCACCTCCAAACGTTTGAGTCTAGCAGGGAGAGGTTTATGTGGGGGGCCGCCGCGTTCTGCTGTCCCTCGAGCGACGCTCGACTCGCATCAAGCCGGACGGATCCATTCGTAGAGACGTTGCTTGCAACGTCTATGCCGGGGGCCGGGTAGGGATTCTGTCCGTGAAAAGCGCCCCATGTGAATCCCGAGCGGCCGGTTTACAATCTATTCCAACAGCACACAGCCAACACTTCACCAACTTCCGTCTTTGCGAAACCCAAGAGTTCCTAAGGAGGTCTCCATGCCGCACTTTGATGTAGGAAAAGAAAACTCCACTTCCATCACTCTCTACTACGAAGACCACGGTGCAGGTCAGCCCGTCGTCCTGATCCACGGATACCCTCTTAGCAGCTCATCTTGGGAGAAGCAGATCCCAGTGCTCCTCGCCAACGGTTACCGCGTCATCGCCTACGACCGCCGCGGATTCGGAAAGTCCAGCCAGCCGACCACCGGATATAACTACGATACCTTCGCCGAAGATCTGCGCAAGCTCGTCACTCATTTGAAGCTCCGCGACTTCACTCTGGTTGGCTTCTCCATGGGCGGCGGCGAAGTCGCCCGCTACATCGGAAAGTACGGGTCGAAGGATGTGAGCAAGGCCGTCATCATCGGAGGCATTCCGCCCTACCTGCTTAAGAGGGACGACAACCCCGAGGGAGTCGACGGCGCGGTATTCGAAGGCATTCAGAAAGCGGTGGTCGCCGATCGCTACGCGTTCTTCACCGAATTCTTCAAGAATTTCTACAACACCGATGTTCATCTGGGAAAGCGCGTCAGCGAGCAGGCGGTACAGGCAAGTTGGAATACGGCGGCGATCTCCTCGGCCACCGCCAGTCTCGCCTGTGTCCCGACCTGGCACGAAGACTTCCGCAACGATGTAGCGAAGATTGACATTCCCACTCTGGTCATTCACGGCGACGCAGATCGCATCGTGCCGTTCTCAGCCGCCGGACAGCGTACTGCCAAGTTGATCAACGGCGCCGAACTCGTCGTGATCAAAGACGGCCCGCACAACATCGCCTGGACGCACGCCGACGAAGTGAACGCTGAACTGGTCAAGTTCCTGGCGAAGCCTGCCGCCAGACCCCAGTCTGCTACCCCAAAGAGGAAAGCCGTCGCGTGAACTGAATCCGCGTGCGTCATCCGAAGCACCGTTGTTCCTGAGGCGGAGCGGCATCCCGGATGGATCCTTACGCCGCTTCAAAAGTCAGACCGCGGGTGCCCCATCCTTACGCATTCGGTGCGCAAGGATGGGGACTTCTGTAGATTACCGTGCATTTTACCCGGCGAGGCCGGCCGGCGAGTCCGGCGAGGAGGGTGCACGACTTTAAAGTGAGGTTTACGCTGTTCGGGCCTCCCAATACTCCTCGAATCTGCCGCTGAGCTTACAGCAGCGGAGGGCAATGATGGCGTTGGCCCCACGCACGGTCCAAAACATCCCTGACCGTTTGAGCCT